>MNYZ01000096.1 GCA_001873365.1 Oscillatoriales cyanobacterium CG2_30_40_61 | reverse complement strand
GATTCAGGAGCCGATTTAAAAGCTTTTTCTATAACTTTTAAACATTCTATTTCTTGATTTTTAATTTGAGAGGACATTGAATCAGCAGAAACACGATATAAAATCTGAGGGAGTGGAACCGCTACAAATTGATAATGCACTGCTAATCTCAGCCACATATCCCAATCTTCTCCTGCTTTTAAAGATGTATCAAACTTTCCCACCTGATTTAAAGCTTGTTTACGAATTAACGGGTTAGAACCATTTTCTAAAAAATTATTTACTAATAAATGTTGATAAATATTCCCATTAATTGTAATATGTCTGCCAGAATGCAAAAATTGGCTTGACTGATCAATATAGTCTGTCCAACTGTAAGCAACCATTGCTTCAGGATTCTCTTGTAACGCTTGAAACTGTGCTTCTAATTTGTCTGGAGTCCACAAATCATCGGCATCCAGAAAAGAAATATATTCACCTTGAGAATGATCAATACCTCGGTTTCTACTTTTAGCTAAACCGGCATTCTCACAATTAAATACTCGAATTTTAGTGTTTTGTATTTGAGCAATGATTTCGATTGTGGAATCAGTAGAACCGTCATTAATTATGATTAATTCCCAATTTTCAAAGGTTTGATTAAGAACAGATAAAATAGTCTCTTTGATCGTTTTTTCTCCATTATAAACAGGAATGATCACAGAAATTAAATTCATAATATTATTTTTTATTAAGTAAATAATGGGCTAAAGTATAATAAGGACTCAAGGCACTTTTGCAAAAAAATCTTAATTCACAGGCTGTGACTAGATTAGTATTAACATGATGTCTATATTTTAACAAATGTTGCATCACTCGTTTCATACTTCCTAAAAATACTCTCACAGCAATCATGGGTTTCTGCCCATTTTTTGCCAGCATTGCTCGAAACTTAAAGGTAGATAACCCATAGCGCTCTGCTAAACTTAATAAATATTTTCTTTCTAACCGTTCACGGGGAATATAATGGTTTATGTGCATCTTATGATTATACCAAATTTCCCAACCTTGATTATAAAAATGAATCGATATTTCATAATCATTATCCCCTCGACCTGTATCAACTAACTCAGGAATAAAATGATTAAACCAAGCCTCTCGACGAATAACTAACCCCGCACCTGATGGTAATTTTAATTGTTCTGGACAAAATAAAAAGGGTTGATCCCCACTTTCTCGAATTGCTAATAATAAATGTTCAATACGTTTAAAATTATCAGGAGGTTGAACTTCATAAATACCATGAATCTGACCCCCATAACTTCCGGCTTGAGGATGTTCTTTACCAAATAAATAGGCTTGTAAAACCCAATCTGAATTAGGGAAATTATCATCATCTAAAAATCCAATCAACTCTCCTTGACTTTCTTCTACTCCTTTTTGTCGTGCAAAAGCAATACCCTGTTTACCTTCAAATACATACTTTAGCGGGAAAACTTCCTGCCAAGATGCCATGATATTCTTAACTATATCAGCCGTTTGATCACTACTATTATTATCAACAACAATAATTTCCCAAGTGATATTTTCTGTTCCGGTTTGCGATCGCAATTTCTCTAAAACATCGGCAACCCGACTAGCACCATTATAGGTGGGAATAACAACGCTAAAATTGATCATAATTTTTTCAAATAAGATGTTTTCCACAAATAAAAAGGACTGATCACACTACTTTTTAAAAATTCCATTTCACAGGCTGCAACCACATCGGTTTTTAATTCTTGTCGATGTTTGAGATAGTAAGCGATCGCCTTTCTAATATCATTGGCTAACCCCACAGGAAATAATAACGGCCGTTGCCAAGGTTTTAACCGTAACATCCGAATATGATGCCTTGCTAACCCCGTACTTCGCATCAAAAATAATAAATAATCCCGTTCTAACCGTTGTTTGGGAATTTGATGATAGAGGTGCATTTCCGAATTATACCAAATTTCCCACCCAGTATTTTGAATATACATAATCGCTTCTAAATCTTCACTATTCAAAATAGATTGACTAGAACGCCCACTTAAAAAGGTTTTTTCTGGTACATTTTCTAGCCAAACTTGACGACGCACTACCAACCCCGCAGAAGGCGGTAACATCTTGATTTTGGGTTCATATAAATGGGGTGTTTTCCCCCGTTCTGTAATAGCAAAAAAACTGGAAATGCGATTAAAATTAGCCGGGGGTTCTACTTCATAAACTCCATGAATTTGACTGCCAAATGCCCCAGCTTGAGGATGTTCTTGAGCAAATTTATAGGCTTTTTCTACCCAATCTAAAGCGGGTAAGGTATCATCATCCAAAAAGCCAATTAATAAAGATTCCGACTCTTTAATTGCTCGTTTTCGGGCGAAAGCTGCCCCTTGTTGTGTTTCTAAAGAGTATTTTAAAGGAACATTATCTAACCAATTTTGTTGATAATTTTTAACTATTTTTGCGGTATTATCCGTACTATTATTATCAATAATTATAATTTCCCATTTAATTTTTTCTGTTCCAGTTTGCAGTTGCAATTTCTCTAAAACCGCAGGTAAACGGGTCGCCCCATTATAGGTAGGAATCGCGATAGTAATATCAACCATAGAATTGATAGGGATTAAAATTTCCTGTTTTTATTATAGCTTAGTTGAATAGTAAGAGACGGTAAAGCAAATGTTCCTTACTATTCGATCAATATCTATTCATCTTTTACGGTTTCAACGGTAATAATATCATCCCCCTCTACTGTTTTAGATGTGGTTAATATCACGGGTTGAACATCCATTTCCAACGGATCAGATATGGTTTTTCTCATCGGTTGAACATTCATAATTAACGGTTCTTCTTTCGGTTTGGGAATTAAAGGTTGATGATTAAATACTAATTTTTCATCTACATGATCAACATAAATCGTATCTCCTGTTATGAATTTTTGTTCTAATAATAAATTGGCAATATGGTTTTCTACTTCCCGTTGAATTGCACGTTTTAACGGTCTAGCACCATAGACCGGATCATAACCAATATCCGCTAAATAATCTAGGGTTGCTGGAGATAATTCAATGGATATTTTTTGATCTGATAATAACCTTTGAATTCGTTTAACTTGAATCGCCACAATATACCGTAATTCCCCTTTACTTAACGGATGGAATAGAATAGTATCATCCACCCGATTTAAAAATTCTGGGCGAAAATGCGATCGCAAAGCTGTCATCACTCGCTTCTCCATTTCCCCATAACGGGACTCATCCCCCGCCACATCTAAAATATGTTCTCCCCCAATATTACTGGTCATCACAATAACAGTATTTCTAAAATCCACCGTCCTACCTTGGGAGTCGGTAATTCGACCATCATCTAATACTTGTAATAAAATATTAAACACATCGGGATGGGCTTTTTCTACTTCATCAAATAAAATCACCGAATAGGGATGGCGACGCACCGCTTCCGATAGTTGACCCCCCTCGTCATACCCCACATAGCCCGGAGGCGCCCCCACTAACCGAGAAACCGCGTGTTTTTCCATATATTCAGACATATCAATCCGAATAATCGACTCCTCACTATCAAATAAAAACTCCGCCAACGCCTTCGCTAACTCAGTTTTTCCCACCCCCGTTGGCCCCATAAACAGGAAAGATCCAATCGGACGCCCGGGATCTTTCATCCCCGCCCGCGCCCTTCTAATCGCAGCAGAAACCGACGCCACTGCCTCCTGTTGTCCGATTACCCGTTGATGTAAATGACTCTCTAAGCGCAGTAATTTTTGCCGTTCTGACTCCAATAAACGGTTAACAGGTATCCCCGTCCATTTAGCAATAATACCCGCGATATCGGCCTCCGTGACCTCCTCACGCAACATCGAAGAACCCTCGGATTGGAACTTAACTAATTCCGCTTCTTTGCCTTCGCGTTCTTGATGTAATATTTCCAATTGACCATACTTTAATTGGGCGGCTTTGTTTAAATCATAGGCCCGTTCTGCCTGTTCAATTTGTACCCTTAATTCTTCTTCATCTTCCTTAAGTTTATTAATACTATCTAAGAGTTGTTTTTCCCCTTGCCATTGGGAAGCAAGTTGTTCTTGTTTAGTTTTTAAACTCTCGATTTCTTCCTTAATTTTGCCTAAACGAATCACTACCCCGACATCATTTCGGCGGTTACTTTCTCCTGTCCCTAAACTTTCTCCTTCTATGGATAATTTTTCCATTTCTAACTGCATTACCCGCCGATCAATTTGTTCTAATTCCACGGGTTTTGAGGTGATTTCCATTTTCAATTGGGCGGCGGCTTCATCGACAACATCAATGGCTTTATCTGGTAGAAAGCGATCGCTAATATAACGACTCGATAACATCGCCGCCGCCACCAAGGCACTATCAGTAATTTTTACCCCATGATGGCGCTCATAACGGTCTTTTAATCCTCTTAAAATTGAGATAGTATCTTCTGGAGAAGGTTGATCGACATAAACTTGTTGAAACCGTCTTTCTAGGGCCGGATCTTTTTCAATATGTTTACGATATTCGTCAACAGTGGAAGCGCCAATACAACGCAATTCTCCCCGGGCCAACATGGGTTTGAGTAAATTACTGGCATCCATTCCCGACGAAGCGCCACCGGAACCCGCCCCAACCACCGTATGCAATTCATCAATAAATAAAACAATTTGTCCTTGGGAATGGGTAACTTCTCTTAATACTGATCGCAATCTTTCTTCAAATTCTCCCCGATATTTGGCTCCAGCAATTAAACTCCCCATATCTAAGGAAATTAACTGGCGATTTTTTAAGGATTCTGGTACATCTCCATTCACAATTCTTTGAGCTAAACCTTCGGCGATCGCCGTTTTTCCGACTCCGGGTTCGCCAATTAAAACCGGATTATTTTTAGTTCTGCGAGATAAACAACTCACCACCCGACGCACTTCTTCATCCCGACCAATTACCGGATCAAGTTTTCCGGCTTTGGCGAGTTCTGTTAAGTCTTTACCATATTTTTTTAAGGCTTCATAACTGGTTTCTGGGCTTTGGGTTTCGACTTTGGAAGTGCCCCGAATGGCTTTAATGGCTTCCTCTAATTTCGGACGCAGGGAGAGAGAACGTCCAGGACGATCATAACCCGGACGTCCGGGGCGTTGGCTGGTGGGGGCTTCTCCGGCCAGGAGTTTCCGACCAATGCGGTCATCTTCGCAGAAGGCGAGGATTAAATGTTCTACGGAGATAAAACCATCCTGTAGGGCTTGACGGTCTGCTTCGGCTTGATCTAATAATAAATCTAAGCTCTGTCCTAAATATAAATGTTCAATGCGTCCAACCTTGGGTTGACGTTTGGTAAAGGCTTCCAACTGTTGGCTAAAAATATCCGTATCTACTCCGGCCCGACTCAGGAGGCTGGTGGCGAGTCCATTTTGTTCTAGCAGGGCGGTGATCAGATGTTCGACTTCTAAATTCTGATTTTGAAAACGACGCGCCACATCTTGGGATTTAACCACGGCTTCCCAGGCTTTATCTGTAAATTTTGTCGGATCGGTCGGTTGCATCGTTTGTGCTGATCAATAAAGGATAAAAATAATCATCAATATACTGCCCCTATTGTAACTATATCTGGGTGCAACCCGTTAATTAATGTAGGATTGATACAGAAAGGGGGATTACGTCGGTATAGTTGAAATTTTTGTGGATACTGTGGAGTGATTTTACAATGATTCAAAGGCTATATGTCCATAACTTCAAATGCTTAGAAAACTTTGAACTGATCATAAAAGGGATGTCATCTGTCCTCTTGATTGGAAAAAATGGTTCGGGTAAATCAACTATTTCCCGTGCATTAGAGATACTTCAGACAATTGGTCGAGGTGTCAATAGAATGGGTGAACTTGAAAAGATGAAGCTGATTAGTCCCAAAGATTTTGCTCGTGGCAGATCAGATGTTCCGATCAGATTTGAAATAGAAGTATTATTAAATGAAAAATTATACAAATATGTTCTGGCTTTGGAGTTACCAGAAAGATTTAAAGAGCTTAGGGTTTTTGAGGAGCAATTGCTAGTTTCAGGATCTCCAATTTATTCTCGCCAAGGAGCCCAAGTTACTCTTTACACCAGTTCACAAAATCGTGAAGCTCAATTTCTAGTAGATTGGCATTTAGTTGCCCTTCCTATTATTCAGGAGCAATCAGAAACAGATCCGCTTAGGATTTTTAAGACGTGGCTGGCTAGAATGATTATTTTAGCTCCCATTCCTAGTCTAATGACGGGAGATTCTAACGGCGAAAGTTTACAGCCCAAGCGAGATGGTTCAAACTTTGGAGAGTGGTTTTCTGGGTTACTGAGTCGCTATCCAGCAGCCTATACACAAGTTGACAAATATCTCCGAGAAGTTATTCCCGACATTCAGGATTTTTTGAATGAACAAATTGGCAAAGACACCAAAAGTATGATTGTCCGATTTGAAGCCAATAATGCGAATCTGAGTGTTGATTTTCAAGATTTATCTGATGGCGAAAAGTGCTTTTTCATTTGTGCTTTTGTTTTAGCTGCTAATAAATTCTATGGCCCACTTTTTTGCTTCTGGGACGAGCCTGATAACTATCTTTCTTTATCAGAAGTTGGACATTTTGTTATGTCATTACGACGCTCATTTAAGAATAATGGACAAATTTTAGTGACTTCGCATAATGAAGAAGCAATCCGAAAATTTTCAGAGGAAAATATCTTTGTACTAGATCGTAAAAGTCACTTGGAGCCAACTTTGGTCAGATTGCTCAGTGATATATCTATTACACCCGAGCTTCTTGTAGATACCTTAATTCGTGGAGATATAGAGCTATGAATATAAAAAGGTATCAACCGCATCTTATTGTGTTGCCGGAAGACCGTGCTAATGAAAGGATTGCTAACGGATTTATTGATAATTTAAACGTTAATGAACGTGCTATTCAAGTTGATAGACCTGCTGGTGGTTGGGGAAAAGTTGTTAAGAAATTTAAAGAAGTTTATGTCGATGAAATGCGAAAATTTACAAGGAGTATGATTGTTTTGCTGATTGATTTTGATCGGCGGGAGGATCGATTCAGTTATGTGCACAACCATATTCCAGATGATATTAAAGCTAGAGTCTTTATTCTGGGAGTACAATCTAACCCAGAGATGCTCAGGAGGGTTACTAATAAGAGTTTTGAAGGGATCGGAGAAGCTCTGGCAGAAGATTGCGCCAACAACAGGAATGAATTATGGGGGCATGATCTTCTTGAACACAATCGATCTGAATTGGATCGGATGATTTTATCAGTCAAACCTTTTTTATTTGTCGCAATTTGATCCTTAAGTAAGCTAAACTAATCAATATATCCAAAAATTTCAATCAAACTCTTATAGAATAATGGTTTGAGGTTAATTTTATTTCCCTAGAAGGTAAAACATGGCTAAAATTACAGGTCAGGTCAAATGGTTCAACGAGTCGAAAGGCTTTGGTTTCATTACCCCCGTGGATGGCTCTAAAGATATTTTCGTACACCACTCGGCTATTGCAGGCAGTGGGTTTAAAACTCTAGCTGAAGGCCAGCGTGTGGAATTCGAGATCGAACAGGGTCAAAAAGGCCCCTCCGCAGTTAATGTGACTGCTATCTAAGACCTGATCACGGTCTTTCCTGAGATAATTCCCCAGTGCGATCCCTCTCGGAAATTGGCGATCGCAGGGTGATCTTAATCGCAATTCCCTAGAGGTCAAAATATGGCTAGAATGAAAGGTCAAGTTAAATGGTTCAACGCAGAAAAAGGCTTTGGTTTCATTGCCCCCGCGGATGGCTCTAAAGATGTTTTTGTACACTTCTCGGCTATTCAAGGCAATAGTTTTAAAAGCCTAGAGGAAGGTCAGGTTGTGGAATTCGAGATCGAACAGGGTCAAAAAGGGCCCGCCGCAGCGAATGTGACTGTTGTATAAGACTTGCTCACGGTCTTTCCTGAGATAATTATAGTGGTGCGATCCGTCTCGGAAATTGGCGATCACACCACTATAATTAGTTAAAATTAAGCACCTACAGCAGTAACAACTGTTTCTTTTTCCGAATTTGATCCTTGAGTTCCTAACTGAATTAACTCAATTTTATAACCATCGGGATCTTCCACAAAGGCAATTACAGTATTTCCATGTTTCATCGGGCCAGGTTCACGGGTAATTTTACCGCCAGCGGCTCTAATTTGTTCGCAAGTGGCATAAATATCATCCACACCCAGGGCAATATGACCATAACCTGTACCAATTTCATATTGTTCCACACCCCAGTTATAGGTTAACTCAATCACGCTTTGCTCGGATTCATCCCCATAACCCACAAATGCTAAGGTAAATTCACCCCCAGGATAGTCTTTTTGGCGTAGCAATTTCATTCCTAAAATATCGCAGTAAAATTGTAAGGAGCGGTCTAGGTTTCCTACTCGTAACATTGTGTGCAGTAGTCTCATGGTTAATGTATTCCTAATCATTGATTTAAGATGGCTTTATTTATATTAACGTAGTCAGCCCTTTAGGGCTTTCTCCTAGAAACAGAGTCCTAAGAGAGTCCTAAAGGACTCACTACGAGTTTTGTAGTAAGCCCTTTAGGGCTTTCTCCTAGAAACAGAGTCCTAAGAGAGTCCTAAAGGACTCACTACTAGGCTCCCATTCCTGAATATTGCTTTAATCCCCGTTTCCACAGCCAACGGTTAATGATTAAAAATAGAATTCCCCAAAAGAACATGATTGATAAACTGCGAAATATATCAATCGGAAATCCCACAATAATAGAAGCGGGAAAATAAATTAGATAGGGAAAGGGAGTCCATAATGTTATTTCCCGAATTAAGGGAGGAAAGACGGTTAAAGGTGCAATAATTCCCGATAAAAATAAATAGGGTAAATACCAAATTTGCTCAATAGCACTGGCTCTTTCTGTCCAGAAGGAAAATAGAGCAAAGGTATATTGCATAATAAACCGCAATAAAAAAGCTAGAATTAATACGAATAAAAATAAGAAAATTCGTCCTAAACTTGGTATCCAAAAAGATTCAGGATAGAGGGCAAAGAATAAAATAATTAGCCCAATAATAAAGGGAAGACGGGCAAATCTTTCCGCAACATGGCTAAGAAAATGATGCCAAACCGGATCAATAGGTTGTAATAATCTAGGAGAAAGTTTGCCTTGAATCACTTCTTTTTCAAACTCCCAAATCACCCAAACTACGTTAGCTTGTCTGACAATAAAAGTAGCTAAAAAATATCGAGCAAATTCAATAGAACTCAGTTCAAGATTACCAGTTTGGGAAGCCTTAATCCAAATTCCCATTAAAATAAAAGGTAAGGTGCCAGACAAGGCCCATAAAAATAATTCGGCTCGATATTCAACCATGTAGGCATAGTAAGTTGTTAGAAAAGTTTGGGTAATTTTTAAAATTTGTCTCATGCTATTATTCAATTAAAATAATTTTTTTAACGGCAAGTTCTGAGGTTTTATCGACTTTTAATAGCTGTTTTAATTTTGACCATTGTTGTCTTCGATTCAAAAGAGAAGATATTAATAATTTCCAACCTTGAGGCGAAAATAAAGATTTTGACGAGAAATAAACAGCATTTTTAATCTTAGCCCTTTTTAGAGCCACAAGACTCCAATGCAGTCTCAGATAATCACGAATATGTTCGAGCCTCGGCAGTTGAATTTGATATTTTTGATTCACTAATTGATAGATTTTTTCCTTAATTAAAATATTAGTATCTAGTCGTTTTTTTAGAGATAATTTTTGATTAAAAGCTCCCGGCCAGATAGTTCTAAAAGCCAAACACTGATTAATAAAAATTGCATCTCCAAATTGAGAAATTTTAATCCAAGAATCAATATCATCACAATTAATATCCAAACTCGAATCCCAGCCCCCAGATTTCAGAAAGGCTTCTTTAGAATAGGCAACTTGAACCGGAGTGCCAAAGGGGACTTGTTCTAATAACATTCCATAGTGAATATCTTCCTGGGGAATATAATAAGCCGTGCCCGGGCCAGTTAAGCGAGTGCGATTTAATTCCTCACCATTGGGGTCTACTTGACTCGCTTGACAGGAACAAATAACTGCCTGAGAGGATGAATTTTGAGCGGCTTGACTTTGATATATTTCAATGGCTTTGTTCATTTCCTCAATGCAATTTAACGCCAAATAATCATCATCATCTATAGGTTTAATCCAGTCTCCAGAAGCCACCCTAACTCCCGCATTCATAGTAGCAGAATGTCCTAGATTCTGGGAGTTGCGATAATAAACTAAACGATCATCTCCCTGTTCAACTAAGGAAGCCGATAAATTCCGAACATAGTTTTCTGTTTCATCGGAGGAATAATCATCAGCAACAACAACTTCACAGGGAATGGTTTGTTTCAATGCAGAATCAATCGCCCGTTTCAGTAAAGCTATGCGGTTATAGGTTGTAATCACGATGCTAAACTTCATCGGACTTCCTCGGTAAAGAGTCTGCTCATGTTATACCCTCACCCTAACATATTTAGGGGATTAGCTATCTTAATGTTAGTAGGAGCATCAGAGGGTGAACTTCAAACAGGCACGAAGGTTCCATGTAAACCGTAGGGAATATGATGTTTTAAGTATAATCGAGCGATCGCACCTTTGCTGAAATCACGACTATCCAAAATTACAATCTCAGAACGATGATCTTCAGAATTATACACCACCGTTAACACCCATCCATCATCTTCTGCCGTCGAATTTTTACGCGGCACAAATATAGGCTCACTGACAAATCCTGCGGGTGCTGCACTCCATAATTGACGTTGATTTGTGTTTAAATCTAGCTTTAAAATAGCCTGTAAGGGAGCATTTCCTTCGGCATCGTGGGCGGCTCCTACATATAAATAACGATAGGGTCTACCGACGTAATTCGGATGTAATACCGGAAATTCACAACAGCGAGATTCAATTTTTTGACGTTCTACTTTTCCGGTTTCTAAACTTAATGAAAAACGCCACAATTGCCCGGGATCTAATACACTAAAATCCGTCTTTCGATAATCTTCATTGGGGCGAACTTGGGGTAAGGATTCATAACAAATAGAATCCATAAATAGAGTATCATCTTGTTCATAGGCATTGGCATGATGAAATACAAATCCTAGGGGCATTTCAAAATATTTAATTTCACCCTTTTCACCCCGGGGAATGACAATAATCTTAGTTGGTTTTTCGGGTTGAAAGTTAATACATTCTCCCGCCCCCGATAATCCTAATAAATAGGGAATCGGATTAAACTGGACGGGATTTTGGAAGAAAATACAATAATTAGGAGTAATAGCGAAATCGTGAATAAAAGCAAATCCAGGTACGGAATGAACCTGTTTTCTGAGTAACTTTCCTTGAGTAGAAATCTCATAAATTGTAATAGTAGTTGACAACATTGGTTTAATCGAAAAATTGACTAAACAGGGTTCGCCGCCATTATCTTCACAATTAGGATCAATTCGAGGATGGGCTGAAAAGGCATCTCCGGGTGCTAAAATCCCATTTAAGTCATCAATTCCAATGGTTTCTAAAGTGTTAGCATCCAGATGATAGGGTCGGGCGGCTTCCCATAATGCTAATAGTTTTCCCGCCCAATAAATAACATTTGTATTGGCAATATTTTTAATTTTTAAATCCAGAAAATTTGCTAACCATCCTCCGGGTTTTTGGGTTCCAAATACTCCCCGATAAAGGATTTTTCCGGCTTTTTGTTCTTCTAAATACTCTGGAGTTCTGACAAATCGATTACAATAATGAGCCTTACCTTTAGTAAAGCGAATTGCAGAAATCATGCCATCACCATCAAATGGATGACGAAAGGATTGTCCATTAATATCTAATAAACCGGGGCCATTGCGATAGAGAGTTCCTTCTAGTTCGGTCGGAATTTCTCCTTGAATATCTTCAATCCAATAGTCGTATTCATTTGGTTGAGACAGATATCCTTTTGCCCAATCTTTAGGATTGTAGGATAGGGTTTTAGCGGAATTTTCTGGACTAGAAATTAAATTTTTCATGCTTTATTAATTAAGGATTAACGGTTAACTGATCAAGGTCTGAGGTCTGAATAATGATCGTTGGGGTTTCCATTTCTGCATTACTATTAGGCAACCAATGAATTAGGGGAATAGGTAATAGGGTACTCAGGTTAGTAATCATTACCAATAACCATAATTGATCAAAATTGGTTTCCGTAATTCCTAAATAATAGGTGAGGAGACCGCCTAATTGATAGGAAATTAAACCTGCTAAATTAGAAATTGACATTAATAGGGCAAATAATGTGGCTTCTACCCCGGGAGGACAAAGGCGAGCAGCTAATATTAAAACGGGCATATAGGCAATTTGTCCCATCACAGTTAGGATTAAACTATCCCCTAAACTAAACCAATGATCATCAATTCCTAGGGTTCGGTTGGTGTGGGTGACTAATAGTAACATGGTCATCCCTAATAGGGTTGAAATAATTGTTGACCAAAAAAATATTGTCCGAAAAGGTACGGACTTAAAAAATCTTTGAAATAGCCAAATTCCTAGTAGGGAGGCAATACTGGTAACTAAACGAACTCGCCCTAAAAATTCTGGTTGAAATCCTAATTCATTGGTGGTAAAAAAGAAAAATGCAGAATCAGCCGTGGGTGTGGCTTGCCAAACAAATATAAAGGCCGTAGGCAACCAGATTGATTTTTGGGTGATGGCTTGACGGAGATTTTTAATTTGAGATTTAACTGTTTGCCAATTAGAAGGTTGACCCTGAAATTCTTCCGTAATTAATCCCGCTACAATAGTTGTAATTAAGGGAAAAGTTGCTGTAATTAAAAATATGGTTTGCGGGGGAAATTTCTCTAATAAAAACCCTCCTAAATAGGCAGTAATTAATCCCCCTAGGGCCGAAGCTCCCCAGGAGGCTGATTGCAGCGAACCAATATTATGAATCGATTCGTGACGGGCTCTTTCCACCACTAAGGAATCAACAATTACATCGGCAATGGCCACGGACAGGGAACTCAAAGCAATCGCCCCCGTAGCGGCTAAAGGAGTGTGAACAATTGTGGCCAGGGCGACCCAGGATAATGTTCCTAACAGTCCCGATAGGATTAAATAGGGACGACGGCGATAACCGAAAATCGGCAAACCATCGGAAATAAAGCCAAATAGGGGTTTAATAATCCAGGGAATGGCCACAATTCCCAGTAATACCGACACTTGGGCCGGACTCATTCCCAGTTCATCCTTGAGGAAAAAACTCACTCCTAAACGGGCTAGTCCTAAAATTCCCTGGACAAAGTACACCAGTAAAATGGCGATTAGTTCTGGGGTTGGCTCGTTATCAAAAAATATGGTTTTCTTAAAGAATTGCTTGATTTTGGCAATGCTTGTTGCAGTCATCAGGATTGGGTAAACAAAGATTAAGAAATATGAATAGTTATATCATAACCTACGGATCTACATTCTTAATCAGTCATCAGTTGTAGGGGCGGGTTCATCAAGATGCACGGTGATTAGCAAAGATCTAAAAGAACCCGCCCGTACCTGTTAACGGGTTCATCAAGATGCACGGTGATTAGCAAAGATCTAAAAGAACCCGCCCGTACCTGTTAACTGTTTTTAGCTCACAAATATTAACAATGAACTCTTTACTGTCAACTGATAACTGATAAATTTTACACTGATAACCGATAACTCTGACACTGATAACTGATAACTTCTGCACTGACATAGCAACCGCGCCTAGCTATTAGGACTATTGATCGGCTGTGATTACCGCGAAAGCGGTAATCCATTTCCTAAGCGTTATGGCGACTACTATAACTGACAACTTTTGCGCCGATAACGGATAACTCTGACACTGATAACTGATAACTGTTTACTGATAACTGATTTACAGTACCCGTAAAATACTGGGAATACTGTCAATTTCATCCAAACTTTTAATTTCACTTAAAGCTTGATTAAAATTGCCTTCAATAACATCATGGGTAACTACCACAATTTCCGCTAAATTTTCATGAAATCCCGTTTGCACAATCGATTCTATACTGACATGATGCTGACCAAAACAAGTGCCTAATTTGCCAATTACTCCAGGAGAATCCTTGGTGAGAAACCGCACATAAAAACGGGTGACTAAATCCGTCATTGGCGCAATTTTGCAGTAATGTTGATGGGTACAACTCATCATTTCATGGGTAATAATGGGATTAATAACTTCTGCTTCCTGCATTTGCAGCACCGCGACAATATTTAAACTATCAGAAACCACAGAACTTGCCGTGGGCCCCGACCCGGCTCCCCGACCAAAAAACATCACCTGTCCAATCGGTTCTCCTTCGACTAAAATCCCATTATAAACATCATTAATACTGGCTAAAGGATGGGATAACGGGACTAAGGCTGGATGAACTCGAACTGATAATAAATCCTGTTCAGGAGTCACCTGGGGACTACGGGCGGCGATCGCTAATAACTTAATCACAAATCCCAATTTTTCTGCATAGGTAATATCCGTCGCCGTTACCTTTCTAATCCCTTCACAGTAAACCTGTTCTAACTTAATTCTGCCTCCAAAGGCTAAGGAAGCCAGAATCGCAATTTTATCCCCCGCATCTAAGCCATCAATATCGGCCGTGGGGTCAGCTTCTGCATATCCTAAGCGTTGAGCATCCGCTAGGACTTCGGCGAAATCTGCCCCTTCATTTTTCATCCGGGTCAAAATATAGTTGGTCGTCCCATTAATAATTCCGGTAACTGTCTGAATTCGATTCGCACCTAAAGACTGTTTTAACGGTTGAATCACCGGAATTCCGCCCCCGACGGCGGCTTCTAACATCACATAAACCCCTTTTTTATTCGCCGCCTCAAAAATTTCACTCCCATAACGGGAAATCACCGCTTTATTGGCGGTAACAATATGCTTGCCATTTTCAATTGCTTGCAGAATTAGCGATCGCGCAGGCTCCAAACCCCCGATTAATTCCACTACAATATCAATGGCTGGATCAATCACAATTGCTTCTAAATCCGTTGTCAACATATATTCTGGGATGTTGACACTTCGGGGTTTAGACAGCGATCGCACCCCCACCCGATGCAAACTTAACTCCGATAACAATGGATGACGACCCTCCGGGTTGGATAGAATTTCCACAACTCCGGTTCCAACTGTTCCCAGTCCTAATAAACCAATTTTAAACACCACGATTCTAAACCATCCCTAACGCAAGGCTACACCTATTTTTACATCAGAGGTTGACAATCTCCATGAATTAGGAATTACCCAGGTCTACCGAGAAACCTGGTTTTTTTTGTGAAAATACTTGGTTGTGACCCACATATTATCTAAAAAACCCGGTTTATGCGGTTGGGTGCGTAAGTCCTGTGAATGTTAGGAAATTATTAAAAAAAAATAAATATTTAGGCTAATTAGGGTAATAATTTATACAGCCAGGGATAGTATAGATTAAAAATTCTAATCTTAAAAGTTCATGGGTAACTGTTTAAAAAAATCAACCCAGGCTACACTAAAGCCAAGATCAAATCAATAACTGTAGATTCGGGATATTCAGCCAAGTCTGATCAAAAACCTGAAGTTTTATAGTTGTATATTTTAATACCTCGACTTAAATGTGACCTGATCAAGAACTATCCTATGCAAATCCTTAGCTATTCTAATCAATGTTTATCCCATGGTTGGAAGCCTAATTTTGCTTCCGCTTCTCCGATGAGAATTGTCGCCCTCGGAGATAGTCTAATTTTTGGTTGCGGCGATCCCGTTGGTGGTGGCTGGGTAGAACGTTTACGTCGTCAGTGGATGTCCCCAGGAAATAGAGGTCATGCCCTTTATAATTTAGGAATGCGAGGAAACGGTGTGGCTCAGGTTTCCCAACGACTGGAAAAAGAATGGAGTCATCGCGGACACCCAATCAATTGCCGACCGGAATTAATCATTCTTTCGGTTGGTCTGAATGATTCTCCCCGTTTGGGACACCCTAACGGACGGAGTTTTACCGAATTTGAACCATGGAAAACCCAGGTGACGCACTTATTAGATCAAGCGGTCAATGTTTGTCCCGTAGTATTTATCGGAATGGTACCTGTCGATGAAAGCAAGATGCCATTTCTCAACTGTTTTTATTATAATCATGCTGACCAATATCGTTATAAAGAAGCCACAAAGTTAGCCTGCGAACAACATCAAATTCCCTATCTGGATATCTTTGATCTTTGGTTAAAACGGGGAGAAAATTGGCTGCGGCTCCATCTGAGCGAAGATGGTCTCCATCCCAATGTTCGCGGATATCAAGCCCTTTTACATGACATCCTGCAATGGGAATCGGTAAACAGTTATCAGTAAACAGTTAACAGTTAACAGTTAAGAAGTTTACAGTTAATTTATTAACTCCTAAACTGATGACTGACAACTCTTAAACTGATGACTGATAACTGATGACTGATCACTGATTACAAAGATCGCGATCGCTCCTTTGGACTTTAGGATTAGTTCGTAGATAATCATAAACCCAATCACAAGCGCGATCAGTCAAATTATCTAAATCAAGATTCCACATAATTAACGTATGATCCCGACTGGCTGAAACTAAAACCCGACCATCAGGACTAAAACTAATCGCCATCACACTATCGCGATGTCCTACCAAAGTTTTGAGCAAAGTGCCGTCATCAGGACTCCACAACTTCACCTTACCATCGTAACTAGCCGAAGCAATTAACTTACTATCAGGACTAAATACTACACTGGTGACACTATCACTTGATCCCTTTAATAGCGTTTTTAGATAGTTTCCCTGACTATCCCAAAGTTTAACCGTATTATCATAGCCAGCAGAAGCAATCAATTGACCATCGGGACTAAAATTAATACTCAGAACATAACCCTGATCCGCCATAATTGTCTTAAACAACTGTCCTTGAGCATCCCAAAATTTAATTGTCCCATCATCACTGGCAGTGGCAATCACTTCCCCATTAGGGCTAAAGGTAACACTATTAACCCGTAAACTATGTCCAATTAAAGTATGTAATAATTGACCATTCCGACTCCATAATTTTACCGTTTTATCCTTACTCGCCGTAGCAATTTTTTCCCCATTCGGACTAAAGGTCAGATTGAGAATGCTATCATCATGAGCGATCCAACTGTGAACCAGTGAAATCGATTCTACCGAAATCCGCTTCTTGATCAAAGGCAAAGACTGTTTGGAATTGGGCAGATTCCCAAGAATCATCTTATATGGCAATTTAAACCAACCCCCCTGGGATTTTTCTGAGCTTTCCTGGTGAGGACTCAGTTTCCACAATTTCACTGTTCGGTCATAACCAGTAGTCGCCAAAAGTTCGCCATCGGGACTAAAACTCACCGCCGTCACCCGATCTTGATGCCCCGTTAAGGTGGTCAATAATGCCCCTGTACGGCTCCAAAGTTTCACCGTTGTGTCCCGACTCGCCGAAGCAAACATCTCACCATTCGGGCTAAAATTCACCCCTAAGACCCGATGCTGATGCCCCTTCAAGGTTTTCAGGGGAATCAGATCGCAACTCCAGAGTTTTACGGTTTTGTCATAGCTTGAGGATAGTAAAGTCTTGCCATCGGGGGAAAATTGCACACTGGTTACCCTATCCCCGTGTCCTTGCCACTGCTTTAATAGAGTTCCCTCCACCGTCCATAAATAGATATTTTTGTTGTCCGTAGCAGTCGCCAATAGTTTACTATCGGGAGAAAAATTTACCCCATAGACTTTAGACTGATCGCCTTTTAAGGTTTTTAATAATTTGCCTCGATGTGTCCACAATTTTAAGGTTTGATCCTGTCCCACCGTCGCAATTAGTTGACCGTTGGGAGAAAAAATTACTTTATAGACCGTTTGATTAGGATTAGCGGTGTGATCTAAAGTTTTAAGCACGCTTCCATCTAATTTTAGTAGTTTGACTGTCCCATCGGCTAATGCGATCGCCAAAACCCGACCATCGGGACTAAAGGCTGCCCAGGTTAAAGGAGCCGCAGCTCGATAGACTGTTCGTAAGAAAGTCCCCTCTCGGCTCCATAATTTTAATTGACGATCCTCAGATACCGAAGCGATCAAAAGGCCATCGGGTGAAAAAGTCACGGAGGAAACACCCTGGCGATGTCCTTGGAGGGTGATGGGGGTGACTGGGTGTTTTGAGGCTACACCGGAATTTACCGGCCAAAGTTTAATCGTCCCATCTTGAGAAGATGAAGCAATGATCTGACTATCGGGACTGAAACTGACACTGGTGACATTTCCCCCATGACCAACGAAGGTTTGTAGAATTTGGCCGTCGGGTTTCCACAATTTCACGGTTTTGTCCACACTTCCCGAAGCTATATAATTGCCGTCGGGACTAAAGGAAGCATCCCAAACTACATCCTGATGTCCTTCTAAACGGTTGCGTTCAGTTGTCCCATATACCGCCTGTTGCAAGGTAGCTGCAATTCGGGTTTCCATGGTTTTGAATTCCGACTGATCTTTGGTCATGGTTTTTAACCGTTGAAATTGTCGAGCCGCCCTTAAACCTTCGAGGAGGGCATCGAATTTATATTGGGAGAAGAATAGGGCATCGGAAGATGCTGTTAAGGTGGCTAAATCGGCGATTTGCTTTTGCGCGTCGGCCCGTCTTTGTTGATAGGTGGCGACTTTTGTGGTAAAACCCAATAACATGACCACCAGGATCGATACTCCTAGCAATTGTTTTAACTGTTGATTACGCTGTAAGAGTTGCTCCCGACTCATTTTTTTTAAGGCTGCTTCCGCCTTCGATTTTTCCGATTGGGCTTTGTGTAATCGTTGCTGAATATCCTGCTGACGCTGTTGTTCTTGCAGTCCATAACGTTGTCGAATTGGTAATACTAAATAATCATGGAGGAGTTGATATCGATCTTCGGGTTCTTCCCGTCTTCGTAACAGCAACCCTGATTCTAAAATCACATCAATAAACGCTACCTCCTCCTCCCTTTCTTCTCTATTTCCTCCACTAACTTCCCCTGCTCCCCTTACTCTCCCTGCTCCCCCTGCCTCCCCTGCTCCCCCTGCTCCCCCT
>MNYZ01000045.1 GCA_001873365.1 Oscillatoriales cyanobacterium CG2_30_40_61 | reverse complement strand
TGTAGAAACAGAAACTCCAATTTTTGCATCTGATACGGTTGAGGAAATTGTAGAAACAGAAACTCCAATTTTTGCATCTGATACGGTTGAGGAAATTGTAGAAACAGAAACTCCGATTTTTGCATCTGATACGGTTGAGGAAATTATAGAAACAGAAACTCCGATTTTTGCATCTGATACGGTTGAGGAAATTATCACAGCACCTACGACAACAATTCAAACAGAACCAACAATATTATCCTCAACAAAAACAGTATCAGAAGAAGAATTAATTGAGCAAATTTCGGAAATTGGAACATCAGGAAACTTTGCATCTATTAATACATTAACTGGATATTTACAAAATCCTAACCCTCAAGTTCGTCATGCTGTTGCTGCAACATTAGGAAAACTCACTGCTTCCGGTCGATTAAGTCGAGAAGTACAACAAAGCATCCCCATTTTAACTAGATTAAGTCAAGATCTTGATCCGAGTGTTCGTCAACAAGCGATTATTGCTTTAGGCAAAATACCTTCTCATCAAGTTATTCCCATTTTACAAAAAGCCTTACGAGATCCTCAAATTTCGGTCGCCCAATCAGCTAGTATTGCCTTAAATAAATTCAAAGTTTATCGTGTCCGGCCTAAATCTTTGCCTAAATCTTTAATGCTGAAAAAACCTAGTCTGTCTAAGAATCCTGAATAGACTGCCATATTTTATTGTAGGGGTGGTGAATAGTTTATTAACCCCTACAGCCGAATTTAATTATTAATATTAAATACTAAAATATTGGCTCAGTAATTAATACTAACAGTCTGATTTTTTTGTCATTATTTTATCAATAATCTATCTATGAGCTCTCATCCTAAGTTCAATTTAACCTGTCCGATTCCGATTCAACAATATCCTCATATTTTACTAGCTCATGGAGGAGGAGGTAAACTTATGCGGCAATTAATTGACCAGATGTTTTTACCTACTTTTGGTCATCCCAATCAAGTCGAACATGATGCAGCTACCTTACAATTAAATGGAAATAAAATAGCGTTTACAACGGATTCCTATGTGGTGAATCCCCTATTTTTTCCTGGGGGAGATATTGGGTCAATGGCGATTCATGGTACGGTAAATGATTTAGCAATGGCGGGCGCTCGCCCTTTATATTTAAGTGTGGGTTTTATTTTAGAAGAAGGTTTACCCATTCAAACGTTATGGGAAATTATTCAATCAATGAAAATAGCCGCCGATAAAGCCCGGGTGAAAATTGTCACGGGAGATACTAAAGTTGTTGATAAAGGCAAAGGAGATGGAATTTTTATTAATACTTCGGGGATCGGAATTATTGAACATCAGTTAACTATTAATCCCCTATCTGTTCAACCGGGAGATGCAGTTATTATTAATGGAGATTTAGGCCGCCATGGGATTGCAATTATGGCGGTACGAGAGGGATTAGAATTCGAAACCACCATAGAAAGTGATTCTGCACCTGTAGCAGATGTGGTTTTAGAATTATTAGAAGCGGGAATAGAAATCCATTGTTTACGGGATTTAACCCGGGGCGGTTTAGCGAGTACGTTAAATGAAATTGCTACTGCTGCTAAAGTGGAAATTGAAATTCAAGAAACAGCAATTCCGGTATTAGAAGAAGTCAAAGGAGCCTGCGAAATCCTGGGATTTGACCCTCTTTATGTGGCAAATGAAGGGCGGTTTGCGGTATTTGTTCCAGAAAAAGATCGGGAAAAAACCTTATCAATTTTACAAACAAAAATACCAGAGGCGAGTTTAATTGGTTTTGTGAAAACCACATCTAATCCTATAGTAACTTTGCAAAGTCAAATTGGAGCTAAACGAATTATTGATATGTTGAGTGGAGAACAATTACCCCGAATTTGTTAGGAGGATTCAGATATACTATAATAATATTAAAAATGCTGTGGAAATATGGGAAGACATAATAAAATAAGCAAGCATTTTCAGTTAGAATGGGATCTCGATTGATCAACAGCGTTACAATTAATCAATAAGCGTTGATGAGAAAACGATTTTGAACGAGTCTGTGCTACCTAAAAACCCTTACCAATTCGACACTATAGAAGCCGCCTTAGCCGATCTCAAAGCCGGGCGCTGTGTCGTCGTAGTGGACGATGAACACCGCGAAAACGAAGGCGACTTAATTTGTGCCGCCCAATTTGCTACCCCCGATATGATTAACTTCATGGCGGTGTACGCCCGGGGATTAATTTGTTTGGCCCTAACTGGAGAACGTCTGGATCAGTTAGACTTACCCCTGATGGTGACGAAAAACACCGACGCCAACCAAACCGCCTTTACCGTTAGTATTGACGCCTCCCCTCAAATGGGCGTTTCTACGGGTATTTCCGCCGATGACCGCGCCCGCACGATTCAAATTGCCATTAACCCCGCCAGTCATCCCGAAGATTTACGACGTCCGGGCCATATTTTCCCCCTGCGGGCTAAAGATGGCGGGGTATTAAAACGGGCCGGACATACGGAAGCGGCCGTTGATTTGTCTCGGTTAGCGGGGTTATATCCTGGGGGGGTAATTTGTGAAATTCAAAATTCTAATGGGTCAATGGCGCGACTTCCCGAATTAATTGAATATGCTAAAGTTCACAATTTAAAATTAATTACTATTGCAGATTTAATTAGTTATCGCCTCAAACATGACCGTTTTGTTTATCGGGAAACCGTGGCTAAATTGCCGACTCAATTCGGGGATTTTAAAATTTATGCCTATCGTAATTCCTTAGATAATACCGAACATATTGCTTTAGTTAAAGGTGATCCCGAACAGTTCAAAGATAGGCCAGTGATGGTGCGGGTTCACTCCGAATGTTTAACCGGAGATTCCTTTGGTTCGATGCGTTGTGACTGTAGAATGCAGCTACAAACCGCGATGAAAATGATTGATTATGTCGGGTCGGGAGTAATTATTTATCTGCGACAGGAAGGGCGCGGAATTGGATTAATTAATAAGATTAAAGCCTATTCTTTGCAGGATATTGGATTTGATACCGTTGAAGCTAATGAAAGATTAGGTTTTGCTCCTGACCTACGGGATTATGGCATGGGGGCGCAAATGCTCAATGATTTAGGAGTCCATCAAATTCGTTTAATTACTAATAATCCGCGTAAAATTGCCGGGTTAAAAGGCTATGGAATTGAAATTGTGGATCGGGTTCCGTTAATTATTGAAGCCACGGATTATAATACGGTTTATTTGGCGACAAAAGCGGAAAAGTTAGGTCATTTGTTATTACAAACCTACTTAATTACCGTGGCTATTAATTGGGATGAGTCTCAACCTTTAGTTGAAAATCCCGAAGCAGAATATATGGAGTCAAAACGCAATAAAACTTCAATTCTGAGCAGTTATGAACGGTTAGAAAAATTGAGATTTTTAGCAAAAACCCATGATTTATTATTACAAGAAGAAGCTCGACCCGTAGCAACTGCTTTATTTGATCAAGCGCCATTAATTGTTAATTTAGGTTTTGATCAAGCCGGAGTCGCCGATCCCCATTGGTATCAACAACTAGAGCATCCCTACCTAAAAGCCGTTACCCAAATTTTAGATCAAATTACCCAATGGCCCCATCTCCAAAAACTACAATTTATTGTTTCTTCCGGGGTTGATCCCCTAACCAATTTACAGGTACAACTCCATCGCGAACAATTTCCCCTAACTCAACTCCCTTCCTCTATTTGTCAACAGTTACAACCCCAAACCATTTATAGTTTTTCATCTAAGTAAACCGTAGTGAGGGCTTTAGCCCTCTCAATCTCTTGACAAAAAACAATAAACATTCTTATTGTAAAATGTAAGTTGTAATTAATTTTATGGCAAAATGTTGCAGTATGAACAATACAACAACCCGCTATAAACCCCGAATGCGTGGCGATAGTTCTCCATTGCTCACCTCAAAAAAACTCCCCTATGACCATTGAAAAACCCCTGGGTTCTGTGATTCAAGGTTCCTTAACAAAAGGTTTGGAAGTTCGCTTACATCCCGATGTGTCTGTAGAAGAAATGCGGGTAGGAAAATTTTTAGTGGTGCGGGGAAAGCGATCGCATTTTTTCTGTTTATTAACCGATGTCTCATTAGGAACCTCCAGCTTGCGAATTATCGCCAACCCCCCTCACCCCGATGATGATTTTTTACAAGCAATTCTAGCCGGAAATAGCACCTACGGAACCATTGAACTCAGCCCGATGTTAATGTTAAGTCGGGAAGTTTCCGAACGAGAAGAAGAAATTATTCGTGTTGTCGGTCAACAACAACAAAAAGTTAGTAAAAATAATGGCAAATCTGCAATTGCTTCCTTTCAAACCCAAACCAATAACAGTGAAATTGAACTCTTACCAGTAAAAACTATTCCCGTGCATTTTTCCCAGGTTTATGAAGCCAGTGAACGGGATTTTAGAATTATTTTTGGTTGGGAAGATGACCCCACCCGGCGCAATTTTGCCATCGGTAAACCCCTAGATATGGATGTGCCAGTTTGTTTAGATTTAGATCGGTTTGTAGAACGCAGTAACGGAGTTTTTGGAAAATCGGGAACCGGAAAATCCTTTTTAACCCGGTTATTATTATCGGGAATTATTAAGAAAAAAGCCGCCGTTAATTTAATCTTTGATATGCACTCAGAATATGGCTGGGAAGCAGTATCGGAGGGTAAACAATTTAGTACGGTTAAAGGGTTAAGACAACTGTTTCCTGGTCAAGTGGAAGTGTATACCCTTGATCCTGAATCTAGCCGCCGCCGAGGGATTAAAGATGCACAGGAATTATATCTAAGCTATGCTCAAATTGAGGTAGAAGATATTATGTTAGTGCAACGGGAATTAAATCTTTCCGAAGCAAGTATTGATAATGCTAATATTCTCCGTAGTGAATTTGGCTCCTCTTGGATTTCTCAATTATTATCAATGACAAATGAAGAAATTCAACTATTTTGTGATGAACGTCGGGGACATAAAGGTTCAATTATGGCGCTCCAACGGAAATTACTACGGATGGATAATTTAAAATATATGCGTCCTAATTGTCCGTTTAATTATGTAGATCGAATTTTACAATCTTTGGACGCGGGAAAAAATGTCGTGGTGGAGTTTGGATCGCAATCGGATATGTTATCCTATATGTTAGTAACTAATATGATTACTCGCCGGATTCATCACGCCTATGTTAAAAAATCTGAGAATTTTTTAGCCTCTAAAAATCCCGTAGACCGTCCGACACAATTGGTGATTACTATTGAAGAAGCTCACCGTTTTTTAGATCCTGCTATTGTCCGTTCTACTATTTTTGGAACTATTGCCCGAGAGATGCGAAAATATTTTGTTACTCTATTAATTGTTGATCAACGTCCCTCTGGTATTGATGCAGAAGTCATGTCTCAAGTTGGCACTCGAATTACCGCTTTATTAAATGATGATAAAGATATTGATGCGATTTTTACCGGAGTTTCTGGGGGACAAAGTTTGCGTTCTGTATTATCAAAATTAGATTCCAAACAACAAGCATTAGTCTTAGGTCATGCTGTACCCATGCCCGTTGTAGTTCGCACTCGTCCCTATGATCAAACATTCTATCAAGAAATTGGAGAAACTGATTGGACGCAACAATCCGATGAAAAAGTCTTAAAAGCGGCGGCTCTAGCTAAGGATGATTTAGGGTTTTAAAATTTGTCACCCTAAAATTAAGAAATTTTTAATATTTATTATTTGAAAATCAAACCCTACAGTGTTAATATCTAAAAATCTTAATTGATATTTTCTCTGCCTACAATATTACTACAGAGGTTAATCATGGTAGAAACATCCCAGATAGCTAATTTGCTTCCCGTAGTTGATCCTAATCTGATCAAATCCGATTTTGTTTTAAAGGATTATTTAATTGAACATCAAGGATTAAATCTTTTAAATATTAATGTTAGTTATACTGATAAAATCAATAATTCTCCCAATCTTTCCCCCCTCCTAATTCAACAAATTGATCAGACTTTAATTCAATATCCTAATGAAAGCGATTCTTGGCGAATTCTGAATCAAAATCTAACTCAACAAATCCTCAAACTCAATCCTAACTTATCAGAAATTACGATTAATTTAGAGGTATTACCGAATTCTAGTCAGGGGTATAGCTTTATTAGTAATATTACTCAAACTCAACCGCAATTTATTCCCGATAGTCAAAGTTTTTTAATCACTAATAGTGAGGGCAATAATGTCGGGCGTTATGATGGGACAACGGGCAATTATTTAGGGGAATTGATTTCGGCTGAAAGTGGGGGATTATTCAAACCTGATACCGCAGTTATTGGGCCCGATGGGAATGGAGATTTTATCAATGATATTTATGTCACCAGTGGAGATAAACCCGCCAATTCCTTAGAATTAGGGGCATCTGCGGTTTTAAGATATGATGGGATAACCGGGGTTTTTATTGATAAATTTATTGGAGATAATTCTAATACACCTATTGATGAAACCGGAGGTTTATTCCGTCCCTATGGGGCTGTATTTGGCCCCGATGGATATTTTTATGTCGCCAGTTTCTTAACTGATCAAATTCTTCGCTATGATGGACAAACAGGAAAATTTTTAGATGTATTTGCTTTCGGAAATCAACAACCAGGCGGATTAAATGGGCCCGATGGATTATTATTTGCACCCGATGGTAATTTATATGTTACCACTCAAGGAAGTGTGGCGGTGAATGGAGAACCGGATTTTAGCCAGGGGTTGCCCAGTCAAATTTTGCGTTATAATCCGATGGGACAGGGAAGTGTTTTTGCAACCCCAGAAGCTGCTAGTGATGGGGCGGGTTTTGTGAGTTTATTAGGGTTAGCTTTAAACCCGAATAATGGGAGTTTAGCGGTTAGTGATTTCGCTGGAGGAATCAGAAATTATGATTTATTAACCGGTGAATTATTAAATAGTATTTCCACAAATTATTTAGGGACTTCCCCCAGTAGTAACTTTTTGGGTGGGTTAACATTTGGCAATGATGGTAATGTTTATACCGTGGGTTTTGATACCCGAGAAGGGGCTAATAATATCGGAGCAATTTTAGCTTATAATCCCCTAACTGGTGTTCCTATTCCTAATCCTAATAACCCCAATTCTAATATCTTTGTTAGCCCAGATTCCCGATTAAATCGACCCGTTGGGATTACTTCTTATACGCCGCCTCTAGTCGGTGATACTCAATTTACCGAAACTTTCTCCGTAATTAGTCCGAATCTCGCTGTAGTCTAATTTATTGACTGTCAAAAGTTCGGTTAAGGGGTGTGGGAGAACCCATACACCCTTCAACCGATACCGGAAAGTTCGGTTATTACTCAATTACTACAGTTGTATTATTAAAACAATCAGGGCATGATGAAATTATGTTAATAAAATCGGCTACGATGGGAGGTTATGCCATGAGGCCCTTGACTTTTAACCCTAGTTATATGTCATAATCTTTTAAGGACGTTTACTAGCCCTAAGCCATGGAGAGGAACCCTCTATTTAATCGCAACGAAAAATCAAGATAGGACAGAATTCGTCTTTACGGAGACAGACAAAAGCCAGAATCCTTCCCAGAACCAAGGTGCGGGGGAGCCTTTGTTGTCGATTCGGTGTGGAACCTCCTGTAGAGAGATGAAAGAAATTTGCTACCCCTGTAAATTCTGTTTTTAGGAGTGTAATTCATAACCATGCCAACTGTCAATACTACATATAAAGAGCAAGTGGCTTCCAGAAGCACTCGACCGGTAACTACCGATACAGTTCGTACCTATTTGCATGAAATTGGGCGCGTTCCTTTACTGACCCGAGAACAGGAGATTACCTACGGTAAGCAGGTACAGACCATGATGCAACAGTTGGAAGTGAAAAATACTCTCGCAGAACAACTGGGTCGAGAACCAAGTCAGCAGGAGTGGTCTGAGGCGGTGGAAATCAGTCCAGAGGAACTTCAAACCATCTTGAAGCAAGGACGCCGGGCTAAGGAAAAAATGATCGAAGCCAATTTGCGTTTAGTGGTTTCCATTGCTAAGAAATATCAAAAACGCAATATGGAATTCTTGGATTTAATCCAAGAAGGAACCCTGGGTTTAGAACGGGGTGTGGAGAAATTCGACCCCATGCGGGGATATAAATTCTCGACCTACGCTTACTGGTGGATTCGCCAAGCGATTACCCGTGCCATTGCCCAAACTTCTCGCACGATTCGTCTGCCCATTCATATTACCGAAAAACTGAACAAAATTAAAAAAGTTCAACGGGAGTTAGTGCAGAAATTAGGACGCAACGCCACTCCCGGGGAGATTGCTCAAGCGTTAGAGTTAGACCCGGCTCAAATTCGGGATTATCTATTGGCGTCTCGTCATCCCGTGTCTTTGGATTTGCGGGTGGGGGATAATCAAGATACGGAATTGCAAGACCTCCTCGAAGATCATAATACTTCCGCCGATGCTTTTGTCACTCAAGAGTTACTGCGTCAGGACTTGAAAAATTTACTGGCGGACTTAACGGCCCAACAACGGGAAGTGATTACCCTGCGTTATGGACTCGAAGATGGTAAGGAGATGTCCCTATCTAAAGTGGGGGTACAAATGAGCATCAGTCGTGAACGGGTTCGTCAACTCGAAAGCCAAGCGTTGAACCACCTGCGCCGTCGTAAAGCTCAAGTGCGCGAATATTTGGCGAGTTAGTCTTTAGTTAAAAAAACACCTCTAGGGGTTGGGTTTCCCAATCCCTATTTTTTTTGATCTAGCGCTACGCTTTAGGGAACAGGGAACACCGGATCTGGGAACACCGGATCTGGGAACAGGGAACACCGGATCTGGGAACAGTAAGGAGTGAAAGGGTTTCAGGATTCAGAAATGTCCTAACCATAGCGCGTAGCGCTATATCTCAGGGAACAGGGGGAGTACCGGGAGGTCAAGTTTTACCCATTCGTAATTCGTAATTCGTAATTACCCATTACCCATTACCTATTACCCATTACCTATTACCCATTACCCATTACCCATTACCCATTACCCATTACCTAATATCCTACCAAGTCGGATCACTATAAATATTAATAGTCATTTCAGTTTTCCCAGGGGGAACGGCAGAAATACAAGCACAGATAAAATTATCTTCGTCTATTTCCACTTCACAAGCATGACAAGACCCCATTAAACACCCGGTAGGAATTACTACCCCGGCGCGTTTTGCCACATCTAATAAAGGTTCCCCCGGTTGGGCTTCAATCGTTACTTCATCGGGCAGAAAATGGATTTTCATAGTTAGTTTTCACCACTAAAAATCAAATTTTTTTTGAGCTTAACCTAGAATACAATTCAGATCTAAATGAGATTCTATCGTATCTGCTAATACATCTAATAACAGTTCTCGCTGTTCTCGATAATTGGCAATTCCCGTAGGTAAGGCATTTAAACCCCTAGATTTTCGTAAATGATTTAACCAGGTTCGTCTCCAAGGGCCGTTATCAAAAATACCATGTAAATAATGCCCCAAAATTGATTTTTGACCATTAACATATCCTAAACTTTGATCATCAAATAAAGGAAAAATATCATTAGCATCCAGAAGTTGAGTGCGTCCTTGATGAATTTCATAGCCTTCAACGGGTAGATTTTCCTGGGGATAATGCGAATTTACCAACCGTTGGCGGGAGGTTTTTTGATTAGAAATTACTGTTTTTAGGGCTAGTAATCCCAATCCCTGATAATCTCCCTGTTTTCCCTCTACTCCATAGGGGTCGCAAACCACTTTTCCTAACATTTGATAGCCGCCACAGATGCCCATGACTTGACCCCCCGCCTCAATATAATTTTTAATTTGATCTGCCATTCCCGATTCTTTTAATACTTCCAAATCTGATATAGTGGTTTTAGACCCAGGAAGAATAACAGCATCGGGATGTCCTAAATATTCAGCAGGGTTAACATACTTAACTGTTACTGTTGGTTCCGAATCTAAAGGATCAAAATCGGTGAAATTGGAAATCCGAGGAAAACGAATTACGGCAATGGTTAATTCTGTTTGAGGAGAACCCGAAGGTCGATCTAATAAGCTTAAAGAATCCTCGGCGGGAAAGGGATGATCAATCCAAGGAATTACGGCAACAACGGGAATTTTAGTATATTCCTCTAACCATTGTATTCCTGATTCTAATAGCGATCGCTGTCCTCTAAATTTATTAATCACAATACCCCGAATTAAAGCCCGTTCATCTGGTTCTAATAATTGTAATGTTCCCACCACATGGGCAAAAGCCCCACCGCGATCAATATCAACAACTAATAAGGTTTTCGCATTTAAGTATTTAGCCACCCGCATATTAGTTAAATCTCGATGTTTGAGATTAATTTCGGCGGGACTTCCCGCTCCTTCACAGACTAAAACATCAAATTCTTGGGTTAAATATTCTAAACATTCGGTAATAGCTTCCCAACCCCGATCAAAATATTGTTCATAATAATCACTAGCTTTGACAACCCCAACGGGTTTCCCTTTAAAAATCACCTGAGAGGTCATATTTCCTTGGGGTTTCAATAAAATTGGGTTCATTGTCACCGAAGGAGTAACACCCGCCGCCCAAGCCTGCACCGCTTGAGCATAACCCATTTCCGCTCCCGCCGGAGAAACATAGGAATTGAGGGCCATATTTTGCCCCTTAAACGGTGCGACCTTAACCCCGCGACGATGCAAGATCCGACAAATAGCCGTCACCATCATCGATTTTCCGGCGTGGGAAGTTGTTCCCACAATCATAATTGCTTTCATAGGTAATCATTCTAAAGACAGAATCATATTTTAATTGGTCAGGGTAAGGTTACAAACCTTCAACTCGACCCTGGCAACGTTATGGGATGATAGTTGAGAAGTGCAAAACGGTTTTGATATGGCTCCTCAACTGCGTATTTATGTCCCGCCCCATCCTCTGATTAAACATTGGTTAGGGGTAGCCAGAGATCAAGCGACTCCCCCGGGTATATTTCGGACAGCGATGACGGAGTTAGGACGTTGGTTAACATACGAAGCGGCGAAGGACTGGTTACCGACCCTAGAAACAACGGTACAAACCCCCTTAACCGAATGTAATGCCACCTTTGTTAATCCTGAAGTTCCCTTAGTGGTGATTCCCATATTGCGGGCGGGTTTAGCCTTAATGGAGGGAATTCAAAGCGTTATACCACTATCTTCAGTTTATCATTTAGGTATGGTACGTAACGAAGAAACATTAGAAGTTAGTTGCTACTTAAATAAGTTACCCGCCGAATTTGCCCCCCAAACCCGGGTGATCATTAGTGAACCCATGTTAGCAACCGGGGGAACCATAATGGCAGTCATGGCCGAACTTACCCAACGTCAGCTTGACCCGGCTTTAATCAGAATTATTTCCATTGTCGCCGCCCCCCCAGCTTTACAAAAGTTGAGTCAAGCCTATCCCAGTTTACAAGTGTATACGGCGATTATCGATCCTGAAGTTAATGAACAGGGCTTTATTATACCCGGATTGGGAGATGCGGGCGATCGCACCTTTGGCACTTAATTAATTAAGTCTCGGAAGATTCAACTCTGGGGATTTTTTTTATGCTCGGTGGCACAAAGTTGATCAAACCTCCGTCTTCAAGTTGTAATATAGGTGCAAATTGGGAATTGGTTATTTCCTGGGTAGCGATCGCCCAGAATAACCAGCGATTAAAGGCGGATGTTGTGGTGTTGATCAGTAGATATATTCCCAGGGGCGGCGCGACCCAATTCAGTCATCTATAATCAGTGGGGTTGGCGATCGCCCCCTTTGCGTTTATCGTAATTTGTCGATTCGGACTGTTAAAATCGAACCCTGAGCGATTCCCGTTTAAAATTAAAGTTGATTATGACGGCTTCCACAACATCCCTGATTGAATTTGTACCCCCGACCTTTCGCCAGCCCGTTGTCCTGTGTGTCTTGGCATCTTTAGGGCTGCATGGGGTATTTGCGGCTAATATTCAATATATGAGTTTCTATTCCCCATCGGTTAAACTCCCGCCAACGGTACAAGTGGTGGAACTTTCCCCCGAACAAATTAATGGGGTTTATCCAGCCCCCCCGTCTAAACTCTCCTTCACTCCTTTAGACTCTCTCTCCCCCTCTTTATCTGTTCTTCCAGTCCCCAGCATCGATAATATATTGCCACCCCCCGCACCGGAGGACTTCACACCCGGCGCATCTCTCCCCGTCTGGCCGACGAATATTCCCCTACCGCCCGCGAGTAATTCCCCAGGTTTACCTACCTATCGTTTACCTCCCGTCGTCTCCCCAGGCTCTAATTCCGATCCTCTAAATTCCGGTAATATCGGATTTTTGCCTAACTCCAGTCCCTCTTTATCCTTTATTCCCGGGCCTCCTTTGGGCTTTGATAACTCTAATGTTCCTCCGGGTCAAGTTCCTGGGCAGCCCAAACCACCGGGAAATCTACCCCCGGCCGATGAGTTAGCCCTCAGACAGCAGTTAATTCGGGAATTGGGTCAGGATGTGGATTGTCCACCGATGTTTAATAATGGCAATTGCACCCCCTCAATCTTCAATCCGAATAATAATCCCGATACTCCCGCTAATACTAACCCTCCTGAAAATAATCCTCCAGTCGCACCCACTCCCCCCAAAGGTTCAATTTTGGCCGGACTCCAAAAGGGTTTGCAACAGGAGACAACCGCCCAACCTCAACCACCGGAAACCCCCGAAGGTGTGATCAGTGAACAACAAACAGCGATGTTACAGGGAGGAAGTGCTTATTTAAACTGGGTGAATCGTTTACTACCCGACTATCCCAACTTAGAAACTACCTCTCCCATGGTGGCAAACCGTTTCTATCCCGCCGCAGCTTGTGAACAAAAGTTAACCGGGAAGGCTTTAATTGGGGTCGTGGCGGGGGAAGGGGGAGAAGTTATCCAAAAGCCCGAAACCTTATTAGGGACAGGTTATCCGGTTCTTGATGATGCCGCCGTTGCCGCCGTTGCTGAAATGACCTTTGACCCGAGTAGTTCACCTAAAGCCTATCAAATTCAATTTCAGTTTGATAGTCAGGAAAACTGTAAAACCGTTAATAACCAAACTCCAGAACCTCCTAATCCTGCCGGGGCGACTTCTCCACCACCAGCCCAACCCATCCCCCCAGCTTCGGAAACCCTAGAACCGACTGATCCTTTAGAACAAAAACCCCCGGAGTCTACGGAATCAACCGCCCCAACTTCGGAAACCCCGGAACAAAAACCCCCAGAGTCCACGGAATCAACCGCCCCAGTTTCAGAAACCCCAGACCCCTAGGCTGAATTTCTAGGAAATCGGCAATGGGCACATCAGGTGTTGGCTATTGCCTGTTCCATGTTGCCTGTGATATCAAATAGGCGATCGGCATGACAAAAGATTTCCCAGGCACGAATTCCCATAAAACCAATTCCGACAACGGACAAAGGTATGGCGACGGCTCCTAAAAGTGTGGCAATGGGGGGAAAGATCATACAAACTGTTAACAGAATAGCAGTAATTACACCCCCGGCAATAGCCGCTTTTGCGGTGGAGGTGGCGACTTGTTGAACTAATTCAGACTGGGTAATTTTGCCTTCAACGTACAATAAAGAGTTTTCTAAAAGAGAAAATACCAACTCAATTACTCCTGCAACAATCGCTCCTTTAAGAGTTGCCCCAACGATTTCGGCAACTGCGGATTTAAAAGCGGCGTCCGCTAAAACCTTCTTCGCTGTGGCTAATTCTTTGTGGGTCATGTCCACCCCACCGCGCTTACGATTCACTCTGAATTTTTCAAAAATCCCGTTATTTGCCTCGCTTCCCCCGCCATTAACGTGTGCTTTGATATGACTCCAATCTTTATCTTGCAAGAAGTTACGAATAGCTTCGGGGCCTTGGGCACGAATTTGGGCGGGTATGGATTCAAATACTTGTGCTGCTTGTTGAAGATTTCGCACCTCAGCACGCACACCCGCCCGAGAAAATTTGAATCGTAACCCTTTTGGTAGGTTTTCAAACCGGATATTATGGGCGACTTTAAAGGCTTCTTGAGTCACAACGACCCCAGCACCAACCATTGAACTTGGTGTTGATTCTACCCATGTCGTTACCACGTTTGCACGTTCCTGAACTTTAGCAGCCATTTGGTTAGCCAAATTTTGGGCATCATCAACCGTTTCTTGAACCTTGGCAGATAGAAATTCGAGGGGATTAGGGTTAATTTCCATATTTATCCGGTTTGCCTGCTTAATTATTTTATTATTCTCACTATAGCAGAGGTAAAGGCTTTTATAAAGTGTGATTATTTTTCTTAATAAAACCTTTGTTGTTTAATCTGTTTATAGGTTTAAAATGAATAGATAACCTGTAATAGTTAAGACTATGACCGAACCCTCTGAACGGCAAGCTATCCAGAAACTTCGGGGTAAATTCACCAGTCCAGACATCCAACAGCGACTTACAGCCCTTTCAGACTGTCTAAAAGTTGAGGAAGGCTTGGATTTACTGGCACAACAGGCATTAACCAACCCTTCAGAAGATGTTAAACAATCCGCTTATTGGGTGCTATATGGTGATAATCCGTATTTAACTGAAAATGTTAATTTGCGATCGCCTAATAATTTAGTACAAGATACAATTTCTTGTGTAGCAATTAGTTCAGAATATAAAATTATCGTCGGTGGCGGTTGGAAAACCATCAGAATTTGGAATTTAGATACAGGAAAATTAGTTGATACAATTAACGCCCATTCCCATTGGGTTTTATCCGTTGCGATTAGTTCCAATGGTCAATATTTAGTCAGTAGCAGTATTGACAAAACCGTTAAGTTATGGAGTTTAAAAACTAAAACTCTTTTGCATACTTTTACAGGTCATACAAGTTGGGTTAATGTGGTTAAAATTACCCCAGATAATCAAACCTTAATTAGTGGAAGTGCAGATAAAACGATTAAATTATGGAATTTAGAAAAGAAACAACTTGTCCATACTTTTAACGGTCATACCGGATGGATTTCTTGTTTAGCAATAAGTTCAGATAGTAAATTTTTAGTGAGTGGAAGTACAGATAAAACAATCAAATTATGGGATTTAAACCAAAAACAATTATTAAAAACTCTTGAAGAACATTCAGATTGGATTCAAAATGTCGCCATTAGTTCTGATGATAAATCTTTAGTTACAGGCAGTCGAGATGGAACTCTTAAAATCTGGCAAAAAGATCCTAATAGTCCAGCCAAAACTGAAAAATTTAATATTCCTTTGGGCTATATCATTGTCTGGATTATATCAGCGATTTTAGCGGAATTAATAGTGATAAAATCTTTAAATCTTCCTTTTTTAACCTTGAGTTTAAATATTCCTGTTTTAATTCTTTTAACCCGTGCTTTCTTTTTTAGAAAGGACAATAATCAATCTAATTTAAAATTACCCGTCAAGGATTTGAAGTGTATTAAGACTACCTCGGGAAAATTTCAAATCATGACTGATTTTGATATTACTTCTAATGGTAATACCAAAGTAATAGGAACCCATAATGGCAGTATTTATATTCAAAACACTAATCAACCTCGTAAAATTACAGGTCATGCTGGATTTATTAGTTCTATTGCTGTTAGTTCTAATAATCAACGATTTGTAAGCGGTAGTCGAGATTGGATAAAACTTTGGAATTTACAAACAGGAGAAATTTTAAATATTTTAGAAGGTGAGTCTCCTAAACTAACATCGTTAAAAATTAATTCCCCAGGAAAAACTTTATATTGTGGTGACTATCAAGAGTTTACTATTCAAGGTTTTGATCAATATAATAAACCGATTAAAATTGAAAATATAACTTGGACTGCTACAGGAGGAGAGGTCGAAGACGGACTATTCCAAGCCGGAAATATATCAGGTTCTAACTTTAAAATTCAAGCACAGGTTAACTCAGTTAGTTGTCAAGTTTTAATAACAATTCTTGAAAAACCTAAACTAACATCCTTAAAAATTGATCCTCCAGAAACAAGTCTATATTGTGGTAAATCTCAACAATTTAATGTTAAAGGGTTTGATCAATATAATCAACCTTTTTCCATCGGACAAGTCACTTGGACGGCCACGGGGGGAACAATTAAAAATGGACTATTTACAGCCGGAAATATATCAGGTTCTAACTTTAAAATAGAAGCACAAGTTAACTCTGTTAATTGTCAAATTATAATTACAATTCCTGAAAACCCCAAACTAACATCGTTAATAATTAATCCTTCAGGACAAACTTTATATTGTGGTGACTCTCAACAATTTAATGTTAAAGGTTTTGATCAATATAATCAACCTATTTCCATCGGACAAGTCACTTGGACGGCTGACAATATACAACTTCCTAATAATGGAATATTTGTTGCGGGTCGCTTTGAAAAAACGGTTACTATTACCGCAAAGGTTCAAACTATTAGTCAATCTATCCAAGTTGAAGTTATTGAACGTCCAAGATTAACCTCTTTGATTATTTCTCCATTATTGATAGAAATGTACCCTGGTCAAACCTATCAATTTACAGTTGAGGGTTTAGATCAAAGAGGTAATCCTATTTCAATTAAAAATGTCAATTGGACTGCAACCGGGGGCACAATTTACGACAAGGGAAATTATACTGTTGGGGATAATAGTCAAGGACAATTCACCGTCATTGCTTCAATTCCGGGTCAAACAATTAGCGCAACGGCTAAAATTATTGTTCCTTCTATTTTAACTGATCTGATTATTTCACCTCAGACTATTTTTGCTGAACCTAATGAACCTATCACGTTTCAAGTTATGGGTTTAGATCAGATTGGAGATTGGTTTTGGGTGAATAATATTGAATGGAAATGTACCGCAGGAGGTCGAATTAACCCAGAGGGAATTTTTAAGGGCGGTTACGATAAAAGGCAAGTTACTGTAACGGCTAAAGTTGGCTTACTTCAAGTTAGTGCAACTGTTAATATATTACCTGTTTTAAGACGGATTAAAATTTATCCCCCTCAAAATATTTTTCTTGAACCGAATGAAAGTATAACTTTTAATGTCGTTGGGTTTGATCAATATGAAAATAAATTTGAAACAGGAAATATTGTCTGGGAAGCAAAAGGGGGAAGAATTGATCGGAATGGGAAATTTACCGCTAAGGATAATGATAAAGGGTCATATAAAGTAACGGCTAAAGTTTCTCCATTATCTCCCTGTGATATTCGCTCAAAAATATTAGCCTTTGGCATTTATACAAAATTAATATCTCGGAGTATTTACTGGGCAGAACGGTTATTTTCTCTGAGTGATAAAATTCAAAGTGTATTATTGTCTAATGCTGCGGAAACAGAGATTCAAGAAGAATCTGAAACAGAGATTCAAGAGGAATCTGAAACAACTAATAATATCTCTCCCGCTTGTAAGCAAAATTCGTCTTCAGAACTATCTAATTTTGAAATCGCTTTTCAAGCATGGTTGATCAAACAGGCGATTCAAATAAGTGTTCGTTTATTAAATTGGGTGGGTGACTCTTGTATTAATTTGGCTCAAATTAGTGATTCTGTTAATATCCAGGTTGTTCCTGTTTTAAGGAAGTTAAAAATACAGCTAGAAGCTAACCTTCAACCTCAACAGGGTTGTCAATTTCAAGTCACTGGATTTGATCAACAAGGAGATGTGATCACACTTAATTGCATTGAATGGGATGCAACAGGGGGAAATATTGATCAGAATGGTTATTTTATTCCATCAAAGAATGCTAAAGGAAGTTATAAAATTTATGCTAAAGCTATCCCAGAGAATATTAGCGATTTAGCTGAGATTAAAATTGTTCGGGTGACTCAAAGTCCGACACCACATCCAACCCCAAGTCCGACACCACGCCCAACTCCAAGTCCAACTCCAAGTCCAATCCCGATTGAAGAATTACAGTTATCCGTTCGGACTTACAACTGTCTCAAACGCGCTCAAATCAACTCAGTAGAAGACTTACGAGGTTATACTAAAGAAGACCTCTTAGAAATTGAAAACTTTGGTCAGAAGTCTGCTGAAGAAGTCATCGAGGCGTTAAAAAAATACATTGCCTCAAGAACTAGCCTCTAAATCTCCGGCTTCATCCTAAGAGCGCAACTAATAATCAGTGATCAGTTGAAATATTAGAAAATCGCGGATTATCAGAATTTGCTAGAGTTAAGCTAGTGCTTTCTACTGGAGCAGCAAAATTATGATTCAAGTAATGATTAGCCCACAGTCCTTACTGGAAACAGGCATTAAAGTTGAGAAGGTTGATAGCCTTCGACTATTCAAATTTACCGACGAGTTACAATCTAACCTCGAAGACCTGCTAGACAAAAACAAGACAGGTTCGCTAACCCTAGAAGAAGAGGCAGAACTCAATGCCATTGGGGAACTTGACCGCATCTTTACCTACCTCAATTCTCTCTTAGTTGCCGAGCAATGACTATTAATGAATTGACAAGGCAACTTGTGCGGAAACGCGCAGGCTACCTGTGCGAATATTGCCACTCTCCAGAGAAAATCAGCACCTCTCGTTTCACCATCGATCACATCCAGCCGCGCTCTCTAGGTGGCTCCGACGATCCTGATAACCTGGCTTTAGCTTGTAGCCGCTGTAACCAGCGTCGTTATAACTTCATTGTGGGTCGGGATGTGGAAACCTCAGCAATTCTGCCTTTATTTAATCCCCGTCAACAGCAATGGCCTGACCACTTCATCTGGAATGCACAGGGTACGGAGATTGTCGGCACAAATCCTATCGGTCGAGCCACTTGTGAGCGTCTTGACCTCAACGACGAACGCTATAGAGGAGAACGTTCTATCCAAGAAGCCCGGACGCTATGGGTTCAGGCTGGCTGGCATCCTCCCTCAGAAGATCCCCGGCAGCTTGAGTAAGCAGATTTGTCCGGCTGCTCTACTTAATTGTTTTAATATTATTGTATTTGCGATCGCCCCTTCTTATATTAATATCAATTATTGATCTCGATCGCACTTTAGAAGAAATTGCCGAAAATATACTATAATTAAATTCAGTAACGAGGCAAACTCTATGAACTTGACTACGACACAACACAAGTATATAGAACTGAATGAAAACAACGTTCCCTACATTGCCGGAACAACCATGAAAGTAATTGAATTAGTTTCCGGTCATCTTGCTTTTGGTTGGAGTCCCGAAGAAATTAAATTTCAACATCCCTATTTAAGCATGAGTCAAATTTATTCTACCTTAGCTTACTACTGGGATAATAAAGAAGAACTAGATGCCGATATACAGCGACGATTTGAGAATGTTGAAACGTTACGTCAACAAGCAGGTGAATCTGGTTTAGTTAAAAAACTTCGCACCCAGGGACTCATTAAATGACCCTGAAATTATTGTTTTAATATTATTGTATTTGCGATCGCTCATTCTTGTATTAATATCAATTTTATTGTTTCCACAACTTCACCGTCCGGTCATAACTTCCCGTTGCTAACCATTGACCATCACCACTAAACGCCACCGTAAAAACATCACTATCATGGGCTGGAATGGTTTCTAATAATATCCCTTTTTGTACATCCCAAATATCAATTATTCCCTGTCCTCCTCCACTCACTAAAAACTGATTATCTGGACTAAAAATAATATTAAATATCTCTTGATCATCCGCCCTTAATGTTTTTAATAATACCCATTTTCCCTGTTGATTGTGCCATATTCTAATCATGCCATTTTTAGACGCCGAAGCCAATAATTGACCATTTAAACTAAACGCCACACTTCGCACCCAGTCCCCATGACCCGTTAAGGTTTGGACTTCCTTTGCTGTGTTTAAATCCCAAATTTTTACCGTTTGATCTCGACTCCCACTTGCCAACTTTTGACTATCCAAACTAAACGCCACACTATAAACTCTATCCTGATGACCTGTTAAAGTAAACCCCCGTTTTCCCTTATTCATATTCCAAATTTCAATAGTTTGATCCCGACTTCCACTAGCTAATAATTGACCATTGGGACTAAAAGCCACCCCTTCCACCCCGTCTTGATGACCCGTGAGGGTATACCACCTTTTACCCTTAGTCATATCCCAAATTTCAATAGTTTGATCCCGACTCCCACTCGCCAAAGTCTTGCTATCAGGACTAAAAGCAATAGTCGTGATCCAATTACTATGACCAACCAAGGTATACCACCGTTTCCCCGAGTCCAGCCGCCAAATTTCAATCGTCTGATCCTGACTTCCACTCGCCAACGTCTGGCCATCGGGACTGAAAGCCACTCCCGTAATAGCATTGCGATGACCACTGAGGGTATGTACACACTTCCAAGAGGGCACCTGCAACGGTTGAACACGCTGTTGTTGTGGCGGTGTGGGTTGTTGGATCGTGCGGGGGGGTAAGGTCTGGGAGTGCGATGGGGCGGGAGTTCTAACGGTTTGTGGGGCAGGAGTTGGGGGAGATGGGGTTTGTAAATGGCGGGCGATCGCTACAGGTATGCCACCCGGATGCAGATCTTTTAATACTTTTAAAGCAGAATCATAACGTTGACTGGGTAATACTGCTAACATTTTATCTAATATTTTTCCTAATTCCGAACTCACAGAATTTTGTTTTAAATAATCTCGCCAAATCCACCGATCCTCATGAATATCATATAAATCAAAAGGAGAAATTTGGGTCATTAAATAAATACAAGTTACCCCCAAACTATAAATATCACTGCTATAAATTGCCTGTCCTCTGGTTTGTTCCGGGGCGACATATTCGGGACTACCAATTACTGTTCCCATAATTGGAATTTCAGTATCAGTAACAACTTTTGCCGCTCCAAAATCTACTAATACTAATTGACCTTGGCGTTGAGAACCTTCCCTAAGAATAATATTAGCGGGTTTAATATCTCGGTGAATTACCCGATGATGATGAATAAATTGTAACACAGGTAATAAATCATTTAAGACTTGACGAATTTGGGCTTCATTAAAAATCCCGTGATCCAAAATTTCCGCTTCTAAATTCGGCCCATTAATAAATTCTTGGACTAAATATTGATGATTGTCTTGTTCAAAATGGGCTAATAATTCAGGAATTTGGGGATGTTTTCCTAACTCATCTAATCTTTCTGCTTCTCGATGAAATAACTCAATAGCTTTTTGGCAATTTCCCTGCATTTGGGGATGAAATTGTTTAATTACGCAAGCGGGACGGGAGGGTTTATCTTCATCCACCGCCAAAAATGTTTTGCCAAACCCCCCATGACCAATCACTTTAACGGCGCGATACCGTTCTCTTAATAACAATTTTGCCCCACAGGTTAAACAGAATTTAGCCTCTGGGGTATTCTGGGGTTGAGGACACTGGGGATTTAGGCAATAACTCATGATGACATCATTCAAACGAGCCTAAGTTTATTTTAGCCTAATATAACCTTAAGAAACCGGGTTTTTGGGATAATACCCTCGCTATTTTTTTTCTGTAGAAGCAACCACAAAGACACAAAGACACGAAGGAAGAGATCAAGGAGGTATTTAATTGATAGCAGTTTTTATTAGGGTGATGGACTTGTGATGGTTGCGGCTTTGTACTTCTGGAGAAGGATATGATTAAATAAAATCATATCGCTTTAATCATTGTTTTTCTTTTCTTTGTGTCTTTGTGTCTTTGTGTTTTTCTTTTCTTTGTGTTTTTCTTTTCTTTGTGTCTTTGTGGTGACAAGTGCAGAAGCACTCTTAAGGATCACCGTGACAACAATCGCCTATTTTAATTGTTATACTATCGTTATATGTGTATAATTTTGGATTAAAACCATTAAAGGCTATGATAGAAACTCTATTAGAATCAGAATCGGAAGTTAAATTAATCACCTTAGAGGAATTTTTGGACTGGGTTCCCGATGGTTATGGACGGTATGAATTACATCAAGGAGTTATTAAAGAAATGCAGCCTACAGGAACTCATGAACAAGTCGCTAGTTTTCTTACCCTTAAATTAGGCATTCAGATAGAATCCCTGGGACTGAACTATTTTGTTGCTCGACAATGTATTATCAAAGCCATTGATTCTGATCAATCTGGTTTTAATCCAGATCTGACTATTATTGATAAAAATGCCCTAGAAAATGAACCCATGTGGAAAAAGCACTCAACTATTACTCAAGGTGAAAGTTTACCTTTAGTTATAGAAGTTGTTAGTACCAATTGGCAAGATGATTATTTAATGAAATTATCAGAATATGAAAAATTAGGAATTAAAGAATATTGGATTATTGATTATTTGGGGTTAGGAGGTCGGCGATATATTGGCAATCCCAAACAACCAACTATTTCTGTTTATCAAATGATCGATGGTGAATATATGGTAAATTTATTTAGAGAAAATGATAGAATAGAATCGGCTATATTCCCCGAATTGAATTTAACTCCAACACAAATTTTTCAGTTAGGGGAATCCTGATTTCCTATTCATAATTCGTAATTCGTAATTCGTAATTCGTAATTACCTAGCAATTTGACTCATATAATCTCGCCATAATTGAGCCGCATTTGCACTACTTCCATTAGTAGGAGAATTATCATCATTCCCTAACCAAACTCCCGTGGTTAATTTAGAATCAGGAAGATAACCAATAAACCACAAATCAACATTATCATTTGTTGTTCCGGTTTTACCCGCTTCTCCTAATCCGATATAGGCACTTTTAGCCGTTCCCCTACGAACTGCTCCTTGCAATAAAGTTGTCATTGTTTCCGCCACAGAAGCCGATAAAACTGAGGGAATTGTGGGATTTTCTCGATCATAAGCATAAATCACCCGACAAGTATTAATATCATTAAAATCCGTACAATCACTACTATCTAAAATTCGTTTAATTGCATGGGGGGAATGCTGTAAACCATTATTAGCAATAGTATTATAAGATCCGGTAATTTCTAATAGATTCACCTCACTTTGACCAATCACTAAACCCGGAACTGGATCAAGTTTTGACTTAATTCCTAAGCGTTTTGCCATGTCAATAACTCGATCTAATCCCACATCTTGAGCAATTCTGAGGGCGATCACATTTTCTGATAATGCTAACCCTCTATACATATCAATATCACCCCCACTGCGTTCACACCCTTGATAACTTTGTCCTTTCCAATTTAAGGGTTCACAGGAATAAATTTGACCCGGAGGAGTACCTTGATCAAGTGCTGCTAAATAGGTAAATAATTTAAACGTTGATCCCGGTTGACGTTGAGCTTGGGTAACACGATTAAACTGACTTTCTTTATAATCTGTACCCCCTGCCATTGCTAAAATTTCCCCGGTATTAGAATCTAATGTTACCAGACCTCCTTGAGAAAATCCATTAGTTGCTCCTGTGGTCTGAATCGAACTTTTTAGGGAAGATTCGGCAATGGTTTGCATGGAAGGATTTAATGCTGTTTCTACGATAAAATTGCCTTCCCTGGCTAATTGTTCCCCTAATAGTTGCTGTAATTCAGCAAAAATATAATCATAAAAATAGGGAGCAACGGTACTTTCTAAAAACTCTTTAGCTTTGGGATTAATTTCAATCCGAGAACGGCGAGCGCGATCGGCTTCATCTTCATTAACCATTCCCAATTCTAACATCCGACTAATCACGCGATCGCGATACTGCACTGCTAATTCATAATTTTGAATCGGATTAAAACTATTAGGCGCGGGTAAAATTCCCACTAAAGTTGCTGCTTCTGAAAGGTTTAAATCCTGGGCAGATTTGTTAAAATAGAATTTAGCTGCATCTTCAAATCCATATAAATTAATCCCCAAATAAACCCGATTCAAATAGGTTTTGAGGAGCTGATTTTTACCATAAACCGCTTCTAATTTCAGAGCGACAACCGCTTCCCTGAATTTACGCCCCGCCGAATCTTCTGTACCCACATAATCCCGATATAAACTCCGGGCTAACTGTTGAGAAAGGGTACTTCCCCCTTCTCGAATTTCCCCACCCCGCACATTGGTTAATAAAGCGCGTAACGTGCCAAAAGGATCAATTCCTAAATGCCAATAAAACCGACCATCCTCAGAAGCGACCACGGCTTTCGGTAAATAGGAGCCAAAATCCGATAACTGATCCGCTTCTAAATGGGCGATCGTATTAGCTTCTCGCAGGGGACGGCCATCGGCGGCGTGAATAATTACTGGCCCGGTTACGGTTTTTGGTAGGGGATCGACTTCAAATTTTTGCGACTCAAACAGCACCACCATGCCCACGGCGGCACTTAAACCACAGATTCCATAAAATCCATAACGGAGGGTTTGCAGATACCAAGGAGGCGGATCACGATATTGGACCCGGGCAACGGAGGCTAATTCCGGTGGCCCCAAGGTGAAACTATCCCCATGTCGTAACGGCAATTCCTTAACCCGTCGCCGTCCCCAATATAAGCCATTCGTGGAGTTTTCATCCTGAATCATAAACCCGGTGCGACTCGGTAATAACCCCGTTTTTTTAGGAGATCGGACAATACTGATATGGGTTTGGCTAACCAGGGGGTTACGAACAACAATATCGCAGGTTCGGGAAGATCGCCCGACCACATAGTGATCGCCCAATAGGGGATAAACTTCGGCTTTGTTAGTATCAGCCTGATGTACTATCAGTTCTGGGACTTTGGCATTGGGTTTGAGGATCAGCCGGGAAAAATTAACTTTGGCGTGAAGGGTCTGGACAACCTGTGTGATTGTGTTCAGGAGTGTTTGAGGTTTCTGAGGAGGCAAGGGGGTGGACATTTTCAGCACTCAGACTTGCGTGGGTCTGTATCTATTGTACCGTTTCGTTTCAGGACTCAGGTTTTAATTGTGTGAACATGGCCATAATTAAACACCAGATTCCAATATTAATCGAAATATCTGCCAAATTGAATACGGGAAAATTAATTAGGCGAAAATCGAGGAAATCTACGACATGACCAGAAACAAACCGATCAATTCCATTCCCTAAAGCACCCCCTAATATTAAACCATATCCAACCTGTTCCCAACGGTGCAGACGGGGGCCAAACCAAGCCATTGCCATTAATCCTAGACTCACCAATAATGATAGCCAACGTAACCATAAAATACCCCCATTACTAAATAAACTAAACGCTGCTCCCGTATTTGTAACATAGGTTAGGTGAAACACATCACGCCAAAGGGGTAAAGTTTCTCCTAGTTCAAAATTTTGTACCACCCAAAATTTAGTTAGGTGATCCACAATTAAACTAACCAGAGCAACTATCCAAAAATTCCAATTTTTCTTAAATCGCATAAATCAGGGAATAGGGAATAGGGAATGGGGCGGGGTTACCCCTATTGGTCTCAACGACCGCCGAAAACCTCTGATTATAGCCGAGATTAGATCCCCCTAAATCCCCCTTAAAAAAGGGGGACTTGGATCTCCTGTCCTCTCTTTTTTAAGGGGAACTTGGATCTCCTGTTCCCCCCTTTTTTAAAGAGAACTTCGATCTCCTGTCCTCCCCTTTTTAAGGGGAACTTGGATCTCCTGTCCTCTCTTTTTAATGGGAACTTGGATCTCTTTTTCCCCCCTTTTTAATGGGGACTTGAATCTCTTTTTCTCTCTTTTTAATGGGGACTTGAATCTCTTTTTACCCCCTTTTTAAGGGGGGTTAGGGGGGATCGTTGACTTGGGATCAGATCAAAGGAATTGGGCTTTGAACGCCTACTTCAATAAAATAGTAATCCCCTTAAAAGATAAGATAAAACAGCTACCGCGCAACTGACCGCTAATTGTCCGGGGAAAGGTTGGATAGAATATTTATTCATCGCATCTCCCAGAATAATTCCTTGGGTAGCAACACCATTAAAAACATGACTTAAACTTAAATAAATTAACCCTACACTGTGAACGGTAAGTAATCCACATAAACAACTAAAGGCTAATAATTCTAATTTAGGTAAGGCTTTAAATGCTAAAAATCCACAGACCCATCCCCCCGGAATAAACCCTAATAAATAGCCAAAGGTGGGTTGTTTTAAATAGTCTATTCCCCCACCTTCTGAAAAAACGGGTAATATAGTTAATCCCAAAGCTAGATAAGCAATTTGGGACATGGCGGCGGCATTTTTTCCCCCCAAACAAGCAACTAACAAAACCGCCCCAATTTGATAGGTGACACCCAAAGAGTGAACTTCAACAGTTTCTTGTTGCCAAAGCCAAGACGGATCGGTGACAAAAGCTTCTAAAAAAGTGCCACCAATCGTTAATAAAACACCAATAATTGCCCAGAAAAACTCAAAGGTCGCTGTCACAATAGAGAAATATTAACCATTAGGAAAAATCAGGAACAGGAGCTTCACCCCCTTCGAGTCCCAAGGATTTTAACATCGCCTGATCCTGTTCGGGGGATTGACCTAAAGTGGTTAAATAATTACCAATTAACATGGCATTAATTCCCGATTTTAGGCCCAAACCTTGCAGTTCTCCCATGATCGCTTCCCGTCCTCCAGCATAGCGGAGAATTTGAGTTGGAAGAATTAAACGGAAAATCGCGATCGCTTTTAAGGCTTCATAGGGATCAAGTTTAGATTGTTCTGATAAAGGTGTTCCCGAGCGCGGGTTTAATAAATTAATTGGGACGGACTCCACCTCTAATTCAGCTAAGGAGAAAGCCAAATCGATCCGATCTTCCCAGGTTTCTCCCATACCAATAATCCCACCCGTACAGGCTTGAATTCCTGCGGCTTTCAGGTTTTTAACGGTTTGTACCCGATCTTCCCAGGTATGGGTAGTTACCACTTGGGGATAAAAGGCTTTTGAGGCTTCTAAATTATGGTTATAGCGAGTAACTCCCGCCTCAGCTAAGGCCTGGGCCTGTTCTAAGGTTAATTCCCCTAAAGCACAACAGGGTTTAACGTTGGTTTCTTGAATAATCCGTTTAACCGTGGCTAAAATTTGTTCAAATTCCGAGGATTTCGGACTATTATATTTAATCCCTCGTCCCTGGGAAACTAAACAAAACCTGGCGGCTCCAGCGGCTTCTGCGGATGCGGCATGGTCTAAAATTTCATCACTGGACTTTAATCCATAAACCGGAGATGCTTCCCCCGGATGATGGACAGATTGGGAACAAAAACCACAGTTTTCTGAACAATTCCCAGATTTAATATTAACAATACTACAGAGATCAACCGTATTACCACAGCAGGCTTGACGAACTTGATCGGCAGCTTGACACAGTAATAAAATTTGTTCTTGATCTTGAATCTGTGTTAGAATTAAGGCAGCTTCTCGACTAATGCGATCGCCAGATATAATTCTTTCAACTAATTCATTCAGCCAGATTTGTAAGTCGAGTTGGGTTTCCCAATTCTGAGGAACTTCCAATGGGGAAACACTCGGCGAAGACAAACTATTATTAAGGGCGGGTTGTACTGGAACTACATTGATCATGTCGGAATTTTCAATTATCCAAACTGAGTTATTTTATCACCAAAGCACACATAAGACTGTTTCAGACTTTCTGCAATCCTTAACCCTCCCTTAACCTTAACTTGTTACAGAGACGGTATTCTCTACGGTATCGACCCTAACAAAATTATTGATTTTTTATGCTGTTGCGCCTGAATTCGATTAATCCTTCTAGTCGCTTTGTCGCTAGATTTTCAGCCTTAGCCTTGACTTTGAGTTTAGCCGCCTGTGGCGGGAGTAATACCACCACAACTACAACTCCAAATCAAACAACGGGTACACAGGGAGCAGCAACCACAACTCCTAATGCCCCCTCCGGTGCAGCCCAATTAATTAGTTTAGAACAACCCGTGGCATTAATCGGTGCGGGAGCCTCATTCCCGGCTCCTTTATATCAACGCTGGGCCAGTGATATTAGTGGTGCTACCAAAAATCTACAAATTGATTATCAGTCCGTGGGTAGTGGTGCTGGGGTAGAACGTTTTATCCAAGGAATCGTTCAGTTTGGCGCCAGTGATGTTGCCATGACCGACGAAGAAATTGCTAAAGTCCCCAACGGCGTTTTACTATTACCCATGACCGCCGGAAGTATTGTTTTAGCTTATAATGTCCCCGATGTAGCAGAAGTCAAATTATCTCAACAAAACCTAATTGATATATTTTTAGGTAAAATTAGCAATTGGAATGATCCAGCCCTAGCCACAGATAATCCGGGTGTGACCTTCCCTGACTTACCCATTCAAGTTATCTATCGTTCCGATGGGAGTGGAACAACCGGAGTTTTCACCAAAAATTTAGCAGCGATGAGTGAAGAATGGAAAAATGCTGTGGGTGAGGGTAAAACCGTTCAGTGGCCCGTAGGCATTGGCGGTAAGGGCAATGAGGGGGTAACGGCTCAAATCAGTCAAACCCCCGGTGCTATTGGTTATGTAGAATATGGGTTTGCCAAAAGTGCTAACTTAAAAACAGCCTCTTTGCAGAATAAAGCGGGCAGTTTTGTCCAAGCTAACGATGAATCCGCCGCCAAAACCCTCGAAGCCGTAGAATTACCCGAAAATTTACGCGCTTTTATTACTAATCCTGAAGGAGCCGAATCCTATCCGATTGTTAGCTACTCTTGGATTATGGCTTATCAAAAATATGATAATCCAGAAATCGCTAAATCCGTGGAAGCAGTGATTCAATATGGACTAACTGAAGGTCAAAAAGTCAGTCCCCAACTAGGTTATGTTCCCCTACCGCCAGCAGTTGTAAACAAAGTAGCAGCAAAAGCCGATCAAATCAGCCCAGACTTTACAATTAAAGTTGAGTGATCAGGTAAATTCCTTCACAGGATGAACCCGGCTTAGTTAATACTCAACTTGACAGTTGTAAGTTATAAACAGACACCGAAGGATGGCATTTTAGGGATTTAAACCCGTTGAGGTTAAACTTTAAATTGCCTCCTTACCCTAGTCCGGTTGAGGGTTTTTATCTGTTCACAAATGATCATCAAGGTTATTGGTTTTAACCTTTAGTTTTGATTTATTTCAATTAATAGTGTACAATATTTGATGTATGGCTATACCAAATCAGAATGTAACAGGAATTCCTCAATCTCGTTCCCCCATAGAAAAAAAACTTGATCAAGGGTTTGTTTGGTTAACACAAATTTTTGCTTGGGGAATTGTTGTAGTCTTATTATTACTGGGTTTTCCCATCGCTCAACAAGCAATTCCTGCCATTCAAAAGTTTGGATTAGGGTTTTTATTCGGGAGTGATTGGAACCCCGTTATAGATCAATACGGCGCGTTTCCCATGATTGCTGGGACATTAATGAGTTCATTCATCGCCCTATTATTCGCCGTACCTTTGGGTGTGGGGACAGCAATTTTCCTGAGTGAAGATTTTATTCCGCCTTCGATTCGCACCGCCTTAACCTTTCTGGTGGAATTGTTAGCCGCCATTCCCAGTGTGGTTTATGGTCTTTGGGGAATTTTTGTCCTAATTCCTTTATTAAGACCTTTGGGGATGTTCATGTATAAAAATTTCGGCTGGATTCCTTTATTTAGTACCCCTCCCGGTGGGCCGGGACTATTCCCAGCCGGGGTGATTTTAGCAATTATGACTTTGCCAATTATTACGGCAATTTCTAGGGATTCCTTAGCTAGTTTACCCCCTGATTTACGTCAGGCTTCTTTGGGTTTAGGAGCAACCCGTTGGGTGACAATCTTTCGAGTTTTAATTCCGGCTGCTTTTTCTGGAATTGTGGGCGGAATTATGTTAGGACTGGGGCGAGCTATGGGAGAAACCATGGCAGCTACCATGATTATTGGTAACTCTAATAATCTGAAACCTTCTATCTTTGCTCCGGCGAATACTATTGCTTCTTTGATGGCGAATCAATTCCCTGAAGCTTCGGGTTTACAGGTTTCCGCTTTGATGTATGCTGGATTAGTTTTATTTGCCCTCACCCTGTTGGTTAATATTGCCGCGGAATGGATTGTTAATCAAGTTAAAGCGAAATATCAATAATCCGAATCAGGAGTAATTAATCCTGTTTTGAAGAATCTAATGGGCTTGAAAAATTTAGTATTTTTTCTGTATGTCAAATCTAACAAAAGATCCGAATTATTCTGAAGCCAATAACTTTAGTTTAATTCGCAACCCTAGAAGTTACAGGGATATTTTTGAATTTTTAATGACGGGAATTGCCTCGGCTTGTACTGTGATTACCTTGATCCCGCTTGTGGCGGTTTTGTCTTATATTTTTATCAAGGGATCTGCCCGTTTAAATTTAGATTTATTCACCAAACTTCCCCCGGCTGCGGGACAAACCACCGGAGGCATTGCCAGCGCAATTCTAGGCACAATTCAAGTCGTTTCTATTGCCACTTTGATTGCGGTTCCCTTTGGGATTCTAGCAGCTATTTTCCTCTCGGAATTTGGGGGAAATGGTCAAGTTGTCCGTTGGATTCGATTTACCACCAACGTTTTAAGTGGTGTTCCTTCTATTATTGCTGGGGTGTTTGCTTATAGTTTTATTGTGTTGAAAATGGGGTCGTTTTCAGTCATGGCGGGGGCAATTGCCCTCTCGGTTTTGATGTTACCCACGATTATTCGTACCGCCGATGAAGCCTTACAAATTGTTCCCCAGGAAATTCGCTGGGCTTCGGTGGGGGTCGGTGCTTCTAATTATCAAACGGTGTTACAAGTGGTGCTTCCTGCCTGCTTACCTGCTATTTTAACTGGAGTTACCTTAGCCGTCGCCCGGGCAGCCGGAGAAACTGCACCCCTATTATTTACTGTGGTTTATACTAATAACTGGCCGGGAGGAATATTTTCTCAAACTCTCCCATCCCTAGCCTATTTAGTTTTTGAATTTGCTAGAGGATTTGATCAAGTTTTACAGGAGTTTGCCTGGGCTGCGTCTTTGGTAATTGTGGTTTTAGTTTTATTAACTAGCATAATTGCTCGTTGGGCGACTCGGCAAAAACAGTTTTAAGTCTGAGCTTTCAACCTGTGAATTTTTGTTTGTGGGTTGTTTGTTTTTTTCTGACGCTGTTCTAATAATCCTCAAAATAGAGCATATATTAAATAAAATACTCTATCTTGATTTTGATTTTTGTGATATTGTATACCTTCAGGAGTTAATTTTTATGTCCGGTGCTAATGACTATCATTCTACCCAGATGGAAACGGTAATCCAAACCGAAAATATTGATATATATTACGGGGATTTTAAGGCGGTTCGGGGGGTTTGTTTGGAAATTCCCAAAAATAGAGTTACGGCTTTTATTGGGCCGTCAGGTTGCGGTAAAAGTACAATTCTGCGCTGTTTTAATCGTCTCAATGATTTAGTTACAGGATTCAAACTTAAAGGAAATATTTTCTATCATAATCAAAATTTGTATGCACCTAATGTTGATCCCGTAGAAGTTCGTCGCCGCATCGGGATGGTTTTTCAAAAACCCAACCCTTTCCCTAAGTCGATTTATGATAATATTGCCTACGGAGTTCGGGTGAATAAATTAGCTAAAAATAAAGCCGAATTAGATGAAATTGTTGAGAAATCCCTGCGTCAAGCTGTATTATGGGATGAGGTAAAAGATAAACTGGGTCAAAGCGGTTTTGCCCTTTCTGGCGGTCAGCAACAACGGCTTTGTATTGCTCGGGCGATCGCCATTAATCCCGATGTAGTATTAATGGATGAACCCTGTGCTTCCCTTGACCCGATTTCGACTTTATCGGTAGAAGAATTACTCCACGAACTCAAACAAAATTACACCATTATTATCGTCACCCACAATATGCAGCAAGCCACACGGGTTGCAGACATGACGGCATTTTTTAATGCTAAAGCGATTGAAGGGGGTAAACGTTTTGGTTATTTGGTGGAGTATGATGATACCCAAAGTATTTTCCAAAACCCCAAAGAAGAATCCACTCAACAATATGTGAGTGGTCGATTTGGATAATCATTGTAGGGGCGAGGCGCGCCCATTGGTGTCAACTTAACGCTAAAAGTAGGCACTCAAACCCGAATTCACGCGCTATCTGATCCCAAGTCAATGATCCCCCCTAACCCCCCTTAACAAGGGGGGAACAGGAGATCAAAGTCCCCCTTGGGAAGGGGGATTTAGGGGGATCTGATCTCGGCTGTAATCACGGGTTTTCGGCGGTCGTTGACACGGATGGGCGCGCCTCGCCCCTAGTGATTTATGGGTTTTTAATCCATTGACGCAGGAGATTATCTTTAACCATACTTTGGCGTAAGAGTTCGAGTAGGTAGTCTTGGGCTTGTTCTAAATTTAAGTTTTTGACTTGTTCTCGTAGAATTTGTAATTTGAATTGCTGTTCAAGACTGAGGTTTGCAGGCGTTTCCATGTTCACTCCTCCTACTAAGTTGTACAAATCACAAGGGATTTGGACTGACTAAGTTTATCTATATCACACTAAATGTAAAGTATCGTAACAAGTCCTTGACAATCTGTCCATAATGCACATTTTTAAACTAATATCTTAGGACTTACGCACCAAACCGGGTTTCTGAACGAGAAACTTAGATTTCATCCGCAAAATTAGGGCCAGAAACCCGGTTTCTTTGGTCTTGTGCGTAAATCCTGTCTCTGTTACATAAATTAAAAATAGACTCAGAATCGCTCTATCATAAAGGATGAAACCAAGAAATATCAGTGATTAAAGGAATTTTAAGCGTGATGGATGCAATAGAATTTTTTCGGAAAAGTGCTGGAACTTGGCGATCGCAACGGACAACCCACCATTTAGCCTTCAGACAAGCTGAAAAAGGCTTTTCAGATATTCAAGTCACCAGCTTAGATGCCGATGACCCCAGAGTGATTGAAATTTGCCAGATGCACAATGTTGACCCCAGTTTATCTGCCGGGGGAGCCTATGTCACCTGGGCGGGGGAAATGGCTTGGGATAAGGACGATGAAAACCATAAGGGAGAAACGGTATTTGCCATTGTTCCCGACCCGGAAAATCCCCGTAAAGGTCAAATGCTCAGAGAACGGGGTTATGCGGAAATTATGCCCGTGGCGGGTCAATTTGAGATGGATGAGGACGATGCTTTAATTTTAATTACTGAATATGAAACCATGAGTGCGATTGAGCGTTTCTGGTTTATGGGTTCAGATATTCGGATGCGAACCAGTGCGGTTAAGCGGTTTGGTGGGTTCAATACCTCCACCTTTTGTACAGAAATTCGGGTTAATCCCGATGCGGAAACGGTATCGGAATCTCCCTCAGAGGAAAGTCAATTTTATTCGGCTTTTGGTTGGTAATTTCTGTATTGGGTGGGTGCGATCTATTACCCACCTAATTCTTACCAAATCCAACAGGTTTTTGCTGTCGTTTTTGTTTCGCCAACAGTTGCATCACTTCATCAGCATAACGACCCTGACGTAATAATTCTGCCATCATCGTCATCGGTTGATTAATATGGGTAAAAAAGGCTTTATATCCCGCACACAAATAATTTAAACCCGCTTCTCCATCTGGGGTTTCCATAAATCGGTTTTTAGGACAACCTCCATGACAGGCAAAACGTACATCACAGGTGCGACAATAGTTGGGTAAAGAATCAAATTTAGCCTGACCAAACTGGCGTTGTTGTTCAGAAGCAATTAACTCGATCATTGGTTTTTCCTGAATATTACCTAATTTATAGTTAGGTTCCACAAAGTGATCACAGGAATAAAGATCTCCATTATGCTCCAAAGCTAAGGCTGTTCCACAGGTTTTAGAAAAGATACAAACCCCTGGTTGAGCACCCACCCAATTTGCTAAAGCTGCGTCAAAATGTTGAATAAAAATTTTACCCACATCTCGCCCTATCCACTGATCAAAAATACCGATTAAAAACTGCCCAAACTGTTCCGGTTTAACGGAGCGTTCTGTTACTTGGTTTCCCGATTGAATCAACTTTGAACCGTCCTCACTGACCCGTTCAATAATTGGAATAAACTGAATAAATTCCGCCCCTAAATCATCTCGAAAAAAGCGATAAACCTCTACAGGATGATCGCCATTCACCGCATTAACGGTGCAGAGAATATTAAAATCAACTTGATATTTTTTTAATATTTTCCAACCCTCCATCACCTGTTCAAAACTACCCCGTCCCCGCTTATCCACCCGGTAGACATCATGGAAAGCTTGGGGGCCATCCACACTGAGTCCAATTAAGAAATTGTGTTGTTTAAAAAATTGTCCCCAGGGATCATCAAGTTTTGTGCCATTGGTTTGCAGGGTATGAATAATCTGCTGTCCTGGTTTCTTGTATTTTTCTACTAATTCTAGCGATCGCTCAAAAAATTCTAACCCCATTAATGTTGGTTCGCCCCCCTGCCAAGCAACTGTAACTTCGGGGGTTTGGTGTGATTCTAACAATTGCTGAATATAGCTCTCCAAGACCCCATCGGTCATGCGAAATTTGCTACCCGGATACAGTTGCTCCTTGGCTAAAAAGAAGCAATACTCACAATCCAAATTACAAATCGCCCCCGTGGGTTTTGCCAGGAGGTGAAAAGCAGGAGGCGCGTTTTTAGGGAGTGTCAGCATAGTAATATGAAATCCTGAAAATTGCACTATAGATGATCTCTCAATTCCCCGTAGAGACGCGCCATGGCACGTCTCTACAGAATAGGACTACTGCCGTGCCATTGCCACTCTCAGACGTTCTTCAGGAGAGATTAAGTGGTCGTGGTCATCCTTGCCCACATCCAGTTGCACCCAGTGAATTTTGCCTGTGAACTTGCTGCTATGGGCGGTGTAATCAGGACTGACGGGAGTACCGGATTCATAACCGATGTCGGTGGTTTCATCGGCTGAGAAAATCATCGGCTGGGTTGCCTCAACTCGTCCACCACCCGCAGGCTGACCATCATAATAGAGGGTGACGTTGCCGCCCTTGCCTAAACCACCGCCATCATAGGCAAACTCCATCCGTACTTGGTGTTTCCCATCTGGAATCGGGGCTGTGGCTTCGACGGGAAATTCATGGATACCCAGGACATTATAGGTAAACTTGAGCTTGCCCTCCTTGGCGTAGACGCTCCAGCCTCCGAACTTGCCCCCCTGAGCGATGATCACTCCATTGGCGGGTTTGTCTTTCATCTCGATCTCGGCGGTGATGGAGAACGACTTATTTTTAATATTGATCACGCTGTTTTCTGACAAACGACCCATGCCAGCAAAGAAAATTTGCGAGTCACCCTTCACCAGAGAGGGTCGCCCGGCCGTCGTTGGATCAATTCGTTCAGTTTGTCGATCATCCAGGGGTAAAACGTTATACTTGACAGCCTCGATCAAAAATTGACGCTGCAATTCCAACAATTTCTGTGGCATTTCCTGAGAGAGATCATGGAATTGTGTCCAGTCTTTGCTACCGTCGTACAATTCCCACACATCTTCGTCAAAGGGTGGCATCGTTTGCCCTACCATGACCCAGGGGGTGCGGTGCTTAGTAATTGCACTCCAGCCTTTGTAGTAGATGCCTCGGTTGCCAAACATCTCAAAATACTGCACATCATGGCGTTCAGGAGCCTGGGCATCGTTGAAACTGTAGACCATGCTCGTCCCTTCATAGGGGCTTTGCAGCACGCCGTTAACCATTGTGGGTTCAGGAATACCCGCCATTTCCAACACTGTCGGAGCCACATCAATCACATGGCTGAACTGGTTACGGATGCCTCCCTTCTCCTCAATGCCTTTGGGATAGTGGATAATCGTGCCGTTGCGAGTGCCACCCCAGTGAGAGGCGACCTGTTTCGTCCATTGATAGGGGGTGTCCATTGCCCAGGCCCAACCTACGCCAAAATGGTTGTAGGAGTCGGGGGAGCCGAAGTCATCGATTTTTGACACCATGAATTCAGGGGTTTCCAGGGCAGCCATGCCGTTGAAGTTCGCCATTTCGTTGAAGGCGCCCTGAATTGTTCCCTCGGCAGATGCACCATTGTCTCCGATGATGACGTAAACCAGGGTATCGTCGAGAATTTCCAAATCCTCTAAGGTTTGAATCAGTCGCCCGACGTGGTAGTCGGTGTGTTCCAAAAATGCGGCGTACACCTCCATTTCCCGTTCTAATACGGGTTTGAGTTGGGAGTCCATCTCATCCCAGGCGGGAATCTCTGCATGACGGGGTGTTAACTCGGCATCGGGGGAAATCACCCCCTGTTCTTTCTGTTTGGCAAAGGTAATTTCTCGTTGTCGATCCCAGCCGTGAGCAAATTTGCCTTTGTACTTCTCGATCCATTCCTTGGGGACATGGTGGGGAGCATGGGTCGCACCGGGGGCAAAATACATGAAGAAAGGTTTATCGGGCATCAGGGCTTTTTGCTGACTCACCCAGTTGATCGCTTTATCTGCCAGATCTTCGGTCAGGTGATAGCCTTCTTCCGGGGTAGCTGGGGGTTCAATGGGACTCGTGCCTTCATATAATGCTGGCTCCCACTGATTGTTTTCGCCACCAATGAAGCCGTAGAAATACTCGAACCCACCCCCACCCGTAGGCCAAGCGTCAAAGGGCCCCATCGGCGAGGTTTGCCAGACTGGGACTTCATGACACTTGCCAAACATTGAGGTTGAGTAACCATTCAATTTCAGGGTCAAGGCTAGGGGTGCTTTGGTGTTGGGACGCACGGAGCATTGACCGGGGGCAGCCGTAGCGGTTTCGGTGATGTTGCCCATACCGACGGAGTGATGGTTACGTCCGGTGAGTAATGCCTGACGGGTGGGAGCGCAGAGGGCGGTGGTGTGAAAACGGGTGTATTTAAGGCCTTGGGATGCTAGTTTCTCGAAGGTGGGAGTATGGCAGGGGCCACCGAAAGCACTGGCAGCCCCAAAACCGACGTCATCTAGCAGGACAATCAGCACATTGGGTGCGCCTGCTGGTGGACGTAAATCCCGAATCGGGGGATAGTGGGTGTCGGGATTTTTGGCGTCGTAGGTGGTGAGTCCGAAGTGAGTTTGATCGGGAATGGGTAAAATTTGGCGTTGAATGCGATCGCCTTGTATCATGGGTAGTCCCTCATAAAAATCATGTCTATTTATCCCCCATCCTAATTTAAAGTACAGACTTATTCCAAATGTTTACAAATGTATTTTAATTAAGAAATCGGCTACCCACAGTACCCCCCAAAACCTAACCCGTTATGAATCAACCCCCCAACAACTCAGAACCCCCTAAACAGCTTTCTACTAATGAATTAGCCGAAGATCGAACTGAACTGGCTAAATACCGCAGTCGCGCCGCCGCCGATCGGACTTTAATGGCTTGGATACGCACTTCTTTGTCGTTAATTGGTTTTGGTTTTGGTATTCCTACAATTGTCAGAACAATTGAACAGAGCCAACTCAACCCTAAGATTGATCCGGTGAGATTTTCTGTTATTGTGGGACTGGCTTTTATTAGTACGGGAATGCTAGGAATGGCTCTAGGATTGAGGGAACATCGTCGCTTACTTCAACAAATTGAAAGCGATCGCTATACTTATAAAACCTCTTACAGTACAGAAATTATCGGCGTTGCTTTAATTGTGATTGGATTAGTGAGTTTTATTGGGGTGATTGTTAAATCTCTCAATTTTTAATAGACTGTACAAGAACTTTCAACCCATACAAAACATCAGATGAAATCAGCTTTAACGTCTTGCTTCACTCTATTAACATTTATGGTTATGGCTCCCGCTTGGGCGAGTTCCATTAATCAGGATTCAGAATCCGCAGTATCCTCGGCTTTTTCTGACGATCAGCAGCAGTTTTTAATTAATTCTAACCTAAATTTTTCCGTTGATCAATCTGCCGTTGAGTTAAACCCCGTTTCTATAGAAAAAATTGCGATCGCTCCTTCTTCTTCACAGGAAGTTAATCAAAATTATCTAAATTCTAATCAAATCGAAGAAAAAGCTATTCAACCTGATGCTTTACAACAATTAAATCAAAAAAATGTAGCGGATTTCAAACTCTCGGAACTGAACTCGGATTTTATTAATTCTAGCACTAATGCTATTGATTTAACTGACTCGCAACCCATAAGAAAAGATGGGGAAATTTTCTTAGAATCCCCGACAATAATATTTCCTAATTCCTTAGAAAATACAGTTAACCAAAATCTTCAAATTTCTAATAATATAGTTAACCAATTCTCCGTTGAAACCTCTCAAAATTCTGCTCCAGACTCTCAACAATCTGAGCAAAAAAGCCGATGGCGATTTGAAATTGAACCGATGCTATTTGTGCCTTTTAATATTGATGGTTATGCCATTGTTGGAGAAGGAGCTAGTGTTAATCGAGTCGTTTTAGTAGACTTAATTACGGCTGAAATTACCAATCGTATTTCAAATCAGTTACCCCAAGATTTAATTCAACAAACCGTTAATCAAGTCTGGGAACGCTTACCTTTTGATCAGAGTAATACTCGATTAGAAGATAGAATTGCTCAAGGGGTGCGAGAACGTTTACAACAACGGGGACAAAACTTGACAGAACGCTTAGAAACTCAAATTCGAGAAGGAGTACAAACCATTGTTAATCGAGTTCCTCCGGGTCAAGTTCCTATTAAAGTTGATTTTAATATTGGCTTAGGAAAAATTCTGGAGTTCGATAAAATTTTAGAGTTAGGAACTCGTTTAGAAGCATGGAATGGGGATATCGGATTAATCTTTCAGGGAGTCTATGCTGAAATGGGTTTAACGGAGAATGGTTCGGAAATTGATATTAATTTTAATACGGAATTATTAACCTCAGAAGTATCACTTGCATGGCATTTAGGAACCCTACCCCTAACTAATGTTAAAGAGGATTCAAACTCCAATTCTGTCTATCCTTCTCTGGATTTTGAAGTTTATGGGGGCGCTCGTTTTGGCTATCTTAATATTGATTTTGGTTTTGATCCCGGCCCAGATATTAACTATCGACCGGATTGGTTTGATCCCGCTGTGGGGGCACAAATTCAACTCAATTTAGCCGATAATTTAGCACTTACAACCCGGGGAGGAACCTCAATTACAGGAGGAAGTGAAGCTCCTGTCAATTGGGATTTACTTATCGGTTTAGATTGGCAAGTTTCTCGTGATTTAACTTTATCCGCAGGCTATCGTTTATATCAATTAAAAGTTAAAAAAGAAGGAGATTATGGAACCTCCACCGTTAAGATGACTTCACAGGGAATGCGTTTAGGATTAGCCTGGTCTTTCTAGTTTCCAGACAAATTTATGATTAGTGTAGAAGAATTAATTGAAAAATATCAGCTTATTCCTCATCCAGAAGGAGGTTATTTTCGAGAAAACTATCGTTCGGAGGGGATAATTCCTGACAGTGCTTTACCCGGTAATTTTAAAGGCGATCGCAATTATTGTACAGGAATTTATTTTTTATTACCCCAAGGGACAAAATCCCATTTGCATCGAATTCAATCTGATGAAATGTGGCATTTTTATTTAGGGGGTTCCATGACTTTAATTTTAATTCACGAAGACTATGGCGTGCAGAATATTATTCTGGGTTCTAATATTTTAGCAGCAGAACAAGTCCAGTTTGTAGTTCCGGCGGGATGGTGGTTTGGAGGTTATCCTAATTCTGAAAGTTCCTATAGTTTTGTCGGTTGTACCGTTGCACCCGGGTTCGATTTTGCCGACTTTGAATTAGCAGAACGGACTCACCTACTGTCGAGATTTCCAGAGTCAGAAGATCTAATTTTAAAACTAACTTCTGAGCTTTAATATCCCAGAAAAAATGCCGGATTTCGGCCGAATAAATTAAAAATATGATAGCAGATTTCTTGACTTTTGTTTTAGGCGGTTTTGCCTCCTTGTTTCCCATTGTTGATCCCTTGGGGGCTGTGCCAATATTTTTAATATTAGCCTCGGGCTATTCTATAGAATTAAAACAAAAATGCGCGCTTAAAACTACTATTAGTTTTGTCGCGGTTTTAGTATTTTTTCTATTAATTGGAGAAAGTATTATGGGATTTTTTGGATTAGGAATGTCCGGGATAAAAGTTGCAGGCGGAATTATAATTTTTGAGGCGGGATGGGAAGCGTTAAAGGCTGAACCAAAATTAACTCCTACCGAAAAAGAAGCCTTAACTACTCAACTAGAAGAACATAAGGATATTTCCTTTATTCCCTTAACTGTTCCTTTATTAGCCGGGCCAGGGGCAATCACAGTCACATTAGGATTAGCAGCCCAAGCTAGAGAAACTTTTTCGACCGAAACTTTATTACATTTAGGCGCTATTATTGTGGCTATTATTATAATTGGAATTATAGTTTATGCCTGCTTAATTCTATCCAATCGTTTACTTAATCTTTTAGGAGAAAATGGAATTATTGCCTTGACTCGTCTTTTGGGTTTATTTATTTTAGCTTTGGGAGTACAATTAATATTAAGTGGATTAGAAAACTGGATCAAAACTTTATTTATTACTCCTTGATTCCATCCCTTAATATTTGCTCCAAATCCCCCCCTTTTTAATGGGGGTTAGGGGGGATCATCGTGGTTCGGTTATAACTAGATTTCATATAACAATTACCAATGGCCGAAGCTAACCCGTCCTGGGAGTTATGTAATAATTTATGTCAGGGATAAAAAATCTTCCTCAAAAACCGTCTATTTGTTATAAAATGGTTTTAGAATACAAATATATATAATGACTATTTCACAACCAAAAGTACAACATATCCAGGGTATTATCCTACTGGTAGCTGTCACCTTACTTTGGGGAACAACATTTCCCTTAGTTAAAGAAACGATTCATGCTCTCTCTCCAGGTATATTAATTGCCATTCGATCTGCTTTAGCAGCGATCGCTTTTTCCCTGCATTTACGGACTTTAAATTTTAAGTTAGTTCGAGATGGCTTTCTATTAGGAATGATACTATTTGCCTCCTTAGCAATTCAAGCGATTGCTTTAGAAACTCTCTCAGCAAACCGAGCCGCCTTTATTGCCAGTTTAAATGTAATTTTAGTGCCATTATTAGGGCAATTATTCGGTCAACGAGTGCGATGGGCAATGTTTCTAGCCGCCGGACTCGCCTTGGTCGGGGTGGGGGTGATGTCCTGGGAAGGCGGAATGCTAACTGCTGGGGACTTCTGGATGTTGTTAGATGTTCTGCTCTATACCAGTTATATTCTGCTGTTGGAGGCCGTTACCTGCAACCACGAGCCCCTGCCTCTAACCGCCATTCAGCTTGTGGTGATGACGGTTTTAGCGACTTTATGGGCCATACCCGATCTGATGGGACAGTGGGACGGCATTTGCAGCAATTATCTGCCCCTATTATACCTGGCTTTGGTAACGGCCGTAACCACTTGGCTCCCGGCGATCGCTCAACATTGGGTTTCCGCCTCTGAAACCGCCGTGATCTATACCTTTGAACCTGTATTTGCCTCCCTATTTTCCTTTTGGTTACTCGGTGAAACTTTAGGAATACGGGGTTGGGTTGGGGGTGCGCTGATTTTAGGAGCAATGTTCATTAGTCAACAACAAACCAATTCTACGCAACTCGATAGTGAAATTAGCGCTCAAGAAAACATCCTAATTACTGCTAGTGAACCCTTGATTTTGAGTGATGAAATCAATTTAGATTTTTCTCTGCATAACCATGAAGTCAATATCGAGACCAACAGTTTAGAAAAAATCCCTGTATTGGTGAATTCAATTTCCTATCGGTGAGTCTCACAAAAATAACTGAAAACCTGGGAGGAACACCGAAAGTCTCAAATAATTTTGATTTTCGGTGTTTTCGGTGTATTCAGGTTACATTCTTTCTAACACTGAAATTCCTAACAGAGATAACCCTAATTTTAAGGTTTTTGCGGTTAAATCACATAAAGCTAAACGGGAAGTTCGTTGAGGTTCTCTGGCTTTCACCACGTCACATTGCTCATAAAATTGATTGAATTTTTGGCTTAATTCAAACAAATATTGACATAAACGGTTAGGTAATAAATCTTGAGCAACTTCCTCTAAAATAACCTGTAATTGCAACAGATGTTTGGCTAAAACCAGTTCTTCCTCTGCTTCTAAAACCAGTTGAATATCCGTTTCTAACTGTTGCCAATTAATATTGCCCTTACGACTAATGCCTTGAATTCTAACATAAGCATAGAGCATATAGGGAGCCGTATTTCCTTGTAATGATAACATTTTATCAAAACTAAAAATATAATCACTGGTGCGATTTTGGCTTAAATCTGCATATTTAACCGCACTCAAACCCACGACTTGCGCCACATGATCAATAAACTCCTGGGTTTCCGTGCGTCCTTCGGATTTGATCCGGGTTTCTAAATCCTTTTTAGCATAACTGACCGCCTCATCTAATAACTCCCTTAAACGCACGGTTTCCCCAGAACGAGTTTTTAATTTTTTGCCATCATCTCCTTTAACAATTCCAAAAGCAACATGAACTAATTCGACATTTTCCGGTATCCAACCTGCCCGTTTTGCTACTTGCCAAACCTGCATAAAATGGTTGGTTTGTCCAGCGTCAGTCACATAAATAATTCGAGTCGCTTTCTCGGTTTCAATCCGATGTCTTAACGCGGCTAAATCCGTTGTAGCATAATTATAACCGCCATCGGATTTCTGCACAATTAAGGGTAAAGGTTCTCCTTCTTTATTCGTAAAACCTTCTAAAAAGACACATTTTGCTCCTTGATTTTCGACTAATAATCCGATTTTGTCTAATTCTTCAACAATTTGGGGTAAAAATTGATTATAAAAAGATTCTCCTCTTTCAGTTAATTTAATCCCTAAATCATCATAAATTAACTGAAATTCTCGCCGAGATTGTTCACACAATAATTGCCACGCCCGACGGCTATCTTCTGCCCCCGCTTGTAGGCGTACAACTTCCTGGCGAGAGGTTTCTTTAAAGGTTTCATCCTGATCAAATCTAACTTTAGCTTGACGATAAAACTCAACTAAATCCCCTAAATCTAAGGCATCTGCTGTGATTAAAGCATCGGGAGAAACTTCTCTTAAATAAGTGATTAACATTCCAAATTGAGTTCCCCAGTCCCCAACGTGGTTGAGACGCAAAACCTCATGTCCTTGAAATTCTAAGACCCTAGCAATACTATCTCCAATAATTGTAGAACGGAGATGTCCGACGTGCATTTCTTTGGCAATATTCGGACTAGAAAAATCCACAATCATTTTTTGGTTAGGGTTAACTTTAGCAATGTTTAAACGTTCATCCCCTAACATTTTTTGTAACTGTATTTGTAAATAGTCGGTTTTTAAGCGTAAATTGATAAAACCAGGGCCAGCAATTTCGGGGGTTTCGCAGATTTCATCGAGGCTTAAATGGTCTATAATTTGAGTTGCGATCGCTCTAGGATTACTTTTTAAGGGTTTAGTTAAAGACATCGCCAAATTACATTGATAATCACCAAATTTTGGATTAGTTGACGCCACCACCATCGGATCAATTGTGGCAAAATCTTCACCAAATGCCGCTACTAATGCTTGATTAAATTTAGTCTTGAGAAGTTCTACTGTAGATGTCATGATTAACGCTTTCGGTTTTAGACTTAATTTAAGGATATCTTTGCCTATTGTACCTTAAAGAGAGTTGATTTCATCAAAAAACTAGAGTTTTAGGAATTTGTCAGCTATAATTGATTCAAATTGAGTTAAAACCATTAATTATGACTCAACTAACGGTTAAAATTATTAAACTAAAATTACAGACTTAATTAATATAAGACTGATAAAGGTGCATTCCTGGTAAATATATTCGTTGTTCTCTGGTTAGCTTAAATTAGAACTATCTGATACCGACTTGTGCTAAAATCTGAAACAGAATTGAATTAATAAAACTCAGGGCTAAAGCTCCAATTATAGCACTCCAAACTCCCCAACGTAAACGAAATCCTTCCACCAGTTTAGCGGCTAAAGCAAACATCGCCACGTTCAGAATAAATGAAACAAAAGATCCGGCTAAAACCAAGGTTGCTGGAGCTAGGATTAGTTTCAAAATTGGGCGAATCAGGGCATTAACAATTCCAAAAACTGCCGCCGAAATTAAGGCTTTTTTGAAATCATTAATTTCAACTCCAGTAAATGGACTGAGTAAAGCAATCAAATATAAGCTGACGGCTGTTACTAACCAAGCGATTAACAAACTCATTAAATCCATTTCCAGAAACTCCCATACTTTTGCTATGCAAGGTTCAATTCTAACCCTAATTTATCAAAGTTTGAAGATAAAATTATAAAATCTTTATTTTTCCTTAATAAAATTCAAGAAAAATCCACCCCGCACCTGCCATCAGTACGGGGTTTACCGTCAGAAATTAAACATTAAATCGGAATAACAGTACATCTCCTTCTTGGACAATATACTCTTTCCCTTCACTGCGAACTAATCCTTTTTCCTTGGCAGCACTCATCGAACCAGTCGCAACTAAATCCTTATACGCCACCGTTTCAGCTCGAATAAATCCCCGTTCAAAATCAGAGTGAATGACTCCGGCGGCTTGGGGCGCAGACATTCCGGCTTTAATTGTCCAGGCGCGGGTTTCTTTCGGGCCAGTGGTTAAATAAGTGCGTAATCCTAATAATTCATAAGTGGCTCTAATTAAGGATTTTAAACCCCCTTCTTCTACTCCTAAAGAAGCCAAAAAATCAGCCCGTTCTTCTTCCGATAAATCCACTAATTCCGCTTCTACCTGTGCCGAAATAACGACCACTTCAGCATTATCTAATTTAGCCACTTCTCGAACTTTTTCCACTTGTTCGTTTCCGGTTGCTAAATCATCTTCTGAGACATTAGTTGCATAAATTACTGGTTTTTGCGTGACTAAACCCAACCCTTTTACTGCTTCTAGTTCTTCTTCTGTTAATATAGCTTGACGGGCGGGTTTTCCTTGATTTAATAAAACCGCAATTTTTTCTAAACCATTTACTTCAATTTGGATTTCTTTATTAGTTCTAGCTTGTTTGCGGGCGCGGTCAATACGTCGTTCAACTTGAGATAAATCCGATAAGGCTAATTCCAAATTAATAATATCAATATCTCGCAAAGGATCAACCGAACCCGCAACATGAATAATATCATCATTTTCAAAACAGCGAACCACATGAACAATGGCATCCACTTCTCGAATATGGGATAAAAATTGATTCCCTAAACCTTCTCCTTGACTCGCACCTTTGACTAACCCGGCAATATCTACAAATTCCATTGTAGTCGGAACAACTGCTTGAGAATTGACGATTTTGGCTAAAATTTTCAACCGTTCATCGGGAACCGCGACAACACCGACATTCGGTTCAATAGTACAAAAGGGGAAGTTAGCAGCAGTCGCCTTGGCATTGGCAACTAAAGCGTTAAATAATGTCGATTTACCTACGTTGGGAAGTCCAACAATTCCGGCTGTTAACATGGGTTCGATGTTTAAGTTAAACGTTGAATAGAATACTTGATTTAATATTATAAACCTTTTGGTGACAAATTTAACAAAGCTGTATCCAAATTTAAAGGGAGTCTTTTTTTAAATTGTTTCATTATTAAGATAAAATGAATCCACTGTATCTGCATTTTTTACCACAAAGGCACAAAAACACGAAGAAATAAACAAGGATAATTAATGGGATATGGGTTGTGGCAAGGGTATGGTTTAATCATACCTTAGTTACAAATTTTTGAACAGGTAAAAATAGAAAACCCTCATCGGTTCCTTTGTGTCTTCGTGTCTTTGTGGTTACTTCTACATACAATAGTTATAATATGGATAATTCTCTTAAAATTGCAGATTTATTTTCTGGAATCGGTGGGTTAAGATTGGCTTTTGAAAAAGCCGATTATCAATGTGTTTATGCTTGCGAAAAAGATCCCGCTTGTCAATGGGTCTATTTTAATAATTTTGGAGAACAGCCAGAAGATGATATTACTAAAATTGATTATAATAATTTGCCTAAATTTGATGTTTTAACCGCAGGGTTTCCTTGTCAACCCTTTAGCATTTGTGGAAAACGCCAAGGATTTAAAGATACTAGAGGAACCCTATTTTTTCATATTTGTGAAATTATAGCAATCCATCATCCCAGGGTTATTATCTTGGAAAATGTGAAGCATTTGTTATATCATGATCAGGGAAAAACTCTCCAGACTATTTTATATTCTTTAGAAGATTTAGGCTATGCTGTTGATTATAAATTATTGAATGCTAAAGACTTTGGACTTCCGCAAAATCGAGAGCGAGTAATTATTGTAGCTTGCAAAGATAAAAAATTTTATTTCTCAAAATTGCAGAGGGTTTATCCTATTCCTAAATTAAGAGATTTTTTAGATAAAAAGGGGGAATTTGAATACTTAAACCCTCAAGAATATACGCTGATTGAGGATTATAAACAGCAGTTATCGGGTTTAATTTTTGTGGGATATCGAAATAAGAATATCTGGAAAAAAGGGATTAGACCGAATACCGAACATTTGTCTAGGGTACATCACCAACCGAATCGAATTTACTCCATTGATGGAGTCCATCCTACTATTCCATCCCAGGAAACATCGGGACGTTTTTTTATTTATATTCCCGAAGAAAATCGAGTTCGTAAGTTAACTATCCGAGAATGTTATAGAATTATGGGATTTCCTGATACTTTTAAACTGCATCCCAATTTGGGAGAATGTTATAAACAAATTGGTAATTCTGTTTGTATTCCCCTATTTCAACAACTTGCTATACAGATTAGAGAGCAAATTAACCCCTACCCTAAAATATTACAACCCCTACACGGATTACTATAGCAATGAGCAGGTTAGTATTTACAACTTCTCTGTGTCTTTGTGTCTTTGTGGTTAAATTAGGCTTTACTAAATAAATCTAATTCCAGATTTATCTCTTACCAATTAGGAGGTAAACCGTGTAATTCTAACATTTCTTCATCTTGTAATAATTCTTGAGTCGGACGCTCTACGACAATTTTTCCGTGAGCTAAAATTAAGCATCTATCGGTGGTTTTTTTAATCCAATTCAGATCATGGGAGGCAATTAATATTACTTTTAAGGGTAAATCAGATAATATGTGGGCTAATTTTTTGCGCCAAGCGGGATCTAAACCATTTGTGGGTTCATCTAAGATTAAAATACTGGGTTCTAAGACTAAAATTGATGCTAATGCAGCTAGGCGTTTTTGTCCTCCTGATAATTCATGGGAGGAGCGATTTTCATAATAGATTAACCCGAATTGCGATAAAACCAATCGGGCTTTTTCTTTTGCTTCTATCAGAGGCATTCCCTGGTTACGCAAACCAAACATTACATCTTCTAAAATAGTGGGCATAAATAATTGATCATCGGGATTTTGAAAAGCAAATCCTACCTGAAGACGAATCTCCGAAAGATTTTTAGATTCTAAACTAATACCATTAATTAAAATTTGACCAGATTTGGGTAATTTTAACCCGATTAAGTTTTCTAATAAAGTGCTTTTACCCGCACCTGTAGCCCCCATTAAAGCCACCCTTTCACCGGAATGTATGGTAAAAGATATATTTTGCAAGATCGGCTCTTGTCGCGCATATCCAAACATTAAATCTTGGACAATTAGGGTTTTTTCAGAATTATTAATTTTTGACATAGGAAAAAGATGTTAATAAACTAGCGATAGTGATCATAATAATTAGGGCAAAATTATCTCTGGGTGTTGATAGAGATTCTACGGGTAATTTACCTTGATAACCTCGCAGAATCATAGCATTATAAACCCGTTCAGCCCGATCTAAACTGCGTAAATAAAGAGAACCAATCATCGCAGCACTGGTATAACGTAACCAACCGGAATAACCGGATAAACCGCGCAATTTTGCCGCTTCTTGCATTTGACGAACTTCTGAGATTAATATTTCTAAATATTGCCCAGTTAATAAGATAATTTCTTGAAAGGTTGCAGGAATGGGTAAACCTTTTAATGCAATTCCTAAACTATGGGGTGGTAATGTAATTAGAAAACTATTCATTATTAGCAAACACAGCAGGGAACGACTTACCATAAAACTGGCTTTTTCATATCCCATGGGTAAGGCTAATAATGAAAGTAAGATTAATTCTGCCCCTAATAGTTTGGAGATGATTTTTAGGGGCGGTTTTAAAATAATTACCCAAAAAAATCCGATCGCGCTATAGTAGGCTAAGGCCCACCATACAGATGTTTTGAGTAAGGCAATTCCGATCACCAGGATCAGAGAAACTCGTAATTTAAACGGGATAGAAAATTGAATCATTGTTGAATTATAACTGATTTGGTTTACCAATTTGGAGAAGTCCAAAAGCAACACCAAAACAAATTACACTTCCGATAATTCCAGAAATGCTAGTACCAATTTCTCCCAACCCTTTGATACTATAATCAGCGAAAGGTGTGGGAACACTAAACCGCACATTTTCGGCTAATTCGCCAAAACCGTGAATTTCTGCAACCTTTTCTAAACCATCGGGCCAAGCTGATGCAAATAAGGAGAATACTCCAGCCACTAATAATGTACTAATTACCGGAATTAACCATTTATTTAATTGGGGTTGATCTCCGGGTAATAAATCGGGTCTGACTGTAATTAAATAAGTTAAAATTCCGGCGGTAATTAATCCTTCACCAATCCCAATTAAACTATGAACTCCGATCATTGCTGGTAAAATTATCGCCGCCTTAGCTGTCCCTGATAAAATTAAACTTATGGAACAGGTGATCGCGGCGGCAATAACACTAATTCCCCCAGCAATACCCGCAGCTAAGGGTAAGCGCAAACGAGAACCTCCTAATAATTGTTGGAGAATTTGTGTTAAGATCCAACCGACCCAAACTCCAACAATTGCCATGTTAAAAATATTCGCTCCTAGGGCAGTAATTCCGCCATCAGCAAATAAAAAAGCTTGAATCAATAAAACTGTCGCAATGGATACAGAAGCCGCCCAAGGATTCCCTAAAATTACTGCCGCTAAAGTTCCTCCTAAAAGATGTCCACTGGTGCCTCCAGCTACGGGAAAATTAATCATTTGAGCGGCAAAAATAAACGCCGTTGTTAATCCCATAACTGGCGCGTATCGTAACCCTACATTCTCGCGGGTACGCCCCAGACAAACTGCTAAAAATCCGGTGCTGGTAAGACTGGTAACAGTTGCGACTGCGGGGGAAATAAATCCATCGGGAATGTGCATAAACTAAGCCCTAATCCTTGAATTGCTATATGAATGAATTTATCAACATTAATATTAAATACCTTTTTTTGATAATTGGCAATCCCCTCTAGGGGTATAATCGGTAATAAATTGAGCCAATATATTATAATATAGTAATATTTGGAGTTAAATTTTAGATTGTTAATATTTGCGCTGAAGCACAACAACGGAGTTTTTTGTTTAATGTTAGATCAATCTCAAACACCATTATTAACGGCTTTAAAAAATTGTGCTAATCAACATGATACACCCTTTTATACCCCCGGACACAAACGGGGACAGGGAATTTCACCTTTATTAATAGAACTATTAGGAAATCAACTTTTTCAAGCCGATTTACCAGAATTACCGGAACTGGATAATTTATTTAATCCAGAAGGTGTCATAGCAGAAGCTCAAGAGCTTGCAGCCGAAACTTTTGGGGCGGAACAAACTTGGTTTTTAGTTAATGGTTCAACCTCTGGAATTATTGCTGCTATTTTAGCTATTTGTGGAACTGGAGATAAAATTTTAGTTCCTAGAAATGCTCATCAATCTGTAATTTCAGGGTTGATTTTATCCGGTGCGATCGCAATTTTTATCCAACCCGAATACAATCCTAACTGGGATTTATCCTATAGTATTACTCCAGAAACTATTAATCAAAGTTTACAACAACATCCCGATGCCAAAGCCGTATTAATAGTATATCCTACTTATCAAGGAATTTGTGGAAATATTACCGAAATTGCTAAAATTACCCATGAATATAATATTCCTTTAATTGTTGATGAAGCCCATGGAGCACATTTTAATTTTCATCCAAATTTACCGATTTCAGCCCTGAAAGCGGGGGCAGATTTAACAATACAATCAACCCATAAAGTATTAGGTTCCCTCACTCAATCTTCTATGCTTCATGTTCAAGGAAATCGGATTGACCGAGATCGTTTATCCCAAACCTTACAATTTGTTCAATCTACCAGTCCTAATTATATTTTATTAGCCTCCTTAGATGCCGCCCGTCAACAAATGGCAACCCAAGGCTATGATTTAATCAATCAAACCCTATCCTTAGCCAAAATAGCCAGAACACAAATTAGTCAAATTCAAGGTTTAGCTAGTTTTGGAACTCCCGACTTTGAACCGACATCAGGATGTGTTAACCTAGATATTACTCGGTTAACCATTCAAGTATCAAACTTAGGAATAAGCGGGTATGAAGCAGATGAAATTCTCCGTCAACAATTCCATGTGACCGCCGAACTTCCTAGTCTTCATCACCTAACATTTATTATTAGTTTGGGGAACACCCAAACCGATATTCACCAATTGATTAATGCCTTAAAAACCCTTGCCGTCCAACATCAAGCTGCTTTGACCTCCCATCCCCCCTTGAATTTCTTCTCTACCCCCCATTCTTCGCCCTCCACACCCCCTTATTCCTGTCGAGATGCTTTTTTTGCCCAAACAGAAAAACGTCCCCTTCAAGACTGCCTAGGGTTGGTAAGTGCGGAAATTATTTGTCCTTACCCCCCCGGTATTCCCGTATTAATGCCCGGTGAAATTGTCACCTCTGATGCTCTAAAATTTTTGCAACAAGTGATAGCTTTGGGTGGGAAAATAACCGGATGTAGTGATCCGAACCTGCAACAGCTTAAAATTGTTAAAGGTTAAACTGCAAAATCGACAAGGATTGACTGATTCCCAACCTAATCAATAAACCTTGAAATTTCACCCCTAATTAATCTTAAAAATGTCCAAACTTTGGCCTTATGTTACCCCAGGGATTCCCGATGATTTATTTGAACGGTTGCCCGGTATCCCTTTAAGTAAGCGAGAAGTCCGGTTATTATTAGTCTCTTTAATGCGATTACAAGCCGACTCAATTGTATGGGATATTGGGGCTGGAACCGGGACAATTCCAGTAGAAACGGGGCTATTATGTCCGCAAGGTCGAATTATTGCCATTGAACGGGATGAGGATGTGGTGAATTTAATTCGAGTCAATTGTGAACGATTTGAAGTTCAAAATGTTGATGTAATTGAAGGAAGTGCTCCCGAATGTTTACAGAGTATTTCCCATCGGCCGCACCGGGTTTGTTTAGAAGGTGGAAAACCCGTTAAAGCTATTCTACACGAAGTTTGGAAATATTTACAACCGCAAGGAAGAATTGTAGCCACAGCCTCAAATTTAGAAAGTCTTTATGCCATTTCTGAGGGGTTTGCTGAGTTACAAGTCCGCAATGTGGAAGTGGTGCAATCTGCCATTAACCGATTAGAAAAACGGGGAAATCATCAAACTTTTGAATCCGTTAATCCCATGTTTATTTTAAGTGGTGAAAAAATAGATTAAATTTAAAATCCGCTATAGATAACTGCCCCAGCCCGTCTTAACTCCTGACTTCTAATATTATGCCTTCTTTGTCTCGGATTATCAGTGGAATTATTGGAATTATTTTAGCCTTGGGAATGCTCATTTTTGGAGGCTGGTATTTTACCTTGGGCTTCGGTGTAATTATTTATTTAGGTCAATTAGAATATTTTCAATTAGTTCGGGCTAAAGGCATTGAACCTGCGAGTAAAACCACTTTAGTCGTAAGTCAAGCCTTACTTTTAACCGCAGCATTTTCTCCTGTTTTAGTCGATGCGATGTTTGCCTTAGCGGGAACATTAGTCTGTTTTTATTTATTATTTAGACCTAAATTATCAACTATTTCTGATATTAGTTCTTCAATTTTAGGATTATTTTATGGGGGCTATTTACCCAGTTATTGGGTACGGTTAAGAGTTGGACTAGAACCAAATACTTTACTAGAAAAAGCCTTTGCAAGTCCGATTACTTTTAATGCAAATTGGTTAGAAAATTGGTCAATTTCCAATTTATCCCCAGGATTAACGGCTACTTTATTAGCTTTTATGTGCATTTGGGCTGCGGATATTGGGGCTTATATTTTTGGTAAAACCTTTGGTCGAACTCGCCTTTCGGATATCAGTCCGAAAAAAACCGTTGAGGGGGCTATATTCGGGTTTTTAGGTAGTATTATTGTCGCCATATTAGGATCTTGGTATTTAAAATGGCCGGGGTTTCCTTGGGCGGGTTTAATCCTAGGACTATTAATTGGAATTTCCAGTTTATTAGGGGATTTAACCGAATCTTTAATGAAACGAGATGCCGGAGTTAAAGATTCCGGTCAACTAATTCCCGGTCACGGCGGTATTTTAGACCGCGCTGATAGTTATGTTTTTACCGCTCCTTTAGTCTATTATTTTATTACCTTATTTTTACCTTTATTATAGCAGGGAATAGGGAATTAAAACATTTGTTCAGATTAGCTAACTTTCTACAACACCTAACGCTTTTAAACACTCCTTTTGACCATCGGGACTAAAATCAACTGACCAAACCCAACCTTGATGTCCTAATAGGGTATGAACACATTTCCCAGTATCTAAATCCCAAAGTCTGACGGTTTTATCCTCACTACCACTAACTAAAAATTGACCATCAGGACTAAACGCAATTGACCGAACTTTATTTCGATGTCCCTGTAAAGTCTGCAAACATTCTCCTGTTTGAATATCCCAAATTTTAATCGTTTGGTCATCACTCTCACTGGCTAAAATAGGAAAATTAGGATGAAACGCAACCGACCACACCCAAGCAGTATGTCCAGTTAAGGTTTTTAGACACTCTACAGATTAAAGTCTCCGGTTATTAATTCTTGAGTGACAGCGACAATTAATTTTTCCGTCACATATTCCATTAATACAGGTTGCAAGGTAAAACACTCTTGATTAGCTGTTTTTTCTAGCAACATTCTTAGGTGTAAAGATTCTAAATAATCCGATAAACGGTGTTGAAAAATCTTGGCCACAAAATTACTGTTTAATTCTACCCTAGAAACAGGTTCTCGGTAAATCGCTAACCAAAATAAAATCTGATGTTCTTCATCAGAAAAAGAAGGTTCTCAACCTTGGGTACTAAGAATCCTGAAAAATGCCAATACAATTATCTTTTTCTTTGACTTATCAATTGAACCTAAAGCCTTAGTAAATAACTATCGTAATTTAGTACAAATTGTGGAGATTCATACAGTTGAAAAGATTGTTATTAATGATCCTGATGATGATCAGGTTTTAGCTTGTGCTGTTAGTTCTAGTGCTGATTATATTATTCTCGATCGCGCAAATCTGGCGAACGAAACATTATGGCAAAAACAATCTACCCTCAGTTTAGGTGCATCGATCCCTTTGTTAATTGAGGTTGTATCAACCAATTGGCGAGATGATTACTATTTGAAATATGCCGATTATGAGGAAATGGGTATCCCAGAATATTGGATTATCGATTATGCTGGTTTGGGCGGACGCAATTTTATTGGAAATCCCAAACAACCGACAATTTCTATCTGTAACTTGGTTGACGGTGAATATCAAATCGTCAAATTTCGAGAGAATGATCGCATTGTGTCGCCAACTTTTCCAGATTTGAAC
>MNYZ01000103.1 GCA_001873365.1 Oscillatoriales cyanobacterium CG2_30_40_61 | reverse complement strand
AATGTTCGGGGTTATTAACCCTAAAAAAATACCTGCATTCGTCGTGTAAGGGCAGGGCGCGACTCATTGGTGTCAGCTTGGCGCTAAAAGTGGTCTGATCCCAAGTCAATGATCCCCCCTAGCCCACGCCACTTGCTCCACTTGGGGAGACCCCAAGACCGCAGTGGCTCCCCTTAACAAGGGGGGAACAGAAGATCTAAGTCCCCCTTGGGAAGGGGGATTTAGGGGGATCTGATCTCGGCTGTGATCACGGGTTTTCGGCGGTCGTTGACACAGATGGGCGCGCCGTCCCCCTACGATGATTTAGATTTCTAGCTATTTGTACAACTGATTTAGACTTGCTATATATAAGGTTTACCCTAATGGAATTTACCTATAAATATCGATCAAATATTAAACGAATAGAAGCCTTAGACGCTTTGCGAGGACTAGCGGTTTTAGGGATGGTTTTATCCGGTGTAATTCCTTTTAATCGAACTTTACCAGCTTGGATGTATCACGCCCAATTTCCACCTCCTAACCATCAATTTAATCCTAAAATATCTGGACTAACTTGGGTTGATTTAGTCTTCCCTATTTTTCTATTTTCTTTAGGAATAGCGATTCCTTTAGCCTTATCTCGACGGTTATCTCAAGGATGGAAAACCGTTAATATTATTATAGGAATTTTCAAACGGGGATTTTTATTGGCAACTTTTGCAATTATTTTACAACATTTTAGACCAACAGTTATTAACCCCGAACCAACTTCCGAAAAATGGCAACTCGCTTTAATCGGATTTGGAGTATTATTTTTAATGTTTGTACAATTACCTAAGTTTATTCCTAAATCGGTTAATTTTGCTGTGAATTTAGTCGGTTGGGGGGCTGCGATCGCAATTTTAACTCAAATTCAATACCCCCATGATCCTAAATTTCCTCAATTTTCTCTCTATCGTAGTGATATTATTTTATTGGTCTTAACTAATATTATTGTTTTCACTTCTTTAATTTGGTTATTCACTCGAAATTATCCCCAATTTAGGGTGGGTTTACTAGGGGTTTTATTGGGTTTAATTCTATCTAAATCCGCCGGAGGATGGATCACAGATATTCTATCAATATCCCCGATTCCTTGGTTATATAAATTTGAGTATTTAAAATATTTATTTATTGCGATACCAGGAACTTTTGTTGGAGAAGAAATCCTTAATTATCAACAGGTTGATGATCAAAATATCCCTAAAAATTGGAATCAATTTCGCTTAATTGGAATTATGGTTATCATGGGAATAATTATTGTAAATTTACTTATTGGTTTACAAACTCGCCTACTCCCCCAAACCACGGGAATTAGTTTGATTTTATTGATTTTCGGTTATCGCTTACTCAGGGAACCTAATCATCCCCTGGAAATGTTATTATATCAAATGTATCAATGGGGAATGTATGGGTTAATTTTAGGATTAGCTTTTGAACCCTATCAAGGAGGAATAAAAAAAGATCCTGCCACCATGAGTTATTTTTTTATTACCACAGCGATCGCTATTTTTCTGTTAATTATTTTAACAATTTTAATTGACGGTTTTCAACAAAAACACTGGTTTCAGTTATTCATTGATACGGGTAAAAATTCCATGATCGGTTATATCGCCTTTGCTAATTTATTATGGCCGATTTTAGAGCTAAAAGGTTGGACTCCTAAAATTGAAGCCCTAACTAATACTCCCACCCTAGGATTTTTGCGAGGATTATCTTATACTTTAATAATAGCACTATTTGTGAGTTTGTGTACAAGATTAAAATTATTTTGGAAAACTTAATATGAGTTCTTTACTTATTCCTTCTGAATTAATAGTAGTAACTGGCCCAGCCCGATCAGGGAAAAGTGAATGGGCAGAAACCTTAGCCAGACAGTCTGAAAAAAAAGTGATTTATATTGCTACATCTCAACTAGATCCAACGGATAAAGAATGGCAAATTAGGATTGAAAAACACCAAAAACGTCGCCCAATGTCTTGGGAAATTTTAGAAGTTCCGATAGACTTAACTGCAACCTTAGAAAAAATATCCACTCAAGATACTTGTATTTTAGTAGATTCTTTAGGAACTTGGTTAGCTAATTTATTAGAACAAGATGAAGTTACCTGGGAAAATACACAAGATCAATTCTTAAAAATATTAGAGAAACTTTCAGGAATTATCATCTTAGTGGCCGAAGAAACGGGATGGGGAGTGGTTCCCGCCTATGTCATGGGTAGAACCTTCCGCGATCGCTTAGGGGGGTTAGTGCGTCATTTAGGGGCGATAGCGAACTCCGTTTATCTGGTGACGGGCGGTTATGTTTTGAATTTGACCCAACTGGGTTCACCATTGGAGTCAAAATAACTGCTTTGCTGATAATCTATTCCTAAGCTAAACTTTGTCTCTACCACGGTTAACTTAAATTTTATGCCTAAATGGTTTATCTTGCACTGGCGTTTTCTAGGTATATTAATGGTTTTAGGAACAGTATTAGTCCCTTTTTTCTTAACTATTTATATTAAAACTGTTACGAATAATCGTCGATTTACGCAACCGGAAACCGTCCCGAATGAACCCGTGGCGATTGTGTTTGGGGCGGGAGTTTGGGCGGATGGAACCCCAACACCGATGTTAGCAGATCGGGTGGAAGGGGCGGTAGAATTATACCGTTTGGGGCGAGTTCATAAAATATTAATGACGGGGGATAATGGGACTCCAGAATATAATGAAGTGGTGGCAATGCAGCAATATGCAGAACGTTTGGGAGTTCCGAATAAAGATATTAAATTAGATTATGCTGGATTTAGTACCTATGAAAGTTGTTATCGGGCTAAAGCAATTTTTGGCGTAGAAAGGGCGGTTTTAATTACTCAAAAATATCATCTGCCCCGGGCAGTTTACACCTGCAACCAATTGGGTATAGAATCAGTAGGTCTAGGAACACCAGACTGGGGAAAATTTCGGGATGATTCTATGAGATTCTATACCCAAAGGGAAATTTTAGCGGTAATTAAAGCTATCCTAGAACTGCATATTGTTCGCCCCAAACCGACCTTTTTAGGGCCATTTGAAGGAATGTCATAAATCAGGGAACAGGGAACACCGGAACAGGGAACAGTTAAGAGTTGACAGTTAAGAGTTGACAGTTAAGAGTTGACAGTTAAGAGTTAGCAGTCTAACAGTTAGCAGTCTAACAGTTAGCAGTCTAACAGTTATCGGTTGAGAGTTATAGGAGAATACTAAACCTTGTAACTGGGGTCATAACTTTCTGTTCCCAGATCCGGCGTTCCCAGATCCGGCGTTCCCAGATCCGGCGTTCCCAGATCCGGCGTTCCCTGTTCCCAGATCCGGCGTTCCCTGTTCCCTGTTACAAAAACCAACACTCAAAAAGAATTAAATTTATGGCTTTATATTTAGATTCGGCAATTATTTCGGAAGCAAAACTTGTTAAAGATTGGGGATGGGTGAAAGGAATTACAACCAATCCTACTTTATTAGCCAAAAGTGAATTATCTCCTGAAGAAACTTTGAGACAGTTAAAACAATTAATTTCGGGAGAAATCTATTATCAATTAATGGCATCGGATTTTCAGGGAATGGTAAGAGAAGGAAAAAAAGCCTTTGAATTACTAGGAGAACAAACGGTTTTAAAAATTCCAGCCACCTCCGTAGGATTTCAAACCGTTGCCTATTTATCCCCTGAAATAAACTGTTCTGTGACTGCTATTTATAGCGCTGCTCAAGCTGCTGTAGCGATGGAAGCGGGGGCAAAATATGCGATCGCCTATGTAAATCGGGCAACTCGATTATTAGGAGATGGGATTGGATTAGTTAAACAGATGAACCAGATATTAGCAGGAAGTCCGACTAAAATATTAGCCGCGAGTATTAAATCCCCCCAGGAAGCCTCAGAAACCCTACAAGCAGGAGCCTATCATTTAACCTTACCCTTAGACATTTTAACTGCGATGACCACCCACGAATTATCACAACAAACCGTTATCGAGTTTAATCAAAAGGGTCGGGGAATTGATGTGAGTTAAATCGGGAAACTTAAAAGCGCGATCACGTGTCAGCCCTAACCCCCCTTGGAAGAAATCCCCATCCGCCTTAGAATTATAGGGGGGAGCCTTCCCCGATGTTGATGATTGTCTAAGTTTGGAGAACGATTCGTGGATTTATCGAAGATTGTACCCCAACCCAAACCGGGTTTAATTAACGTTTTGATTGAGATTCCCGCCGGAAGCAAAAACAAATACGAATACGATAAAGAGTTACAAGCCTTTGCTCTGGATCGGGTTTTGTTTGCCTCCGTCCAATATCCCTTTGATTATGGCTTCATTCCTAATACCCTAGGGGACGACGGAGATCCCTTAGATGGTTTAGTGATTATGGATCAACCCACCTTCCCCGGATGTGTGATCGCATCCCGACCCGTTGGGTTTTTAGAGATGGTCGATGGTGGCGATCGCGATGAAAAAATTCTTTGTGTTCCCGCAGCCGATCCTCGCTACGCAGATGTAAAATCTCTGAAAGATATTCCCCATCATCGCCTAGAAGAAATTGCGGAATTTTTCCGAACCTACAAAAACCTAGAACGGAAAGTTACTGAAATTCTGGGTTGGCAGGATGTGGATCAAGTGGCCTCCCTGGTAGAAAAAGGGATTAAAGCAGCCAGTAATCAGTAATCAGTCACCAGTTATCAGTTATCGGTGGAAGAAATAAAATCTCGATTTTCTTGATTAAGAGTAACTGTAAACTTTCCTCTGAAATGATTACTGATTACTGGTACACCAATTGCGATCATTAAGTTTCTGCCCTAATTACTGATAACTGATAACTGATAACTGATAATAGCCAATGCTCCGAACACTACTATCCGCTAAGATTCATAACTGCACTCTGACCGCAGCAAATGTAAACTATGTAGGAAGTATCACTATTGATCAATCCCTACTTGATGCTGTCGGAATCTTGGTTCATGAACAGGTGCACGTTGTGAATGTTGCTAATGGGGAAAGGTTTGTCACTTATGTCATTCCTGGTGTGGCTGACTCCGGGGCGATTGAATTGAATGGCGCAGCGGCTCGTTTAGGCGTTGTCGGCGATCGCCTAATTGTGATGTCCTACGCACAATTTACATCTGAAGAAGCAACTACCCATGAACCTAGAGTCGTTTTTGTGGATCAAAATAATCGAATTGCGGAAATTCGAGGCTAAAATGATTTTAGCTAAAACCGCAATTATTCCCAGGTCTTTTTAATTGCCGGCTAAGTCAACCTTCTACGTCCAAGGCTAAAACAAACGATGCCAGTTTCTGATCCGCGAGCCCAGAACCCACATTCCTCTGATCAAGCAACCCCAATGGACAAGAACTCTGCAACTGATTTTTCCGTGCGATTCTGGGGGGTGCGCGGTAGTATACCCACACCTGGAGCTCAAACGGTTGAATATGGAGGAAATACCTCCTGTGTGGAAATGCGCTTGGGTGAAAAACGCTTAATTTTTGATGCAGGTACAGGCTTAAGAGTCTTGGGAATGGATCTGCTCAAACAAATGCCCGTGGAAGCCTATATGTTTTTTTCCCATACCCATTGGGATCATATTCAAGGGTTTCCGTTTTTTGTTCCGGCCTTTATTCCCATTAATCGCTTTCATATTTATGGGGCGATCGCACCGGATGGGAGTACCATCAAAGACCGTCTCTGTGATCAAATGGTGCACCCCAATTTTCCCGTCCCCATCCATGTCATGCAGTCGGATATGAAGTTTTATGACCTATTTCCGGGGGACACATTAACTTTAGATGATATCAAAATCGAAACAGCCCCCCTGAATCATCCCAATGGAGCCGTGGGCTATCGAGTCACTTGGCGGGGAAAAACGGCGGTTTACTGTACGGATACTGAACATTTTCCCGATCACTTCGATAAAAATGTTTTACATCTGGCTAGGGACGCGGATGTATTTATTTACGATGCTACCTACACCAACGAAGAATATCACAATCACCAATTACCTAGAATTGGTTGGGGACATTCCACCTGGGAAGTGGGGGTGGAAGTGGCGAAAAAAGCCGGGGTGAAACAGGTGGTGATGTATCAACATGATCCATCCCATACCGATGAAATTCTCGATCGGATAGAAGCCCAAGTTCAAGCTGTTTTTCCCCAGGGTGTTCTTGCTAGGGAAGGCATGATCTTAAACCTAGATTAACTGCCAATTCTCCAAAGACTGTGCTAATCTGAGCTAGGATTTCAGTGGTGTTGCCAGATTATTTGTCTTGGTTATGGGTTTTTTAAGTCAAAACAGAATTAAAAATCAAAAGGGACGCTCTGCTTCCTGGGTATTAATTGCAGTAGTCGGGATCTGGAGTATCGGGATTGCCTTGGGGATAGCCCAAACCCTGAATGCTGTTTCCCCCAATATAAGTCAGGTTTCCGAAATTAGTCAAATCGCTAGTGTGGACGCTATCCAACCCGGATCAGCACTCGGACATGAACTTTATCTTAACACCTGTTCTAACTGTCATATTCCTATCCCTCCCCAGGTATTTCCGACCCAAACTTGGCAGCAAGTGATTCAAGATCCACAACATTATGGTGCGACGCTGCAACCCTTGGAAGGGCCATCATTGTTGTTAATGTGGAAATATCTACAAACCTATTCCCGTCCCATTGCCCTCAAGGATGAGACTATTCCCTATCGTTTTAATCGTTCCCGTTATTTTAAAGCCCTTCATCCCCGGGTTGACATCCCTCAACCTTTGACGGTAAATAGTTGTGTGAGTTGTCATCCGGGTGCATCACAATTCAACTTTCGCAGCTTAACTTCAGAGTGGCAAAATTCTCCCTAATTAGTTATTAATATAATCTCAAGTTATTTAATATGATATTCTCTTTCTCTCCCCGATTTCGTCGGTTTAATCAATCCCAGGGAATTTCCCTGCGTTGGGTACTGGTAGTGCCTTTTTTATTGGAAATTTCTATTGCGGTGGGTTTAACGGGTTGGTTAGCTTTCAATCATGGAGAAAAAGCGATTCAGGAACTAGGACAGGAAATTGAAAATGAAGTTAGTTATCGAGTCGAACAACACTTAAATAGTTATCTTGCCACTCCCCATCAAATCAATAAAATTAATGCCGATGCTGTTGAATTAGGCTTATTAGATCTGACAAATTTTTCTGAAGTAGGCAAGTATTTTTGGAAACAACTTCAATCCTTTGATGTGGGTTATATTTATTATGTATTACCTACGGGAGAATATGCCGGAGCCGGATATTTTTTGGATTTGAATAATGCCAGCATTGATGAACTTTCCCCCCAAACCCAGTGGCTATCTAATACCTATGCCACAGATCCCCAGGGAAATCGGACTAAATTACTGGGTTCTTATGATAATTATAATCCCCGTAGTGAAGTGGCTTATACCGATGCTGTGCGGGAAAAAAAACCGATTTGGAGTCAGATTTATCAATGGGATAATTTTCCCGATATTATCTCTATTTCTGCCAGTTATCCATTATATAATACCAGCAATGATTTAACGGCTGTCTTGGTAACAAATTTACGCCTATCACAAATTAGTGAGTTTTTAAAAAGTATAAAAACTACTAAATCTGGAGAAATATTTATTTTAGAACGGAACGGACTTTTGGTGGCAAGTTCATCCTCAAAACCGCCTTATCAAATGGTAGAAGGTGTGGCGAAACGGTTGAATGCTGCTGATAGTAAAGATCTAGTAATTCGAGAAACCTTTAAAGCCTTAACTCAAAAATGGGGTCAAGTTAGCTCCATCACCAAAGAGGAAGCTATACAAATTTCTATTAATAATCAGGATCAATTTGTTAAAATTAGTCCTTGGAAAGATCCCTGGGGTTTAGATTGGGTAATTGTGGTGGTAATTCCCGAAACGGATTTTATGGGACAAATTAATGCTAATACTCAAAAAACTATTATTCTTTGTATTATTGCCTTAATTATAGCCATGTTATTTGGACTATTAACTTCCCGTTGGATTACTGAAAAAATTATGCGCTTGAGTATGGCTTCCCGGGAAATTGCTAATGGAAATCTCAGACAAAAAATTAGAATTGAGGGAATTAAAGAGATTATCATTCTAGGCAATTCTTTTAATCAAATGGCTCAACAATTACAAGAATCATTTACGATTTTAGCCACCGCCAATGAAACCTTAGAAGAACGAGTTGAAGAACGTACCGCCCAACTACAAGCCGCCGCCTTAGAAGCCGAATCTGCTAACCAAGCTAAAAGTGACTTTTTAGCCAGTATGAGCCACGAACTTCGTACTCCTTTGAATGGGATTTTAGGCTATGCTCAAATTCTACAAAGGGAATCAAATCTAACTTCTAAACATCTGCAAGGACTCCATATTATTTATGACTGTGGTTCCCATTTATTAACCCTAATTAATGATATTTTAGATTTTTCTAAAATCGAAGCGCGTAAACTAGAACTCTATCCTGTAGATTTTAATTTAGAACATTGTTTATGGGGAATTATAGAAGTTTGTCGCCTGAAAGCCGAACAAAAAGAATTGCAATTTAGTTATCAATCTTTAACTCCTTTACCCGAAGGAATTTATGCTGATGAAAAGCGGTTACGTCAGGTTTTATTAAATCTATTAGGAAATGCAATTAAATTTACCGATACCGGGTCAGTTTCTTTTCAAGTGCAAGTTTTATCCGAATCAATAGAATCTGATTCTGTTCAAATATATACCTTAAGATTTGAAGTTGAGGATACGGGAATTGGGATGACCTCTGAACAAATTCAAAAAATATTTTTACCCTTTGAACAAGTAGGAGAGCACGCCCGCAAAGCCGAAGGTACGGGATTAGGATTAGCTATTAGTCATCAAATTGTAGAAATGATGGGAGGAGAGATTAATGTTGAGAGTATTCCAGAAATAGGGAGTAAATTTTGGTTTGATGTCAATTTACCCGCCGCCAAAGATCAAGTGATTAAAAAAACTAAAGCATCACAAAAAATTGTCGGTTATCAAGGCGAAAAACGCACAATTTTGATTGTCGATGATCGCTGGGAAAATAGATCTGTTATTGTTAATTTATTAGAACCCCTTGGCTTTGAAGTCATCGAAGCTACTCAGGGACAGCAAGGGTTAGAAAAAGTTAAGGAATGGTATCCTGATATAATTATTACGGATTTAACTATGCCTATTTTGGGAGGCTTAGACATGACTAAACAATTAAGAAATGATCCCGAATTTTCCGATCTGGTGATTATTGCTTCTTCTGCTTCTGTATTTAGTGCGGATCAAGAAGAATGTTTTAAGGCTGGTTGTAATGGATTTATAGCTAAACCTATACAAGAACAAGTTTTATTAAATCAACTACAAGAATGGTTGAAATTAACTTGGATTTATGAAGATTCAGAAACAATAATAGACCATTCAAAAATACCTGTATCCCTTAATTCCTTAATTATTCCTCCGTCCAAAGAACTGATCAGCTTGTATAATTTTGCCAAGGGAGGTTATATTTTAGATATTCAAAATGAAGCCAATCGGATTAAACAGTTAGACACTCAATATACTGCTTTTGCTGATTATATTATTCAATTAGCTGAAACTTTTGAAGATGAACAAATTATTCGCTTGATTCACCCTTATCTTAATAATTAATACTCCATGAAAACTTCCTATTCCTATTCTATTTTAATAGTAGATGATAATTTGACTAATATTAAGTTATTATTAGATGTTTTAAATCAGTCAGGATTTAGAGTCTCTATTGCTAAAAGTGGAGAAAATGCCTTACTTAAACTTCAAGAAACCTTACCGGATTTAATCTTATTAGATGTGATGATGCCGGGAATTGATGGCTTTGAAACCTGTCGTCAATTAAAAGAAAATCCCAAAACTAAAGATATTCCGGTGATTTTTATGACCGCTCTGAGTGAGTTAGTTAATAAAGTCAAAGGGTTACAAGTGGGAGGGGTAGATTATATTACTAAACCCATCGAACCGGAGGAAGTATTGGCCCGAATTAATGTTCATTTACAATTAAGAAAAATGCAACTTCAGTTAATTCAAACCGAAAAAATGTCTTCTTTGGGTCAGTTAGTCGGTGGTGTAGCCCATGAAATTAATAATCCGATTAATTTTATTTATGGAAATATATTTTATGCTCAACAATATGTGGGAGATTTACTCAAAACTATTAAACTTTATGAACAGTATCTTCCCCCTAATATTCCTGAAATTGAACAATGGTCTGAAGAAATTGATTTACAGTTTTTGAAAAATGATCTCCCGCAACTTATCTCCTCAATGGAAGCAGGTGCAAATCGAATTAGAGATTTAGTCAGATCTTTACGGGTTTTTTCTCGACTGGATGAATCACAATTAAAAACAGTAGATCTCAAAGAGGGAATTGAAAGTACATTAATGCTATTAAGTCATCGCCTAAAATCTACTTCCCATCGTCCTGAAATTCAAGTGATTCAAGAATATGATCAATTATCGACGATTGAATGTTATGCTAGTGAAATTAATCAGGTTTTTATTCACTTATTTAATAATGCCATTGATGCCATTGAGAGTAAAGTCACTCTGTTAAAAAATCAGCCCCATCAACAGGAAGAATTTATCCCCAAAATCACGATTAAAATTGAATCCAAAATCGATAAATCTCAATTAATAATCAATATTGGTGATAATGGGATTGGGATGTCTTCGGAAGTTGTCCGTCGCAGTTTTGACCAATTTTTTACCACAAAACCTGTGGGACAAGGCACGGGCTTAGGATTGGCAATTACCTATGCTATTATTGTTGATAAACATAGGGGAAACCTAACCTGTAGCTCTGAGGTGGGAGAGGGAAGTGATTTTACTATTACCTTGCCTTTTCATCAGGAAATCATTATGGCAGAGAATAGGGAATAGGCGGCGCTGTGAGCGTTAGCCGAACGAGTAAAAGATGTTATAACCTAGTTTAGTAGATCATCTGATCATATTCAGAGAAATGTTTTACCTTAATAATTAAACAGTTGTTTAACTACTAAACTAAACCTTCAGCAAAACAGATTATGAACACTCAATTTAACCTATTCTCCCCCTTGCAATTGGGTCGCTACACCTTGCCTAACCGCCTGGTGATGGCTCCACTCACCCGCAACCGTGCTGGAGTTGGAAACGTCCCCGTCCCCCTCAACGCCGAATATTATGGACAACGGGCTGCGGCGGGATTAATTATTTCTGAAGCCACCCAAATTTCTCCCCAAGGAGTAGGCTACCCCGGTACACCTGGAATTCATTCTGGCGAACAGACCGAAGGCTGGAAACTGGTTACTAAAGCAGTTCACCAACAGGGAAGCCGGATTTTCCTGCAACTATGGCACGTTGGCCGGATTTCCCATCCCTTGCTACAACCCGATGGAGCCTTACCTGTAGCCCCTTCAGCCATCGCCCCGGAAGGAACAGCCAGTACCCCCGAAGGCGAAAAACCTTTCGTCACCCCCCGCCCGTTAGCAACCGAGGAAATTCCTGGGATCGTAGAAGACTATCGCCAAGCGGCGGAAAATGCCTTAGCTGCGGGCTTTGATGGGGTAGAAATTCATAGTGCCAATGGCTATTTATTGGATCAGTTTCTCCAAGATGGTACAAACAAACGTAGTGATCGCTATGGTGGCACACTTGAAAATAGAACTCGATTTTTATTAGAAGTAACAAGAGCGGTGGTGAATGTTTGGGGAAGCGATCGCGTCGGGGTGCGACTCTCTCCGGCCGGCTCATTTAATAGTATATCCGACTCTAATCCCGTAGCAACCTTTAGTTATGTTGCCAATGCTTTAAATCAATTTAATCTAGCTTATTTGCATATTGTTGAACCGCGATCAAATGCCGATGCTCTGAATAATTGGGCTAAAATGGAGCCAACAGAAATTCTTTTAGCCGAATTAACCTCTGGATTTTTCCGTAACTATTTTAAGGGGGCAATTATCTCCGCCGGATCCCATGATCGAGAGAGTGGAAATCAAGCGATCGCCTCGGGAAATGCCGATTTAATTGCTTACGGAAGGTTATTTATTTCTAATCCAGATTTACCCAAACGTTTTGAGATTAATGCTCCATTAAATCCCTATGATCGGTCTTCATTTTATGGAGGAACAGAAAAAGGTTATACCGATTATCCTACTTTATAAAAACTACAATCCGTTGCCGTTAGTTGATCATAGACTGTGCCAATTAATTCTCAAAAATATAGGGGCTAACTAGCCCCTGGGGAATCATCATAGGATTTTACAGTTAAAAAACAGCAAAAATTAAGCGGCAATAGGGGTATAGATTCTAGCATTTTCAATCCGATTAATTGTTGCCTTAACTTGGGATAAATCCTCCAATTCAAACCAATCATCAGTTAAATAATCGTAGGCTTCCCAGGTTTGAGTAACTTCAGGATCATAGCAGATAAACCATTCCCGATAAAGTTCTCCTTGATCAATATCAGGACACAACGAAAGCCATTCATCCCCGGAAAAAGTTTCAATCTTATTAAGGATTTTTTGTAAATCTGCAATACTCAAGGAAGGATCACAAGAGTTAGCAAAACGGGCATTAGATTCAGAAGTAGAAGTTGTTAAAGTCAGGTTGGATTTCATGGTTAAAAACTTAACTCGATGTTTTTACTTTACCCAGATTCACCGGATTTAATCGGGGCAAGTGTGACACTATTTCAACCAGAACAGTTATGAGTCATCCTCTTGACAAAACCTGACTCAAAAGATTAAACTAAAGTTCCAGGGTGCAGTAGACAGATTGAGGAATGGCACAGCAATCTCGTTGGTGTTGGGAAAAACTGTCTAGGGTTTGAGTCGTTTCTGGTGAGGGAATTAGGAATCAGGAAAAAATCAAGATCAAGGAAAAAGTTTTTGCCATTAAACCGTGTTTTCCCTTATGCGGCTGCGGCCTCAACGTCCCTAGGTTCAGATTTCACAACAATCCATTTTCCCGTTTGGGGATCACGGTAGGCAATGAAGGGGTTGGGGCGCAGTTCTTTGCCGGAAGATTGAGTTGCCATAGGTCAGCACTCCAAAGACTTAGCCTTATGTTTAAAATTGTGCCATTCTCAATTCGGGTTTACCGTGATATCATCCTGATCCAATTGTGAGGTTGATCAGGGGTTTTTAGTGATGGGAGACACAGGAATTGAGTGATTTGTCCCCTTGTGATCTGATAATTTGTATTAGGTACAGAAAAGAAACCGGGTTTCTGATTCTGATTGGTTAGTTAGAATTCAGTTATGTATGTTGATCAACCCGGTTTCTGTCTCTTGATCTTTAACCGCCAATCATCGTGGGTTGGGGTTCAAAGACGGGAAAAATGCGATCGCCATTGTAATCATCAGAAACTAAAGGATGACCATAATAGGCATCAATTAACAGTTGTTTCAAGTCCTTAATCAAAGGATAACGGGGATTTGCTCCGGTGCATTGATCATCAAAAGCCTGATCGGCAACTTCATCTAATTTAGCCAGAAATTCCGCTTCGCTGATATCTTTTAAAACCGCTTTAATAGAAGCTGGAATTCCCACCATTCGCTTTAATTCTTCGATGGCTAAAATCAAATGATCTATTTTTTGATCTTCGCTGTCTCCTCCTAAGCGCAGATAATCGGCAATCCGAGAATAGCGCCATTTGGCATTCGGATATTTATACTGGGAGAAAGTGGCTTGTTTGAACGGAACATCGGTGGCATTATAACGAATTACATAACTAATCATTAGGGCATTAGCTAACCCGTGGGGAATGTGAAAAGTACCACCTAATTGATGGGCTAAGGAGTGACAAATTCCTAGGAATCCATTAGCAAATGCCATCCCCGCCATGGTAGAAGCATAGTGCATTTTTTCCCGTGCTTTAGGATCATTTGCTCCATTTTGATAGGAACTTGGCAGGTATTTAAAAATTAACCGAATTGCCTCTAAGGATAACCCATTAGTATATTCCGAAGCCAAAACCGAAACATAGGATTCTAAGGCATGGGTTAGGGCATCAACGCCCCCAAAAGAAGTTAAACTTTTCGGCATATTTAACACCAATTCCGGGTCAACAATTGCCATATTTGGTGTTAACGCATAGTCAGCTAAGGGATATTTAATATTAGTGCGGCGGTCGGTAACTACGGCAAAAGGCGTGACTTCTGACCCGGTTCCCGAGGTAGTAGGAATCGCAACTAACATCGCTTTTTTCCCCAAAGGAGGCAATTCATAAACCCGTTTACGGATATCCATAAACCGCATTGCTAACCCTTCAAATTCGATATCAGGATGTTCATACATCAGCCACATAATTTTAGCTGCATCCATCGGAGAACCGCCACCAATGGCAATAATTACATCGGGTTTAAACGTATTCATTAAGGTTAATCCCCGTTGTACCGTATCTAAAGACGGGTCGGGTTCAACATCATAGAACACATCATATTTAATCCCAATTTCCTCTAAAACTCCTTCGAGGGAACGGGTAATTCCTAAATCAAATAGGGGTTTATCGGTAACAATAAAAGCCCGTTCTTTTCCGACTAATTCGCGAATGGCAACCGGTAAAGATCCATATTTGAAATATACTTTAGGAGGAATCCGAAACCAGAGCATATTTTCCCGACGTTCGGCGACGGTTTTAATATTTAATAAATGCCGAGGTTCGACGTTTTCACTAATGGAATTTCCGCCCCAACTGCCACATCCTAAAGTTAAAGAAGGGTCAAGACGGAAGTTATAAATATCACCAATTGCTCCTTGGGAAGAAGGAGTATTAATTAAAACTCGGGCGGTTTGAACGGTATCTTCAAATCGTTTAATATGGTCGATATTATTAGGAGAAGTGTATAAAGAGGCAGTGTGTCCCCGTCCGCCTAACTGCACTAAGGTATCGGCTTTTGCCACCGCATCCTCGAAATCCTTAGCCCGATACATGGCTAAAATTGGGGAAAGTTTTTCATGGGAAAAGGGATCATTTTCGTCAACTTCTACCCCTTCACCAATAATTACCCGGGTTTCTTCGGAAAGGCTAATCCCTGCTAATTCGGCTAATTTTTGCACGGGTTGACCAACAATTTCCCCGTTCAAATGTCCGTTAACAAAAATCACTTTTGCCATCCGTTCCCGTTCTTCTGGATTTAGGAAATAGGCGCCGCGTAGGGTAAATTCTTTCTTGACTTCTTCGTAAACAGAATCAACCACAATTACCGATTGTTCACTGGCACAAATCATGCCATTATCGAAGGTTTTACTAATAATAATTGAGGAAACGGCCATTTTAATATGGGCGGTATCATCAATTAAAGCCGGGGTATTCCCCGCCCCTACCCCCAGGGAAGGATTACCGGAAGAATAGGCCGCCCGTACCATTCCTGGCCCCCCGGTGGCTAAAATCAGCTTAATGTCAGGGTGCTGCATTAAAGCTTGGGACAGCGGGACGGTGGGTTCATCAATCCAGCCAATAATATCTTCTGGGGCTCCGGCGGCGACGGCTGCATCCAAGACTATTTTAGCGGCGGCGGTGGTACAATTTCTGGCCCGGGGATGGGGGGAGAAAATAATCCCGTTGCGGGTTTTAAGGGCAATTAAGGCTTTAAAAATTGCCGTTGAGGTGGGGTTTGTGGTGGGAACAATTCCGGCTAAAATACCAACGGGTTCGGAGATTTTTTGAAATCCAAAGGATTTATCTTCTTCAATCACCCCACAGGTTTTTTCATGTTTATATTTGTTGTAAATAATTTCTGAAGCAAAGTGGTTTTTAATCACTTTATCCTCTACAACCCCCATCCCGGTTTCTTCTACGGCCATTTTCGCTAAAGGAATCCGGGCAGCATTAGCAGCCAGAGCCGCTTTTTTAAAAATGTAGTCTACCTGTTCCTGGGTATAAGTTGCATACTTTTTTTCTGCTACCTTAACCCGTTGGATTAGGGCTTCAAGTTGATCAATGTTTGTAACTTTATCAATCATTATACATCCCCTTGTTTAAGTTTAGATTCAGGTTGTGCGTTTATATCATAATAGTTTTTATCGGTTTTGGAATCGGGCGGGGACAAAATTACTCAAATTTAATATAAATTTAATATTAATTTAAGATTAAAACCCTATTTTAAGGATCAGAAACCTTTGATCATGGATCTATAATAAATTAACTCTTACACTGATAACTGATACGGGCGGGTTCATAGAGATTTAGCTGATTAACAAATATCTAAGATAACCCGCCCCTACAAATGATAACTGATAACGGATTTCTATGGTAGCCACAACAACTCAAATTTCTGACCCCGCCCATGATGTCTTACGCTACGAACATGAATCCCTGAATGCTATTTTTAATCCCAAAACCGTCGCGGTGATTGGGGCTACAGAAAAGCCGAATAGTGTTGGTAGAACTCTGCTGTGGAATTTAATTAGTAGTCCCTTTGGGGGGATGGTTTTTCCCGTTAATCCCCATCGCAATAGTATTTTAGGAATTAAAGCTTATCCTAGTATTAAAGATACCCCGGAACCCGTTGATTTAGCCATCATTGCCACCCCAGCCTCCAGTGTTCCTGGGGTGATGGAGGAATGCGCCAATGTAGGGGTTAAAGGGGTAATTATTCTATCGGCTGGATTCAAAGAAATTGGCCCCAAAGGAATAGAATTAGAACAGAAAATTTTAGAAATTGCCCGGTCAAATAAAATTAGAATTATCGGCCCCAACTGTTTAGGATTGATGAATCCATTAACCGGACTTAATGCCACCTTTGCTAATGCGATGGCAAAACCGGGAAGCGTCGGTTTTATTAGTCAAAGTGGAGCTTTATGTACTTCCATTTTAGATTGGAGTTTTAGGGAAAATGTCGGTTTTAGTGCCTTCGTTTCCATGGGTTCGATGTTAGATATTGGTTGGGGAGATTTAATCTATTATTTAGGCAATGATCCCCATACGGAAAGTATAGTTATCTATATGGAATCCATCGGGGATGCCCGATCTTTTTTATCCGCCGCCCGGGAAGTAGCCCTGACTAAACCGATTATTGTGATTAAGGCTGGACGCACCGAAGCCGCCGCCAAAGCCGCCGCCTCCCACACCGGAGCTTTAGCGGGTAGTGATGATGTCTTAGATGCGGCCTTTAGGCGCTGTGGCATCCTGCGGGTGTATCATATTGCCCATTTGTTCTCCATTGCGGAACTTCTCAGTAAACAACCCCGACCCAAAGGGCCACGACTCAGTATTTTAACCAATGCTGGAGGGCCAGGGGTATTAACCACAGATACCCTAATTGGAGAAGGAGGAACCCTCGCCCAACTCTCCACCGCAACCCTGGAAGCCCTGAATCAAGTGTTACCGCCCCAATGGAGCCATGATAACCCGATTGATATTTTAGGGGATGCTGACCCCGAACGCTACGCCAAAGCCTTTGATATCGTAGTTGAAGATCCGAATAATGATAGCATTTTAGTGATTCTCACGCCCCAAGCCATGACTGACCCCAGTAAAACGGCGGCACAGTTAAAAGAGCGTTGTTTGACCATGCCCCATAAACCGATTTTAGCGAGTTGGATGGGGGGCGCGGATGTGGAATCGGGGATTAAAATTCTGAATCAGGCCAATATCGCCACCTTTGCCTATCCCGACTCGGCGGTACGGATGTTTAACTATATGTGGCGCTACACCTATAATTTAAAAGGGTTGTATGAAACTCCTAGTTTACCAAAGCCTAGTGAGGATGAAAGTCTGGTTTGTGATTGTGTTCAACATCTGATTGACTCGGTTTTAGCCCAAGGACGAACCCTGTTAACGGAGTTTGAATCCAAACGCCTACTTTCAGCCTATGGCATACCCACCGTACAAACCCATATCGCCTCAACTCCCGATGCTGCCGTTAACTCAGCCGAACAGTTAGGTTATCCGGTGGTCTTGAAACTCCTCTCAAAAACCATTACCCATAAAACCGATGTGGGCGGGGTAAAACTTAACCTCAACACTCCAGAAGCCGTCCGTCAAGCCTATACAGATATTGAAACCTCCGTGACCCAACGGGTAGGGGCTGAACATTTCCAAGGGGTGACGGTACAAAAGATGGTCAAGTTAGAAGGCTATGAATTGATTATTGGTAGTAGTCTTGACCCTCAATTTGGCCCGGTATTATTATTTGGTATGGGTGGACAATTAGTCGAAGTTTTCAAAGATCGCGCCTTAGCTTTGCCTCCGTTAAATACTACCCTTGCCCGGCGGATGATGGAACAAACCAAAATTTATAAGGCCCTGTTAGGGGTGCGCGGACGGCATTCGGTGGATATGGAAGCCCTCAAACAGTTATTAGTCCGGTTCTCGAATTTGGTAGTTGAACAGCCTTGGATTAAAGAGATTGATATTAACCCCTTATTTGCTTCGGAAAATGAGTTAATTGCCCTAGATGCCCGGGTGGTCTTACATTCCCCTGACACTAAACCCGAAGATTTACCAAAACCCGCCATTCGCCCCTATCCTCGGCAATATATCACCCCTTGGACATCCCAAAAAGGCATGGCGATTACCATTCGTCCCATTCGTCCTGAAGATGAACCCTTGATGGTCAAGTTCGATGAAAGTTTATCGGAGGAAAGCGTTTATTTACGCTATGCTCATCTGGTGAAACTCAGTTCTCGCGTCACCCATGAACGCTTATCGCGGCTGTGTTTTATTGATTATGACCGGGAAATGGCCCTAGTCGCGGAATATCAACACCCCGAAACCGGAGAGCGTCAAATTATTGGGGTCGGACGACTGAGCAAAGGCTATGGTAACGAGGAGGTAGAATTTTCCCTACTGGTGAGTGATAGTTACCAACGTCAAGGAATTGGTACGGAGTTATTGCGCCAATTACTGAATATTGCTCGTCAAGAGAAAATGCCTCTAATTTTTGCCGAAATTCTCAGTGATAATCGGATTATGCAGAATATTTGTCGGCAATTAGGATTTACATTAAATCGGATTATTGGTGAACCGATGGTAAGGGCGGAAATTCAATTGTAATTTACTAAAAACCGGGTTTTTGCAGATAGCTTTGTTAGAAACCGAAAGATTTGGGAAAAAACCGGTTTCTGAGCACTCACCTAAAATTAGAAACCGGATTTTTATAGAAATCTTTGTTAGAAACCGAAAGATTTGGGAAAACCCCGGTTTCTGAGCACTCACCTAAAATTAGAAACCGGATTTTTATAGAAATCTTTGTTAGAAACCGAAAGATTTGGGAAAAAACCCGGTTTCTGGACATTAAACCCTTCCTATCGCTTCAATTGCCGCTTCTAATGCTAAGGAAATATGTGTCCAATGGGTTCCCCCTTGACAGAACACAATATAAGGTTCTCTTAACGGCCCATCGGCGGAAAATTCCGAGGTACTCCCATCAATAAAAGTACCCCCCGCCATGACTAAATGACTTTCATATCCGTGCATTTCTGCGGGTACAGGTTCCAGATAGGAACCAATCGGAGAATATTGTTGAATCGCCCGACAAAAAGCAATTAATTTATCAGGAGAACCCAACTCTATGGCTTGAATAACATCCCTTCTTTTTTCAAACGGTAAAGGATTAACAGGGTATCCTAATTGATTAAAAACATAAGAAGTTAAATGGCTTCCTTTAATCGCTTCTCCCACCATTTGAGGCGCTAAAAATAACCCTTGAAACAGAATCCGATTTTGATCAAAAGTTGCCCCGCCACTGCTCCCAATTCCCGGCGCAGTTAATCGACAAGTCGCCGCTTCCACTAAATCTTCCCGCCCAGCAACATAACCCCCCGCTTGTACAATAGTTCCCCCGGGATTTTTAATCAAAGAACCCGCCATTAAATCCACACCAACGGCCGTTGGTTCCCGATTTTCAATAAATTCTCCATAACAATTATCCACAAAACAAATAGTATTGGGATTCTGTTTTTTAACAATATTAACAATGTTCTCAATCTCATCAATCGATAAACTCAAACGCCAGGAATAGCCACAGGAACGCTGAATCAAAACCATCCGGGTTTTAGCCGTTATTGCCGACTGTAGACCCTCCCAATCAATTTTTCCTGCGGCAGTGAGATCCAATTGGCGGTAAGATATGCCAAAGTCTAATAATGAACCTTGACCTTGACCGCGCACACCGATGACCTCCTCCAAGGTATCGTAGGGGGCGCCAGCTACCGCCAGCAGTTCGTCCCCAGGACGCAAACAGCCAAATAAGGCACAGGTAATGGCGTGGGTTCCAGAAACAAACTGCACTCGTACCGCAGCAGATTCGGCTCCCATAATCTCAGCAAAGACTTGATCTAAGGTTTGACGTCCCAAATCATCGTGGCCATAACCTGTAACGCCTGCAAAGTGGTGAGTTCCAACTCGGTAGCGACGGAAGGAATCTAAAACTCGTTTAAGATTATGCTTGACCTGCGTGTCAATACCAGAAAAAATCGGAAATAGTTCCTGTTCTGCTTCTTTTAGCTGTTCGATGCTAGATATCATCACTGAACTCAATCAATTTGTGGGCGGTGCATAATTATGACGCAAATAGGACTCTTTCGTTAAAAAAAAAGCTCGAATTTCCGTTTCTTCATGACGATTGCAACTTCACCTCAATATAAACCCGACTGGATCACCATTGCTTTTATGGTGTCGCTCCATGCTGCCGCACTGCTGGTATTTTTACCCAGTAACTTTAGCTGGCCCGCCGTAGGTCTAGCTCTATTTTTGCATTGGGTGACTGGAGGCTTGGGAATTACCCTAGGATTTCACCGCCTGGTTAGTCATCGCAGTTTTGAGGCTCCCAAATGGTTAGAATATTTTTTAATCTTTTGTGGAACCTTGGCCTGCCAGGGGGGGCCAATTGATTGGATCGGGTTACACCGTCTCCATCATCAATATTCCGATCACGATCAAGATCCCCATGATTCCACAAAAGGCTTTTGGTGGAGTCACATGGGCTGGATGTTGTTCCACACTCCGGCGGATGAACAAATCCCCCGTTTCACCAAAGATATTTCCGATGACCCAGTGTATCAGTTTTTCCAAACCTACTTCTTGGTGATTCAAGTGGTATTTGGATTCTTGTTGTATCTGATCGGGGGCTGGCCCTTTGTGGTCTGGGGTATTTTCTTTCGGGTGGTGGTGATGTTCCACTGTACCTGGTTTGTGAATAGTGCCACCCACAAATTTGGCTATCAAACCTACGAGTCGGGAGATTCCTCCCGTAACTGTTGGTGGGTTGCCGTTGTCACCTATGGTGAAGGTTGGCACAATAATCACCATGCTTTTCAATATTCCGCCCGTCACGGTTTGCAATGGTGGGAAATTGACTTAACCTGGATGACCATTGCGCTATTACAGGCGTTAGGGTTAGCCCAAAAAGTAAAATTACCCCCCGCCAATGCTGAAGCTCAACGGATCTAAAATTGCCGATTACCCTGAACAACGTGTTTCAGGGTCATTAGGGCTTCTAAACCAATTAATCCCCGACGATATCCTTTCTGGTTAGAAATTCCCAGAAAGATTGCGTCTCCTCGGTTTAAGTGACGGGAAAATCGAGGAGACGCATTAATAAAGGTCAAGGCACTATTGACATCCTGGGCAAATTTTCGACTCTCGGAATAGGATTCGGTGGCTAAACAGTTAGCATGACCGCTACTATGGGTATTCATCCAAATAATCGCTTTTTCTAAATTATCCACAACTTTAAAAGCGACGGTTTTAGTTAAATAGGGTTCTGACCATTCTGTTGTTTCTGCTAAGGTCAATTCCGCAAATTCTTGAGCGAGCGCCTCATCCCCCCGTAGTTGAAATCCCGCTTCCCGTAAGTTATTCCATAATCGCACTAGGGATGAGCTTTTTTGATTGGGATCAATCAAAACTTTTTCAATGGCATTTACAGCATCCGGTTTACCATCATGACTATCTAAGATCATCCATCGCGCCGTATCGACACTTGCCGTAGATGACCAATATAAATAACAATTTCCCACCGCCGAACGCAACACCGGAACTGTGGATTGATTCACTACTTTTTGCACAAAATTAGGGCGCCCGTAGGGAATGACTAAATTGATATATTTGTCTTGAGTAATTAACTGTTGAATCTGCGTATGGGGTTCTGAGGGTAGGATTTCTAAACAGCCTGGGGGCAGTCCCGATTCCTCTAAGGCTATTTGTAAGGTTTGAACAATAATTTGGTTAGAATGGCTGGCTTCTGTTCCACCTAAGAGCACTAAACTATTGGCGGTTTTTAAACAGAGTCCCGTGGCAATAGCGGCTAATTCGGGGAAGGCTTCATAAATTAACGCCACTACCCCCAAGGGAATCGGCTGAAAGTAGGTTTGTCCCTGTTCCAGTTGATAGGAAGCACTCATCACCCGACCAATGGGATCGGGCAGTTGTCCCAGACGTTCTAAAATTTGAACGGTGGTTTCTAGGCGTTCTGGGGTGAGTTTCAGCCAGTCGGTGATTAATTCCGATAGCCCTAGGTTGCGACTGGCTTCTAGGTCGAGGGTATTGGCTTCTAGGATGTCATTCTGTCGCGATCGCAAGGCCTTCGCCATTAGTTGTAAGGCGTGACTCCGATCTGCTCCTCTGGTTTTGGTTAATTCAAAACTAGCCAGGTAAGCGCGACGCAAAGGATTATCGGTCGGAAGGAGAGAGAAATCATCAATTATCATGCCGCTAACGCCTGTAAGCGAGCCAAACTATCAGTGCGGGTAACATCGCTAAGACAATAGCAACCATCGCCCATAACACCAAATTTGGCCCAGGTGAATACAAGGCTAATGGTAACCAGATCACTAATGGAACTAGGAGCATCCCCAAAGCCATCGGTAGATAATGGGCTTTTAACCCTGGACTGGCTCTATTCCATTGATGACCTGTCCAACGCCAAGCCTGTTTATAAGGATAATGGGTGGCGAGTTGTTCTAAGCAATAACCACTCTCATCGACTACGAAAATTTGCTGACAGCGATCGCAGCCAAAGGCTTCCGTCAGCGCGATCGGAACCAGTCGCCCCTTTCGCCGACAGGGACAAGGATAATCCCCATTCAAATCAATCTTTTGAGCTTTTTGGGATGGCACAAGCGATCGGTTAATTTAATAATGTTTTACGATAATTAAGTCAAAACTGGCTATTTCCAATTATTATACTTAACTCCATCGTTCCCTCGTTCCCTCGTTTCCTCGTTCAAGCCAGCGATCGCCACTTTTACACTCTCAGGACTTACGCAACTGGCACAGCACACAATTGTATTTATGTTAATTGCCTTCCTACCCGACACTTGTAGCAAGTCAAAGCCCTTTTGCGTAATGGTTTGAGCGATTGGTTAATTTTTCTATCAAGAAGCCACGAATGACAGAATTTACAGGGCAGTATGAAGTTGTTCTAGGGGAAACGTTGTAAAGAAGTGTAACAGCTTGAATAAATTTTTGATTATAAATTAACTCATTCAACTGTGAAGGTGTAAGGTTAAAATTAGTTTATATTCAGGGTTTCCAGGTGAAAGCTATAGCAAGCAATCCAGGTTATCTAAAGAATCTTACTTATAAGTTTCGTAAAATTAAGGTTTGATCTTTATCAATCATCCTTTAGACTGAATATTGGAAAACAACTAAAAAAGTTAAGGGGCAGCATCAAAAAGGCTCTAAAAGAAACGTATGAAGATTTTGTTTGTTGTTGAGGTAATTGATGACATACAAAATAAATCGTCAATAAATAAAAATTTAAAAGGAAAATAAGATGGGAAATTTTTATAATTTTGGCAAACCAAAACCGGAAAGAAAATTTACTTTTAACAAACCAATACCGACACCAATACCGATACCAAACCCGGAACTTCCTTTTAAAGAGCCTGAGTTTAAATTTTTAGATGAATTTATTACATATTGCTGTATTTTTGATCCAACAATTTCAACGCAATCAGGAAAAATAATGGATCATGCTGCTGTGTTGTTTGCTGATGAGCTATATAATCGAGATAGTAAAATCATAAATTTATTTAATGAATTTAGTGATATTGGCTGTGCAATTCAAGAGGTAGAAGATTGTGTATTATTTATTTGTAATGCTCCTTTTTATTTTGAAAAGCCCAAAGAGTATTCACTTAAAATCATTGAAGATCGATTCTCTAAAAAACCTAAATTAAATACATCTTGGGAAAAGCTAAGAAAATCACAAGTACATTGCTTTAAAACTTATGCTCATTTTTGTGGTTCAGTTGACAATGAAACATTTCAACGTTGGCTTGTTTTAAAAACACCTACAAAGAATATTGAATATGCAGAATCACCAGAAGATATGATGGGTTATGGAAACACTTTACCAGAAGCAGATTTAGAATTTCATAAATCACGAATAAAAACATTTACTAATTCCCAAAGAACTATTAATTATTTTATTGATAAAAAAGTTCCTTTGACAAAGCAGCGAATGTTTGATGTTTGCAAAAAAATTGACCCTCTTGTCAACCCCAATACTGTTACATTTACCTACGATGAATGTGGATTTTCATATATTGAGTCATCTCATTTTAAATTATCATGTCAATCAAAGACTCATAAATTTATTCTTAATGTTTATGGAGGAGATGCCACATGGGAAGTTATAAGGATTCTTAAAATTGAAGATAGGAACTATCCCGTTAATCTCGAATTTTCAGGTGAAGCACAAACACTGGAAGAAGCTAGTAATATATGTGAATTAAAATATCAAGAATGTATCAATAATGAGAAAGATTTGAGCAGAATAATTTCTTTCATGCAAGATGAGGAAATGCAAAAAGAGTTAATGATGGGTGATTTAGATAGCGGAGGTATTTTAAATGGTTTGATTGCTGAATATGGAGAAGATATTATTCCTGATCGTGATTGATTTAGTAAGTAAACAAAATTCATTACATAAAGTTATTCAATACGGTGTGAAACATGATTGATAAAGAAAACAAAATTCAAGAACCCATTTTTAATATCGATATCGATATCGAAGAAACTGGTTTGTCTCGTGCAGAACGATATCGTCAACGTAATAATCAACGTGAGATACCTGTGAATCGATTTATTAAATATTGTTTTATATACGACCCATCGGTTGATTTAAATACGGGAAATAAATCAACATTTTTTATAAATCCTGACAGGTTGCCTAATCACTATTTTGACTCTCAAATTGACAAAACAAGACAAAGATTGATTTTATTAAATCTTCTGCAAATACCGAGTCTTAAAAAGTTAACAGAGCAGTATATTGAATCTAACAATTGCGACAGAAATAGTCTTTTAGAAAAAGCATCAAATACAGTCACATATTATACTTGTTTTGCACCATATCGAATTTTAAATCCACAAGAGATAACTGCAAAATATTTAGAAGATTATAGTGGCAGAAAAATTAAATGTAACAGAATAAACGCTGATGAATTTGAAACTAGCCAGCTATTGTATTACAAGCAATATATTTGTTGCGAACATGAGGGAGAAAAAGGATGGATGGTTCTTTCCAGAAGCCCAAAATTCAACATAAATGATTTCTATACGACAATAGGTATTGGCGAAAATATTGTAGAAGCTGACTTCAATTATCAAAATCAAAGAGCGAATTTATTTTTAATGAATATTGAATCAAATCGTTGCATATTTGATTCAGATACTCCTGTCAATATAGAGCAAATGAAAAATGAATGTAATAAGTACGATAAAAATATCAAAATAGATAGTTTTAAACATAAGTATATTAATATTTTTAATCCTAGCACTATTGAATTCGAGTTATTTTGTGAATCTGAACAATATGAATTTACAGTTGCTGTTTATGCTTCTTATATTAAGTGGACTGTAAAGACATATATAGAAAAAGCAGAGTTCGACATACCAATAAAAGCGACGGGAGAAACATTAAAAGAAGCCTTTGAAAAGTTAACAGAAAAGCATGAACGTCTTTCATCAGATTCAGAATTTATTCGCAAGAGAGTGGTGCGTATGCAAGAAGAAGAAATGCAAGATCTCTATAGAGAAAACTATGGCGTGTATCAAGACATGATTTCTGAATTTGGAGAAGATATTATTCCGGATCGCGATTAATTTAGTAAAAACGACATGACTATTTTAATACTCTTATTTGCTTGTTGATTCTGATTCAAAATTGCCAAAATTTTTAATAAATTTTCACACTCTACCATGAAAAAATCCTCAGTTAACTTGATAGGGTTAATCTGAAGATTTGTAATGGCACTAAAGCACCAACTATAAAGTTATTAAGCGGGTGATGGGATTCGAACCCACGACATCAACCTTGGCAAGGTTGCGCTCTACCACTGAGCTACACCCGCAACTCATTCACCTTTTCTATCATTCCAAAAATCCTTAGATTTGTCAACCCCTTTCCCAAAATTTTTTAGAACCTAGGAATTTAAAGGGTTTCTGGTTGCTGTTTTATCCGTTCCCCGGTTAAAGCTGGACTAGCACTCCCAGATAAAACCGCCGTAGAGTCCACCGTTGTTGCTGCACTTTGCTTGATTTGACGCATTAAATTCGCCATCTCAATCGCATCCATCCCATAGTTCCAACCGTGATTAGCCTTAATTCCGGCTCGTTCTAGGGCTTGCTGCATGGTGTCAGTGGTCAGAACTCCAAAAATCACCGGAACACCCGTTTGAAAGGCTGTAGCCGCGATCCCTTTGGAAACTTCCGCCGAGACATAATCAAAATGGGGAGTTTGTCCCTTAATTACGGCCCCTAAACAAATAATCGCATCATAGCGACGGGTTAGGGCTAACTGATGAGCTACTAAGGGAATCTCAAAACTACCCGGAACCCAAGCATAATCGACTTGTGTTCCCTGGGGGTCGGGATCAATCCCATGTCGTTTTAAACAATCCTGACATCCTTCTAAAAGTTTAGTTGTGATCAAATCATTAAACCTACCAATCACCATGGCAAACTTTAAGGAGTTTGTCTGGGTAAAATTTCCCTCAAAAACCGCCATTTTTGTTATCCGATCCTTTTTGTTAACAAAAGTTAACAAGTATATAATTTAAGAAATAAACCCCTAGGGAATTTTAGGTTAAACCGCTTAAGGTAATTGTCCCAAACCGTCTAACCCTCAATTCCCCTTCTGAATTAAACCACTAGGTAGTTTAAAACACCGACTAAAATCACCAACACGAACCAAAGACCGGAACCCACATAAAGCAAAGGCTTAGATTGGCTCCAGTATTGGGGGGAGGCATAGGCAAAGGGAACGCCCACTACCATGAGAAAAGATAAAATCACCAGTGCCGCAAGGACAGCTTGAAACAGAATTGTTAACATTGTTTTTTCCGAACTTAACTTTGCAGTAAGTAAAAATACTGCCGACAGGCTCACCGAATCCTGTTTAGCGGTTTAACTATTAAAACTACCAGAAATTGCCACCCGTGAGAAGGAGTTAAGCAGGGGGAGCACCGGGGAGCACCGGGGAGCAGGGGAGGTAGGGGAGGCAGGGGGAGCAGGGGGAG
>MNYZ01000008.1 GCA_001873365.1 Oscillatoriales cyanobacterium CG2_30_40_61 | reverse complement strand
TAGAGTTCGGGCGTGCCCCGCCCTACCTTAATTGATCAAACCAAATTATGTGTTTTCTGGTAATGAGAATGCGTTGATTCTCTAGCTGTGTTTTACAAGGTTTTCGCTACCCTTCTTGTTACTCTCAAGGAGTTTTCAGGTTCGAGGGTGCCGACTAAAAGCCGCTTCACAACCGCCCACCTTGGGAATTTCAACCATCTCTATCTTAATCCAAAGCCGTACTAGAAGCACGGGGTTTTAGACCCAAATTCTCGATAACACCCCAACAAGTCTTTCAACGCATCACCCAAGTTGTTGCAGGAGGTGAAATTCCAAAAGCGAGTGATTTAAAGTTATGGGCGGAGTTACAAGGCTGGCAAACCACTCAAACTCCTAAAGGCCCGTTGAAATACGTTGATGAAAATGGCGTAGTTCGGCTAACCTTAAAGGAAGGAAGTTCCAGAACACCTGGAAGTGATTATCCCCATTGTGAACTCAAAAATGCCGATAATCACAGGATAGATATCTGGGGAAATCACGTTAGTCGCAAAAGTCTAGGAAATCATACACGCATCCAATGGGACATATAAAATAATAGATTATGGATAGACTTAATTATTGGCAGTTACCAGGTTTAGAAAATATCTATCTTGAAGATAGTTATGTATTGGGCATTAAAACTGATACTTCTATAGAATTCTTTTTAGAAGCTATTTTGACAGAAAATCATCCGCTTTACACTTCTCCTTTGCCTGGAGAACAGTATTGTTATCGAAGCATAACTTTAAAATTTCCCCATCCCCAAACCTATAATCTAACTTTAAATAAAATGATCCCAATTATCGATCCTGATGGAACTTGGGATTATGGTAATATTGATGAGTTTTTTATGGAAAATGGAACCTATTATCTAATAGGTGAATGGGGAGAATTAACGATTGTTTCAGATCCTCCTGTAATCGAATTTGATGCTGATTTTTCAATCAGTAATAGTAGTTTTATGCAAGAAATGATTAGTTTTGAAAAAATCAAAGAAAGTTATCCCACTTTAATTGATGAAAATGTTAAATCTTTATCCATTAATTTTTAGGTTTTAGCAATGCGTTAAAACATTTTAATAAGCTCAATTTATTGTCACAAGTACGGGAAAGCCTAAGATTATGCTAACCTGATATTGAGCCTCAAAAAATATAGCTTTAGAAATTTAATTGACTATGATCAATATCACAATTCAAAACTTTGATGATGACCTAAAAAATCGCCTGCAAAAGCGAGCCGAATCCTATGGACGTTCTCTCGAAGAAGAAGCTAGAGAAATACTCCGGGCTGTCTTGACAGAAAACACTCCCGAACCGTTAAATCTTGCTGTGGCTATTGAACGACGTTTTGCTCATTTTAGCGATTTTGAACTTCCAACTATTCCTAGGGAACCTTTACGCGAACCCCCTAATTTTGAGGATTTATTCAATTCCGATGATTATTAATATGCCGAATTCTTGCCCCAGCCCATTGTAATTTTTCTCTTAATGTTTGATAAAACGAATAATTATCCCGCAGAATAATAAATCTTGCCTCACAATTTGCCATAGAAACATCTACCCTTTGACCCGGCCAAACCGACGTTGCTAAGACTCCATCCATCCAAAGTTTGGTATCATGTTCGGTGTCGGCTAAGGGCCAAACACTAACAACAGAACCCGCCGGTAAAACAATCGGACGACTGGATAAACTCAAAGGACAAATTGGTGTAACCGTAATGGCTTCCATGCCGGGGTGTAAAATCGGCCCTCCGGCGGAGGTATTATAACAAGTGGAACCAGTGGGAGTTCCCACAATTAAACCATCTCCTTGATATTGATCAACCACTTCTCCATCCACTTCCATCTCTAAAAATGATGTCGGCATTCGATAGGCGGAAGCGGGTTTAATACACATTTCATTTAATGCTAAAAAGCGATCGCTAATTGGTTCTAAATTCGTGCGATTTCCTTCATAAACCGCCGCTTGTAACATCATCCGACTTTGTACCGCATAGCGATCTTCAAATAGTCGATCAATGACTGCTTCCGTATTTTCAACATCTTCAAAAGATTCAGTTAAAAACCCTAAATGTCCCCCCACATTTGCCGCTAAAATTGGAATTCCTTCCGGGGCTAAATGTCTGGCGGCGGCTAGGGCTGTGCCATCTCCACCCAACACAATGGCTAAATCAATGGAAACATTACTAGAAGCCAGAAAAACCGGATAGGGGTTATCTTTAGCCCCACTCGGCCCCATTAACACATGACATCCGCGCTGTTCTAAATGTTTAGCATATTGTTCCGCCCAACGTTTGCTTAACGGATCTCGGGCTTTATGAGCGATAATCACTTGTTTAATTTCCACGACGCTATCCCATTCTTGCTCAAAGTCTTGTTATTATTATCCCTGAATCTGTCGCCAAAATTGGATAAATTGATTACACTAGACTGATAGAGCTAAAATAAAGTTATGGTTCAACTACAATCTCTAGCATCTTCTGATATTATTTATCCAGAAGGTGACGGTAAACCAATGGCTGATAATACTAAACAATTTCGTTGGATTGTTGTCATTGAACAAAATTTAGACCAAATTTATGCCGATGATCCGAATGTATTTGTCGCCGGAGATTTGTTTTGGTATCCGGTTGAAGGATACAATAATATTGTACAAGCACCGGATGTGATGATTGCTTTGGGTAGACCAAAAGGCGATCGCCGATCCTATAAACAATGGCAAGAAAATGGAGTTCCCCCGCAAGTTGTATTTGAAATTCTTTCTCCTTGTAATTCCCAAACGGATATGGAGAAAAAACTGCTATTTTATGACCGTTATGGAGTAGAAGAATATTACATCTATGACCCGGACAGAAATCAATTAAAAGGCTGGTTACGTCAGGAAATGGGTTTAGATGTGATTGAAGAAATTAACGGTTGGGTGAGTCCCCGTTTAGGTATTCGCTTTGATTTATCGGGGGAAGAATTACAAATTTATCGTCCCGATGGTATGCCGTTTTTATCCTATCAGGAAGTTAGCAAACAATTAGCACAGGAACGCCAACGGGCTGAAAATGCTCAACAACAATTAGCAGAAATGGAAAGTTTATTGCAACAATACCGCGATCGCTTTGGTGATTTACCCTCTGAATAATTCCCAGGAAAAACAGGGTTTTTTAATATAATAAACCCTGTTAATTTGATCTAACACGGGGCCAAGGAATAGTCGGGTTAGCCGCAATTTCTCGCGCTACTAAACTAGCTCCATAGCGGTTTAAATGGCTCGGATCAACAAAATATTGATATTGCTTTAGGGCTTTTTCTGATAGGTTGATAAAAATAAACCCATATTCCTGAGATAACTGTTTCATTTGTCGATTAAATTCGACTTCAGAAGACCAACGAACTGAATCTAAATAATCATCTGTGATCGGTAAATTGACAACGACTAATTGAATATTATTAGAACTCGTAAACGCCACAACTGAATCAAAAGCCCTGGCTTGTTCTCCTCCTAAATTAAACCCACGATAATCCCCATCATAGGTTCCCGAAACATAGGGTTTTTGTTGATAATAAGTATTGGGGTTGAAGCGATCGGATAGGGGTAAAAAACCGTTAGCTTCAATGGCATTTAAGGATACTAAAGTGGCTTTTGAATTGAATGCAGAAGGATAATATATTAAGTTATTAGACTCAATCTGTTTAGGAATATGATCAAAATTGTCTGAATTGATAAAATTAGACGTTTGAAACTGAAATTTAGAATGACCTTTTTCCTTACAAGGATAGGGCAAATTATAACATTTTTTCTGGGGATTTGGTTCGGATTTTGCCAACTGTGGACGAATTCCCGCAGCTATTTTTTGATGACCTTGGGAAGCCATAATAGCTTGATAGGTGCGATCGCTTCTACCACTATTAAAAGCTCTCACACCATCGGCCCAAATAATCAATTTTGGTAACTGATCAGTGGTTAAAACTTTTCTCAAAATATAGTCTACAACCTTCGCCGTTGCTCCATTAACCCCAAAATTAAAAATTCTCAAATCCCGATATCCTCTTTGGGCTAAAACCTGCTGCATTTGGGCGGGATCAACTCCTTGTAAAGCCCGAGAACTTCCGACAATTAAAATATCTGGTTTGCCCACGGTGCTCAAATAAGATAAATACAATTGTAATTGTTTATCTAAGGGTTCACTATCAAAACTAGGAAACTGGGAAACCGAACCTGATCGGGCGGCTTGCTGTTGAGAATAGGTTAAATTTCGCATATATTCAACCACTTTCTTTTCAGCAAAAGTGCGTCTAGGACTATTAGCAGGAACCGCTTGCATCCACGCCACCGCCTGTAACCATAAACGGGCGACTTCATCCCAATCGGATTGAGATCGGGCGGTTTGGGCTAAATTAGAGGCTTGTAGGGCGAATTTAACCGATTCATCAAAGGGATTTTCTTCGATACAAGTTTGGGATTTTGCAGGATTTTGGGAGAGTAAATTTTCTGGTTTTCCTAATATTTTATTCTGATTCAACTGTTGAGAATTAGGGGTGATAGAAGCGGCGATCGCAGTTTGGGAACTAACGGAAGGTTGAGAAGATTCTTTGAATGAACACCCAACCATTAATATTATCAGAGGAACTATCGCCATCACCCCACTATTTCTACGGGTTGATCTCATGAATAAACTTAATATAGACAATAGATTCATAGCAATTGTTAGCTGGAATTAGATAATTTTGGTTAATCGGGATTGCTCTTGTCCGATTATAAATCAAAATTATCGGGTTAAACCTTCCCCTCGATAATTCCCTCCGCTTCATGAACAATTGCCCTCAACTGTTCGATCATATTTTGACTCGCCGTTTGCCAGAATTGGCGTTGATGAGCTTCTAATAATCGTTCCGCCATATCCCGTAACGCCCAGGGATTTTTTTCTTGAATAAATTGTTGAACTTTCTGATCAAAAACATAAGCATTTGCTACCCCTTCATACATAAAATCTTCTACACAATTAGCGGTAACATCATAGGCGAATAAAAAATCAACGGTTGCTGATAGTTCAAAGGCTCCTTTATAGCCATGTCGCATAACTCCAGCGATCCATTTTGGGTTAATAACTCGGGAACGATAGACCTTAGCAATTTCTTCTTTTAAAAGTTTAACTTTTGGGTTTTCAGGAATAGCATTATCTCCGAAATAAATCTCAGGATTTTTCCCCGTCAAAGTTCTTACCGCCACGGTCATTCCTCCCTGAAATTGATAATAGTCATCGGAATCTAATAAATCATGTTCTCGGTTATCTTGATTTTGCAGAACAATTTGCATCTTTTCTAACCGATTTTCAAAGGCTTCTGACGCGGAAATTCCCTGTTGATAGCCAGAATTTGTACTGGTATAAGCGTAACTACTCCAGTTAATATAAGCAGTAGCTAAATCCTGATCATTTTGCCAATTTTGGGATTCAATTAATCCTTGTAAACCTGCCCCATAAGCCCCAGGTTTAGACCCGAAAATTCTTAACCGCGATCGCAAATTTGCCTGTTCAATTGTTAAACCTTCTTGCAACCAAAATTCAGTTTCCTGTCGAACTTGGGCGGCTAAAGGATTTTGATCTGCGGTTTCATCTAAATTAGAAACAGCAATTACCGCCTGATCAAATAGATCAATTAAATTGGGAAAAGCATCTCTAAAAAACCCTGAAATCCTTAATGTTACATCCACCCGGGGACGGCCTAAAATCGAAATTGGTAATATTTCAAAATCAACTACTCGCCGCGAAGGATAATCCCAAACGGGTTTTACTCCTAATAATGCTAAGGCTTCGGCGATATCATCTCCCCCAGTTCGCATTGTTGAAGTTCCCCAAACCGATAACCCCAAAGTGCGGGGATATTCGCCATTTTCTTGAGTATAACGTTCAATTAATACCGATGCGGCTAATTCCCCCACTCTCCAGGCGGTTTCTGTGGGAATAGCCCGAATATCAACGGAATAAAAATTACGTCCGGTGGGTAAAACATTGGGTTTTCCTCTTGTTGGCGCTCCTGATGCACCACTCTTAATAAATCGACCTTCTAAACCTTTTAATAGATTGGTAATTTCTTCAGAAGTTCTTAATAAATTGGGTAATAATTTATTTTGAATCCAGCTTAATTCCTGTTGGATTAATATTTGTTGATCGGGGATATGGGGTAATGCTTCAATTAAATTAATCGCATATTCTTCAATAACTGCTACTCCATCCCCAACGGTGCGACAGAATTGATCATTAATAGTTTGATTAATGATTTCTCCATAATCTGATGTTAAGGGATCAAAATCTAATTGCCAATCTTGGGCGATGGCGCGACTTAAACCCAATCTTTTAGGATCAGGATGGCGGGCAATAGAGATGATTAAATCCCTTAATTGTTCTCCCTGGGGACATTGACCAAAAATATGTAATCCATCCCGAATTTGTGCCTCTTTTAATTCACATAAATACCGATCTAATTCACTAAAAATAGAATTTTGATCCTGTAAAACCGCCTGTTTATTAAGTTTGGGTAAACCTAATTCTGCCTCTAAATTTTCCTGTTGAATTAACTGAATAATTCTTTCTGAAATTAACGATAACCGAGAAGGATCTAAACTTTGGGCTTGATAATATTCATCCATTAACCCTTCTAATTGCTGTAATGATCCATAGAGTTCTGAACGGGTTAAGGGGGGTGTTAAATGGTCTAAAATTACGGCTTGGGAACGGCGTTTGGCTTGGGTTCCTTCTCCCGGATCATTAACAATAAAGGGATAAAAATTTGGTAATGCTCCTAATGCTATTTCAGGATAACAATTTTCTGATAATCCCACACTTTTACCCGGCAACCATTCCAAATTTCCATGTTTTCCTAAATGAATAATTGCATCGGCTTGAAATTGCGATCGCAACCAATAATAAAACGCCAAATAATCCGGTGTGGGTTCTAAATCCGGGGCATGATAATTTAAACTTGGATCAAGATCATAGCCCCGAGAAGGTTGTATCCCGATAAAAATATTCCCCCGTTGAATCCCTGAAATTGCAAACCCTTTAGTGGTCTTTTGTTCCTCTTGAAAATGATGTTCCCATCGGTTATTAATAGCAGTTTGAATAGCGGGAGGTAAGGTTAAAAAATAGTCTTGATAGTCTTTAAAAGATAAACTTTGATCAATAGTTCTTAACTCCCAACCTTCCGGGTCGTTAGTGATTCCTGTTGTTAATTGATCAATTAATTCTTCTCCGGTTTCAGGAGAATTATCCAGAAAATATCCCGCTTTTTCTAAGGCTTTGAGAATTTCAATACAACTGGCTGGCGTATCCAAACCCACCCCATTTCCTAAGCGCCCATCTCGACAGGGATAGTTAGCTAAAATAATCGCTATCCGTCGTTTTGATGGGGTTTTTTGATGTAAATTAATCCAATTTTTTGCTAAATTAGCAACAAAATTAATCCGATTTTGTACCGCCACATATCGCACAACATTGGTTTCTAAGGTGGGATGCCAATTTTCCACCGCTTTAAAAGAAACTACCCGACTAATAATCCTTCCATCCACTTCCGGTAAGGCGACATTCATGGCAATATCCCTGGGAGAAAGTCCCATCCAATTCGTTTCCCATTGTTCTAAACTTCCCCCACTTAAAATTACTTGTAAAACCGGAATATCTAAGGAAAATAAAGGCGGTTGACTTTCATCTTCGGAAGTTGAAGAAATCGAAAAACTGGTAGTATTAATTAATAATTGAATACCGGAATTAAAATAGGTTAAAATTTCCCTTTGTAGATCGGGATCTCGCAAAGAAGAAACAAAAATAGGAATAGGTTTTAAGTTGAATTTAACTAATGCTTGACAGAGGGAATCTATCGGATCTAAATTACCCGATAGGTAATGGGCGCGATAAAATACAATCCCAACCGCCGCGATATAATCATCAGATTGTACTGTTTGATTCCACTGATAATAACCGACTTTTGGGATAGTCACCGGAGGAATAATCGGATAATTTTTATTAAAAATATGATTGCCAATTAATAACAGAGCATTGGCAAAATTATCAACCCCGGCTTCAGTTAAATAGCGCCAAACTTGATCAACAATTGATAACGATACGGTGGAATTACTAATTAAGTCTGGGTCGGGACGATCTTCCCCCGGAAGAATAATTAATTGAGTTTTGGTTTTAGCAAAAATGTCTTGTAAAACTTCTAATCCATACGACCAATAGGAACGTCCTCCTAACAGTCTTAAAATAATAACTTGGGCTTTTTCTAAAACAGTTTCTGCGTAGGTATCAATAGTTAATTGTTGTTGTAATTGTAATAAATTTGTGACTCGCAACGGGGGAAAATCCGTCGGAAGTTTAGAAACTACCGTGGCTAAGGTTTGAATATCCGTATCCGCCGCCGTTAAAAAAATAATCGGTGCGGGGGTTTGTTCAATAAAAATTACTCCGTCTGTATCGGGGTTCCATCCGCCGGGTGTGGCTGCAATTCTGTGCATTTTAATTTAAAAAATAGGTAAATTTGGACAAACGAAATTCTCAGGGTTAATATATTCAATATACCCTAGATCATCATCAAATCTTTGGATAAAGTTAATTAATTTATCTACCACTCGATTATAAACTTTTTTGCGCTCTAATGCCTTCGGTTTTTGATAACAGGCATTTAGGACGGTTTCGCTTAAGGGTTTTTTGCCTGTAAAATGATAGGTGTTAATCATTTGGTTAACCATTTCTTCATTTAGATTTTCTTCAATACAAAGTTGTTTTAATGCCTTAATCTTTTCTTGATTCCAAAACTCACTAAACACCTGTTCTAAGTTATCTTCTGGTTGCAAAGAAGGCAGGTAAATATCAATAAATTTAGTAATAATATCTCGTTTACTGCGTAATTGGGTTTGTTTACTAAGCAGTTGAATAATTTCGGCTTTTTGCTTTTCATAGTCGGCTTTTTTGCTCTCATCATCTTGACTATTTTTTTGCAGTTTTGCCAATAGTTGCAGAATATAAGCCACATTAATATCATCTCGGTGAATTAACTCTAACTCAAAATCAATTTCCGTGACTAAAGATGGTTTTTCTTCGGGCTTTGGGTTACGGGTTTTGTCGTAGATATCTAAATATTTGCTTTTGTAATTGTCAAAGATTTGTTCATCTATATTTAAGTTAGAAAAATCAAATTCAGTGAAGGATTTACTTACATTTAATAAGCGCATGAGATTCCGAAAGGTTTGGACAAATTCTAATTGATCATCTTCTCTAATCAGTTGATTAACATGATCGGGACTCGGGGCTATTGCTTTTAATTTTTGCACTCCCTGATTAAATTCTTCTATATAATAGTCCAAGGGCTGAATAAAAATTTCCTCTTTAGCATTAGGATCGGAAAATAGGGCGATCGCTTGATCTGTATTATCTTTCAGGTTACGAAAACAAACAATATTTCCTTGGGATTTTAACTCGCCTAAAATCCGATTAGTGCGGGAATAGGCTTGAATTAAACCATGATATTTTAAATTTTTGTCCACATAGAGAGTATTTAATTTTTTCACATCAAAACCGGTCAGATACATATTCACAACTAATAAAATATCTGCCCTTTCTTGGTCTTGAAAATCCTCCCTATCCCGATCTTTCATCCGTTTAGAAACATCTTTATAATAGGCGTAAAAAGCCCGACTATCTTTAACTGAATGTTGAGTATGATACATTTGGTTATAATCAGCAATAAATTGCCCTAATTTCTCTCGACTATGGCTATTATCATTTTTTAGATCAAAATCTGCTTCACCAATTAACCCGTTTGCGTCTTCGTCATCTTCATTAATACTAGGGGTAAAAACCGTGACTACCCTTAAATCATGGCTTTTATTTTTAAAGGTTTCATAGTAAGTAATCAGGGTATCAATATTACTCACGCATAACATCGCTGAAAATAGTTTATTGTGGGTTTTGCGATCGTGATTAACAATAATCCAATCAACAATTTTGTTAATTCGAGCGGGATTTTCATAAAATTCTTGATCTAATAAATACTCCCCTCGCCCTGGGGGAGAGGGGCTGGGGGAGAGGGCTTTTCCCCAATATTCTACGGAGAATTTTAACACATTCTCATCGGCGATCGCATTGGTAATCACATATTTATGTAAACATTCCTCAAATAAATCCTTAGTAGTGCGTTTTCCCTGTTGATTACTAACAGCATTATCGGCAAAAATAGGCGTACCCGTAAAGCCAAACATTTGAGCATTACCAAAGAATTTAACAATATTTTTATGGGTTTCTCCAAATTGGGAGCGATGACATTCATCAAAGATAAAAATAACAGGTTTATCTCTCAAATTTTCCATTGCTAACTCGTGTTTAGGCTTTTTAATGGCCGTATTCAGTTTTTGAATAGTAGTAACAATTAAACTGCTTTCTCCGGCCATCTGTGCTACTAATTGTTTAGTATTATCGGTAGTATCCACACTATCGGGGCTAAAAAAGTTAAATTCTCGGCTAGTTTGATAGTCTAAATCAGCCCTATCCACCACAAAAATAACCTTATGGACATTGGGAAGTTTGGTTAAAATTTGAGCAGTTTTAAAGCTAGTTAAAGTTTTACCCGACCCGGTAGTATGCCAAATATAACCATTTTTATCGGTATTTTTCACCCGATCAATAATCCTTTCTACGGCATAATATTGATAGGGACGTAATATCATTAATACTTTATTTGACTCATGCAAAACGATATAATGACAAATCATTTTGGAGAGGTGACATTTTTCTAGGAAAATATCAGTAAAGTCATCGAGTTGAGTGATTAAATTATTATCAATATTAGCCCAATAAAAGGTCTGTTTATATTCCTGTTTGCGGTTATTAGCATAATAGCGAGTATTCACGCCGTTGGAAATAACAAATATTTGCACATATTGAAATAATCCATTTTCTGCCCAAAAAGAGTGTCTTTGATAGCGGTTAATTTGGTTAAAGGCTTCTTTTAACTCTAATCCTCGCCGTTTTAACTCAATTTGTACCAGGGGTAAACCATTAATTAATAGAGTGACATCGTAGCGGTTTTTATATGTACCTGTTTGACTAATTTGATGGGTAACTTGATATTGATTTTGACACCAATGTTCAATATTTAAAAATTCCAGATAAAAAGTTGTCCCATCATCCCGACTCAATTCCATTTTATCGCGGAGGCGGTGGGCTTTTTCAAAAATATTGCCTTTGTCGAGGTGATTAATAATTTGTTTAAATTCTTCGGTGCTAATTTCAATCTGGTTATGTTTTTCTAATTGAGCTTTTAAATTAGCTTTTAATTGTTCAGTATTACTAATATTAACAAGTTCATAACCTAAGCCTGTTAAGCGTTTGATTAGATTTTCTTCTAATTCTTGTTCTGATTGTATCATAAAATTTTTAGAGAAGAAATAAAATTAGCTAATTTTCTTGTTCAAACTCTTGAATAATTGCTTTAATGATATTATTTTGAATATCTGATTGATCTGATTTGGAATAAAGTGTAATCAGAATTAACTTAGTTTTAGTTTTCAAGTAATATACAACTCGATAACCTGAGCTTTTACCTTTTTTGATATTACTATTTTTGAGACGGACTTTATAAACTTGGTATTTGACACCTGAAATAAGATCACCAACAATTTCCCCAGCTTGGAGTTGATCAAGAAGGGGCTTTAAATCATGACGAATTGAGCGATAACGTTTGGCTAATTTGGTTAGATCTTTTTTGAAGCGAGTTGTCAATTCTATTTGCATCGGTGAATTATTAAACATCAATCCCCTCCCACATCTGAGATAAGGGAATAGTTTGCCCACTAATCGCTTGTTTTAACCCTTCTTTGATACCTTCTAATGCTATTTCATCAGGAGTATCATCATTGTCATGTTCGTTATCGGGTTGAGGATTCATAACAATTACAATTTGATAAGTACCTTCTGTTATATCTTCAGGTAAGACAAGATTTAAGACATGATCTTTATTTACTTTAACTTGGGTTTGAATAGTGTGCATAGTTTTAGCTCTGAAATCTATATTTAATTATACTACACGAAATAAAATATTCATGTTCCTAATTTTTTGTCTTTAAAGAAACAACTTGAATCTCCTTAATATTGGCTAATTGTTTATCATTAGTTAATAAAATACATTCCCATTCCCCTCTAATTTGCCGTTGCCATGCTACGGAATTAATATTTTTAAAGGCTTTTACTTTCCCCGCTAATTGGTTAATTTGATGGGGATTTTTTGACTTGGGTTTAATCATGACTTGCACCTCTTGGGCTTCTTCAATCTCTCCCTGATACTGTGGGGGAATAATAATCACACCTTGATTAATAGTGGTGATAAATTCAATACTTTGACTCATAGCATTAACCTTCAATTAATTAACCAGCATATTTTAATTATACCCATACTTTTGTAATTTGGTACTGAATTAACTGTCAAAGTCCCCCTTTTTTAAGGTGGATTTAGGGGGATCACACAAACATCTTTTGTAATAATCCTTGTTTAAACTTTCCCCGTCCCTCCATTTGTCGCCCCAGGGACGCTCAATTATCAAAAATCTGTTTAACTGTTAACTCCAACTCAGGAAAAGCTAAGGACTCAACTCTTTGATTATCCCGAAATTGCCTAACATCATACTCGCCATTAACCATACTATAAACCGAAAGCGTGGGCGATTTAGGATCACCAACAAAACGCCGTCCTCCTAACCCCAAATAATCCACAATCCAATATTCTGCTATTCCCATTAACTCATAATCTCCCACCTTCCTCAGATAATCATTCTGCCAGTTTTTGCTAACAACTTCCACCACTAACCGCACCGAACTCCCTAACATAATAATAGACTCTTTTGACCAACGGGATTCTTGGCTTAACTCCCCTTTATCTAATACAATCACATCGGGTTGATAACCTGATTCATCATCCAAGGGTTTCAGCAAACAATCCCCCGGAATTGAGTAAGGTAACTGGAGTTTCCTGATTTGAAAATGGATTTCACCCGCAATAAATCCTGTAATATTAGAATGTGCCCCTGTTGCTAAAGGCATTTCGACAATCCTTCCACTGTGTAGTTCATACTTGCAGGTTGTATTTTCTGGATACCAGACCACAAATTCATCAAAGGAGATAGGTTTAGTAAGCGTCTGAATCATAATTCTCCTCAATGCTGGGATTCACTGTTAAACACAATAACATATAGCAATCCTATTTAAGTTGTAATATTTTTTGAAATTTAATCCTTGTGGTAGGGGCAATTCATGAATTGCCCCTACCACAACTTTTGGCTTATCGGTGTCAACTTCAGGCTAAAAGTAGGGGAGTTTACAGAAAATTTTTTGTTCTTATAGCAAGTCTAAATCGGTTGTACATCAGACTTAAAATCTAATTCCTCGTAGGGGCGAGGCGCGCCTCGCCCCTACAAAGATATTGGGGTATTTTTTGGGATTAATAATTTTTATTATTATGAGTGTACAATTCATTTAGACTCGCTATATTTATAGTTTTTGATCCCCCCTAACCCCCCTTAAAAAGGGGGGAATGATCCCCCGACCCCGCTTAAAAATGGGGAATGATCGCCCTTAACCCCATTGAAAAGCAGGGAATTAGAGTTCAAAGTCCCCCTTGGGAAGGGGGATTTAGGGGGATCTAATCTTAGAGTTCAAAGTCCCCCTTTTTAAAAATGAGTGAATCTTACGATTTTATCTTAATTGATACGGGGGTAATTGTTCCCCATTACACAAACATCTTTTGTAATAACCCTTGTTTAAACTTCCCTCTCCCCTCAATTTGTCGCCCTAATGCTTCTATTTTTTTGTCTATTGCTGTTAAAAAATTTGCTATTTTTTCTTGTTCTTTAATGTCGGGAATCATTAGCGGAAAACTAGAAAGAGCCTCTTTGGTAATGGTTTTAATAGTGCCACCCGGTGCTTTTTCTTTCTCTTTTTCAAAAAGTAATAAAACAATATGAATAAAGAAATATTTATTCATTGGCTTTAAAAATTGTGTAAATATCAATAAAGTTCTATCAACATAACAGTCATATTGAGTAATTGCAATCCTTCCTATTGAACCTTGAATAGTTAAAATAACAGAACCTTTTTTTACAAAAACACTAAACGGCATTGCTTCTTTACTTATTTTTCTTTTAGTTGAAGATTTAAGTTTTAAATTATCATCAACATCATACACTTGAACAAAAGGTTGTCCATATAAGTCGTCATACCATTTATCAAGTCCGTAAGGTTGTGGAAAACTGCCCCTTCTATATTTTGCTATTTCCTCTAAAGTTTTCTTTTACCAAGCAGGAAAATCCGAACCGTTATCATTTTTAAAGCGAATTTTTTGGGTAAATAATAATTGCATTACTCCCCGTTTATAACTTTCTAATAACTCCCGTTTTCTTCTTAATAATGTTAATATGCGATCGCACTCCCCTAAAAACTTCGCTATCTTTTCTTGTTCTTTAATTTTGGGAATAAATAATTTTACCGTAGCTATATCTTCTTGACCAATTGTTGTCATTGTTCCCGTTTTACCACGAGCAACAAATTGTTTTCTTGAATTATTGGTTTTTAAAACTAAAGCTATAAATTGAGGTAAATAATAATTTTTATTTGGAGTCAATTTAATTAAATGTCCGTCATAAGTAATTTCTTCGACTTCATCTAAAAGAATATTTGAGTATGCAATACCTTCTTTGACTAGAGATGATCGAGTAAAAAATATATCTCCATATTTAGCTTGATTTTTCAAAAACTCTTTTTCATCTAATTCTAGTCTAGTTAAAGTATTAATATCAATTGAATCACCGTTATACATATCCTTGACGTTGATTAAACGATAACCACTACCTACTTTTTCAGGATCATTAAAAACACCATTTGAGAAACCATTAACTGAAATTTCTTTTAATGATTTCTTTTCCCACTCCCCAGTAAACTCAGGAAACCTCAACAAAGGGACTTTTTTTTTACCCTGATGAACAGACGAAACCTGATCAATATTCAACTCCTGACAAAACTCCTGAATTACCAGATCAACCTCAGTTATTTCTTGATCAATTTCTTTTAACTCCCCAACAATATCAGCTAAATCAATATCTGCCTCCTCCTCAAAAGTATCCACATAACGGGGAATATTTAAGTTAAAATCATTCTCCGCAATTTCGGCTAAACTCGCCCGATAACTATACTTTTCCTCAACTAAACGCCCTCGATAAGTATTAATAATTTTATTAATATCCTCATCCCGTAAATAATTTTGATTTTTCGCCTTTTCAAAATGCCCACTACTATCGATAAACAAAATATCATTAGGATATTCCCGACACTTCTTAAATACCAAAATACAAGTCGGGATACTCGTACCATAAAAAATATTAGCAGGTAAACCAATCACCGCATCTAACCAGTTGCGCTCCTTAATTAAATATTGCCTAATTCGCCCCTCCGTCGCCCCCCGAAACAATACCCCGTGAGGTAAAACCACCGCCATAATACCGTTATCGGCAAGGTGATGAATCATGTGTTGCACAAAGGCAAAATCCGCCTTAGACTTAGGCGCTAAAGCCCCATATTGACTAAAACGATCATCCGACTCAAATAATTTATTAGCGCTCCAATTAGCCGAAAAAGGCGGATTTGCTACCACCGCCTCAAACTTTTTCCCCAGATGTTGGGGGCGCTCTAAAGTATCCTCTTGACATAAATTAAAATTACCATAATGTACCCCATGTAAAATCATATTCATTCGGGCTAAATTGTAGGTAGTGCGGTTCATTTCCTGCCCGAAATAATCCCCCACTTGCTTAACTTCCTTAGCTACCCTTAATAATAGCGACCCCGAGCCACAGGTGGGATCATAAACGGATTTTAGCCGCTCTTTTCCCGTGGTGACAATTTTAGCTAAAACCTTAGAAACCGCTTGAGGAGTATAAAATTCTCCGGCTTTTTTTCCCGCCCCAGTAGCAAATTGTCCGATTAAATATTCATAGGCATCTCCTAATACATCGCTTTCGCTATCTTTTAATCTAAAATCAATTTTATCGAGATGAACTAAAATTTTAGCAATTAGGGCATTTTTATCTTTAGGAGTTCGGCCTAATTTAGTTGAAGTTAAATCTAAATCTTCAAATAAATGATCAAAATCCTCCTCACTTTCATTCCCCAGGGTTGACTTTTCAATACTATTCAAAACCTGGGTTAAGTCATCTAAAATAAAATTAGACTGGGCAAAATCCTCATCTTTTAAGTTATCTTCTTCGGCTTTTTTGGCTCCCAATGCCCTTTGTACCAGGGAATGAAATAACTCCGAAGGTTTGAGAAAATAACCTAAGTTGGGGATAGATTCATTGGCGACGGCTTCTAAATATGCTTGTCCTAATTCGGAATTTTCCTCAATATCAAGATAATCTAAATCATCTTCTGATAAAATTTGATTAGCATAAATATATTGACGCTCAGACAAATATTTATAAAAGATAAAACCTAAACAATAATCCCGAAACTCATCAGCGTTCATTTTACCGCGCAAAGAGTCGGCAATATTCCAGAGTTGGGCTTCTAACTGTTTCTTTTGGTCGTTGGTCATTAGGAGAATTATGAATTATGAATTAGGAATTACGGATTGACTTTCAGCATTGCTTGAATTTCAAGCAGTCCAGGGGATAAAATTAGGTCTTGGATTTTGATATCCGAACCCAAATCAATGATATAATTATCTAGGTGCAGTTCTGTATTAATATCATAAATTTGAACCTGGGGGTGAACTAATATGAGTTCACGGAAATTTGCAATTTTTAATCCAGTTTTTAATTGAAAAGATAATAGTTCACCTGAGTCAAAAAGCAGTTGGGCATCTAAAATTAGGCGATCGGTTTCGATCAGAATTTGGGGATCTTGAATCTGTTGAACTGATTTCACCCAAGAATCGTTTTCCGACCGTTGGGAATCATCGAAAGATGATGAAGATTGGGTTAAGGAAACCAACAGGGACAAAATAAATTCGTTTAATCCCTGGACTAACATCGGAGCTTGTAAAGATTGATTCAGATCGAATTGATTCAAGTGTAGATTTCCGGTGACAAAAAAAGGTTCTAATAGGTGTAGAGGTTGACCTTTTAAAACTTTACCCAAATTAAACCGAATATTTGACCCTTGTAGTTGGACTTGGGTTAAATGTAGCCCTTGATAGATGGCATTCTCCGCGACGACGGACACCCCCGGAATATCCCCGGACAGTAGAGAACGATTACTACCTTCGATATTCAGATCTAGGTGATCAATTTTATCAACTTGCGATCGCAACCAAAACCCAATAGCCGTTGATAATAGACTTCCAATTAAGGGTTGCCGAACAGTATGAATCAATGCCATAGCCACTCCAAAATCACCAGTTCCCACATTATTTCACACCGAACTCAGATTGATAGTAGGATTAATTGCGGATTGCTGTAATATTTGTACATAGTATTGAGACTTATGGCAAAATCCCGCCATGGTTTCAACCGATCCACCAGTAGTCAAGAACCTTTAACGACCAGCATGGATGAAAGGCTACAAAAAATTATGGCTCAATGGGGTATTGCCTCCCGCCGTCACGCCGAAGAAATGATTCAAGCGGGACGGGTGCGGGTTAATGGCAATTTAGCCCAATTGGGACAAAAAGCCGATCCGACTTGCGATCAAATTGAGGTCGATGGGAAACCAATTAAACCCGACCACCGACCTAGGCTGATCTATTTATTACTCAATAAACCGATAGGAGTTGTCTCAACTTGTTTAGACCCCAACGGACGACCGACGGTTTTGGATCTGCTGCCGCGTAAAATGCGAGTAGGCCAAGGGATTCATCCGGTGGGACGATTGGATGTGGATTCTACAGGAGCGTTATTACTGACCAACGATGGAGAATTAACCTTTCGTTTAACTCATCCTCGTCATTTCATTCCTAAAACTTATCAAGTCTGGGTTGCTGGAAATCCACCGAATTCAATATTACAGGCTTGGCGTCAGGGTGTCCTATTGGCCGGAAAAAAAACACTACCTGCTCAAGTTCGGTATATTCAACAAAATATCGATCACCAGACCTTATTGGAAGTGATTTTATATGAGGGGAGAAATCGGCAAATTCGCCGAGTTGCCGAACAGTTGGGTTATCCAGTGGTTAAATTACACCGAACTGCCATTGGCTCAATTCAACTCCAAACCCCTGGACAATCCCCATTGCCAGAGGGTGATTATCGTTCCCTGAGTGCCTGGGAAATTGAGTTTTTAAGAAATCCCATTTCATCCCCATTGGTTAGTGTGCCTGTTCACCCTGTAGATATCAAGGAGTAATTGATTATGAAAACTGATTTATTTGTCTTACCGTTTAAAATGGCTAAAAATCCTAGCCCCACCCTTAATTCCTATGATCCTGAACTGATTCAGCGACTAGCAGAAATCGGAGAACAACTCCGAGAAACTCGTCTAAGTCATTCCCTATCTTTGGATATGGTAGCCGCTTACACTAGAATCCGTTCCCATTTATTACAAGCTCTCGAAGAAGCTAGGATAGAACAACTCCCAGAACCCGTTTATACTCAAGGGTTAATCCGTACCTACGCCGATGCTTTGGGTTTAAATGGAGTAGAACTGGCTAACTTTTTCCTCCCCGAACCTCAACAAGTGGGGATTAAATCAAAACTTAATTTTTTAGCCCTTCCCCAATTAAGACCCACCCATCTTTACTTAACTTATATCCTCTTAATTATTTGTGCGATTAATGGGGTTTCCTATCTGAATAAAACCGCTAATTTTGCAGGTGTATCCAGTGGTGAACCTGTAGCCATACCCAACCCACCCCAAGTTAATCCCCAACCACCTCAGACCGTAGTTCAGAAAAAAACTCAGCCCGCTCCCGCTAGTCAATTAGTTTCCTCTACCCCATCTCCGACCACTCCCCAGGTGAAACAAACCGTAGAGAAAGCAACTCCAACCAAGCCCCCCGCCCAGTCAGCAACGGATAAGACCGTAGAAGTGCGTATTGTGGTTAAAGAGACATCCTGGGTTGAGATTGAAGTCGATGGTAAAACCGATTTTGAAGGGATGTTAGCAGGTGGAACAGAACGCAGTTGGAAAGCCAAAGATAATGTAGTTGTGTTTACCGGAAATGCTGGAGGAGTTCTAGTCACCGTTAATAACGGAGAAGCTAAAAGTCTTGGCAAACCCGGTGAACTGCAAGAAGTAGTATTCAAAGCCGAAGATTCATCTAATTTATAATGGGGAACACCGGAACACCGGAACACCGGAGCACCGGAGGCAGGGGGAGCAGGGGCAGGGCTGTTTCATTCTTTGTAGGGGCAATCCCCCCGTGGTTGCCCCCATCCCCCCGTGGTTGCCCCCAT
>MNYZ01000105.1 GCA_001873365.1 Oscillatoriales cyanobacterium CG2_30_40_61 | reverse complement strand
TTGCCCCCATCCCCCCGTGGTTGCCCCCATCCCTGAAACGCCTACAAATCGTTGATGGGGAGGGTAGGCACACCGGGCACTACCCCTACAAAACTCTGGTTTCCCTGAGAAGGAAACAGCCCTGGGAGCAGGGGAGGGAAACTCTTTCTATTACCCATTACCCATTACCCATTACCCATTACCTATTACCTACCGCTATAATTCCTGAATTAAAACAAAAGGTTGCACAATTAAGGCTTGAAATCGTTTTTTGGGCTGATCATTCCATTGGCAAATTTGCTCTGGAGAGGGTTTATGAATTAAAGCTTCACTAATCCAATGTTGGACTGAAACTGAGTTATCCTGGGCGATCGCTTCCCCGACAGTTAATAAATCCAATTGAGATTCTACAATAATTACAATCTCCCGTTCCAGGTGGGGCGTTAACCAATCCCATTCCGCTTCATCCAGGTTTTCTGTCAGTTGGGATCTTAAAGATTCAGTTTCCATAAAAAATTGAGGGTTAAAATTGATCAGGATTAAAACTTAACGTCCGAGATCATGAAGGGCATTAATTTCATCGGCACAATGTTGGGTTAATTCCAATAATTCGTCCCGGTTGGTAGAATCCGGAGGCGGAATTAAATGACCCACTCGTACCGTAACCGGAACGGGTCGAGGCAGATAGGAACCCCGATTTACAATGGCATTGGTTCCCCATAAACATACAGGTAATAACGGAACTTTTGCCTTAGCCGCGATTAACGCCGCCCCTAATTTGGGTTCGGTGATCCGACCATCGGGGGTGCGAGTTCCCTGGAGAAAAACCCCCGTAGCCCAACCATTTTCTAATTGTTGTAACGCCGATCTAATTGCACTGCGATCGGCCGAACCCCGTTTAACTGGATAGGCCCCATATAGGGAAATCGCCTGTTTTAAGATGGGAACTTCAAATAATTCCTCTTTGGCCATATAGGAAACTGGACGGCCCATGCAATTCGCCAGTAGGACAGGATCAAAATCGCTCGCATGGTTACTGACAACCACTAAGGGCCCGGCCAAGGGAACCCGATCCGCACCATAAATCCGACCTTGAAAGTATAGGTGCAACATCGGGCTAACCACCGACCACTTGAACAGTTGATACAGAACCAAACTAGAAAGGGGTTCCCGGCTTCTGATAAAAGGTGCAAGTTCTTGATTCACGCGCTTGGTTGAATAGTTCGGGTTGAAAGGTCTAGGTTAGGGCTTACTTTTTCTGGCCTGGGGATGCCTTGACCGCGGCTAAAACTTCTTCAATTTTAGAGATTTCCACCGCACCGGAGAAGGTTTCACCATTCATAATAAAAAACGGTGTTCCCGAAATTCCCAAACTTTCCCCCAATTGGATATCCTGATCAATGGCCGCCTTGGCTTCCGGGCTTTGGCGATCGCGATTGAATTTTTCTACGTTCAGATTTAACTGTTTAGCGATCGCCGGATATAACGCCTCTCCCAATTGACTCTGTTGTGTAAATAAAGCGTTTTGGTATTCCCAGAATTTGCCCTGTTGTTGAGCCGCCCAGGACGCTTGAGCTGCGGGTAGGGCTTCGGGGTGAATCTGAGTCAGGGGAAAATGCTTATAAACCAGAGTCACCTGATCTTGGCGAGTCTTCATAAACTCTTGAATAGTGTCGTGGGCACGGGCACAGAAGGGACACTGAAAATCAGAAAACTCCACCAGAACAATATTTTTAGCCTCTGATCCCCTAAAGGGGGAATTCCCGATCACCGCTTGAGGATTGGTTTTGATTTGATCTAAAAAAGTTTGTCGCGCCTGTTTGAGTTGGCCGTCCTGTTGCTGTTGATAGGCTTGGACGGACTCTAAAATCACTTCTGGATGCTGTCGAATTACTTGCAGAATTTGCTGTTCCAGTTTAGAACTAACTTTAACAGTTTGATCAGACTGGGCGGATTTTGAACAACTCATCAACGTCACACCGACGATCAAAACTACTGTGATCCATAACCTTGATTGACGATAAAGTTGTTTTCCTATCCTAGAGATGTTCATAATCCTTTGTTCCCATCGATTTTTTTTTAATCCTAACAGTTAATCGCCAACTCCTTTCCTAATCGTTTGAGATATAACCTAAATCCGCTAATTTTTTTAAGACTTTAGCAACACTTTCGGATAAATCTTCGTGATCCGTATTACATTCAACATCTGGATTTGTTGGGGCTTCGTAGGGATCATCAATACCTGTAAAGCCTTTAATTTCCCCGGCTCTGGCTCTTTTATATAATCCTTTAACATCTCGACCTTCACAAACCGTTAAGGGCGCGTTCACATAAACTTCCACAAAATCCCCAATTTTCCCCCGCACTTCTTCCCGAATTTCTCGATAGGGAGAGATAGCAGAAACCAGGACAATTACCCCATTTCGGGTTAAAAGATGGGCAACAAATCCAATCCGACGGATATTTTCATCCCGATCAGCTTTACTAAATCCTAAACCTTTGGTGAGATTTTCCCGAACAATATCCCCATCTAAAATCTCTAGGTTACATCCCTTCTCTCGGAATACTTGAGCCACCGCTTGGCTAATGGTGGTTTTTCCCGCACCACTCAAACCCGTAAACCATACTGTTACACCTCGATGCTGCATTCAGGTTTTTTCTCCCGTTTTATTCGTTTAGATCTCCAATAGATTATGGTAAGTCGAGATTGCAGCGCGAGTCAAGTAAAATCTTAATTCCCGGTTCGGTAGACTTGACATTTAAACCTTAATTTGTATTCCCTTGTTGGGTATGAGCTGCATCAGAATTAGAGAAAACTATCAAATTTGACAGAATTTCTTTGAAGAATGTAGTTTGATCTTATAATTTGTTGTTGCGCTTAAGCGCATCCATTCAGAGCCAAAACATCAACCCAACATGATTTTGAAAAACCCCTTCAAATATCTACTATTTTTATTTCTGACAACCTTAGTAATTTGGGGGATTATCACTAGCCATCATCCCCCAACTTCTGCCCAGGAAAAACCATCGGGGACAACCAAAACCCTAATCATGGCAACTTCCCCAGATTATCCCCCCTATCAATTTAAAGATACGGCCACCAGTGGCGATAAAATTGTAGGTTTTGATGTAGATATTGCCGAATATATTACCCAGCAATTAGGCTACGATCTAAAAATTAATGGCATGGATTTTAATGGTTTAATTCCAGCTTTAACCGCTAAACGGGCGGATTTTGTCATGGCGGGAATGACCCCTACTCCTGAGCGAAAAAAAAATGTAGCTTTTTCAGATATCTATTTTGAAGCTAAAAATACTATTGTTAGTCTCCATACCCAAAATTATACCGATCCCGAACAATTAAAAGGCAAAAAAGTCGGAGTACAACTCGGATCAATTCAGCAAGAAGCGGTTAAAAATTGGTCGGGGGTAACGGCCATTCCTTTAAATAAAACCAGTGATATTATTCAGGAGTTAAAATCAAAACGCCTGGATGCCGGGGTTTTAGAAAATACTATTATTAGGGGCTATATTGCGGCAAATCCGGGGTTAGTATATCACGAAGTTCCCAACACCGAAGCGGCGGGATCAGCCATCGCCTTTCCCAAAGAATCAGCCTTAGTTGAACCCTTTAATCAGGTGATTCAACAGATGCAAGCCAGTGGTAAAATTGAGGAACTAGCTAAAAAATGGTTTGATCGTCCAGTCAGCTTAGAAACTGCTGAAGTTCCCCACGGAAAAGGATTAAAACTTGATTTTAATAAAATTGCTCCCAATATTCCCTATATCTTAGCCGGGATTTTTATTACCTTACAATTTAGTTTAGTTTCAGCTTTCTTCGGGTTTATTTGGGGAACAATTCTCGCCCTATTCAAAATTTCAACAATTAAACCCCTGAATATTTTTTCCCAAGCCTATACATCCATTTTTAGAGGCACACCCTTACTGGTACAATTAACCTTAATTTATTTTGCCACTCCCCAACTCACCGGATATGATATTACCGCCTTTCAAGCGGGGATATTAGCCTTTTCCTTAAATTCTGGAGCTTATATTTCCGAAACCATTCGGGCGGGAATTCAAGCCGTTGATAGGGGGCAAAAAGAAGCCTGTGAAGCCTTGGGAATTCAATATCAACTAATGATGGTAGATATTATTTTACCCCAAGCCCTAAGAAACATTCTTCCCGCCTTAGTGAATGAAAGTATTAACCTGTTGAAAGATTCAACCTTAGTATCGGTTATTGGGGTAGAAGATATGTTGCGTCGGGCGCAAATTGTCGGGGCGGAAAAGTATATTTACTTTGAACCATTGATTTTTGTCGCTATTATTTATTATATCATGATTATTACCTTAACTTGGGGGGCAAATGGACTTGAACGCAAACTCAAAAGTAACAGTTGATCTGGCGGTTAAAGTTGACCGTTTATATAAATCCTTTGGCGATTTAAAAGTCTTAAAAGGGATTACAACTGAGATTCAAAAAGGCCAGGTTGTATCTATTATTGGCCCTTCAGGATGTGGGAAATCCACTTTTTTACGCTGTCTGAATCTTCTGGAAACTCCGACATCTGGCCGTATTTTTATTGACGGGATGGAAATTACTGATCCAAAAGCCGAAATTTATAAAATTCGTCAGTCCGTAGGAATGGTCTTTCAAAACTTTAATTTATTTCCCCATTTAAGTGTCTTAAAAAATGTTATTTATGCTCCGATAAAAGTTAAGAAAATCTCCGAATCCGCGGCAAAAGATTTAGGGATGGAGTTATTACAAAAAGTGGGGTTGGCAGAGAAAGCAGACATCTATCCTTCCCGACTTTCAGGAGGACAAAAACAACGGGTAGCGATCGCTCGAACCATGGCCATGCAGCCCGATATTTTATTAATGGATGAACCCACCTCCGCCCTTGATCCTGAAATGGTTAAAGAAGTTTTAGAGGTAATGAAATCCTTAGCACAAACCGGAATTACCATGGCAATTGTCACCCATGAAATGGGATTTGCTCGGGAAGTTTCCAACCGGATTTTATTCCTAGATAGTGGCTTACTCGCTGAAGATTCTCCCCCAGAACAGTTTTTTAAAAATCCCGAATCTGAACGGGCAAAGCAGTTTTTAGAAAAAATGTTATAGTGATAAATCTTAGTGTTGACAACTTCTTTGTGTCTTTGTGGTTAAATTAAACTTGATCTTTGTAAAGATAGATACAAAAACTGGTATCTAGTTTCAATATCAGGATTTCTTGACCCAATCTGACAAAAATTGTGTATGATTAAATAGTGTTAGATTAATTCGGTGTCTTCCGTGGATTCTGATTCCTCATCCCAGTTATCTTTTGTTTAAATGATAATCATAGATCAGGGGAAGGTGAATTTTTCTATCAATCAAGTCGATACTGTTGTTAAAGAGGTACAGAACTATGGCAAATTCAACCATTGAGAATAACACCGCTTCAGCTTCAAATCATTGGGGTGAAGATTCTCAAATCTGGCAAAGTTTGAAAGTGGCGATCGCATCTAGTTCCGGTTTTCAACGCTGGGAATTAGAACGGGATTTAAACCTAATTGAACCCATGACTAACTTAGATCAATTAGTGAGTTTGTACCTACGGGAAACCCTGGAAACCTTAGCTTATTAAAACGTCGGTGTGAGTTTTTTAATCCATAATAATTTCCCGAAACTAGGTTTCTCAAGATGGCTTGCTGAAACCTAGTTTTTCGACTGATCAAATATAATGATATCATTTTAGAATTAACAGCAGAGATGATTTTTAGTTGGTTAAAATTGAGTTAAATTGGGAAAAGCGATCGCCTCAAAAGCCAAATTATGGTTAAATAGAGAATAGCTGAAAGATTCAATTTTTGACTATGACCCATTCCTTTGAACTTCCCCCCCTGAATACCGATACAATTTGGGCAATTATCAATCAAGATATTGATGATGCAACCGTGAATCAATTGGTTTGGTATTATCTAGGATATCGATATAATTCCGAAACCCATGAATGGGATGGGACAAATGCTGATCCCGATTGGAAAACCGAATATCCCACACCTCCTGATTTTATCGAAAGTCGCCCCGCAACGGTAAAATTAACTCGTTCAATTCCCGCAGAGAATAAACAATTGCTCAAGGAAGAACTGGGTTTTAAGGGTTATAAAATCGGAGAATTTAACCCTAGGGATACTCGACGGGCAACCATGGCAAGTTGGTTATTATCCCAAATGAAAGAACTAAAATTAATATGAAACTATTAAAATTAAGGGAACACCGGAACACTTCGACACTTATTCGTAATTCGTAATTCGTAATTCGTAATTCGTAATTCGTAATTACCCTAAAGGTTGATCACTACTATTAGTAGAACGAAGACGGCTTAATCTATCCGTTGCCCATTTTGCCATTTCTCGAACTTCAGGATCGGGATCATCAATAGCTCGTTGTAGAATTTGACTCATTTGGGTGGCTAAATCATAAATTCGGGTTAAATCTCGAATTGCATTTTTTCTGACTTCTGCATTTTCATCTTGAAGGGACAAACTTAAGGCTCGGTTTAGGGGTTTTAAGGTACGAGTGCCTATTTCTGAAAGGGCGGCTAAAACCAAACTGCGTTGATTTGAGTCGGAATTAATTAATAATTCTAATAACGCTTGAATTGCCCGCGAATCTCCGGCTTGAGCCAGTTCCCAAATAGCATTATTCCTAATATTAGGGTTAGTCTGTTTTAAATCATTAATCCATTGTTCCTGAGAATCGAGTTTAGGAGCATAGGATATCTCTATTAAGGCGGAACTTGCCGGGTATGGTGACTGTGGGGTATCGGTTTTAGCAGCTTGTAATGTCGCCTCCCGATGACTATTCTCTTCTGAAGGTTGGATCACGGTGGGGACGGTTTGGGGGGGTTCCTTGACCAATGGGGGAGGGCTGGGGTTAGATTTAGGGAGGGTTTGCGCCTGAACATCAACAATTTTCCCTTCTTCAGGATCGGAGGGACTGATTAGCCGAATTAAGATTAAAATAGCCCCGACCGTAACAATTAAAGCCCCTACCCCCAGAATTAATGCTTTTGATGGGAGACGAAAACCTGATTTTTTAGGGGGTGGGGCTGTTTTAGGATTTGGGGTCGGGGGTTTTTCTGGGCTGGTTTGGGCCAGTTGCCAGGATAAATCGGAACTCCCTAACGCTAGAGTGGTGAAGCGATCACTTGTGTGTGTCAGGACTTGGGTTTTGTTGGCAACCGCAGCAAGAGTCCTACTACTGAAGTAGGAGGTTCCACCCCAGGAGGCAATATAGACCAATAGAAATAGGGTCAGGCGATAAAAAGGAGCCATAAGACTCAATAAATTTGTGATCGGCTAGGGTGGATATTATCGGAATCAATCGTTTTGTTAGTTTAACCTGTACCCGTAAGAAACCGGACAAAAATGATCGGAGATGGCCAATTACCAGAACGTAAATTTATTGCCACTGAACCTCTATTTTTAGCGGGAGAACAGGCAGAATCTCAGGTCTGGACTAGCATTTGTCAAAGCTTTATCCAACGTGATTGTATTGCCTATTGGCGCTATCCGATTTTCTCGAAACTGGGACGGTTTCGCAAGGAACCTGATATTTTAATCGTAGATGCAGAATGGGGATTAATTATTATTGAGGTGAAATCAATCACGATTGAGCAAATTCTTGGGATTAGAGGTCATGTTTGGGAACTACAAGAATTTTATACCACCGAATTGAATCCTTATCAACAGGTTGAATATCAATTATATGCTTTATTAGAATATTGCCATTTAGAAAAAATTCTCCGTCAACAGGTTGGGGGTCGTGTATTGGTCGCCCTACCCCGGATTCAGGAATCTCAATGGCGGTATCGAGGATTTGATCTTCTCCCTAGTTGTCCTCCGATTTTATTTCAAGATGATTTAACTATAGGGTTAGGAGAAACTGGTTTAATCGAACGGATTAAAACAGCACCGTTAGTAGCAAAAGCAGGGAAACTGTCCGAGGAACAATGGCGGGTGTTAAAGGCGGTGATTAGTGGGACACCCTTGGTGCGGACGCCGAGTCGTCGATTTTTTTTGAGTCCAAAGGATTATTTACAACCTTCTTTAACCCGTAGTGCGGTATTAGAAACGGTCAGACAACGTATTTCTGAATTAGATTTACAACAGGAACAAATTGCTAAGGTAATTCCCCCAGGGCCACAACGAATTCGCGGAGTGGCGGGTTCAGGAAAAACTATTTTATTATGTCAAAAAGCGGTGCAAATGCACTTGAAATACCCAGAATGGGATATGGCATTAGTATTTTTTAGTCGCAGTTTATATGAACCAATTTTAGAACAGGTTGATCAATATTTACGGCGATTTAGTTTTAATCAAATTAGCTATGATCCTCAAAATTCTAAATTAAAAGTTCTCCATGGTTGGGGAGCAAAAGATCAACAGGGTTTTTATCGAACTATTTGTCAGGCGGCGGGGGTTTGGAGCCAAGGTTTACAACAAACTACTCGTTTAAAAGCTAATGAATCTTTTGCAGAAGCCTGTTTATATCTCTTGAAATCAGCAAAAATTCCAGCTATTTTTGATGCGGTTTTAATTGATGAAGGTCAGGATTTTATGGTGGATGATGACCTAAAATTTGAGGGGAAACAGCCTTTTTATTGGATGGCCTATCAAGCCTTACGTCCGGTGGAAGTTGGCGAGGGTAATAGTGCTGAAATTCCGCAAAAAAGGTTAATTTGGGCCTATGATGAAATCCAAAGTTTAGAGAGTTTAAAAATTCCCACGGCGAGTGAATTATTTGGGGATGGGTGGGGACAATTGGTAACAGGTGAATATGGCAATGGCATTCAAAAAACCGAGATTATGTCTCGATCCTATCGAGTCCCGGGGGAAATTTTAACGGCGGCTCATGGCTTGGGTTTAGGATTATTACGTCCCCAGGGATTATTAACCGGAAGTATTTGGAAAGAAGACTGGGAAATGATAGGTTATCAAGTGATTTTATCTACTTTAAAAACAAAGGAAAAATCTCTGATTAATGATTCTATTAAGGCCGAGAAAACCATTACTTTAAAACATTCTGAGGAAAATTCTCTTAATCCCATGGCTCGGTTATGGAAACAACCTTTGATTGAATTTGAGGCCTATCATTCTCGTTCAGAGGAATTAATTGATTTAAGCGATCGCCTAATTTATAACTTAAAAATTGATGGGTTGCGTCCGAGTCGAGAAATTTTAATCATTGTTTTAGGAATTGGTGGGGAAGCGATACAATTGCAAACCTATATTGCTAACTTTTTAATCCAGCAAGGGATTGATATTTTTATCCCTGGAACAGCAGATTGTAATATTTTAAAACCAAGTTATCATAATGCCCATGGTCATCAATTTTGGTGTGAAGGCGGGGTGACAATTTCTGGGATTTATCGAGCTAAGGGACACGAAGCAGATATGGTTTATATTGTCGGTTTAGAGCAACTTGCGATCGCAGAAAATCAGCTTAATTTTCGCAATCAATTATTTGTCGCCATGACTCGTTCTCGAGGTTGGTTAAGATTAAGTGGTTTAGGTTCCTATCCGCTTTATGAAGAAATTTCACAGGTGATTAAAAGTGGAAATACCTTCACCTTTCCCCTAATATTTTCACCTCAACGGGATATTAGTATTAGTACCCGGGGGGAACTGATGGGAAGATATAAAAATGGCGATCGCAATTTTCAAGGAGTCAATCTATCGGGTTTGGATTTAACCGGAGTCAATTTAAGTTACGCTAATTTAATTGGAGCTAATCTCCAAAATGCCAATCTCACCCAAGCCAACTTAAAACAAGCTAAATTAGTAGTAGCGAATTTAAGTCAAACCGAAATGACCGGTGCTAACTTACAGCGAGTCAAGTTAGTCAGTGCCAATTTACAACAGACCCGATTAAATACTGGTGATTTGAGACGAGCAGACTTGAGCTATGCCGATCTCAGTCAAGCACAACTAATCGGTGCTAACTTAAAAGATGCTAATTTAAGTGGGGCTAATCTAGCTGGGGCTGACCTTTCTGGTGCTAATCTCCAAGGAACCGTTCTAGCTTGCACAGAAGCGAGTTTGAATGGGGCGGTATTACCCCAGGGTCTGATCTTTGAGGCAAGCCCTGAATAACCCTCGCCGATCTACTATGATTAAAAGAGTTTGGGATATCATATCCGTTGTTCGTTAATTCCCAATTGCTTCGTAACTTGCCTTTCCTAACCGATAACAATTGAACTGGTGAGGTGTTGACTAACCCCCACCCCCTTTCCGGTTTCGATAAGCGAGAATTCCGTTATGATCACATTACCTGGCTATCAGATTCTTAACCCTATTTATAACGGATCGAGAACACTCGTTTATCGTGGAATTCGGTTGTCCGACCAGTATCCTGTGGTGATTAAATTATTACGCAGTGAATACCCAACAGTAGCATCCTTGATCGAATTTAGGAATCAATATCGGATTACTAAAAATCTAAATATAGAGGGAATTGTTCCGATTATTGATTTGGAAACCTATTCTAATGGGTTTGCCTTGATTATGGAAGATCAAGGTTATATTTCCTTAGCAGATTATTGGGTGAGTCGAGAATTTACCTTGGGTGAATTATTGAGAATTGCCATTGAAATTACTCGAATTTTAGAACAGTTATATCAAAATCAAATTATTCACAAAGATGTCAAGCTGCAAAATATTTTAGTGCATCCTGATACCCTAAAAATTCAACTGATTGACTTTAGTATTTCTACCAGAATTGACAGCAAAAATCAAGAATATTTTCATCCCCAAGGGTTAGAAGGAACTTTAGCATATATGTCTCCTGAACAGACAGGAAGAACCCATCGCGGTATTGATTATCGTACCGATTTATATTCTTTGGGAGTAACACTTTATCAATTATTCACGCGGAAACTTCCCTTCCAATCTTCTGAACCTTTAGAGTTAATTCATGCCCATTTAGCTCTCTCGCCTTTGCCTCTGGTTGAAATCAGACCATCTTTACCATTAATGTTAAATAATATTGTTTTAAAATTGATGGCTAAAAATCCAGAGGAACGGTATCAAACCCCATTAGGATTATTACATGATTTAGAATTATGTTTAGAACAGTGGGAAACCGTGGGGGATATTCCTCTATTTCCCCTAGCGACCCTGGACTTAAATGATCATTTTATTATTCCTGATAAATTTTATGGCCGGGAATCAGAACTAGCTCGTTTAAGTTCAATTTTTCCCGATCTTGAATCCAGAATTATCGTGATTACGGGTCAATCAGGCATTGGGAAATCCTCCCTAGTTAAAGAGTTTTATCAAAAAATTATCCAAAATCAAGGTTATTTTATCTCGGGTAAATTTGATCAATTTAGAAATAATACTCCCTTTTCGGGATGGGTACAAGGGATTAAACAATTAATTCAACAAGTTTTAACAGAAACCCCAGCAAAAGTTGAGGATTGGAAAACCAAACTGATAGAAGCATTAGGAGAAAAAACCCAGGTTCTCCTTGATGTTATTCCCGAACTTAAATCTTTATTAAACCAGCCCGTTTTAACCCCTGAATTACAGGTAAATCTTGATCAAAATCAGTTTAATCATTTAATTATAAACTTAATTAAAATTTTTGCTCAACCAGCCCATCCCTTAATTATTTTTTTGGATGATTTACAATGGGCAGATCTCGAATCTTTAAGATTAATTCAGGTGTTAATGAGTCCTGAAAATTTATCTCCGGCCCTAATTTTGATTCTAGCCTATCGGGATCAAGAAATCGCTGAAACCCATCCTTTAAGAGAAACTCTACAAACCTTACAAAATTTAGGAACTCCGATTGAACAGATTGTTTTAAATCCCTTAGAAGAATCTGCCATTAATCAAATGATAGCAGAAACCTTGGTTTGTTCCTTAGAATTAGCTCAACCCCTAACGAAATTAGTTAACCAACAAACCCAAGGAAATCCTTTTTTTGTACGTCAATTTCTCCAGTCCTTATATACAGAAGAACTAATTTGGTTTCATTCCCCTCAATCTTCCCTGGGTAATCAAGATTTACTCGGAGGTTGGCAATGTGATTTAACCGAAATTAAGACTCGTTTTGTTAACCCTAATATTTTAGATTTAATTGTTTATCAGTTACAGCAATTACCCGAAACCACCCAGGAAGTTTTAAAATTTGCCGCCTGTTTGGGTCATCAATTTAATGCTTTTGATTTAGCAACGGTCACAGAAATATCCTATTTAGAAATTTTACAAGCCTTAGAAGTGGCGGCGAGGGCTCAATTGATTGTGGTTGTTAAAGAAATTTATCCCTTTTATTCCCTAGAAAGGGAGGTAAGATGGGGTTCAAAATTTGATCCTGATGAAACTTTACCGCTATTACAATCGGGAGTAGATCAATATAAATTTATTCATGATCGAATTCAACAAGCCGCCTATCTTTTGATTCCTAGTTCTCAACGACAAGCGACCCATTTAAAAATAGGAAAATTATTATTAAATCAAATTAAACAACAGTTTAATCAACCTATAGAAACAATTTTAACTGAACTTTTGCCAGAAAAATTATTAAATATTATTAATCAGTTTAATTTAGGCGTAGGTTTAATTAAAGATCAAAAAGAACGTCATCAGTTAGCCTTATTTAACTTAATTGCAGGACGCAAAGCCAAGATAACCACCGCCTATCCAACGGCCGTTGGACATTTAGCAATTGGCAGGGGATTATTGACCGCCAAAAGTTGGGAAACGGACTATCAATTAACCTTAGAATTGTATACAGAAGCCACAGAAGTAGCGGCGCTGAGTCAAGATTTTGAATCCCTGAATGATTGGGGTAAAATTATATTACAACAGGCTAAAACCCTATCGGATAAAGTTAGAATTTATGAGTTATTGATTCAAGGGTATAGAAGTCAACATCAAGATCAAAATGCCGTGAATCTTGCCTTAGATGTCTGTCAACAGCTTGGGATGAGTTTGGGAGATAATTCTAGTTTAGAATCTTGGCAAGAATTAAAGCAAAATTTTATCAATTATTTAGGAGAAAGATCCCCTTTTGAATTATTAGATTTACCGGAATTATCCGATCCTAATTTAGTCGATTTATTTACTATTTTAACCGCCGCTTTTCCTTCAGCTTACGTTACCCTTCCTAAACAATTTCCTTTATGGGTGATCACATTAGTAAATTTATCCATTCAGCAAGGAAATACCGCTTTATCCAGTTTAGTCTATGCAGCTTTCGGATTTATTCTGTGTACTAAAGGAGAGATTGAATTAGGGAATCAAATGGGAGAAGTGGCTTTAGAATTGTCCTCCAAATTAGTGAATAATGAATTAAAAATTAAGGTTAAAAAACTTGTTTATACCCTAATTAAACCCTATAAATACCATTTAAAACAGCTTTTATCACCCCTGAAACTTTACTCATTTCAAGCTCAAGAAATAGGAAATAGTCAGCAAGGGTATTGTCTAGGGCACTCCTATCTTGAAATGGCGAATATTGTTGGCAAAGATATATCGGAATTAGAATCGGAAGTTGAGCAGTTTTTAAATCAGTTTCGAGAGGTAAAATCTCCATCGCAGCTTAGGGTGATGACCGACTATGATCAAACCTGGAAAATTTTAAATAGCCAATTAGATCTCAAAACCCAAATTGATGTTTCCAGGTATTTTGAAAAGCCCACCCCACAAGTTAGTGAAATTGGGCATTCTTCCCAGGAAATTCCCTTTAAATTGGCTTTAAACTGGATGGTTTTAACCTATAGATTAGGAGAATTTCAACAGGCGCGAGAATGGTGTCAACAAGCCGAATTATATTTAGATGCACAAACCTATTTTATTTTCTTGCCCATTTTTTACTGTTATCAATCTTTAATTAATCTAGCCATCTATTCTGAATATTGTGAGGAGCAACAGTCCCATATTTTAGAGAAAGTTTCCTTAAATCTTAAAAAACTAAAAATCTATTCAACCTTGACCCCGGTGAATTTTTGCCATTATTTTTATTTGGTAGAAGCCGAATATAACCGAATTCAAGGGAATTATGTTAAAGTAATGGAAGCCTTTGAACAAGCGATTGATTGGGCTAAAACCCATCAATTTATTCAGGAAGAAGCCCTCGGTTATGAATTAGCGGCTCAGTTTTATTTAGATTGGGGAAAAGAAAAAATTGCTCGAGTATACCTAATTGATGCCTATTATGGTTATGCCCATTGGGGTGCTTTTGCTAAAGTTAAGGATTTAGAATCCCGTTATCCTCAACTTTTAGATGCCATTTTAGAACAAATTATTGTCCCGAAAACTGGTGTTACAATTAGTACAAATACCGAAGAAACAATTATATCAAGTAGTCATGGAGGTTCGGCGGCTTTTGATTTAGCGACGGTGACAAAAGCATCTCAAGCCCTATCTCAAGAAATTGATTTAGAGCAGCTTTTGAGAAGATTAATTCAAGTCGTGATTCAAAATGCCGGAGCGGAAAAATGTTGTATTATTTTGTCTAAATCGGGAAACTTAGTTATTGAAGCGATCGCCCGTTTAAACCCTTTAAATGGAGACTCGATTGAAATTAATTCTCTACTAAAATCTCTACCCATAGAGGAGAGTGAACACCTGCCCCTTTTAATTCTGAATACGGTGATTCAAACCCAAGAATTTGTGATTTTAGCCGATGCTCGTCAAGAATCGCGATATCGTCATGATCCCTATTTAAAAAAACATCAATCTAAATCTATTTTAATGACTCCGATTCAAAATCGAGGGAAGTTAATTGGAATTCTGTATCTTGAAAATAACTTAACAACCGCAGTGTTTACCCCAGAAAGATTAGAAGTTCTGAAAATCCTATTTTCTCAAGCTGCAATTTCCATTGATAATGCTAAACTATATTCTCAAGTTAGAAATAATGAACGACAGATGACACAATTTTTAGAAGGAATTCCCGTGGGTGTTGCGGTTTTAGATCCGACGGGAAAACCCTATTATACTAATCAAAAAGCTCAGGAATTACTCAAAACTAAAGTTATTCCTGGGGTAGTTTGTGATGCTTTATCTAATATTTACCAAGCCTATCTTAACGGGTTTCAAAACCATCTATCCTATGCCCCAATTCCCGATTATAATTTCTCTAACTCGACCCAAGATACTACCTTTATTTTAGAAGTAAATCAAGGGGATGAAACCATTTTGATTGAAAATTGGGTGACACCAACCTATGACGAACAGGGGGATTTAGCCTATGCAATTCTAGCTTTTCAAGATATTACCAAACGTCAACAAACTGAACAAGCTTTAAGACAGGCGGAAGAAAAATATCGCAGTATTTTTGAAAATGCCAGTGAAGGCTTATTTCAAACCACACCCACCGGACGTTATATTAGTGCAAATCCCGCCCTAGCTAGAATTTTAGGTTATGATTCTCCCTGGGATTTAATGTCGATGATTACCAATGTGCAAGAAGAAGTTTATGTTGATGCCCAAAGGCGCAAAGATTTTAAACAATTAATTGATCAGCAGGGAGAAGTTTCGGGATTTGAGTTCAAAGCTTATCGTAAAGATGGCAGTATTATTTGGATTTCTGAAAATGCCCGGGCTGTATTTAATGAACAGAATCAATTGCTGTATTATGAAGGTTTTGTGGTTGATATTACTGAACGAAAACAAGCCGAAGAAGAACGAATTCAATTCATGCAAAGACTCTCAGAATTGAATCTTCATTTAGATCAAGCCCTAGATTCTGAATTTGAATTAACTGACGCAGCAGCGCGATTTGTTCCCCATGAATTTCTTTCTTTTTTAGGTTATGAAAGTATTGTGGAAGTGCAGTTGGGGGCGGCAGTTCAAAAGGAAATGTCGATTTTATTTGCTGATATTCGGGATTTTACCAGTCTTTCCGAAGATATGACACCGGAAGATAATTTTAAATTTATTAATGCTTTTTTAAGTCGCATGGAACCAGCAATTGTTGATAATTATGGGTTTATTGATAAATATATTGGGGATGAAATTATGGCATTATTTGGCGGATCTGCCGATGATTCTGTCCGGGCTGGAGTTGAAATGATTACCCGACTGAATCACTATAATGAAACCCGCCAACGCCCCGGACGTCCCCCGATTAAAATTGGCATTGGCATTAATACCGGGGGATTAATGTTAGGAATTGTGGGGGGTAAAAATCGCCTGGATAGTACGGTGATTAGTGATTCGGTGAATGTGGCTTCTCGGATTGAAAATTTAACTAAAAATTATGGGGTTTCTTTATTAATTACCCACTGGACTTTTATGGCTTTAGAAGACGCCAATCAATACGCGATTAGAATTATTGATCGGGTGAAAGTCAAAGGAAAATCCGATGCTGTTACTGTCTATGAAGTATTTGATGCGGATTTACCGGGGATTAAAGCGGGGAAATTAATTACAAAAACTACCTTTGAGTATGGATTAATGCAGTATTATTTAGAACGTTACTCAGAGGCGGCGAAATTATTCCAAGAATGTCTGGATCGAAACCCCCCGGATCAAGTGGCTCAAATTTATTTAGAACGCTGTTTATCAAAAATGGGTAATGGGTAATTACGAATTACGAATTACCCATTACGAATTACCCATTACGAATTACCCATTACGAATTACCCATTACCTAATTATGAGCGATCTGTATATTTCTTGGACAGAATACCATCAGAAAATTGAAACCTTAGCCCAAAAAATTTATCACTCCCAATGGCAATTTAATCAAATTGTCTGTTTAGCACGGGGAGGGTTGCGAGTTGGGGATATTTTATCTCGGATTTTTGATCAACCCCTGGCAATTTTATCCACATCATCCTATTCTGGTGTTGGCGGGAAAGTTCGAGGAGGAATTAAACTCGCTGAACACCTAACAATGACAACAGACAGCTTAGGAAGTCAGGTTTTATTAGTGGATGATTTAGTTGATTCTGGAGTTAGTTTACAAGAGTCTATCGGTTGGTTAAAATCCCGTTATCCTCAAATTCAAGAGATGAAAACCGCCGTTTTATGGTATAAAAGTTGTTCGGCGATCGCTCCTGATTATTATATTGATTATCTGGCTGATAATCCTTGGATTCATCAACCCTTTGAATGTTATGAAAACTTGAATTTAGCCCAGTTAGAATAGCCGGGTTGCAAGATATAATAAGTCATCATTTTATAACCCAAAACCCATTACCTATTACCCATTACCTATTACCCATTACCCATTCGTAATTCCCCGATAGATTAAAAAATCTTAATTTTACCCATGGAAAGTATTTGATTTTTTTACCAATTAGGGCGTGCAATTCTGAAATATTGTGTTATCCTAAAAGACGTAAACACTGAACGAATTAAACCGTTTAGGGAATCAAGGAGGTGATGCCCATGATTGAAGGTAGTAAACCCATGGGTCACTTGATTGGAAAATGCCGGCTGTGCGCCGGGGCTGTCCTCTAGTGCCAAGTCTGTGTTCTGTTAGGACACTTGTTGACCTAGATAACCGGACTTGTTAGAGTGATCTTCCGGCAGTCAGGTTCCGATTCAAGAGACCCGCTACACCGCTCTTACCCGATCTGGAATGGCAACGGCTAAAACCAGGGCTGGGTGAGGGCGGATAGTCTTTTTTGATAATCAGATAATCAATTTATTTTTATCCCCAATAATCCCATGGTTGCACTACTCAATTCTAGCGAAATTCAACAACTTTCTAGTCAAGTTCCCGAGTGGAAAGTTGAAGGAAAGCATTTAAAAATAGTCAAAACCTTTAAAGATTTTATTGAAGCAATTGCATTTGTGAATAAACTTGTTGAACCTTCGGAAACGGCTGGACATCACCCCGATATAGAAATTTCCTATAATAAAGTGACAATTAGCTTAACCAGTCATGATGCTGGGGGCTTAACCCCAAAAGATTTTGACCTAGCCCAACAAATTTCAGCACTGCTTTAATTAAAAAAATACGGCTGATTTTTTTATGATAGAATAACTGATCAGCCTTTGCTATTTCCCCATTTGAATTCGCAGCTTTAGCTGTGTGGAAAAGAGATGATTTTTAATAACCCTAAGTTCTTGCCTGAATTTGATGAACAAGCGGAACTGATTGAGAAACTTCTCGATATTGGTACAGCCTTATCTGGAACTGAAGATTTAAGCTCCCTGCTCAATTTAATTTTAACCAAAAGTCGTGAAATTACCTCCAGTGATGCGGGAAGTGTGTATCTTCTGGATCACAGTGATAATACCTCAAAATTACTGTTTAAAATCGCTCAGAATGCGTCTTTACCTAACTTATCTTTTAAAGAATTTGCTATCCCTTTAACCCCTCGGAGTTTAGCCGGATATGTGGCTTTAAATTCGGTTTCTTTAAATATTCCCGATGCTTATGATTTACCCAGAAATGAACCCTATCAACTGGATCGGAGTTTTGATGAAAATATTAGTTATCGTACCCGTTCGGTTTTAGTGGTTCCGATGCAAAACCGCAAGGGGGAAGTGATTGGGGTATTGCAATTAATTAATCGTAAGGTTAACCCCGATGTTAAGATTACGCCAGAAAATGCCATAGAAGTTACACAATCCTATTCTAAATGGGAGGAGCGAATTTTGCGATCGCTGGCTTCCCAAGCGGCTATTTCGATTGAGAGAAATCATTTACAAGAAAGTATTGAACATCTGTTTGAAGGGTTTGTTAAAGCATCGGTAGAAGTGATTGAAGCCCGAGATCCTTGCACCTGTGGTCACTCAGAAAGAGTTGCAGAATTAGCTGTGCGTTTAAGTGAAGAAGTCAATACAGTTAACTATGGTTCCTTAAGTACAATTGTTTTTAGTGAGCGTCAACTGCAAGAATTACGCTATGCAGCCCTATTACATGATTTTGGAAAAGTCGGGGTTCCCGAAGCCATTTTAACCAAACCAAAAAAACTCTATCCCCTTCAATTAGAAGTGATCCGTCATCGATTTGCCCTAGCTCAACGCACCTTGGAAGCAGAATCGATTCAGAGAAAATATGAACATTTGTTGCAACATTCTGCCCAAAAGCTACCACAGGAAGAAGAATGTATATTCTGTCAATCTCTGCAAGAATTAGATACAAATTTATCACAATCTATTAATAAATTAAGCAAATATTGGAAGATTTTATTAGAAGCCAATGAACCCAAAGTATTAGCGGAAATTCCCTTAAATCAACTGCAAGAAGTCGCCCAAATAACCTACCGGGATTTAGATGGAGAAATGAAACCTTTATTAACTCCAGAAGAAATCGATCAACTATTAGTTCATCAAGGGACTTTAACCCCAGAAGAACGAGAAATTATTGAATCCCATGTTAGTTATACCTACGCATTTTTAAAACAAATTCCTTGGACAAATGACTTAAAAAATGTGCCAATGATTGCCTATCGACATCATGAAAAACTGAATGGAACCGGGTACCCCCTGGGGTTAACAACCCCCGATATTCCGATTCAAGCCCAAATCATTACGATCGCCGATATTTATGATGCTTTAACGGCTGGCGATCGCCCTTACAAAAGCGGATTACCCACCGTTACCGCTTTAAAAATTCTCCAACAAGAAGCCTCTAAAAATACCATTAATGCCGATTGTTTAGAACTATTTAAACAACGCAGAGTTTATGAAGTATTAGGACATATAGCAGTCCTAAATCATTATCAAGAGCATGATATAATGATATACACTACTTGATTATGACAATAAAAATTATGAATGACTTACAACAGGCAGAAAAAGAGCGGAACAAAGAAATAGCTGAATTAGAAATTTTAATTGAGAGTAATCTTTCGGCAAGAGAACTAAAACGAGCAATAGCTGTCAGGATGGCGCTCACCGGTAAAATTTACCGTGAAATCAGCCAAATTTTAGGTGTAAGCGAATTTTTTGTTGGGCATTGGAAAAAAGTTTTTAAAGGCAAAGGAATCGCTGGATTAAAACTAGGA
>MNYZ01000112.1 GCA_001873365.1 Oscillatoriales cyanobacterium CG2_30_40_61 | reverse complement strand
CTAAAAATCAAAGAAACCGGGTTTTTTACGAAAATACTTTGTTTTGACCAACAGATTCTCTAAAAATCAAAGAAACCGGGTTTTTTACGAAAATACTTTGTTTTGACCAACAGATTCTCTAAAAATCAAAGAAACCGGGTTTTTTACGAAAATACTTTGTTTTGACCAACAGATTCTCTAAAAAACCCGGTTTCTGGAGCCTCATGCGTAAGTCCTAATTAATAGAATTAGGGTTGAGAAATTACCAAAGAATAGGATAACATTTAGAAATTGTGATTTTGGATTAAATTATCCCGAAAATATGACTAAAACTTCTTCTCCCTCTGTGGTGATTTCTTCCCCTAATTTGATTGAAAAAAATTTTCCTGGGTTATACTCTTTTTGGAAGTTTTCCCGTCCCCATACCATTATTGGTACAACTTTAAGTGTGTTGGGGATGTATTTAATTGCGATTGGTCAGTTTAAGCAATTTCCGGGGTTTAATTTTAGTTTACTAGCTTTATTTTGGACTTGGTTAGCTTGTATTAGTGGGAATATTTATATTGTCGGATTGAATCAACTCGAAGATATTGAAATTGATCAGATTAATAAACCTGGTTTACCCTTAGCATCGGGAGAATATTCCCGGTTGAAAGCTCAAATTATTATCGGAATAGCCGGAATTTTAGCTTTATCTATTGCAGCATTTCAAGGCTATTATTTATTAGGGATGGTAACAATTAGTCTGCTGTTAGGGACAGCTTACTCCTTACCTCCTATCCGCTTAAAACGGTTTCCCTTTTGGGCGGCTTTCTGTATTTTTACTGTTAGAGGAATAATTGTTAATTTAGGGTTATATTTACACCTGAGTTGGATTTTATCAGAAAAATCAATATCATCAATTCCGATAATTCCCCCGGCGGTTTGGGCGTTAACTTTATTTGTTTTAGTGTTTACCGTGGCGATCGCAATCTTTAAAGATATTCCTGATTTAGAAGGCGATCGCCAATTCCAGATTAACACCTTAACCATCAAATTAGGAACCGTAACAGTATTTAATTTATCTCGATGGATACTCACTATTTGTTATTTAGGCATGATTCTAGGAAGTTTTCTATTAATATCTTCAGTAAATCCAGTATTTTTAGGACTAACTCATTTAATATTATTAACAGTATTATGGTGGGGAAGTTTCCGAGTTAATTTAAGCAACAAACAATCAATTACCGGGTTTTATCAATTTATTTGGAAACTGTTTTTCTTAGAATATTTAATCTTTCCCCTTTCCGTGCTTATAACTTAACCGTAGCGTGGGCGTCTTGCTACCAGAAGTTAGTAATATTATATCCCAATTCTTGGATCATTTTTCTTAATAAAGGTAAACTTAATCCGATAACATTGGTATGACATCCTTCTAACTTTTCAATAAACAAACCGCCCTTTCCTTCAATTGCAAAACATCCAGCACAGTTTAATGGTTCTCCAGTAGCGACATAATCCTTAATTTCGCTATCAGAAATCTTAGAAAAATAGACATTAGTAGTTTGGGAATAGACTAAAGTTTGATCGGTAGAAACATTAATTAAAGCATGACCCGTATGCAGTTGCCCAACTTGACCCCCCATCGTGAGCCAACGGGCGATCGCTTCCTCAATATTAGCAGGTTTGCCATAAATTTCACCCTGAACAGCCAAAACCGAATCACACCCCAAAACCAATAGAATTTCCCCCTGATTTGTAGGTTGATTCATTAATCTTTTGCTGATCACTTCTGCTTTACATTGGGCGAGTTTTTGGACTAATTCTACCGGGTTAGAATCGGCGATTTGAGATTCATCAAAATCACTTTTGAGAATAATCGGCTGAATTCCAATGGTTTCTAACAACCGTTTACGCGCCGGGGAAGCAGAAGCTAAAATAAATGTGATTCGATTGGGCTGATTCATGAAGATAAATTAATAAACTTTAAAAGATTGCACCACTTGTGTTAAAAGTTGTTGAGCTTTTTGCCAACGTTTTTCAGTAGTGGAAACATTTAATGTAAATAGATTTCCGCGACTAATAGTAACACTAGCAAAATCATGACGTTTTTGTTCATTCGGCAGTTGTACCGCGTATTCTAACCAATAATAAAGGTTTGATCCTTTCTCAAAAGATTCTGCACTAATCAATTCTGCGGTACGCCCGGAACCTTCTGGAGCGATCGCTTTTTTACTCAATGTATATCCTACCTCAGTGGGAGTGCCAATTTCTGCGAGGGTTTGATTCGGATTAGAAACCGGATTAATCACCACACTAACATTTTCACTTTGTTCAATCATATCGTGTAGTACCGTATCGGGGCCATTAGAGACACTCACCTGTGTCCATCCATTCGGATAGATAAATTCATAGCCATCGGTGGTATCCACAAAGCTATTTAATCCCATACCAACCGATATACAACCTGTTAAGCTAAGGCTACAACAGACTAAAGCCATTACTAAAATTCGTTTGAACATTTGATCTTTTTCCTCATAAAATCGTGAATGAGTGCATTTTGTTGTGATCAGGGTGATCCCAATTTTCCTATTTTCTCATTATTCGGGCGTTTGGTTTCAATTTTTATTAATTTGGAGTTAGAATTATCGGAGAATTTATGATTAATTATGGGTTTATAGATAAAGATTTAAGAAGCCCTCAAGGGCTTACTACTTTTGGTAGTTTATCTCAAATTTTTGTAATCTTTTATGGCACAATTGATAGAGCATTGGAGACGCTCAGGTAATTTTTTATGACTAAGTTTGTTTTTATCACCGGTGGGGTGGTATCGAGTATTGGCAAAGGAATTGTTGCCGCTAGTTTAGGACGTCTGCTCAAGTCGCGCAACTATTCCGTATCCATCCTTAAACTCGATCCCTATATTAATGTTGACCCGGGAACTATGAGTCCATTTCAACATGGGGAAGTCTTTGTGACCGAAGATGGGGCGGAGACGGATTTGGACTTGGGACATTATGAACGCTTCACTGATACCTCCATGTCTCGCCTTAATAGTGTCACGGCCGGAGCAATTTATCAAGCGGTGATTAATAAAGAACGTCGGGGAGACTATCAAGGAGGTACGGTTCAAGTCATTCCTCATATTACCAACGAATGTAAAGAACGAATTCATCGAGTAGCAAAAAATACGAATCCTGATGTAGTAATTACCGAAGTTGGGGGAACCGTTGGTGATATTGAATCCCTACCTTTTTTAGAAGCAATTCGTCAATTTAGGAAGGATGTGGGTCGGAAAAATGTTATTTATTTACACGTTACATTAATTCCTTGGATTGGTGTGGCGGGGGAAATGAAAACCAAACCTACCCAACATTCAGTTAAAGAATTACGATCAATTGGGATTCAACCAGATATTTTAGTTTGTCGTTGCGATCGCCAAATCCCCATCGGAATTAAAGAAAAAATTGCGGGTTTTTGCAATGTAGAAGCTGATTGTGTCATTACCTCCCCCGATGCAGATAGTATTTATGAAGTCCCCTTACTTTTAGAGAAAGAAGGACTAGCTGAACAGAGTTTAAAACTATTACAATTAGAACAACGACAACCGAATTTAACCGCATGGCAAACCTTAGTTGATCGGCTTTACCATCGCGATTCCAATACAAAATGTCTCCTCCCCCATCCTCAAATCAAAATTGCGATTGTAGGCAAATATATTCAGTTAACTGACGCCTATTTATCCGTGGTAGAATCCCTGCGTCATGCAGCCGTCCAGGAGGGAGCAGAATTACATTTAGAGTGGATTAACTCCGAAGATATTGAAGGGAATAATCCCGAAAATTATCTCAAAAATGTACAAGGAATTGTGGTTCCCGGCGGATTTGGACAGCGAGGAACCGATGGTAAAATTATGGCAATTCAATATGCCAGAGAACACAAAATCCCCTTCCTGGGTTTATGTTTAGGGATGCAATGTTCTGTGATTGAATGGGCTCGTCATCTGGCTAAATTAGAGCGGGCGCATAGTGCTGAATTTGATCCCCAAACCCCTAATCCCGTGATTCATTTATTACCTGAACAACAGGATGTAGTAGACTTAGGAGGAACCATGCGTTTAGGGTTATATCCCTGCCGTTTACAGCCGGATACTTTAGCATTTAAACTCTATCAACAGGAAGTTATTTATGAGCGCCATCGTCATCGTTATGAATTTAATAACGCCTACCGGACATTATTTTTAGAATCTGGATATCTGATTAGTGGAACTTCTCCCGATGGCCGTTTAGTAGAAATCATTGAATTATCCAACCATCCCTTTTTCGTGGCTACCCAATTTCACCCCGAATTTCAATCCCGACCCAATAGTCCTCACCCACTATTTCAAGGATTTGTAGCCGCCGCCACCCGTTTATTAGAAATTACCCCAACTTAAATAGGACTTACGCACCAAACCGGGTTTGGTGAACGAGAAATCTCGATTTCATCCGCAAAATCACCGGCCAGAAACCCGGTTTCTTTGGTCTTGTGCGTAAGTCCTGTTAAACAATAGTACCCTACCCATGGACGATTAGACCCCACCGAGTGGTGTTCCAATTCCCTGTTTAATTCTTAGGCTGAATTATCCTAAAATTGTTAATTCAGTCAGAAAGAAAGAGCAGGGGCATAAATTTCTAATTTCAGGGGAGATTTTGATCCTATCTAATCAATCATTATTCTATAATGATACAGAATGGGTAAGCGATCATTTTCCTCTGGTCTGTTGGTCCGATTTACAAGCGAGTTGAGTCCCCGGAAGGATTCACAGGTCTGAGGAGGTTTTGTGGCGTACTGGATCAAAATGAATTATGAGCGAGAAACCTATCTCGTTGATCTCGACAGCGTGAGTGCGTTTGCATCTGGATTGAACAAACGGATTGCGTTTTGGTTGCCTGCTAATGGCAAACAAATGATCATTAATTATCAAAGTAATCCTAAAACCTATGAGGATATTTTAGGATATATTCAAAGAATTACGACCCATTGCCCAACCAACTATTGGGTTAAAATTATTTATGAACGTCATGAATATATTATTGACTTGAATCGTCTTAATACCTTTGTCATTGATTCGAGTCAACGGATTACCTTTTGGCTTCCCGATGGGAAAGAACCCATTATTATTAACCCTCAAACCAATGCTGAAGCCTATGCTAAAATTTTAGATTTCATTCATAACAAAACCGGACATTCTTTACCATAAATAAATAGGTAATTACGAATGGGTAATGGGTAATGGGTAATGGGTAATGGGTAATGGGTAATGGGTAAAACTTGACCTCCCCTGCCTCCCCTGCCTCCCCTGCCTCCCCT
>MNYZ01000076.1 GCA_001873365.1 Oscillatoriales cyanobacterium CG2_30_40_61 | reverse complement strand
CCTGCTCCCGGTGCCCCCCCTACCTCCCCCACCCGCTCCCTGGTCAGTTGCGGTTTCCCCTGGTTAGGGGATGAGGTGATTATTGTTGATCCAGAACAGTTAACCCCCCGAGACGCGGATCAGGTGGGTGAAATCTTGGTATCGGGGAAAGGTGTGGGTTTGGGATATTGGGATCAACCCGAAGATACGGAAACCACCTTTAAGGTTTATGTAGACGGACGGGGGCCCTATTTACGCACGGGAGATTTAGGATTTTTATATGATGGGGAATTGTATATTACTGGACGGATCAAAGACATGATGATTCTGTGGGGAAGAAACCGTTATCCCCAGGAAATTGAAGCCACCCTCGATACCTGTCACCCCGCTATTCGCCCCGGACATAGTGCGGCGTTTTCGGTGGAGACAGAATTGGGGGAACAATTGATTATTGCCGCGGAAATTGAACGGCGGTATTTACGCAATTTGAACCTTGAAGAAGTAGTTAATGCTATTCGTCAAGCGATCGCCCAACAAAATACCGTGGATGTGTTTGCCATTGTATTATTAAAAACCACAACTATTCCTAAAACCACCAGTGGTAAAATTCAACGTCGTACCTGTCGAACTAAATTTTTAGAAGGGAGTTTAGATATTGTTGGACAATGGAAATTAGACACAGAAACCAGTCAATTGTCAGAATTGGCAAATCGTTCTTAAAAGTTAACTATTGGAGGATGTGTAAGCGATCAGCACCCGCACCATTCCCACTTAAATTGATCATAAAACAACAACAATTATCAGTAAAAGTTAGATATTTGCTGAATCCAAAAACATTGAATCTGTGGAAATAAACCCAATAAAAAGCTGAAACCCTTTAAAAATGGTTAATAAAATTAACGATAGTAATAAACACTCCCTGTGTGTTTAAAACTTCTTTGTGTCTTTGTGTCTTTGTGGTTAAATATAGATAACAAAACATCACCCTAATTTTTTTACATGACTCAGCAATTTAATTCTTGGCAATGGACAACCTTAATTGAACTTTTAGAATATCGTGCATCCGAGCAACCGGATAAAATTGCCTATACTTTTTTAGTGGATGGAGAAACCGAAACTGTTACTTTAACCTATCAACAATTAAACCAACAAGCCAGAACTATTGCAGCTAAATTACAAGCCATTTGTCAACCCCAAGATCGAGTTTTATTACTCTATCAACCGGGGTTAGATTATATTAGCGCATTTTTTGGATGTTTGTATGCGGGAGTAATTGCTGTTCCCGCCTATCCCCCTAGACCCGATCGATCTTTGCCTCGTTTACAAGCTATTATTGGGGATACAAATGCCACGGTTGCCTTAACTACTGAAGCCACATTATCGGGTTTACAGCGATTTTTTCCAACTATGTCTGATATTGCGCCATTAAATTGGTTAGCAACAGATATCTTAGATTATGAAATGGGAAATACTTGGCAACCTCCAGTTATTAATCGTCAAACTCTTGCGTTTTTACAATATACTTCCGGTTCTACGTCAACCCCTAAAGGGGTGATGATTTCCCACCAAAACTTATTACATAATTTAACGGCAATTTATGATTGTTTTGGTCATTCTTCCGAAAGTACGGGAGTAATTTGGTTGCCTCCCTATCATGATATGGGATTAATTGGCGGGGTTTTAGAACCCTTATTCGGAGGATTTTCGGTGGTTTTAATGTCTCCTTTAATGTTTGTACAAAACCCCTTACGTTGGTTACAAACTATTTCTAAATATCGAGGGACAACCAGTGGCGGGCCGAATTTTGCCTATGATTTATGTGTGAGAAAAGTATTAGGAAAAGCTGGAATAAATTCACCCAAACTTTTAGAAAATTTGGATTTAAGTAGCTGGGAAGTGGCATTTAATGGGGCTGAACCTATTTATCACGAAGTTATAGAAAAATTTATTCAAACCTTTGCCCCCTACGGATTTAGGCGCGAGGCTTTTTATCCCTGTTATGGTATGGCTGAAGCCACTTTAATTATTACCGGAGGCTTAAAAACATCGGTTCCCATATTTAAAACCGTTGACGGAAATACTTTAGAGAATCATCGGATTTTAGAAGTTGAATTAGGGGCTGATCCATTAATTGCTAATTCTAAAATTTTAGTTGGTTGTGGTCAATGTTTATCCGATCAAACAGTATTAATTGTTAATCCTGAAACCCTGAATATTTGTGAACCGGGAAAAGTCGGAGAAATTTGGGTGTCTGGGCCGAGTGTGGGGCGGGGATATTGGAATAAACCCCAGGAAACTGAAATGCTATTTAATGCCTACTTAACAACGGGAGAAGGGCCATTTTTAAGGACGGGAGATTTAGGATTTTTAGACAATCAAGAATTATTTATTACCGGAAGAATTAAAGATATTATTATTATTAATGGTCGCAACCATTATCCCCAAGATATTGAATGGACTGTAGAACAAAGTCACCCCCTAATTCGCCCCAGTGGAGTCGCCGGATTTTCTATTGATATGGACGGGGAAGAACGGTTAGTCGTTGCAGTGGAAGTAGAGCGTCAATATTGGCAACAAATTCGCACCTGGGATAATCATAACGGTTCTGCTAAAACCTCCCCCCAACAGGTGGTGCTTCAGTCCATCCGCCGCGCTGTGTCTCAAAACCATGATTTACAAGTTTATAAAATGGTATTGCTAAAACCGGGAACTTTGCCTAAAACCTCCAGTGGCAAAATTCAACGCCACGCCTGTCGGGCTAGTTTTCTAGCGGGCAAATTGGGGGAGTAGGGGAGCACCGGGAGCACCGGGAGCACCGGGAGCACCGGGAGCACCGGGCAGGGCTGTTTCATTCTCTAGGAAAAACTGTGTGTGACCTCTCCCCCAACCCCTCTCCTGCCAGGAGAGGGGGGAAGAATTCCTGATCAGAAATCTCTGCTGAGATTTAACCCCCTCTTACTCCCCCTGCCCTCCTAGGGAAGGGGGTTGGGGGGTTAGGTCTTAGGGTTAGCAATGGAAAATGAAACAGCCCTGGGGAGCACCGGGAGTCACCCGGAGGCACCGGAAGTAAGTAGGGCGAGCGTCCTCGATCGCTAACAACTATCAACCAACCTGGGGTGGGTAACAACTATCAACCACCAACTTAAAACAGGATTCTGCTATCTTGGGATGCTAGAGTTTTAGGGTGATGGAGGAGTGGTTCATGCAAGTGTTAAATGCGTCTATGAATGGGACAAAACCCCAGCAACCATCGGTAACGGTGCATCATCCAGAATCATCGGTGAACAGCATTGAGTCTTTCGAGTCTGTCGCCACAATTGAAGGGTGGTTAGTCAGTCAACTCGCGGAAAGGTTGGGGTTAGAAGCGTTGGAGATTGATGTGGAGGAGGATTTTGCCAATTATGGCTTAAATTCCATCGAAGCGATTAACCTCTCTGGAGATTTGGAAACGATGTTGGGGCGCCGACTTCCCCCCACCCTGTTATGGGATTATCCCAATATCTGTACTTTGGCTGAATATTTGGCAGATAACCACACATTGGATATGACTCAATATCAACAGGGGATTTCCCCGGAAGATGCAGAACATCTTTTACATCATTTAGATCAATTATCGGATGGGGATGTTGATACGTTATTAAATATTTTATTATCAGAACAGGAAGAAATCAATGATTAGTTTATTACCTTCTGTTAGTCAGTTATCCGCCCCCGAAAAGCGATCGCTTCTCGCAGAATTACTGGAAAAAAAAGCGAAATCCGCCTCTGGGCCAGAAATTCCAGCCGCATATTATCAAATTGAATACTTTCCCGAATATCTGCATCTGAAACAACAACAGCAAGAATTAGCGGATTTGGGGTTAGGAAATCCCTTTTTTAGACCCCAGGAAGGAATTGCCAATGATCGGGCTAGAATTCGCGGTCAAGACTATATTAATTATGCCACCTATAATTATTTGGGAATGTGTGGTGATCCGATGGTTTCTCAGTTTGCTAAAGAGGCAATTGATCGGTATGGAACTTCCGCCTGTGCGAGTCGGTTATTATCAGGTGAAAAGGTAATTCACCAAGAATTAGAACGGGCGATCGCTGATTTTGTTGGAGTTGAAGATAGTATTGTTTTTGTTGGCGGTCATGCCACTAATGTGACCACCGTGGGGCATTTATTCGGACAGCATGATCTGATTTTACATGATGCCCTAAGTCATAATAGTTTATTACAAGGAGCTTTATTGTCTGGGGCGACGGCGATCGCATTTCCCCATAATAATTGGCAAGCTTTAGATCAAATATTACGAGAACGGCGTCCTCGTTATCAACGGGTTTTAATTATTGTGGAAGGGGTCTACAGCACCGATGGAGATATTCCCAATTTACCCGAATTTATTCAGATTAAAAAACATCATAAAGCCTTTTTAATGGTGGATGAAGCGCATTCTATTGGCGTATTAGGAAAACAGGGTCGGGGTATTGGAGAATATTTCGGAATTAATCCCCATGATGTCGATTTATGGATGGGAACTTTAAGCAAATCCTTTGCTAGTTGTGGAGGATATATTGCCGGATCTCAAGCATTAATTGAATATCTGAAATATACCGCCCCGGGGTTTGTTTTTAGTGTAGGAATTTCTCCCCCTAATGCGGCTTCTGTGATTGCAGCAATTCGGATATTAAAAACTGAACCCCAACGGGTTGAACTATTACATAAACAGGCTAAATTGTTTTTAACCTTAGCCAAAAATCAAGGATTAAATACCGGGTTAAGTCAAGATTCTCCCGTAATTCCGATTATCGTCGGAGATTCTTGGAAATCGGTACAACTGTCTCAAAATTTGTTCAAACGAGGGATTAATGTACCGTTTATGTTTTATCCCTCCGTACCTAAAAATGGCGCACGTTTGCGATTTTTTATTACTTCTAACCACAATGAAGAACAAATTCGTTATACTGTAGACACTCTTGCCGAACAAGTGGCAAAGTTGTCAGAAAATCCATGATTTTCGGAAATTTTGTGAACTTATATCTTGATCTTTTACAGGGTTAATAATAATGCGTGTTCTTTTAATTTATCCCATTTTTCCTCAAAGTTTCTGGTCATTTGAAAAAGCCCTCGCTTTAGTTAACCGCAAAGCCTTACTACCGCCCTTGGGGTTAATTACGGTAGCAGCAATTTTACCCCAAGAATGGGAGTTTAAATTAGTAGACCGGAATGTTCGAGAGATCACCGAAGCGGAATGGAATTGGGCGGAATTGGTGATGGTTTCAGCAATGATCGTCCAAAAAGATGATTTTTTGGAGCAAATTCGCGAGGCGAAACGACGGGGGAAAAAAGTGGCTGTGGGAGGCCCCTATCCCACCTCCACACCTCAAGCCGCAGAAATTGCCGGGGCAGATTATTTAGTTTTAGATGAAGGAGAAATCACCTTACCGTTATTAGTAGAAGCGATAGAAAGGGGAGATGAAAAAGCGGTTTTTCGCATCGAAGGAGAGAAACCCGATGTTACGACATCTCCTATCCCTCGGTTTGATTTATTAGAGAAAGAAGCCTATGATATGATTTCTTTGCAATACTCCCGGGGCTGCCCGTTTCAGTGTGAGTTTTGCGATATTATTGTGTTATATGGACGTAAATCTCGAACTAAAACTCCGGCTCAACTTTTAGCGGAATTAGATCGGTTAAAAGAGTTAAATTTTAGTCAGGGTGTTTTCTTGGTGGATGATAATTTTATTGGCAATAAACGTAACGTTAAGTTGTTGCTGAATGAATTAAAAGTCTGGATGAAGGAAAATAATTATCCCTTCCGTTTAACTACGGAGGCTTCTATTGATTTAGCTCAAGATCAAGAGTTAATGGATTTGATGGTTGAATGTAATTTTAGGGCTGTATTTTTAGGGATTGAAACCCCCGATGAAGATAGCTTGAATTTAACTAAAAAATTCCAAAATACTCGCGATTCTTTGAGTGATTCCGTAGAAAAAATTATCCGATCTGGGTTACGGGTGATGGCGGGATTTATTATTGGTTTTGATGGGGAAGAAAAAGGCGCGGGCGACCGGATTGTTCGATTTGTCGAAAAAACGACGATTCCGATTGCTATGTTTAGTATGTTGCAGGTTTTACCGAATACCGCCCTTTGGCATCGTTTAGAAAAAGAAGGACGATTAATTAAGGAAACTGGAAATGCCAATCAAACTACCTTAATGAATTTTCTGCCCACTCGACCGATTGAAGACATAGCGCATGAATATGTGAATGGATTTTATGAATTATACGATCCTCAACGATATTTAGATCGCACTTACCGTCATTTTATGATGATTGGAGAGCCTAAAACTAATTCCATTGGACGGAAATTAGTGGACTGGAAAACCATGCGAGCGCTGTTTATTTTATGTTGGTATCAAGGAGTTGTGCGGGAAACTCGTTCGACGTTTTGGCGATATTTATGGAATATTTTACGACATAAACCTCGGGTTTTAGATCATTATTTGGTGGTTTGTGGACAGGTAGAACATTTCTATGAATATCGCCAAATTGTTAAGGATCAAATTGAGCAGCAACTCAAAGAGCAACAAGTAGAAAGTCAACGTCAGCTATCGAGTGTAACGCCATAGCTGAGAAACTCAATTTTTATATCCAGAAAACGGGTTTCTGAAGTTTGATTCTGGGTTTTATCTCGTAGCTAAAATTCAGAAACTCAGTTTTTAGATGATCTAAGATAAAATCTAATCTGCAATTTTTGTGAATTTTTTTCCTATCCTATGGGAAAATTAAATCAATTGCTTGATTTGTTAAACTTCCACTGAGAAAAAACAGTGTCTCCGACTTATCCACAAAAACATCGGAATTTTAGGGTGGCTCAAACACGACGTCAGTTTTTGCAAACTTCCGTTGCTGCGATGGTAGCATCATCCTTGTCAAGCTGTGGTTGGACATTGGCTCAGGTCAAAACCACCCCAAACACTCAGGTTTCCTCCGATACCTTGTACATTTACACCTGGTCTGGCTACACGGATCAAGATTTGTTAGATCATTTTAGAGAGGAAACGGGGTTAAAAGTTGTAGCCGATGTCTTCGATTCTAATGAAGCCATGTTAGCCCGACTTCAAGCCGGAGGAGCGGGCGCCTATAGTGTCATCTATCCTTCGGGATATATGGTGGAAAAAATGATCGAAATAGGGCTATTAGCTGAACTCGATCACTCACTATTAGTCGGATTAGAGGATTTATTTCCCCAATTTAAAAACCCGATTTATGATCCCGGCGGTGTTCATAGTGTTCCGATTAGTTGGGGAACAACAGGATTAATTTATAACCCGAATAAATTAGAAACTCCCCCGAAAGATTGGAGTTATTTATGGGAAAATAAAGATAAGTTATCCAAGCGATTCACGTTACTTAATGATGTGCGGGAAGTCATAGGAGCAGCGTTAATTATGTTAGGCTATTCCTATAATTCTACTGACCCCAATCAAATCCGACAAGCCTATGAAAAATTAGTAGAATTACGACCAAAAATCGCTTCTTTTACCACGGATTCTTGGCGACCTCAAATGATTGTCGGGGATTTATCAATAGCGATGTGTTATTCCTCCGATGCGGCAGAAATTAAGGAGGAAAATGAGGATTTAAGATATATTACCCCCTATAGTGGATCATCTTTATGGATTGATACCATGGTCATTCCTAAAAGTGCTCCTAACCCCGACGGAGCCTATAAATGGATTGATTTTATGTTGCGCCCGGATATCGCCGCTACTTTGGTGGATCGGTTAAAATTTGCTACTCCTTCCAGATTAGCATACGAAAAATTACCGGATATTTTAAGAAATGATCCGACTTTATTTCCTCCAGAATCAATCCTGGCTCGGAGTGAAATGATTCATGATTTGGGTAAAGCTAATGAAATTTATGAACGGTATTGGACTCAGCTAACCAGTTAATTGTTAACTGCTAACCCTTAACCAATCTATAGCAATTGTTAAGGTAATTAGAATATTAAACCCGGCTCAAACTCTCAGAGAAAAGCAATTTTTTACCCATTACCCATTACCCATTACCCATTACCTATTACCCATTCCCCATTCCCTAATCTATGACTATTTCAACAAAAACTCCGATGACTTCTTCTCCACCTCCGATAAAAAAAGGCTGGCGACAACTGGTTTCTCAATTAATTAGCCCATTGGCATTGTTGGGGCCATCGGGTTTATGGTTATTACTCTTATTAATCCTGCCAACTTTATTGATTTTTCAACTCAGTTTAGTTAAGGATATTCGTCCTGGTGATTTAGTCATTCCTAATGGTATTTATAATTATTTAAGAGTATTTGAAGCGATTAATTTATTAGTGATTTGGCGATCGCTCTTTTATGCTTTTGGCACCACTACAATTTGTTTACTCCTCGGATTTCCCGTCGCCTATTGGATTGCCCAATTAGCCCCGAAACAGTGGCGAAATATAATATTATTAGCCTTTGTTTTGCCCCTGTGGACATCTTCTTTACTAAGAACCTATGCTTGGATTACCATATTAAGACCCACCGGAGTATTAAACTCTATCTTAGGATTAATTGGATTACCCGCCTTAGAACTTTTAAACCGAACTCCGGCGGTTTTAATTGGCATGGCCTATAGTTATTTACCCTATATGGTCACGGTTTTATATGCGTCTTTAGAAAAATTAGATCGACGATTATTAGAAGCCTCCGCCGACCTAGGAGCGCGACCTGTAGAAACATTTTGGAAAGTCACCGTCCCCCAAACCTTGCCCGGAATTGCCGCCGGATCTCTCCTAGTTTTTATTAGTTCCATGGGGGATTTTGTCGATCCCGAACTATTAGGAGGAGCCTCCAGTATGACGGTTTCTCGATTAATTTATAACCAGTTTTTAGGATCAACTCAAAATTGGGGCTTTGGTTCAGCCTTGAGTATGGTTTTAATTTTGGGGGTGAGTATTGCGATCGCACTTTTACTTAAATATGGAGATAGTAAACCCTCTCGTTAACATCAATTAGGAAAATTTATGCAAGAAACCCAACAACAACCAGAGGAGATCCTTGATATGGCTGCTGAACCAAAGTTTAGAATTTCTTGGCAGGTAGTTTTTGTAGGTTTGATGTTTTTTTATATGTACCTGCCGATTTTTGTCTTAACGTTTTTTAGTTTTAATAAATCTCGATATAGTGCCGGATGGGAAGGATTTACCTTACAATGGTATGTTAAATTATTCCAAGATGCCAGAATTTTAACCGCTCTAAAAAATAGTTTAATTGTGGGAATTTGTGCCGTAGGAATTGCCGCCATTATCGGTACATTAATGGCCGTAGGATTAGCCCGTTATCATTTCCCGGGCAAGGGATTATATCAAGGAGCATCCTATTTACCCTTAATTATTCCTGATATTGCCATGGCGGTAGCAACCCTAGTATTTTTAGCCGCCGTTGCCATTCCCCTGAGTTTATGGACAATTGTATCCGCCCATGTTGTCTTTTGTTTAGCCTACGTTGCCTTAGTTGTTTCCACCCGTTTAGCCGATTTAGACCCCCATTTAGAAGAAGCCGCCTTAGATCTCGGAGCAACTCCCATAGAGGCTTTTATTCAAGTATTATTACCCCAATTAATGCCCGGAATTATATCAGGTTGTTTACTAGCTTTTGTATTAAGTATGGATGATTTTTTAATCGCCAGTTTCACCGCCGGAAGTGGGGCAAATACCTTACCAATGGAAATATTTAGTCGGATTAGAACTGGCGTCAAACCCGATATTAATGCCTTGAGTGTGATCCTAATTTTAGCCTCTGGATTCCTAGCATTATTTGGGGAATATTTACGGATTCAAGGAGAAGGCAAACGCCTGAAAAACTAAACGTAGTAAGCCCGACCGGGCTTAATCTTTAAATAATATTTATGTCATATATCCCAAAAACCCGGTTTCTCAAAGAAACCGGGTTTTTATCACAGTTAAACATTGAAGTATTTAGAAACAGGATGGTAGGTAATAAACGCCGTTGTAGACTGTTCTGGATAAATTTGTTCACTTTCATCCATATACATATTAATTCGGTCAGTTTGTAATAACTCCACCTGCTTATATTGGTGTTGAATATTAGGAGAAGCCGGATATCCAAAACTATAGCGAGAACCCCGATGGCGTTGGGCTAAAACATCCCGCACATTATCCGGTTCTTCACTACCAAATCCTAACTCCCGACGAATTCTTGCATGAGTCCATTCCGCTAATCCTTCTGCTGTTTGTACCGCCATTCCATGGAAATACAAATAATTCTTATAGTCATTTTCAGCAAACAGTTTTTGCGCGTATTCCGTGGCAATTTCCCCAACAGTTACCGCCTGCATCGGGAAAACATCAATTTTGCCACTTTCTTTCGGGGCAAAAAAGTCCGCAATACACAACCGTTTTCCTGATTTTTGTCGAGGAAATTCAAAGCGAGCCACTTGTTTTTGATGATTTTCAGGATCAAAAATCAATAGGGAATTGCCCTCCGACTGACAAGGAAAATACCCATAAATCACCGTAGGATGGAGTAAATTTTCCGCTAAAATCTTGATTTTCCATTCATCTAAAACTGGATAAACCTTTTCAGCTAAAAATTGATTATATTCTTCCTTTGATTGTTCTCTGGGTTTGCGAAATTGCCATTGACCGACAACCAACGCCTGTAAATCCAAATACCACCAAATATCCTCGATAGGAATATCCTGCGGTTGTAAAATTTTCGTTCCCCAGAATGGAGGAGTGGGACGTTCAATATTAACATCAACGGCTTCAGAACGTCGAGTATCGATTACAATTTCTTCAGGATTTTCTAAAGCATTTTCAACCGTTTCTAACTTAACTTTAATTTTCTTCGCTTCCGCATATTCTCCTAAGAATCCTTCAGCATTATCCCATTTTCCGGCGGTTTTTGCAGGCATTAATTTATCCATGAAATTCAAGTCAGAAAAGGCATCTTTACCATAAATAACTTGACCTTGATAGACATTTTGACAATCTTCATAGACAAATTTGGGGGTTAAAGCCGCCCCACCCAAAATTACCGGAACTGTAATACCTTCTTTATTAAATACCTCTAAATTTTCCTTCATAAATGCGGTAGATTTAACTAATAATCCACTCATGGCAATACAGTCCGCACCGTGTTCTTTGTAAGCGTTGATAATATTTTCCACGGGTTGTTTAATTCCTAAATTAATCACCCGATAGCCGTTATTGGATAAAATAATATCAACTAAATTTTTACCAATATCATGCACATCCCCTTTAACCGTAGCAATAATAAAGGTTCCCTTGCCATTATTCCCCGCTTCTGACTTCTCCATGTAGGGTTCTAAATAGGCAACGGCGGCTTTCATAGTTTGGGCAGATTGTAACACAAAAGGTAACTGCATTTGCCCAGAACCAAATAACTCTCCCACCACTTTCATCCCATCCAAGAGAATATTATTAATAATCTCTAGGGGTGGATATTGTTTTAAACCTTCGGCCAAAGCATCATCTAATCCAATTCGTTCTCCGTCGATAATATGACGTTTTAAACGTTCTTCTACCGGGAGGTTAATATCTCCAGAACGATCTCGTTTTGTAGTTTTACCCTGAAATAAATTAGTCAGTTCTCCTAACGGGTCATAAACACAAACATCCCCATCAAATTCGCGCTGGTCATAAATTAATTTCCGACAAACTTCTTGATGTTCGGGGTCAATTTTAGCTAAGGGTAAAATCTTATTAGCGCTAACAATAGCCGCATCTAACCCCACTTGCATCGCTTCATGGAGAAACACCGAATTTAACACTTGTCGCGCCACTGGATTTAAGCCAAAGGAAATATTAGAAACCCCTAAAACAATATGACATCCGGGCAATTCTTGACGAATTTGACGAATAGAATCTATCGTGGCTTTGCCATTATTTCGGTCTTCTTCAATACCTGTAGAAATTGGTAAAGCTAAGGGGTCAAAAAAGATTTCATAAGCAGGAATACCATAGTTAATAGCTGCATTATAAGCCCGTTTAGCAATTTCAAATTTCTTTTCGGCGGTTCTTCCCATTCCTTCTTCATCAATGGTTCCCACCACAATCGCAGCACCATATTTTTTGGCGATTTCTAAGACTTTATAAAAGCGTTCTTCCCCATCTTCATAGTTAGTAGAATTGAGTAAACATTTCCCCCCGGAAACCTTTAACCCCGCTTCCATTTTTTGCCATTCTGTCGAGTCTAACATCAAGGGTAAATTAACATTAGTAACGACACGAGACACCAATTCTTTCATATCTCGGACGCCATCTCGCCCGACATAATCGACGTTAATATCTAAAATTTGCGCCCCTTCTTTTATCTGGGATTTTGCTAAGGAAACTAACCCATCCCAGTCTTCTAAATTAAGTAAATCTCGGCATTTTTTAGACCCACTGGCGTTAAGGCGTTCACCAATAATTAAAAACGAATTTTCCTGTTCATAACTTTGGGGACTATAAATTGAAGCCGCCGAGGGAATAAATTGCGGTTCCCGTTGTTTCGGTTTCAGGGTTTGGGAAATTTCAGCTAAGGCTTGAATATGCTCATAACGGGTTCCACAACAGCCGCCAATTACCTGAACTCCTAAATCTTCAACGAAGTGCATTAACGCCATTTTTAGTTCAATGGGCGTCAGTTTATAATGGGCTTTACCCCCAATATTTTCCGGTAAACCCGCATTGGGAATACAGGAAACAATAAAAGGTGAATGTTCCGATAAATAACGAATATGTTCTTTCATTAAATCGGGGCCGGTGGCACAATTTAAACCCAAAATATCAATTTTATAGGGTTCTAAAATAGTTAATGCCGCGCTCATTTCTGACCCGACTAACATGGTTCCAAAGGCTTCCATAGTCACGGAAACCATAATCGGACGACGTTCACCTTTTTTTGTAAAAACGTCTTCAATGCCGTTTAATGCGGCTTTAATTTGCAATACATCTTGGCAAGTTTCAACGATGAATAAATCCACACCGCCATCAAATAATCCTTCCGCTTGTTCTGCAAATGCTTGATATAATGTGTCAAAATTAATATGTCCGAGGGTGGGTAATTTCGTTCCTGGCCCAATTGAACCCGCAACAAATCGAGGTTTTTCGGGTGTAGAATATTCTGCTGTTAAACCTTTAGCTAATTCGGCGGCGGTTTTGTTTAAATCATAAGCTTTATCAGCTAAATCATATTCAGCTAAAACAATAGAAGTGGCGCCAAAAGTATCAGTTTCAATTACATCCGCACCCGCTTCTAAAAAGCCACGATGGACGTTAGCTACGGCTTCAGGTTTTGTATAAACTAAATATTCATTACATCCCTCATAGTCTTTTCCGCCAAAGTCTTCGGCGGTAAGATTTTGGGTTTGTAGGTTGGTTCCCATTCCCCCATCAAACACGATGACGGGACGTTCAGAACTATGCAGGCGGTCTAAAAATGCGCTTTTCATAGGATTTAATTATAGGGAGTAAGGGTTGTTTTACAATTTTACACGAAATTTAAGAAGAAACCCGGTTTTTAAGTTTTATGATAAAATCAGATCATATTTAGGATGGGTGAGGTGAGCGATTCTTTTCGGGCTAATAAAAATTGATTGTCCCCCTAATATTCTGATTACGAGGTATCTCCCATGATGGAACAAGTCATCATTAACGAAGCTCAGACTTTTGATCAAAATCCTATTTCTCGTCTTAACTTAAATGAAGTTTATGAAAACTTAGATAAAATTATCTCTGCTGTGAAATTAGGGGAAAAACGGATTATTATTAATCAAGATGAAGAAGATATTGCTGCAATTATTTCTATGGATGAATTTTTATTATTAGAGCGTGTTATTCAAGAGTTGGAAGATCAAATAGATTTAGAAGCCTTTCAAGAAGCAAAATTAGAATATCAACAAAACGAAGGAGTTTCCTGGGAAGATTTAAAGGAAGAATTAGGACTTTAAGCAATTGTGGATTATAAAATCGAGTTTTCTAAAAAAGCGAAGAAACAATTTAAGTCTTTACCTAAATTGTTTCAAGAACGTCTCGCACCTCAGATTAATGCTTTAGCCAGTAATCCTCGTCCCAGAGGGTCAATTCAATTATCAGGAGTTGAGGAAAATGTTTATCGAATTCGTGTAGGGAATTATCGAATTGTTTATGAAATTTATGATAAAATTTTGTTGGTTTGGATTATTGAAATTGGTCATCTATGTGAAGTTTATCGCAAAAAATAGTTATAAATCAAGGAATTAAAAAACATGGTTAATCAATTATTCTATGGTGATAATTTAGAAGTTTTGCGAAAATATATTAAGGATGAATCTATTGATTTATGTTATATCGATCCGCCGTTTAATTCTAAACGTAATTATAATCAAATTTATAATAATTTAGGCAAGGAAGATCAAGCCCAAGCTCAAGCGTTTATTGACACTTGGACTTGGGATGATCAGGCAAATCAAGGTTTAGAGGAGATTTTTAGCAATTATCAAGGTCATTTTACCCAACAAAGTATTGATTTAATTGCTGGATTAACAAAAGTTCTGGGTAAGGGTAGTCTTTTGGCTTATTTAGTTAGTATGACTTTGAGAATTGTAGAAATTCATCGGGTTTTAAAACCCACCGGAAGTTTTTATCTTCATTGTGACCCGACTTCTAGTCACTATTTAAAATTAGTATTAGATGCGGTTTTTTGCTCTCAAGGTGGTGATTTTTTAAATGAAATTATTTGGAAAAGAACTACAGCCCATAATGATCCTCAGAGGTTTGGGAGGATTCAAGATCGTATCTTATTTTATAGTAAAACACAGTCAAAAATCTTTAATTATATAGATTCTATTCATTCTCCAGAACAATTATCTCGTTATAAATATTCAGATAGTCAAGGTTTATATAGAGCAGAAAATTTAACTGCACCACATTTTTCGGAAACAAGAACTGTAGAATGGAGAGGTGTTCATCCTGGCAATAATAGACAGTGGAGATTTTCTCTTGAGAAACTAGAAGAACTCTATGAAAATGGTCGGATTTTACTTCAAAAGGATGGTAGACCCCGAAAAGATGGGTTAAAACAATATTTACATGAAACCAAGAGTCCTGTATTGCAAGATATTTGGACAGATATATTATTTGCTCCTACTACAAAAGAACGTTTAGGTTATCCCACACAAAAACCAGAAGATTTGTTAGAAAGAATTATCAAAACCAGCAGTAATGAAAATGATATAATTCTTGATGCTTATTGTGGATGTGGGACAACCGTTGCAGTTTCTCAAAAATTAGAGCGTCAATGGATAGGAATTGATATTACTTATCAAAGTATTAGTTTAATTTTAAAACGGTTAGAAGATGCTTTTGGTCAAGGAGTATTAGAACAAATTCAACTTAATGGTATTCCTAAAGATATGAAATCTGCGATCGCCCTAGCTAATAAAAAAGACGATCGCACCCGCAAGGAATTTGAAAAATGGGCGGTTTTAACCTATAGTAATAATCGGGCAGTTATTAACCCGAAAAAAGGCGCGGATAAAGGTATTGATGGTATTGCCTATTTTAGAAGTGAACAGGATGAACCGGAAAAAATCATCTTACAAGTGAAATCCGGTAATATTAAATCGGGAGATATTCGAGATTTACAAGGAACATTAACCCTAGAAAAAGCAGCCATGGGAATTTTTATTAGCTTAAAAGAACCCACAAAAGAGATGATTAAAACCGCTAAATCCGCCGGAATTTATCAAAATAAGTATATGAGTCAAAGCTATGATATTATCTCAATTGTGACGATTCAAGAAATAATTGAAGATCAAAAAAGGTTATCAATTCCGTTAGGATATGAGGTATTAAAATCCGCCGAAAAACAAAAAGAAATCAATGCAACTCAGTTAAAATTTGATATTGATTTATAATTAATTATAATTAATAAAAAACCCGGTAACTTTTGTGAAACCGGGCTTTTAGATAATCTGAAAATAGATTAATCTTGAATTAGAGAATCCCTGAAATCCTATTGAGGGGAAGTAGTAGTAGTTGTTGTTGTTGTTGCTTCAGGGGATGTGGTAGTAGGAGATGTTGCTTCAGGGGATGTGGTAGTAGGAGATGTTGCTTCAGGAGATGTAGTCGGAGCGGCTACATTAGGAGGAAGAATGACAACTTTAATCACGTGAATAACACCGTTGTTGGCATTAATGTCCGGTTGAATAACTTCGGCGCCATTGACTGTAACTTTGCCTTCAGCTACTTCTAAATTGACGGGATCTCCTTCAACCGTAGCGACTTCACCTGGTTTAATTTCAGCCGAGGCGACTTTAGTTGCTAGAACATGATATTGGAGAATTTTAGCCAATTTTTCTTTATTTTCAGGCTTCATTAATTCTTCTAAAGTTCCCGCAGGTAAAGCGGCAAAGGCTTCATCGGTGGGTGCGAAAACCGTGTAAGCACCTGGGGCAGAGAGAGTTTCAGTTAAACCAGCAGCTTCAACTGCTTTAGTAAAGGTACTAAAAGAAGGGTTAGCCGCAGCAATTTGAACAATGCTTTCCGACTCGTTAGAGACTAAATTGGCTGTGGTAGCAGTATTTTCAGAAGCAACAGCCGGAGTTGTGGTGGTGGTGGTGGTGGTGGTTGTGGCTGTGGTTTCAGGGGCTGTTGTAGACCCAGTTGTTCCAGCAGCTTGTTCTGTGGCGGCGGGTTGTTCTGGGTTGGTGGCGCTGGGTTGACTGCAAGCACCGAGGGCGGCTACACTACTAACGGTTGCTAAAAGAATCAAGAATTTTTTGGTCATTTGGGCTGTATGGTTCATAGTTAGGTGGTTTTGTTTGTAAACGGGTACACAAACTGCTTATGTAATTCTAGGCATGGTAACATATCTTCACAAAAATACAAGCTTTGCAGGTAAGAATTCTTCAGATTGATGAAGAAACGTATCTAAACCTAACGCTTGATTGCAATTTAGACGAAAACTAATAGACTTTATGGCTCTAGGTGATAGGTTGAACCCATTCACAACTATGGCGTTAATCCAACTTCCCCTAGCTTATGAACCCCAAACCCTCACAACGCGATCCCATTGAGTCCGCCGTAACCGCAGCATTAGGCGCGGGTGTAGCGACTTCTTTTGCTGTTAGTCAAGGTCAAAGTCCTTGGGTGGCTTTAGGTATTACGGCCTTTGCGGTGATTGTTACGTTAATTTGCGATCGCGCAGGTTGGGTTTAAATCTCACTTTTAAACCTGGACTAGAATAGGGGAAACCAACCTTTCCAGACCTAATTTTTGTAAAGGTTAAAGTTGATTAATAATGTTTCCCCCAAAAAAACCATGATTGAATCCTATGGGTTTTTAGCCTTAGCCCTAACTTATGAAGATCCCGCTTCTGATCAACTCTCAGGGTTAAATAATGTTGATTGGAAAAAACTTTCTAGTCAAACCTACCGCTACTTTCTGGCTTTAGCTGTAGCAGTTTCGGTGTTAACAGTTGCCCAAACGGCCCAAGCTTTGGTTATGTCTGGAGATTCTGGAAACCAAGTCCGGCAAGTTCAAGTACGCCTACAAGAATTGGGCTACTTTACTGCCAATGCTACGGGGAATTTTGGCAGTTTAACTCAAGCGGCGGTGATTCGCTTTCAACGGGATGCAGGTTTATCCGCCGATGGGATTGTTGGCCCTAAAACCCTGGCAGCTTTAGGCTTAGGAGTGATTATCAGCCCCCCCCTGGATACTGGCAATACTGGCAATACTGGCTATAATCGAAATTTAATTGGCTTGGGACGGGGAGATCGTGGCCCTGGGGTTTCGGATTTACAGACGCGCTTACAAGCCTTGGGTTATTTTAACCAACAACCTACAGGCAACTTTGGCAGCGTCACAGAAAATGCGGTAATTCGACTGCAACAGGACTATAATATTGCGGCAACGGGTTTAGTCACTGAAGCTACTCTCGCCTTACTTAATAGCGGTCTTAATTCTGGTCAGGATGCTGTTTTCCCGGGTACAACGTTAAGAGAAGGTCAGTATGGCCAAGAAGTGGAAGCATTGCAACAAAGGTTACAAACCCTAGGTTTTTATCAGGGTGTAATTACGGGCTATTTTGACGCCCTAACCGCCGTAGCCGTTCAACAATTCCAACGTTCCCAGGGCATTCCAGCCACCGGAGTCGCCACATCTACTACTTTAGTGGCTTTAAATGTTACCTCTGTTCCCTCTTTTCCTTCCATTCCTACTCCTCCTCAAACTGATACTATCCTCAGATTAGGGAGTCACGGCCAGGCGGTGAGGGTATTACAAGCACAACTCCAAACTCTGGGATATTATACCGGAATCGTAGATGGGGTATTTGGTCAATCCACTCAACGGGCTGTGAGCAACTTCCAACGGGCTAATAGAATTACAGTCACAGGAGAAGTTGGGCCGACCACCGCTTCTTATATTGTTAATGCCACCACAACTACACAGACCCCGCAATTCAGACCCATCCCCATTGTCCAAAATCAGACTATTCCAATCACTAATTCCCTCTCCACAATTTCTTTAGGAGATACGGGCCCAGAAGTTAGAAAAATTCAACGGCGTTTACGGGAATTAAACTATTATAATGGCCCAATTAATGGTTTTTTTGATAACGCCACTCAAGATGCCTTAATTTGGTTTCAAGAATCCCGGGGAGTCACGGTGACAGGGATAGCCGGCCCTACCACTCAAACCTCCTTGTTTAATATGCAATCGGTTTCACGACCCGCAACTCAAATTAGCCCAGTGGTTGCCACAACTCCCCCGATTTCTGGTGCAAGCAATATCCAACAGTTGCAACAGCGATTAAGAATCCAGGGACTTTATAACGGCCCAATTAATGGAGTTTACGATAGTCTAACCCAACAGGCTGTTAGACAAGCCCGAGCATTTTATGGCCCCAATGCCGATACCGTTTTATTTGGTAGCCTTTAATTCAGTTATCAGTCATCAGTTATCAGTTATCAGTTAACAGTTGAAAGTTAACAGTTATCAGCTAATAGTTAACAGCCAATAGTTTACAGTTATAGCAAACGCGCCTAGATATTAGGACTACTTATCGGCTGTCATTACCGCCAAAGCGGTAATCCATGTCAATAGCGTTATGGCGACTGCTATATCAGTGGTTGGCTAAAAACCAAAAATTCCAAACTAATCACTAAGCTGCTCACGCATTTAAATAGGTCATCGAGAAATAATGACTGTTAACTGATAACTGATTACTGATTACTGACACTCGATTTCGTCTGTCTCGGAATATCCATCGGCGATCGCCTTTGAACATGACCAATTGGTGGAAATCAAAGACGGCCAACCCATGCGTAAAGCCTCATGGCAAATCGTATGAATAGTTAACTGACAATCTAATAAATGAAACCCCGACTTCTCCGCCTGCTTCATGCTGGTTTTAGAAATCGAATCATTTTTAAACTCAATTGTTTTATTACACTGAACACAAACTAAATGATGATGGTGATGGGGATAGGGTTGATTAATTTCATAGTGTTTATGACCTTCAGCCAATTCCAATTCCCGCAAAATTCCCATCCGCGCCATTAACTTTAAAGTGCGATAAATTGTTGATAAACTAATGACTTCCCCTCGGCTTTTGAGTAAAGTATACAAATCCTCCGCACTCAGATGATTTCCTTTCGGTAAATTCTGAAAGACCTGTAAAATTGTTTCCCGTTGGGGGGTTAACCGCCAACCCTTATCATTAAGTTCGGATTTAAAAGAGACTGTTGTATATAAAGCCATACGCTCAATTGTTTTGTTTTCAATAAAGCTTGCATACTGACAATCATACACAAAAAATTTCCTGATTGTCAAAAAAAACAGTTATTGAAACTAAAACCCCCCGATAACTATAGTTAACGGGGGGTAGAAAAACCCAATCTATAAACGATAGGACTTACGCACCAAACCGGGTTTGGTGAACGAGAAATCTTGATTTCATCCGCAAAATCACCGGCCAGAAACCCGGTTTCTTTGGTCTTGTGCGTAAGTCCTGAACGATCAGGGATTAACTCAAAGACTCCAAATAATCCCGAACCCGGTTGCGACGTTTAGGTTGACGGAGTTTTTGTAGAGCTTTAGCTTCAATTTGACGGACTCGCTCCCGGGATAATTCCAGCGCCCGGCCAATTTCCGCCAGGGAATAGGGGTGTCCATCCCCCAAACCATAACGCATCAGAATCACATCCCGTTCCCGACTGCTCAAATCGGCTAACAAGTTTTGTAAATCCCGATGCAAAGATTCACGCATCAGCATTTCTTCCGGTGTGACCTCCTCAGTTTCGAGTAAATCCCCTAATTCCGTATCCTTATCCGTTCCTACCTTAGTTTCCAAAGACACAGAACGGGGAACTTTGAGCAACACTTCTCGGACTTGCACCGGAGTCATTTCTAACTCCTGGGCAATATCCTCAATGGTGGCAGTACGACCTTTTTCCTGAGAAATTTTCCGTTGTGCTTTTTTAATTTTATTCAGTTTTTCGGTAATATGAACAGGTAGACGAATCGTGCGACTTTGGGTGGCGATCGCCCGGGTAATCCCTTGACGAATCCACCAATAAGAATAGGTACTAAAACGATATCCTCGGGTCGGGTCGAACTTCTCCACCGCCCGTTCTAGTCCTAAAGTTCCTTCTTGAATTAAATCTAGCAGTTCCAAACCTCGGTTCTGATATTTCTTCGCCACCGATACCACTAAACGTAAATTCGCTTTAATCATTCGGTCTTTGGACTGTATACCTTCGGTTTGAATCCGATCCAATTCCTCAACGGTCAAACCTGCGATTTCTGCCCAACACCTTTTACCTGAAGCTAAAATCGGCTTGAGTTCCGTCACATCAACCCCCGCCGTGGTTGCCCACCGTTCTAAAGACGGACGATGACCCAACTGAGCCGATAATTGATCCCGGGTTTTGATCAGTCGCACATAGGTATTGATCAGTCCCTCGTCCTGCTTGGCGGCATTGTCCCGTAAGTCAACTAACCTCAGATAACGCTGTACTTTTTGGGCTTCTGATACTTCCTCGTCCCGTCCCAACAGACGTACCCGACCAATTTCTTGGAGATACAATCGAACTAAATCTGTTGTGCGACGATTATTGCTAGGCTTCTGGAGTTTGACATCGCTGGTATCTTCTATCTCCGGATCAATTAAATCATCCAAATCAGGATCAAGATCCTGACTCATTAGCTCATCAGGCTCAGAATAGTCCTGAAAAGAGGAGTTTAAGTTGTTGTCGGCATCGATTTTAATGGCTGGCATAGTTTCTATCTCAGTTGCTCCAGTAATCAGAGGCTGCACTTACGGGGGTTAGCTCTCGCAGCGGTACACCCCCAATCGGGGGTGACGTAGGATTGAGCTTTTCCGTTCCGGTGATATTACTTATACTGCCCTACCATCCATGATTTCAGGCAAAGCCTAAAGAATGATTTAATGATGGCTATTTACAAACAGGGGGAGTAAAATCAGGTTGGGAATATTTGTTTTTTTATTAACCTCTTAGTTAGTATAAGAATAACTCCGAGATTTCACAGTGATTCTTATCAAACCCTTAATTAATTTCTATCACTCCCCATAGGCGTCCGAGATCACCACAGGCAAATTTTAGATGTTTGTAACAAAAAATCAATAAAGTCACCAAATCTTACCCCCCCTACCTCGTCCTACCTCCCCTTACCTCCCCTACTCCCCCTACCTCGTCCTACCTCCCCTTACCTCCCC
>MNYZ01000071.1 GCA_001873365.1 Oscillatoriales cyanobacterium CG2_30_40_61 | reverse complement strand
TAGAGAATTTTTATCAGAAATAAATGGTGATAAAGAACCTGATGATTTTTTAATTACTTGTATTTTATTTGCTCCTAATGCTCCGCAACAAAATCCGGTTGAAGATATTTGGTTACAAGCGAAAAACTTTTTGAGGAAGTATTGGTATTTATGCAGGTCGTTTAAGATTATCAAATTTTTGTTCGAGTTTTTTACTAAGGAACATAAATTTGATTTTCCCAAAATTCATCAGTATACTTATATATAGAAAATCATTTAGGATTGCTATAATTTAATTCAATCCACAGGAATTGACCCTGATATTTTTAATGATTTTGAGTTGAATTTAGCCCGTTTTATTGAAGATGAATTTCAACAAATGAGTCAAAGAAAAAATTTTGAAAATTCCTTAAAAGAAGCCATTGAAGATTTGAATGGCTTGAAATTTGGAGAAGATCCTGAATATAGTTTTGAATTGAGTCCTTATGTATATTTTTTACGCTATTTTTTAACTAATGTTTATGGTGCTTATTTAGCCTGGTTTTTGATTTACAAAACCGGGTTATTACCCAAACATCTTAATATTTTGGATATTGCGGCTGGCCCTGGGACGATGATTTATGGTTTAGATTTATTCCTTAGAAGTAATTATCAAGGGATGAATTCCTCGGAGTTTCAAATTGCCTATTATTCTTTAGAAAAACAAGCAAAATTTCAATATAGGGGACTGCAATTCTGGCGCAGATATGTTGAGCAACAACTTCAACCAACTAACGCTTATTTTCGCTTTGATACCTGTGACTTATTAGGGGATAAGTCTAATTTTGACAAAATGCCTAAGCATTTTTTTGATTTTATTATCATTTCCCATTGTTTTTTTTATCAACCTCAACTCAGACAAAAAGCTAATAGTAATTTTCAATATATTTTTAATCGCTGTTTACAACCGGACGGTTATGTGTTATTCATTGTTCAAGACAAGAAATTGTTTAGCGCTTATAATTTACGACATCGCCAAGACTATCACCTAGAATACAGTGTCATTAGATCTTTTATTGAAGAAATGGGTTTAAAATTAGTCTGGTATAAATATTTGACATCTACAGGCACTAGAGAACAATTATCACCCTCTGAATTTGGTAAATTAGCACGGGAAAAATTGCCTCTTCAAAGTTATATTAGTCCTCTGTGTAAGGACTATTTTAATTTAAACTATAATTCAAGTTATACTATTGACGATTATATGATTTTAGCCCAACAAAGATAATAGGGTTTGATTACCTTGATTTTTACTGACGGTTAACCCAACCTACTAATATAGATTAATTTCAATAGATATGATTGTTAAGTTCTGTTTGGACACTTTAAAAACTGAGTTTCTGGACTTATGAGATTAATTTTAAAGAATAATCTTGCCTTAACGGGTTTTAACTTATATATTGATATTAAATTGCTCCATCCCTGCTGTATTTTCAGTCTAACTTCAATTCACGGGTCACTATGTCACGCAAAAGAACTTTTTTTGAATCCCTCACCCATTGGTTTAGCGACGAAAATTTCTTAATGATATTAGAAGAAATTCAAGTAGCGATCGCGAAAACCTTATCAATTGCCATGGTAATTATTATCATGGTTTGCTGTGGGCAGCTAATTTTATATTTAGCCCACAAATTGTTGACGGATTCTAATTTAATACTTAAAGATTCTTTGTTTGAAATTTTTGGATTATTTTTAAATATTTTGATTGCCTTAGAAATTTTAGAAAATATCTCAGCGTATTTAAAAAAACACGTTATTCAAGTGGAGTTAGTGATTATCACCTCCTTAATTGCCGTAGGACGAAAAATCATTATTTTTGATCTCGATAAAAAAGGGGGTGAAGATTTGATTGGACTAGCTGTTGCGGTTTTAGCCCTATCAATCAGTTATTTAATTGTTCGAGTGTATCACAGTAAGTAAGAGATTACAATTTATACAACGATTGAAACATAGATTGATTGAGCCATAATCCATACTAAGATATTGCTTTTTATGGTTGTTCAGGTTAAACTTAAAACCACTTAAAACCATTAATTGCATCTGTGTAAATTTTTATTTTATGGAAACCGCATTTAACCAATTCTGGCATCTGGTTTCAGGATCATTCGCCCTCAACCCAGAAGTTTTTGATCAAATTAATACCTTACCCGATGGCTTAACCGTAGCCTTAATTATTGTTCTCATCGCCGGTTTATCTCAAGCCATTGGACAATGTATTGTTTTATTTGCTAATAAAGTTACACCGATTCGGTTTATCCTCAGCTTAGGAATTTCTGCAATTGTTTTTGCTTTAAGTTATGGATTATGGGCGGTAAGTATTTGGATTGCGAGTAACCTATTTTTTGATGTTTCCCTAAGTTTTAATCTGATTTTTAAAACATTAGGAGTCAGTTATGCTCCCCAAATGTTAGGGTTTTTAATAGCCTTACCCTATATGGGAATTGCGATTGGGGTATTGCTTTCAATTTGGAGTTTACTCGCCCAATTTGTGGGATTAGAAAGCATTGCCGGATTTGAAGATTGGTCAGTGTTTATTTGTGTTTTGATCGGCTGGGTTATCCTGCAAATTGTGCAACGAACAATTGGTCGTCCGATTTTAGCATTTAGTCGTTGGTTATCTAATTCAGTGGCTGGAACTCCATTAATTACTGACCCGAAAAAACTAGAACAAATGGTCATGTACGACGGGAATGAGCCTCAAATCCTGACCGTAGGTAAGGAAATTTGGTTAGAAGCCGAACAACAAGAAAATCTTCCTAAACAAAAAACTTCCTCTGCGGTTAAATTTGTCGCCCTAGCATTATTAGCTTTACTATTAGTTTTTATTTTATATCCTAATTCCAATAACCCCTTAACTATAGGTTTTAGTTTACTCAATCATAGCTTTAGATTAGGATTAAAATTAGTTCATTTTAGTTTAATTGCCTTATTAATTTCTATTATCCTAACACCGCTAGAATCCTTAACTTGGTGGGCGGGATGGTATGGAGTTCGACCCTTAGAAAATACCGGAAAATTAGTCGAAAATCCTAATATTGATACCCCATTTAATCACTATGTCATGTATTTAGATGGAATCAATCAAGGCTCCTATCAATATTTACCAGAAGTTGAACGTTTTTTAGATGCCATTGCTATTGCCACTCCCGATAATGTAGCAATTGTTAAAGGGATTATGCCCTATTCTGTTACTAATAAACCCTTAACTGAAAATCGACCCCTATCCTTTTTGTGGCGGATGATTGACTCCATGGTGGTTCAAAATCCCGCCAACCCGATTGGCTTTATCATTAATGCCCGAAATGTAGTCTCAGTAGCGGTTTCAGCCGATCCTCGCTACGGCCCAATTCAAAATCAAGGCTTGGCACAAGTCTTGTATAATAGTTTACTCAGCTATGGCTATCCCGTGGGTAGTGAAATTCCGGTGACATTGGTGGGCTATAGCGGGGGCGGTCAAATGTCTATGGGGGCTGTAACCTTTCTCAAACGTACCATTAAAGCCCCAATTACGGTAATTTCCATTGCAGGTGTGATCAGTGGAAATACGGGGACAATGGTAACAGAACATCTCTATCATCTGGTTGGGGATAAGGATAGCGTTGAAAAAGTCGGGGCGATTATTTTCCCTGGACGTTGGCCGATTTCTCTGTTATCAAACTGGAATTTTGCCAAACGGCGGGGAAAAATTAGTTTTATCTCCCTGGGGCCAGTGGGACACAATATGATGGGCGGCCCCATGGGAGATCATCAACTCCCCAATGGCAAAACCCACCTGCAACAAACCGTTGATATTGTAACTGGAATTTTATTAGAAAATTGGGAAATTACCGGGCTAGATCCTGATATTTTTAAAAAATCTAGTAACTATGAACTCTACAAAAAAGCATCCTTTAATCAAGTTGAATATTATCCCGTTAAACAAACCCCTAATCCCGAATTATATCAGCCTGTCGGAACTTGGATAGGTCGATTAATTTTACCCAAAGTATCAGAAAGGGAACAGGTAAAAGGCGTATTATTTGAGATTTATCATACCGACACTTTTAATCAACATCGAATTGGACAAATTGTTAATTTAAGATGGGATTTACAGGTAAATAATGTCAGGGAAAGAGTTAAATTAGTCACCCAGGATGTTAACTTTATTGATCAAGTTAAAGTCAGTAAATCCCAAGGAAATATTCACCCCGACCGGATTAATGGCTGGTCAAAAGTTGACCCCTTAGAATCCATTGCTGGAGCCAGACCCCAGGATGATGTAATTGTTGTACTAAAAGAACCTGTAGTCTTTAAAGATACCGGATTAGAGCGTCCCAGTCTTTATATTCAACATGATCCCGTTGAAATTACTGGCCGATTTTATGCCCTAGTTCGGTTTATTGAAAATTTAGGTAATGACTTGTTTTTAGTGCGTCATTATCATCCCTCCTCTGAACAATTTAATGGCCTAGAAGAAAAGGTCTATTTACCCTCTGTTATCCCTAACCGAGATGGGGTTTTACCTTCAATTAATCAGGATTTAGAATCCTCTCCAGTTAATGCTTCAGGATGGTATATTTTCGGACAAAAAAATATTGATGGTCAGTTTGTAGTACAGGCGATCGCCCCCTATAGTTTGTTTTCCCTAACTCCCGATTTAATAATTTCAGGAAAACCAAAAACCGTAGATTATATTAATTGGGAATACTGGAAAAATACAGTCACACCCCAAGGACAAGTTAAGACAATTTTCCTCAATCCAAATCAGGATAATTCTGATTATTATATTGTGCCAGAATCCCTTTGGAAAGAAGGAGAACGGGCTTTATTAATGCACGTTTACGGCGGTATTGGCGGGCCGAATGGTGACCATACCCCCTTGGGAATTTACTTCGGACATTTTGCCTATGGAATTGCAACGGTGGTGCGCGATCGCCTGACCCAAAACCTGCGATTTAACATCGAATATCGCCAAATTTATACCCATAATTGTGATGCAATTATCCCAGGAAGTTTAGACTGGACACGCTATAGTGGAGATCGTCAATTCGGTTGGTTAGGATGTCGTCCCTTTAACGATATTCTGATTAAATTTGATCCTCTCACCCAAGATTATGACTTTGATGGGTTTAAGTTTTCTCCCTTGGATATTGTCATCAATGAACTAGATATTATGACCGCTCGATATCGCGTAGGAGATGGAACCGGAACTACTTTTGTGAGTGCGATTAATTCCTGTTCTCAAGATTCGAGTCAAGCGTTATATTTATCCCTCAGACGGATGTTAGCTCAGTTTGAACTCAATCCTTTATTAATGAAATGGTTGCGGGAAAATCCCCACCACGAACAAAGCCAACGATTCATTCAATTAAGAACCTTAGTTGCCAGTTTAGAAAGTATCTTAGTCACTACAGGTAAAGCTCGAAAAGATTGGCGATATGGTTCTCCAACTTTAGGGCGGTTTACTCAAGAAACTCCCTTAAAAACCCTATCCCGATTAAGCTCTAGTTGGCGCTCATTATTACCGCGATTAATTAACGATAAAATTGCCATGATCTTCCTTCAATTAGGAGCCTATCTCTGGATTCTCCGCACCAATCAAGTCGGTGGTCATGATCCGACCCTTAAACCTCTAATTCCCACGGATTTTTGGTTTGGAGTTCCTAAACTGAAAAACTTTGAATATGATTAATTTTATTAGGAGGGAACCCGATTCAAAGTTCCCTTCTTAATGGAATTTAGGGGGATATAATTTATAATTTTAATCCCTTTCTTTGTGTCTTCGTGTCTTTGTGGTTGCTTCCACATCCTCAACTTCTAGTATTAACCAAGAATGGAGCTAAGCGGGCTCGAACCGCTGACCCCCGCAATGCCATTGCGGTGCTCTACCAACTGAGCTATAACCCCTTGCAGTATTTCAATATAATTCCTTAACCAGTGTTTTGTCAAGTAGTAAATGAAAACTTTTTTTGGGAGTGTCGGAGAAAGGTATCCGCCACTCCGATGGCCATTAAAAGTAAGAATAAGAATAAGCGTGTTGAGACATTTGAGCGATGTGATCAATACAAGATCCCATCAGGAAGTAAACTAACCCCATGGCAGCCGCGGACAGGGCCACCAAGATCCCGGCCAACATGAAGGAGAATTCTTTATATTCGACAGCTTGCTTCATTAGGTGTAATGACCAAGCAACCAGAGCCACATCAATTATTAGAATAGGAATCAACATAAGTTACGTTTCGTAACATTTCCCCTATTCTAACAGGTGTTCCGATCAGAATGCCAGTTTTGGCAATTTCATAACTCCGTAGAAGATTAGTAGATAGGATTCATCCCCCCCATTACCCATTCCCCATCAATCACAGCGATCGCAACAGCCCTTAACCGTAATTTCATAGGTATTTACCCGAAACCCCGGGGGTAAGGGATTGATCTGTAAATGACTCAAGACATCCCACTCTAAATCCTGAATTTGACCACAACACTCACAGACAAAATGGTGATGGGGTTCCACCTTGGCATCATAACGAGTTACCCCTTCATCTAGGAGCACCTCTCGGACTAATCCCACCGATCGCAGAACCGTCAAAGCACTATAAACACTGGCTTTAGAAGCGATCGGAAGTTCCCGATTAATCTCGGTGAGAATATCATCCACCGTCGGATGATCGTAACGAGACAAGAGATTGGCATAAACCGCAAACCGTTGGGGGGTGATGCGTAACCCCTTCTGTTTCATCATGCGGCTGATCTCGGTGGTTCTATTCTGGCCTTCCATAGCTTGCTATATTGAATCTTCCTTTACAGATCATAACATTTATTTTAAGTAACTGAACTTTATATTAATTTTATTCTTACCCTTGACAAACTTAAAACTAAGAATTATTCTTAGATATAACGAGATCAACAAGAGGAGACACAATGGACTTATCCAACGCAGAAACCGCCAAAAATATCGAAGCCGCCTTCGGTGGAGAGTCGATGGCTAACCGCAAATATCTGTTTTTCGCAGAAGTCACAAAAAAACTTGGGCTGGGGGATTTGTCCAAACTGTTTCGGGAAACCGCCAATCAAGAAACAGAACACGCCTTTGCCCATTTCCGCCTCCTGCATCCTGAATTAGTCGTCACTGAGCCCGAAGCCCTATCCGACGAAGAAAAGAAAAAAATCGCCGCCCGGTGTTTGGAGTTGGCGATTGAAGGGGAAACCTACGAATACACCACCATGTACCCCGAATTTGCGGCCCAAGCCCGAGTAGACCGGGATGAGCAGGCGGTGAGTGAATTTGAAGAACAAGAGGCTGAGTCCCGGGAACACGCCGGAATCTTCCGCAAAGCCGCCTCTAACTTTGGCCTATTAGTTCCGATTGAACATCATCACGCCAACCAATATACAGAAGCCCTGAACACCTTACATGGCGAGGCTGCTACCCCCAAATCCGCGAGTTCCGATCCTCAAACTCAAAAATGGATTTGTCGCCAATGTTCGATGATTTACGATCCCGTTGCGGGTGATCCTGATTCTGGCATTGCCCCCGGAACACCCTTTGAAGCCATTCCCGAAGATTGGCATTGTCCGATTTGTGGCGTAACTAAAAAGAGCTTTATGGTTTATGAAGAAGCGATCGCAGCCTAACCCCTAACCTCCAGTTTTCTGATAACCATGAAAAACCCGCCCATCCGATAACTGTTTTCGGGGGCGGGTTTATGTAGGGGTAATTGATGAATTATCCCCAAATACTTAAAAGTTAATTTAGGCTTGCGTCGCCCGTTGAGTCGGGGGCATCACCACTTTCTGGGCCAGACCCAAGGTTTTGAGAACCCAAATTGACCACCAAGTCATATCGAGTTCCCACCATTTCCAACCTGCTTTAGCTACATTAGGATAGGCGTGATGGTTATTATGCCAGCCTTCCCCGTAGGTGAAAATTGCCGCCCACCAAAGATTCCGAGAATTATCATCGGTGTCAAAGGTGCGGTATCCCCACATATGGGTGACAGAATTAATCAACCAGGTACTATGCCACAACACCACAGCCCGGACAAAGACTCCATAAATCACCCATGACCAACCCCCAATGGCATAAAGCAGTAAAGCCACGGGAATTTGCATTAACAGATGATAGCGATCTAACCAACAATAAAAGGGATCTCGCGCTAAATCTGGGGCAAATCGTTTGTAATGTTCAGCATCAAAAAAGGATGCACGGGGATAGAAAATCCACATCATGTGACTCCACCAAAATCCCCGTTTTGCAGAGTAGGGATCTTTATCTTCATGTTCGGTATGGGCATGGTGCAAACGATGTCCGGCGATCCAAAAAATCGGCCCTCCTTGTAACGCACAGACACCAATTAAAGTAATCCCATACTCTAACCATTGAGGAACTTTAAAACTGCGATGACTTAATAAACGATGGTAGCCTAAACAAATTCCAATACTGCCAAAAAACCAGTGTAGAAATATCGTAATTCCTAACGCTGACCAAGAAAAAAACCAAGGTGCTAATAAAGCCAGCAAATGGATAATACTGAAAAACGCAACTGTTAAACCACTTAATTTGGGTTCATTTTCCGGCGAAGTTGCGACTTGAGATGTCATGAAAATTTCCTCAATCTAATAATGTTTGATCAATCGATGCGGGGTAATCTCGGTTGATTGTAGGATAACATAAATTTTTGTAAACCCTACCCTGCCTGTGAAAATTTTAGATTAAATATTCACCTATTTTGCTGTCCTTTACTAAAGAAATCCCATGAATTAATCTATTTCCTTAGTTCAGATTAAAATCAAAATTTATCCTGGGGTTATTGGTGTTAAGATTAAAGGGGCAATTGCCGGATCTTGATAACTCCCTTGATTATGGATCATTTGCACCGCATTTGCCAATTTTTAAATCGGTGAATCCTTCAAGCAAAACCCATTTGCTCCTACCGATAAAGCCTCTGATAATATTGATTCTTGGTCAGGCATCGCCAAAACTAAAATCTTGGATGGAATCACATAGGAACCCGCCTGAACCTTCGTTACCATGCGGATAAACTTGACCAAATTCATATTGGGTAGGGTGCTATCGACAACCGCCACATCAACATCAATCGATTCTAGTAACACCAAGCCGGTTTCGGCATTGGTAGCTTCGCTGGCGACTTCGATTCCGGGTGGCGATCGCAAATTTTTTCTTAGGTTCAGGCGGGTTTCCTCGTTATCTTCAATAATAGCCACCTGAATTGTATCATGTTTTTGTTGAATTTTAGGATAACTTTCACATTCGGATAAATCATGAGTTACACCCCAGGCAGAAATTGTATCAAAAAACTCAATCTCTACGGGGGGTTTATGTTTCAATTGTATGATCATTATTAGCGATCGTATTTAATAAATTAACCGTAATTTCTTCTCTTTACCCCCGAAAATATAATCAACCCAAGGAGCCTCATTCAATACTTCTCGATACAGATAAGTCGGGGGAAACCCGCCCATAATTGCCTTAGCATTCGGGCAAATTTGTTTAACAATTTTGAGAGTATTTTGAGACTTATAAATCATCGGAGTAATGGCCGGTGCCAGCACAATATCCGGTTGACGATCTTGAATAATTTGGGCTAATTCTTCATCCTCAATAAAGTTAGTCATGGCATCGACAAACTCAATATCGGTAAACCCGGCGGTTTTCAACGCACCCCCGACATAGGGAACCCAACTAGGGGGCCAATTTCCGGCAATTTCAGCGCCCCCGGAATGATAATTGGGCTGAATCAACATGATCCGCATTTGCTTTCCTCCTGAAACGTTCTGTTTGTTTCCAGACTTGCGAAGCAATGTAGATTGTATAACCATATAGTGATTAAACAGAAAATTTAATAATAATTTAACATTTCGTAGTGAGTCCTTCAGGACTCAAAGCCCTGGACTCAAACCTCGTAGTGAGTCCCTCATGACTCAAACCCTTTAGGTTAAAGTAGGGGTTCGGTGAGTTAGACCTAAACCCCTAAAGCCCTGAAGGGCTTACTACAAGGGAAATAAGATTATTTTCCCTTAAAATTGTTCTGTGTTTGTCGGTGTTCAGATAATTTTTGAAGGTATCCATAATTGTTGCTCTATCTTTTTGTTAATTAATCAGGATTTATTCCTTGATGTCTTCATAGTAAAAAAGTTGATAAAGTTGACAAGAGGAGTAACATAGTTATTTTGTTTAAGATATAGTTTTTATAGTTGAAATAACTGAAATAGTTGAAATAGTTAGCAGACTTTATGGGTTGTATATTTATAAGAATGTGTTATCTTAAAATAGAGGTTTCAGAAACCCTGTTTCTCATTTCCAGGGGGAACTAAAGCCCCCAGTTTACGACTTCCGCCGCCTTCTGTACCGGAAATTCCGCCAACTATTCCTGCTAATCAGTTGCTTTGGATGCGGATTGATTTAGAATATTCTAATTATCAGTTACTATTATTTAATAGGAGCCAACAGGGGAAATATTTACTTTGTCCGTCTTTTGGTTATGCCAGGAATTCAATGATCGACAAACCTCCGATTTTATTACCTCAAAAGGATTCTTTTGCAGATCAGACGGGGCAAAAGTTTATATTTGAGGAAATGGGAAAGGAGGAATTTTTAGCCATTGCGGTAGAGAAACCTTTGAATTTACCTTGGTTGATTCCAAAGCAAGAAGAAGCATTACCCGAATGGAATGCTGAACGAATTAAGGAGTTATTTGAACAATTGGAACAGCAAGACAATTGGCAAATATTTTATCAAAGTTTTGAGGTTGTTTAACGAGAAACTGAAGCCTAGAAAACCGCTTTATTGGAGAAACCGAGTTTCTAATCTATTCAATGTTTTCGGAAGGATTATGATCGGGGGGTAAAAAATCAGGATTAAGAACTTCTTCTACTGTAAAGGGAGACTCTGGGGTAAATTCATTAATTGATAAACCTGTTTCATCGGAGGCTAATTTTCTTGCATTTTGATAAGATTCATTAAAAATCTCTTCAAAAAAACGATATAAACTCGGACTGGTTTTCAAGGTATCTTGGAGACGTTGACGATGTTCTGTAATGGTGTAACGCCAACTATTTGTTCGTTTTTCCGGCTGATATTTATACTTGAGTAAGTGCATGACAAGTATTCTTAGATTACTTTTTAAAGCATTTTTCTCACTTCTCCCCATACTTTCCAGTTCCTCTAGTAAGTTCTCTAAATCTACTTCGGCAAATTTTCCCTGTTTTAATACATTGATAGTTGTCTGTAACCACAGATAAAAATCCTGGTCATAAAGGGATGTTATTGCAGTTGTCGTTGATTGAATAGTTGTCATTTTGTTTGACTCCCTTTCTCTTATCTACATAAGTCTAACAAATTGCATAATTTATCGCTATATAGAGTTAATAAATGCCGTATCTATCACGCCTCTAATCTAAGCCCGGTCGGGCTTACTACGAATGGTAGAATTTGGTAGTTTATTGAAGAAGTGGAGCATTGTGTTAAAAACTTCAAAATGGTTTTATCGAACCTGCATTTATCTCAGTTCATCCTTAATATTCTGGGGTTGCGCCAAGCCCTCCTCGCTGGTTTCACCTACTGAACAGTCCAAGTCAGCAGTCTCCGAAACCCCAAAACCCATCCTAGAAAAGCCCGTTAATAGTTTAGGAGGTTATTTCTATTCTAACGGCGAAAACGCTTTGGGGCCGTTTACCCAGGGAATGTTGCAAAAATGCCGCGACTTAGAGGGTGGCAAGGTTTGTAATACCCAGGAATGGCCAGAACCCTTATTTATCAAAGCCTATGGAGAGGGCCGTTGTCCCCGGGGAAGTCGCCTGAATCGAATTTTGGGTTACTGTGTGGAGGGAAAGGAAGCGTTAGGGCCTTTTTCCCAAGAACTTGTTGCCGCCTGTAAGGATGCTGATGGGGGTGATGCTTGCGGGTCAACTCGCTGGAGTTCCGCCTTGCTGTATAAATTAATTCAGGAGCAAAACCCGGTGGCAAGTCGTCCTCCTCAGTTTGTGCTAATGGCTTTTGATGGCTCCTATTCCCTAGAATCTTGGAAAAAATCTCGCAACTTTACTCAAAGTCTGGCGAAAAAAAATATCCCGGTTCACTTTACCTATTTTATTAGCGGGGTTTATTTTGTGAATAATGAGAAACGTAACCTGTATAAACCCCCTGGGGGCAAGGGTCAGGGACGGTCTGCCATTGGTTGGGGTGGCACTAAGCAAGAGATTAATCTCCGCCTGGAACAGTTAAATCAAGCATACCAAGAGGGTCATGAAATTGGTTCCCATGGGGTGGGTCACTTTGATGGTAGTCGCTGGAGTGAGGCGGACTGGACAAAGGAGTTTGAATATTTTGATCAGTTTATTTTTGATGCCTATAAAATCAATGGTTTGAAGGGTACTTTTGCCTTTGACCGCGGCGCCATTCAAGGCTTTCGCGCCCCTGAGTTGGGTCAGAGTCCGGGTTTATACAAAACCTTGAAGAAAGAAGGGTTTCGCTATGATACTAGCAAAGTGGCATCAGCAAATTACTGGCCGAAACTAGAAAATGGGATTTGGAATTTTCCCCTGGCTTCTTTAACTACGGCAATTACCCGCAAAAATGTTCTATCAATGGATTATAACTTTTACTATCTCCATTCTCAGGCAAAACCTAACCCTAGTCATGCCAAGCGCTACGAAGAAGATACTTTTCAAACTTATTTAAAATATTTCCAAAGTAACTATTCTGGCAACCGCGCTCCGGTGCATATTGGTCATCACTTTTCAGCTTGGAATAAAGGGGCTTATTGGAATGCACTATTTCGCTTTGCTGAGGCGGTTTGTGGCAAACCAGAAGTCCAATGTATTACTTATAGCGAGTTGGCGGATTTTATGGATTTACAAACCCCTGAACAAATTGCTATTTATCAAAAAGGAGGTTTTCCTAAACTAGATCAAAAGTTGAACAACTAAATTAATTATTTTTTTTAGTTAAAAACCAAATTTTAAGCGAGTACCAACGGAGCAACTGATACATTTTCCTAATAAATGATGCCATAAAAAAGCTAGGGCTGTCATTCCTGTACAGTGGTTAGCACCGATGATTTGCACTTGATATTGGTTCAAGGTTTCTACCGTTGCTTGCAGGCGCTCTCTACTGGCATTTAACAGGTGCATTCCCCCAATTATAGCATAAACTTTTTCTTTTCCAGTCAGTTTTGTAATATAGTTTAAGGTGTTAATAACCCCAGCATGAGCGCAACCTAAAATTACCACTAAACCTTCGGGTGTATCAATAAATAATGCTTGATCGTCTAAGATTAAATCAACTTGATCATGTTGGGAATCTTGCCAAAAATTACCTCCTGTATCCTCCCAGGAATTAACCCTAGGAATTGTACCAGTTACGGATACTCCAGGGATAATTTCTGTGGGTTTATCTGTCCAAATTAACTGACTAAATTTCTGGGTTAGCAGTTCTTTATCCTGAATTGGAGAACCAATTTCTCCTCGATTACTAAATTTTGGTTGTAGTGCGGATGGATGTAGGAATAATTTGGTAGAATTACATTCTTCTAGTACTTGGATTAAACCCCCGGCATGATCGTAATGACCATGACTGAGAACAACAGCATCTAAATTTTGTAAAGAAATTCCCAACTGTTGAGCATTATGTTTTAATACTAATCCCTGTCCGGTATCGAATAAAATTCGGGACTCACCTGTTTCTATAAGATAAGATAGTCCATGTTCGCCTAATAACCCTCTACCAGTGGCGGTATTTTCTACTAAAATAGTAATCAAAAACGAATTTTTCATCAGATATATTAGTTATAATTTGGGGTTTTTTAATGGTTTAGCGATCGCCAATATCTTCAGCCCTAATCCATAGGATTAGAAAGATTTTCTAACCAAGGTCTGGCTCCTACTTCTCGACGAATTTCTCGCCAAATAGCCGTAGAAGCTAAAGCGCCATCTCCTGCTGCTATTATAACTTGATTTAACCCTACTTTTAAATCCCCGATTGCAAAAATTCTGGGGTGAGAAGTTCGGCACATTTTATCAGTAAGTAAATTGTTTCCTTGGAGTTCTAGGTTAATTTCTTTAAGATAGGTACTGTGATAATGAGAACCCATGGAAATTAAGCCTGTTTCTAACTCTATAATTGTTCCATCTATTAACTCAACTCCTGTCATTTGATGATTTTTTCCTAAAAACTGTTGAATGGGTGTTTCTATGACCGGATAACCGTGTTCTCGCAGTTTAGTTTTTAGGGGTTCGCTAATAGTAAATACTCCATGAGTAAAAATAGTAATATAGGGTGTAAACCAACTTAAATTAAATACCATTTCTTCAATAGCTGCTTCACTCCCAGCAAAGAAACCGCATTTTTTATCAATCATTTCATAGCCATCACAAACCATACAAACGTGCAGGTTATAACCCGCATAGTCATAAACATTTCTCATGTCATCTAAAGGCGGCAAATAGTCAATGATTCCGCTTGCAGCAATGATATATTTAGCTCTAAAAACAGCATCAATACTATTTTGTCTACCGACTTTTACGCGGATGGCAAAGGTGTCTCCCTCGTCGGTCACGTCTTCGACAAAACCATTAAGGAAATCACCATTTAAACTGTCATAATGTTCCTTTCCTCGTTGCAATAAAACTCGTCCTGGTGTATCGGTGGGTAAGCCCAAATAATTGTGTAATTCTTGCATCCAAAAAGATCGAGCTTTGCCTTTATCAATAATTAAGCTAGAAAGGCGATAGCGTTGTAAGTAAATACCAGCAGAAAGTCCTCCGGCACCGCCACCAATAACAATGACATCGTAGACTTGATTTACTTTATCTTGGAGATTATTTTTGGAAAGCTGCATAATTTTCACTCCGTTTAAATTGTTGATTAATCAAGGGTTTTCTCCTTCTTAGCTACTCCAGCAATATGAGGACTAACTATGGGAATTGATAGGCTGAATTGCTGATAATTGACTGACTCAAATCCAGCATTTTCTAAGGCATTCCAAGTGTTTCGGTTAGGATGGCAGTTATCAAATAAAACTTTCCATAAGGGTTCAATACCATCCTGAGTTCGGCGTGTCCAAGTACAACATTCGGCGGCAACGTGTTCTAAAAAAATGAAACTTCCGCCTGGTTTGAGAATCCGTTTAATTTCTTGTAAACTGTGATCAATATTGTTGACGGAACAGAGAACATGGGTACTGACTACAATATCAATACTATTATTTTCAACGGGTAATTTTTCAGCACTTCCTGAGAATAATTTTATCTTTTTTAATCCTTGACTATCTGCTTCTTGTTCGAGATACTGGTGCATAAAAGGATTGGGTTCAACCCCTATCCAATCAATATCTTTTGGGTAATAGGAGAGGTTCGAGCCAGCACCCGGGCCAATTTCTAATACTTTTCCTTCTACAGATCCTAACAGCCCTTGTTTGAGTTCTGCCAAGGTGGAATAATCAGGGCAGTCAATCAGTTCTATGGCGCTACCATCGGTGGCATTTGCCTTTGACATTCCCCAGGCAAATAGACGTTTTTGAATTTGAGATAAGTTGGAAAATTTCATCCTTTTTTGATTTAACTCCATTGGCTAATTCTCGCCATGACGGCGGCTAATAGTGGCAAGACAGTAAAACAGATTAACTCCCCTTTAATCAGCCAAGCAAGTTGATTGAATTTGGCAATCTCTAGGCTAGGAATTTGACCTTTTTGTAAGTCTTTAAACCACAAAATAAACGTAAATGTTGGATACAATGAAAACAAACTAACGAGGATAAATACTGCCATTTTAGCCTGAAAGAAGGGATTATTTAGGTAGTAATCGCTACCTTTCCCAAAGTAGATCACTCTTAATATTCCTGTAATCAAAATTATCGTCGCAGCTATACCATAAGCGCCATCGGCAAAAGCAACTTTTTTGGCTTCATCGAGGGTCATTTCTTTTTTTAAGTTAAAAAACTCCACGGTGAGAGCCGCAAAAGCTAACATAAAACCTAAGTAATGAAAGTAAGCGGTAATTGAACTAGCCCACATAGTTTTATCAAGAGTGTGATTAACAAATTCTGAATTGTTATTGAGTCCTTTTCGGTGCGGTTTCTCCACAAGGATACAGGGAGATAAAATACCTCCCCATAGACTTTTAATCTTTACCTTTTACGGTTTCTAGTTTCAATTTTTGCCATTCTACCATGCCACCAGTAATATTAAAGATCTGGGCAAATCCTAACTTAACTAGACAGTCAGCAGCAATAGGACTGCGGTGAGATGTTAAACAAATAATAGCAATGGGTTGCTCTTTGGATAAATCTCGAAACCATTGGGGTAAAATCCAGTTACTAATTCCAGAAATGTTTGCCATCAAGATTCGAGGTAAACTCAGATTAACTGCATCAGGAGCATGACCCGTTGCGTACTCGAATTGACTGCGAACATCAATTAATAGGGGGGGATGAGATAACTGAGTAAATTCCAAGGGGGATAGGTTAACAAAACCGGGTTTAACTGAAGATATAGATGCCATAAAAAACCTAGAGTTTAATTTGATTCATGACCTTGATACTGAGCATTTTAATTCCCAATTGTCAATTCATATTAATGGTGATGTTGATGTTTGTGTTGATGCTGATGTTCATGTTCGTTACATTCGGGTTCTTCTGTGATCAAAGAACCATCAAAATAAGCATTAACCGCTTTATCTAAATCGGTTTCTTTGGTGATAATAGCTTCAATTCTTTTTCTTTCTAGTCGTCGCACTAAACCTTTTCCCATACCTCCAGAAATCAAAATCTGTACATCGTCTAAAGGATGGGGTTCGTCTTCGGAACTATCATGAAAAGATTGTTTTGGAGACAATTCTAGCAAATTCTTACTAATAATTTCGCCATCTTTGGTTTCATAAATCCAAAACTTCAGGCAGTGTCCGGTATGTTCGGTGATCGATTTTTTATTTTGACTAGCTACGGCAATTTTCATCGAAAGTTCTCCTATTTATAATTTAGTTGAATTTAAAAGTTGTGGAAATTCGCGGGAAAATCAGACTTAGGAATTTTGAGAGCTTTTGGTGTTAATTCCCAGTAATTTATAGATCCCACAAAAGCCAACTAATCCGCTAAAAGCCAACAAAGCGGAGGCGATATCTAATCCAATTCCTAATCCAGTTCCTTGGTAAACACTCAAACCTGCATATAGCAGAAAAGCTGCTAACAAAAAACGCACAATTCGGTCTACGCTGCCAACATTACTAAACATAGTTTACTCCTTTTTGATTAACAAAAACTTTGTCCTAATTACTCTGATCCTAACATCAAAATTACGACCTAATAATTAAGTGATTCTTAAGAAGATCTACCTTGACCTCTGATGGGCTGAGTTTGACAGCGTTCAAAGGCGGGTAAATGCCTTTCTTGAGAGACTTGACGCAGTTGGGTAAAAGCAGCTTTTAAGTCGGGTTCGGTGACAAAGTTGAGAAATTTATCATACATTTGCACGTTAGCAATTTCTGCTTCTACTCCCATTTTACAGGCTGCTTTTAAGGTGTCGGGAACTTTAATATTTCCGGCAAAATTATCAATAGGCACAGCTATTCCGTACTTAGCAAATATATTCACCCAAAGATTAACATGGTTATTTTCTGACTGAACAATATTGCTAAAAGGGCGAACTGAACCAAATTTTTCCATGACGGCGTTATAAAAAGCTCTGGCGTAATACTCATCATTAATTGAATCAATCATCGCTTGTTGCGTCTTAGAATCTAAAGAGGTTTCAGACATTGCTTTTAAAGGGTAAAAGCCGGGAAAAATGATGCCATTACTGATGATTGTAATTCCGGTTATTATGTATTTTAGAAATCTACTAGGATTGTTTTTCTGTGGTTTGTAGTTGTCCATAAAAGTGTCAAGATTGAAGTGTGAGAGAAGTATTAAATCTAATTCAATATCAAACTAAAATTTGATAATTGATTTTCTGTTTTTGCTCCAGTTTTATGGTTTATAAACCCAATTTTTTGAGAACGGGTTTTGCTGAAACAATATGTTTATCTAAACCGAGTTTTCCTGGTTTAATTCCTAATGCTAATCCGATGATTTCAGTGATATAGAGAATGGGTAAATTGTAAGAAACATTGTATTTTTTCTCAATATCCGACTGGCGCAGTTCTAGGTTCGTGTCGCACAGGGGACAAGCCAAAACAATACAATCTGCACCCAGAGATTGCGCCTCATCTAATAGTTTTTTAGTCAATTCAAAAGCCACATCTTTTTGAGAGACTAAAATTGGGCCCCCACAGCATTTAGTTTTTGACCGGAAATCAACAACTTCCGCCCCACAAATTTCCGATAATCTATCCATTGATGTCGGGAACATTGGCGAATCCCAACCTGTTATATCTGCGGGTCGAGTCAACAGACAACCATAATAACAGGCGACTTTTAAACCCGTTAACGGCTTTTTAATTCGAGGGGCAAGATCGATATCATTGACTAGGACATCTACAACATTTCTGACCTGAATATTATAGTCAGAAACATCGATTCCCATGTCCGACATAATCGCCATAATTCTATCTTTTTCGGTGGGTTCTTTTAATGCTTTAAGTGCCCTTGCTGACTTGTTGTAACACCCCGAACAAGATGCTAATAAATCGAGATCTTGTTTTTGGGCTAAAGCGACATTTCTCGCCGCCATTGCCATACCAACATCGTGAGAAACACTCGCCGCTATGGAACCACCACAACAAGACCAATCTTTGAGATCTTCTAGTTCAATTCCTAACTCCTGCATTACCACTCTTGTTGAGATATCAAACTCTTTGGCTGTGGTATGCAGACTACATCCGGGATAGTAAGAATATTTCTTCATGGTTTTTTTGCCTTTTCTAATGCTTCACTAAATTTTTGGGGGTCTTTTACTTTTTCTGGAAATGGCGACATTTTGCCTTTTAGGGTTAATTTAATTCCTAATTCTGCCTGTTCGATCATGGCTGGTAAACCGCCATATTTCTGCATTAATTCTGGTTCAAAAAGGATGCCTCGTTTCTGAACTAATTCGACAAATATCTGATTAAAGCGGGTAGAATTATTTTCAATTCCTTGGCGAATTGCGATCGCTTTTACCGCTTCAATTACATCAGAAGGACGCACCCCACGGGGACATCGGGAGGTACAGATATAACAGGAACTACACATCCATAAAGCGTTACTTTTAAGTACCTTTTCCCATTCCCCTCTTTGTACCATTAAAATCAGAGTTCGAGGAGACATATCCATCAGGTCAATATTGGTACAACCTCCGCTACAAGTACCGCACTGCATACAGGCTGCGATCGCGGCACCATTTCCGCCTTCAGCTAGAACTTGCTTAATAAAATCGGAGTTCATTTTATCGCCGTCCAGTTGGCGATCAGCTTTCAGACCAAAGACGAATTTTTTCCCTTTTTTTGCTTTTGTTGCCATTATTTTTACCTCATTTACTTTAGGGATGTTGCCATTTTTGTTACTGCTTGCCCATTCATATTTGCTGTCGAATTAGCTGGGTTACTTGCTAAAAAACTAGCAATTTCTGCCGCCGCAGATCGGCCATCGGTAATCGATTCCATAATTGCTTTTGGCCCGGTTGCTGCCCCGGCTAGAAAAATACCTGATCGAGCCGAATGATTGTTAGAATATTGCAGATGAGCAGTGGCATAAAAGCGATCGCAACCCAAGGTTAAACCAGCTACCTCTGCTAACTCTGAATTACCCTCCATTCCCACCATTAAAACTAACAAATCAACCGTTAATCGCATCGGTTTTGCGGTTAAAGTATCTTCTAAACGTAATAATAAACTACCATCATTTTTCTCGCTGGCTTCAGAAAGCCGACCTCGAAGAAACTGCACTCCAAACTGTTCTTGAGAAGTTCGGTATAGTTCCTCATAACCGCGACCAAATACCCGAATATCCATATAAAGGCAGTAAATTTCAGAATCGGGATTTTGTTCTTTCACCTCAATTGCCACTTTAATTGCATTGGTGCAGCAAACCCGCGAACAATAATTATTATTCACCTTCTCATCCCGAGAACCAACACAGTGAATCATCGCTACTTTTTTCGGCACTTTTCCATCTCTGGTTTTTACATTTTTTGCCTTCAGCATGGCATCCAGTTCTACGGAATTGATGCAATTATCATAAATTCCGTACCCATATTCTTCTTTCAAAGTTGCATCAAAATGCTGATATCCAGTGGCAACTAAAATCGCCGCCACTTCAATTTCTTCTCCGGTTGATATAGTTACTTGAAAATTAGGGGCGGAACCTTTAATTTCTGTCACCGTAGTATTATTTAAAATTGTGGTATTCCCCAAACCCGCTTTGAGATTTTTGGTGATTTCTGAAGCCTCGGTAAAGTCAGGAAAGACCTTATACCACTTGTTTAAATGCCCGCCAATTTCGGCTTGTTTTTCAATTAAAACCACATGATAACCAAAATCTTGCAATTTTCCCGCCGCCGCCAGTCCCGCCGGCCCACCACCAATTACTAATACTTGTTTGTTCATTTTTTTTACCTTTTAATTTTTTTACGTTTCAAACGTTATAGCTAAGTTTTAAGAGATCCCCCTAAATCCCCCTTAATAAGGGGGACTTTGAGTGTCTTTCCCCCCCCTTAATAAGGAGAACTTTGAGTGTCTTTCCCCCCTTTTTAAGGGGGGCTAGGGGGGATCTTCCTCTCAATTTAAAACGGTCTTCTGCGTTGTTCAGCAGTCTTAGATTTATCGTAGGGAATGCCAATTTTATCGAGCAAAGGTTCAATCTCAACCGCTTTGGCATTAAATCCGCAATCTTGAAATGGATCATAACCTAACATCAACCCGGTCAATTGTGCGTAATCCAAAACGCTAACATTAAATTCTTCTTCTAAAACTTCTTTAATTGTTCCTTGTTCAGCATCTAAAAATACTGTACAACCCGGACAATTAGTTAAGATTAAATTACAATCGGGATGGGCTTCTTTCAGACTTTTCATTTTCTTATAAACGCTACTGGCGGTATAGTCTCGGTTTTCTGGAAAAGCACATTGACGGAAACCCATTCCGCAGCAATGCCGACGTTCTGGATAATCAACAATTTCTGCACCAAAAGCTTCTAGTAACCCCACTAAAGTTTGTGGGAATTCCACCCCACCCATGGCTTCACCAGGAAATATTTTTCCATAGTGACATCCAATATGATCAACTGCCTTAATTCCCTTGAGGCTATATTTAGCTTTTTCTGCTAATTTATATCGGTTGGCATAGAAAACATCAGAAGCATGAACTACAGAAGGTCTACCACCGGAAACATGGGGAATCCAAAACTCCCGTCCGGTAGTTTCTTTTAATGTTTTTTCGGTATATTCTCGCAACTCTGGTTCTTCTTCCCAGAGTTTAATCATTTCTGTGTAATTAGCAAAGGAAGTCACACAGAATGAGAACAGATTATCAACACCAGATTCGTAATGGGCTATGGAAAAATTTCGCGCGGCTACCACCATTTGGGTTTCGATAGTTGTGACATCTCCGTGATAGCCAATTGCCCCACAAGAAGTATGTCCGGCGGCTTCCCGCAAGTCCATTCCTAAATCGTCTTTTAAGATTTTATAGGCAATACCTTCGGTATAAGGAGCGGCACTTTGTAGAAAACAACTACGGAAACATCCCCACAATTTTCCGCCTTCATCATCCACCGTTGGAACCTGTTTTTGGTGTTTTTCCCAAACTATATTTTCTCTTGTCACTCTCATAGTATTTTCTCCTAATTTGTTGGTGTCAATTTTTGAGTTTTGATTGATGTTAACTCAGGAATTAATCTCGAAAGTTACCGCTCTCCCATTCTGGCTATTATCCGCATTGTATTCAGAGCAACCATCGGATCTTGAGTGGAATAAAAAGCCGTCTCTAAGTTGTTTGTAGATAAGTTAATTATACCTCCTATATCGGATAAATCAATCGGCTGGTTTTGGGCTGTAAAACTGTTATCAATATTCAGATAAATCGGCTCAATTCCCGATAACCAAGCGTTGTTAATTTGACCCAATGAACCCAAGAGAAAATTTGCAGCATATCCTGAGTTAGCAACACCGCCATTACTAACTAAGCTCTGATTACTTCCTCCCCCAATCAGAGGGTCATCTATTGTTGTTTCCTGAATCTGATTATTTGAATAATTAGACGAGTTAGTATTAGCAGTTTCGCCAGTTAAGTTAGAAGTAAATGCACTTAGATGATTATTCGATCCACTCAAAAGTTGTTGATAAACTTGTTGAATATCGGCGTTATCTGTTTGGGCAATTCGCTCTTGTAAATCGGCAATGTCAGTCTCCTCAATCAAAACCCCTACCTTTAAGGCTTCCGTTAGGGATTGACTTCCTTGCGCTATCAGATTATTGTACAATTGTTGTAAATCTGGATTGACAAAAACACCGATGGGATTATCACCAACTGAATCTTCAATCTGATAGTTATTGAGCAGGGTTTCTATCTTATTTTCATGATTATCTTCGCTATTGGAGATGTTATTAAAAATAGACAATCCCCACTGTTCATACAGGGTAACATACACATCATGCGCCAGTTTTTCTTCTTCGTGCATATAGATGAGTCCTTCTGTTTCGGTGGCATCCAGACTACTATTTACACTACTGATACTATTAACGGTCTGCATAATTTTTCTCCTTATTTATTTTCGTCCATTTCGTAGTTTCTGCTATCAGCAGTTTCTACCCAATTATCCCAAAACTTTTCAACTTCTTTTTTGCTACCGAGTTTCTTTTCCATGCCTTTTTCCACAGCATCCATTAACTCGATAGCCCCAGTTGCTTGATAAATTGCCCGCAATTCATCCATGTCTTTTTCGGGAATTACTCGGTGGGAACCCGCGCTATTTTCTAAGTCCATTGGGACACCCCACCATTCCCGCATTTTGGCCATGTGTTCGTAATAGTATTCCCAATTTTCTCCGAGTTCTGGGAAATGCTCAGGGGTGATATTTTCTGCTACTAAGGTATAGCCTCGTTTGAGCATATTTTCTCCGAATACCCGTTTAGCAAATAATTGCTGTCTACCTTTTTCTGACTCAGCAAAGTAACCATGACGAACGGAAAGGCGACGTAAAGCGAGAATCACATCGGCGGTGCTATTGCCTCTGGGACATCTGGGTTTACAGGAATAACATTGTCCGCAAAACCAGATTTTATCTGATTTAAGTAACTCCACCAGCCACTCCTCATCTTCATTTTGGCAAATGTTCATCACCTCTCTGGGAGAGTAATCATAAACTTCTGCTGCTGGACAGACCGCAGTGCAGATGCCACAGTTCAGGCAGGCATTCATCCCATGTTGGTATTGAATATCTCTTTTGAGTTCGTTAACTAATTTGCCCATTGGTCAATCCCTCCGGTTTGGAACTATATTGATTAATGGTTGACTTTTTATATAATTATATAGTTATATAAAAGCAAAGATTTGTCAATCGGTAAATATACTTAATTCAGAAGTGGAAGCGGGTAGAAGTAGACTTATTAATATCAATAAATAGTGCCTAAAATCAGGATACCCGCACCCTATGGGGGAGAGTTATGGTTTCCACTTAATCAATTTAATATACTCGCCCTCAAATTTTTTTCCCTTGAGCATTCGATTCCAATAAATCCAAGGAAACCCAGTAACTTCCATTGCCCACATAATCGCACGTTCTTTAATCGGATTTAGGGGAAAACTTGATACGGGCGTTCCATGATAACCGTCAAATTCTGCCATAATTACACGATTATAACCTGTAATTAATGGACAACAAGTATAACCATCATATTGACTTAATAAAGGTTTTAATCCCATTAAAGAAAGTAAATTTTTAACCACCACGGGTGCTTGTCTGCGAACGGCGGCGGCGGTTTTTGAGGTCGGGGCGGATGAGGCATCTCCCAAACTAAAAACATTAGGATATCGATGATGTTGGAGGGTATAAGCATCAACATCAACCCAACCATAGGGATTATTCTGCATAGCTAAGGGACTATTTTTAATAAAGTCCGGTGCACTTTGTGGTGGGCCAACATGAATCATATCGTAGGGATAGCTAACCTGATCGATGACGTTACAATTATCATCTAAAAGATCGAAAATAGCTGTTTTAGTTGCTGATTGAATTTCGCTTAAATTATGCCGAAATTCAACTTTAATATCTCGTTTTTGGATAACATTTTCTAACAAACGTGCATATTCTGGCACAGCAAACATTCTATTTCCAGGGGTTAAAAACATCACGTTAGTGCGTTCACGGACTCCCACTTTTTCTCGGAAAGCATCATCCGCCATATACATAATTTTTTGAGGAGCACCACCACATTTAATCGGGGTGTTGGGAAAAGTAAATAAAGCATTTCCACCCTTGAAATTACGAATTAGTTCCCAAGTATAAGGGGCGTAACGGGGGGAATAATTGGTGGTTACACCATCTTTTCCTAGAGATTCTTTAAGTCCTTTAATCTTATCCCAGTCTATTTGAATCCCGGGACAAACTATTAAATATTCGTAGGTAACTTCAATTCCAGTTAGAGTCACAACCCGATTTTGATCCGGGTCAAACTGAATCACTTTATCTTGAATCCAAGTCGCTTCTCGGGGAAGAACATCCCGTTGATTTCTGATGGTATCTTGCAGATCAAATACACCGCCACCAGTTAATGTCCAACCGGATTGATAATAATGTTTATCCGAGGGTTCAATAATAGCAATATCAAGGGAATGATTATGATTAAATAACAGAGAAGCGGTGGTAATTCCGGCTGCTCCTCCTCCGACAATCACGATTTGATGATGCTGGGTTTTATTGGGTTTAAAATTTGTAGTTTCGCTGGTAACTTCAGAAGGTTTTACAGTTGATTTAACCATAGTTAATATTTTTTTTTGAGATATTTTTTTGAGTTAATCTGTTTAAAACCCTATTTCTACAGGGTTCCCGGCGGCTTTCCATCCTTGAATACTAGGAGGAAATCCACTGATATTGTCATATCCTAATAACTCCAAAGCCATAACTCCCATTGCTGTCCGATAACCGGTTGTACAATAAAGAATTACGGGGGTATCTTTAGGAATTTTATCAAGATTTTTAGTTAAAAATCTCAAGGGAATATTGATAGCATCTGGAATATGACCAGAGGCATATTCCGCAGGTTCTCGAACATCAATGATCACCAAATTACCCTGTTGTCTGAGAGTTTGAAGATCCTCTGTTTTGATTACGGCATAATATCCCGGCGGTATTTCTTCCAGAAAATGAGTGATTTCTGAATTAAAATTCTCGGCTGATACTGGCAAAGGGTTGAAAAGTAATACAGGAGAAATTAGCAGCCAAATCAAAACAAATAATAATAGAATTTTCCGCATGATTTTTGCCTCAAGTATGAAAGGGAAAATATCAATTATTGATCAACTTAGTTTAAACGCATTTTGATCAAAATCTAATCTTGATAAGATGCTATTTACACTTTAAAATTAATCAAGCTAGAGGCAAATTTTGCTATTAATTGCCTCTATTTTTTCTGGGTTTATGGGGATTTTAAATCAGCTAAATATTCCTCAGAAAATGCTTTAATAGGACAGTTGGGTTTATGTTGTAATCCTAACTTTTGGTGATGTTCTAAATATTCCTGTTCTGTCCAATTTTGTTGATCGGCTAAGGTTAGCAAGGTGAACACTCCCGCACGCAAACCCGACGCACAACGAATATAAACGGGTTGAGATGCTGTATTTACTGTTTTACTAAACGTTTTTAACAGTTCTGAGTTGAGGTTTTGGAGAGAAACCGGAATACTAATATAATTGAATCCCAGTTGTTTAACCTCCTCAACCTGCATTTGTTTGGTTTCTACGGGTGTACATAAATCAATGATTGTACTATACCCTTGTTTCGCAATTTCTTGCAGTTCTTCAGAGGTAATTAGATTGCCAATTGCTAAGGATTCCGTAACTTTTTGAAACATAGTTTAATCCGATTTTTATTGTTATTAAACCCACCAAGGTTTTTCTTGAGTTCGAGGATCTAATTCTGTCCAGGGAGAAATCAAAATCTGATTCTCTTTAACCTCAACATGAACTAATCTCAAGGGTAAAGGTGCTGGCCCTCGCAATACAGAGCCATCGCTGTCATAACGAGAACCATGGCAAGGACATTGAAACTGTTGGTCAACTCCATTCCAGGGAAATGTACAACCTAAATGGGTGCAATTATCAACAATTCCAATCGGACTTAAACTACCATTTTCTTCAATAGTTAAATAAGTTGGTTCTCCGGCTAACCCAGCAACCAAGGCGCGAGTTCCAGGGATTTCTGCCAGAATTTGGCCTGCGGGAATCAGATTTCCTAAGATATCTTTGGCTAAAATTCCACCCCATTCTGTGGTTTCTACGGGGGGGAGAAAATATTTGCCAAGGGGATAAAGGGTTGCGCCCGCCGTTGTTGCCACCACTGCACCTGTGAGAAAATTTAGCAGTTGACGACGGGACATAGACGGATTTTCCAGAGGAATACTATTTTCCATTTTGGTTCATTTATAAAAGAAATACCGAGAAGTTAAGGCGAGAGAACAATATGTAATTATCTTTAATATAATGCGTGGTTATATGTTTGTCAAGTAATTTTACGTTTTTTTCATAAATCTATACTTTTATAAAACTATATGGTAGTATTATTGTGTTAATCTGATCCCTAAAAAAGTAAAAAACCATGCTCTTTCGGCAACTGTTCGACCCGGAAACCAGTACCTATACCTATCTGATCGCGGATGAAACCAGCAAAGAGGCGGTTTTAGTCGATCCCGTATTGGAACAAGTGGAACGAGATTTCACCCTGTTGCAAGAATTGGGACTGACCTTGCGCTATTGTTTGGAAACCCATGTTCACGCCGATCACATCACTGGAACTGGGAAACTGCGAGAACTAACTAAATGTTTGGGAGTTGTTCCAGAAAACGCTATTGTTAATTGTGCTGATCGCTTGATTAAAGATGGAGAAATCTTAGAGGTTGGAGATGTTAAAATTCAAGCGATCGCGACTTGGGGACATACCGATAGTCATGTGGCTTATTTAGTTAATGGCGATCGGATTTTAACCGGGGATTCCTTATTAATTCGCGGCTGTGGACGCACGGATTTTCAAAGTGGAAATGCTGGGTTACTTTACGATAATATTACCCAAAAATTATTTACCCTTCCCGATCAAACCGCCGTCTATCCTGGTCACGACTATAAAGGACGAATGGTTTCTACTATTGAAGAAGAAAAACAATTTAATCCCCGTTTTGTGGGTCAAGATCGAGACAGTTTTATTGACATGATGAATAACTTAAATTTACCCGACCCCAAAAAAATTGCTGAAGCCGTTCCCGCCAATCAACAGTGTGGAAATAAAAATTAAAGTGCTTCACTTTAAACATCCTATCAGGATGTTGTATAATACAATAGGTCGGGTTAATCCTAATTACTTAATTTGTCAATTCTAAAAATATGGTTAAATCTCTTAGCGATCGCTTACAGTCCATTGATGCTGAAACCTTAAAACAATGGCTAGATCAAGACAAAATTACTTTAATTGATGTTCGAGAACCTTCTGAACACGCTGGGGAATATATTGCGGGATCAATTCTAGTTCCTTTATCCACCTTTGACCCCGCCAATGTACCCTCGGATGTCTCTAAACCCGTGGTTTTGTATTGTCAAACCAGTAACCGCAGTGGACAAGCAGCACAAAAATTATTGGTAGCGGGATTTGAACAGGTGAGCCACCTACAGGGCGGATTAAATACTTGGAAACAAGCGGGATATCCAACAGTTATCAATAAAAATGCTCCCATTAGTATCATGCGGCAGGTACAAATTGTTGCCGGATCATTAATTTTAACCGGAACTTTATTGGGGGCATTTGTTTCTCCCAACTTCCTGTTTTTAAGTGGGTTTGTCGGAGCCGGATTGCTATTTGCCGGAATTAGTAATACCTGTGCAATGGCAATGTTATTGGCAAAATTACCTTATAATCAGCGTGTTTAAGTTAGGAAGAATGCGGGAATATTTTCCGATTTTAAACTGGGGATTAAATTACAAACGGGAAGATTTAACCGGAGATTTAACCGCCGGAATTATTGTGGCGAGCTTGTTAATTCCCCAGGGAATGGCCTATGCAATGCTGGCAGGTTTACCGCCCCAGGTGGGACTCTATGCCAGCATTTTTCCTCAGATAGTTTATGCCTGTTTAGGAACAGCTTCCATGCTGTCTGTGGCTCCAGTGGCGGTGGATTCTTTAATGGTAGCCGCAGCAGTTAGTGCGATCGCCACGGAAAACACACCGGAATATTGGGGATATGCTTTAACCTTAGCATTATTAGTAGGAATTATTGAACTTTTAATCGGAATTTTTCGGTTAGGATTTATCGCTAATTTCCTGAGTCAAGCGGTAATTTCTGGGTTTATTAGTGCGGCGGCAATTTTAATTGGATTTAGTCAAGTTAAACATCTTTTGGGAATTAAAATCCCTCAAACAGAATCATTTTTTAGCACAGTTACTGCTATTTTCAAAGAAACTCCTAATCTAAATGTAGTAACTTTTGGTTTAGGAATTATTAGTTTAGCACTATTATTATATTTCAATCAAGGATTAGGACAATATCTAAAACAAAAAGGAATTCAGGAATCTCTGATTATCCCGATTACGAAAATCGCGCCTTTAATAGTAGTGATTGGAAGTTCAATATTAGTGGGGTTATTACATTTGGATCAATTGTTTGGAGTTAAAGTGATCGGAGAAATTCCCAAAGGATTTCCACCATTAACTTTACCTAATTTTGATTTGAACCAAATTCAATTATTAGGAACTTCTGCCTTAGCGATTAGTTTTGTGGGCTTTATGGAAGCCTTTTCCGTGGGTCAATTTCTAGCTAGTAAAAAACGCCAAAAAGTTGAAGCGAATCAAGAATTAATCGCCCTAGGAGCCGCTAATATCACCGCTTCCTTAACCGGAGGTTATCCCATAACCGGGGGATTAAGTCGTTCTGTGGTTAACTTTTCTGCCGGGGCAAATACGGCCTTAGCCTCAATTATTACGGCGTTATTTTTGATGTTAACGGTTTTGTTTTTTACCCCCTTATTTTATTATTTACCGCAAACCAGTTTAGCTGCAATTATTTTAGTTGCCGTGGGAAATTTACTCGACTTTCCTACCCTAAAACGGTTATGGAATTATAATAAACTCGATGGCATTACTTGGGTTAGTACCTTCGTGGCGGTGTTGCTAACGAGTGCGGAACAGGGAATTATTTTTGGGGTATTGATTTCTCTAATTTTACATTTAGCTCGCACCAGTAAACCCCATATTGCCATTGTGGGACGGGTAGGAAATACAGAACATTTTCGCAATATTTTACGACATCCGGTAACAACTAGCCCCCATATTTTGGCGATAAGAATTGATGAAAGTTTATATTTTGTGAATACTAAATATTTAGAAGACTATTTATTAAAATTAGTCACAGAACAGAAAGAAGTTGAATATTTACTATTAGTCTGTAGTGGGATTAACTCAATTGATGGCAGTGCTTTAGAAACCCTACAACGTCTGATCGAGGATTTACACCAGATGGGAATTGAGTTTTATCTTTCCGAGGTTAAAGGCCCGGTTTTTGATCAATTAGAAAAGGTGGGATTTGTGGATAAATTAGGACGCGATCGCATTTTTTTAAGCACCGACCAAGCAATAAAAGAATTATCTCAACGGGTTTCTCCTTCACCCTGAATTGATGGGATAGTGCTGTTTTCTGTTCTTTGTGACCCAAAGATGGGATAATTTAATTATCTTGAGCTTGTGTTGAAAAGGATGCTGATGCACGATTCTACTGTAAAACCGACCACCCGTAATTTTTCACTGCTTGCGCCCGTACCTGAAATTCATTTACTCTCTGGTCAGGATGTTTGTGAACAGGAAGGAAAAGTAGCGTTTGGAAGTCAAGAATTTGAGGTTTTTCGTAAACTTGACCAAGACCGAAATGATCGGGTCGTTAAGGTTTTTATCTATGCAACTTTGCAAGAAAATCGTTCCTTTATTCCTAAAGTTACCTGGCAAGCCTTATATATTGGTCATGTAGACTCCCGCCGCGGTCGCCATCCCCAAGGCATGAAATATCGTCCCGCTACGGCGGCTAATGATGCCCCAAATTTTGCTATTTTTTGGGAGGTAACTGACCTCAAACCCTTAGATATTCCTCTGAATATTTCTAATTTTAAAGCCGTGGGTAAAAAAGAAGCTTTTCAATCTCGATTTATTCCCGAAAAACCTTTAATCATTCAATATTTTTAAGATATCCACAAATTAGGTATAAATTTTTCATGAGGTCAACTTAGACATTTTGTAAAGCGTTAAAGGTTATTTTTTCCTTATGAAGCTGACCTTGCTTAATTTTTCCCAAGTTAAGGATAATTTTTAGTAGGGTTTTGTTTGTGTAGCAATAAGTTAAAACCTATTGCAAAAATAACCTATTTTAAAATTAAAATCTAACTTTTTATTCTTTTCATAGCAGAAGGGGAAGGGTATATTTTTTTCTCAATTAATAATTGACGTTCTAACAACCGTTGTTGATCATTAAATCCCAAAATTTTAGCAGTTACTTTACTAATAATATGATCAATCGCACAGCCTAAAATTGTATCTTTTTCAGAAATTAGGCAATATTCACATAAATAATCGGCTCTTTGTGCTACTAAAAGACGAATTTCTTGAGTTAAATAAGGACGCTCCATAATTAAAATTTAAGCTCCCTCTTTAATAAATTCATAGGCCTGAGCTTTTGCTAATCTTAATAAATGTTCTAAGATCAGATAATGATCTAATTCTAATTTTTCTTCTGGAGAAATATTATTACTTTTTTCAAGAAAAATTAAATCAGCTACTCTTTCTTTAACTGCTTCTGATACTTGAAATTCAATTAAACTTTGAGATGTCATGCCACCAGCCAGAAAATTAATTATTTCTTGATCAGCTAGATTAATGCTAATTTCTGTTTTCAAAAGATGTTCTCCTTAACCCAATATAGTTTGACATTTATCAACCATCAATTATTAACCCAAAAACCCTAATCCACTGCTTCATTAATCGGGTATCGGTCTATCAACTGACGGGCGCGCAGGGCGTTTTGTTTTAATGATTCACTTAAATAAGGAACATGGGGGATTTGAGAGAGAAAATCTAAAGTTCTTCGGAACATTCGGACAATATCCCCCTCATCCAAACTGCTATTAGAGACTAACTCTAACCAATCGGTTTCTAAGGCCCACTGCTCAATTAAACCCGTCAAATCCCGTTCTAACCAGATGGGTAAAGCCACCCGATACCGTCGCTGTTGTTTAAACAATTCCTGACGCAGATGGCGCAACTGTCCCAGGGCGTTTTCTACCTCCTCCGATAAGTCATAGCGCGTCCAACTATCGGGACGGGAAACCTCCGTAACCAAAGCTGCACAGGCCGCCGCTAAATGGTGGGGGTCGAGTTGGTCAAAAATCCCTGACTTCAAGGCTAAACCTAACCACAATTCGTTATCTCCGCGTAAAGCTGCGGTAGCCTGTCCTAAGTCCGTGGGCTTCAATTCATCGAGGGCTTGGAAGTATTGCAAAATTGAAATTAAAGCCATAAATTCATCCCAATGACGGGCTAAATCTTCTTCTAATTCCGCTCGCATTTCTTCAATCATTTCATTTAATTCTGCCCACCGTTGCCACCGTTTTAACAGTTTATTCGGTTTCCCCCATGCCTGAATAGGATGGGAGTCTAATTCTAACTCTAACCGTTCGACTTGTTTTTGTTGAGCGATGACTTCTGGGGGCGGTTCAGGTGCAGTTAATTGGGGAATTTGTTGGGTAATGGCTACGGTTAATTCGTCTCCCTTGCGACATTGACCGAGTTTAAAAGGAATATTAGGAATTTCCAGATAATCGAGATTTAACCGTTTAGAATCGGGTTGCAGCATCACAATATTAGCCGCACTCACCACATACCAGCGATTATCCCGTCCCAAACAGAGGAAATAGGGGGCCTGTCCCGAACTGGGGGTTTTGGCGACTAATACGGCGGGAATGGGGTCAGACTCAAGGCTGCGGGCGGTGGGAACGTTTTTTCCCCGTAACCCAACCGTTGTACCTACTGGAGCCATGTCCATCCAGTTAGCCATCCGGTGAATTCGGGTATCTTCGGCTTGCTGTTGTAATAATTTTAATAAACGGCGTTCTTCCCGTAGGCGCTCATAAACTTTTTCAAAACTGGCTAGGGTTTCTTCCAACAATGCCATATTTTGTTCGCCCTGAAAGCCAAATTGGGCTTCAACTAATGCCAATTCCGCCTGCATAATATCAATTTCTTCTTGGGCAGGAATTAAATTAATTGTAGATAAATATTGTCCGAAACTGCGTTCGACTAATTCCTTAGATTTTTCTAAACTATGGCGTTGTAATAGGTTCAAAACCATGCCATAACTGGGGCTAAATTGACTTACTAAGGGGTCAGCTTTAGAAGTTGCTAAATAGGCCGCTTCCTTGGCTCCTTCAAAGGGGGTTTGTACCGTCACCACATAGCCTTCCGTATCCATACCACGGCGCCCAGCCCGTCCCGACATTTGCAGAAATTCCGAGGGTTTTAACAGGCGATGACCGTCATCGGTGCGTTTTGATAAACTGGAAATTACTGTAGTTCTCGCGGGCATATTAATCCCGGCGGCGAGGGTTTCCGTGGCAAATACTACCTTAATTAATCCCTGTTGAAATAATTCTTCTACTAACCCTTTCCAAGTGGGTAAAAGTCCGGCATGGTGGGCGGCTATTCCTCGGTATAAAATTTCGACTTGCTCGGGACGAATACCTTCGGGACTCGAAGCTAAAAAGGCATCAATGCGCTCTTTTAATCGGGCGGTTTCGGCTTCATTAACTAAGGATAAATTACGCACTTCTGCAACGGAGCGATCGCATCCTTTCCGACTAAAGATAAAATAAATAGCAGGTAGCATATCCCGTTCTTGAAGATGGGAGATAATCGCGCCTAAACTGGGAATATCATTCCGTCTACCCCGTTGGGGAATCCCTTTTTTTTCTTTGAGGCGAGGATTAATTCTTTTGCGGGAGTCATCTAAGAGGGGAAAGAAGCCTTTAATATTGCAAAAATGATATTGTAGCGGTACGGGCCGAAAGTCAGAATAAATTAATTCTGTGGGGCCATGAACTTGGGAAATCCAGTGGGTTAATTGTGCACTATTGGCCACGGTTGCCGATAACGCCACCAATTGAATTTCCCGGGGACAATAAATAATTGATTCTTCCCACACCGTCCCCCGTTGGCGGTCATTCATATAATGGCATTCATCCAAAACCACCGCCTCCACCGACTCTAGGGAGGTTCCCACCTCTCCAATCGGTGTACCATAGAGCATATTGCGGAAAATCTCCGTCGTCATCACTACCACCGCCGCGTCCCGGTTAACGGAAATATCTCCCGTTAATAACCCTACCTTGTCCACCCCAAACTGCTCTCGAAAATCCCGAAATTTCTGATTGGATAGCGCCTTTAGGGGTGTAGTATAGAATACTCGCCTATTCCCTGCTAAGGCCCGATGGATCGCATATTCTCCTACTAAGGTTTTTCCCGAACCCGTTGGCGCACAAACCACAACGGACTTTCCATCATCCAAGGCTGTAATGGCATTGCATTGAAACTCATCCAGGGGAAATGGAAATAGGTCGTTGAGATCCAGGCAGGGATTGTTTTCGGTAGAGTAGGACACAGGAATATAAATAATAAGGCTAATTTTAACATTAAAATTTGCATTATAGCATGGATTTTTTTCAAAAGAGTAGAGACCTGCCATTTAACTGTAAACTTATTAACTGTTAACTGATAACTGTTAACTGATAACTGAAACTGGTACGGGCGGGATTATTTAGATCTTTGTTAATTACTTAAATCTTGGTTAACCCGCCCCTACAACTGATAACTGAAACTGTTACGGGCGGGTTTATTTAGATCTTTGTTAATTACTTAAATCTTGATTAACCCGCCCCTACAACTGATAACTGAAACTGGTACGGGCGGGATTATTTAGATCTTTATTAATTACTTAAATCTTGATTAACCCGCCCCTACAACTGATAACTGTTAACTGATTACTGATGACTGATTTATGATTCCTAATATTTCAACTATTCCCTTGATTCAACTCGCTTCTGGTGATCAATTATTTATTCAAAGTTATCAGTTTACTGGCGAGAATCCAGGGAAAAAAGTTTATTTACAATCTAATTTACACGGGGCTGAAATTAGTGGGAATGCGGTTATTCAGGATTTAATTAACTTTTTAATAAGTTTAGATAAAACTCAATTAACCGGAGAAATTTTATTAGTTCCTGTTTGTAATCCCTTGGGGGTGAATCAGCGATCGCATTATTTTTCTTCCGGTAGATATAATCTCTATGATGGCAAAGACTGGAATCGAATTTTTTGGGATTATGAAAAAACTGGAGCAGATATTAGCGAATTTGCCGAAGATTATCAGAATTTAGAAATAGATGAAATTCAAGAAAAATATCGTCAAACTCTTTTAAATCAATTCCATCAACTAGCTAAATCTATCAGAAGTTCCCCCGGAGTTTCCTACAATAATTATTATCGCTATCAACTCCAAAACCTAGCCCTGGATGCTGACTATGTGATTGATTTACACAGTTCAACTAATAACGCCCTCGACTATTTATATTGTTTCCACAGTCGAGAAGAAAGTGCTAATGCCTTTCTATTAGATAGGGGAATATTAATGAATGATTATGATGGAGATGCCTTTGATGAAGCCTTTATGAAGCCTTGGTTAGCCCTAGAACGGGAATTAGCTAAACTGGGAAAAAATATTAGATTTGAGATAGAATCTTGGACATTAGAACTGGGTTCGGGGTTAGAAATGAATCCCGAATCTGTGCAGAAAGGAATTAGGGGAATTAAAAATTATCTAGCGACTAAAGGAATTTTATCCCTAGAAGATTTTCCCTTAGCTTCCACCCCAAATCATCGGATTCATCTTACCCCTAAAAACAAAATTCAACGCTATCATTCCCCCGCCGGAGGCATGATAGAATTTGATGTTAAACTGGGAGAAACCATCTATAAAAATCAGAAACTCTATACTATTTTAAGTTATAATAAAATTGGGGAATTACCCCAAATTCGGGAGGTTTTAGCTGAGGAGGACGGACTAATTTTTGATATCACCAAAAATCATTCTGTGAATCAATGGGATTATGTTTTAGGGGTAATGCCGTTTTAAATCCTAGTTTTTTGCTAAACTAATTTCTGTAAAACCACTAAATATCCCATTAACATTGTGTTAGACGAAGCCGCTAAAAAAACAATTCTGCGTAAAATTCCCCACGCCCTCTATATTTGTGGAGTCAAAGACGGAGAGGAAGTCAATGGTTTTACCGCCAGTTGGGTGACTCAAGCCTCCTTTGAACCGCCCTTAGTGGTCAACTGTGTTAAAAATGATTCTAAATCCCATGCCATGATTAAAACCAGTGGTGTGTACTCCCTCAGTTTCCTCGGCGAAGGCCAAAAAGACATCGCCCAGAAATTTTTTAAACCCCAACATCGAGTCGGAAATAAATTTGAAGACATCGAATTTTATTTAGGAGAAACGGGTTGTCCGATTATTTCCCTCGCCCTAGGTTATGTGGAATGTCAGGTCGTTGGTTGTGTTGAACACGGCGACCATACGGTATTTGTCGGGGAAGTCATCGCCGCGGGTGTTCATCAAGAAGCGGAAATTCTCAACCTCGCCAGTACCGGATGGAATTATGGCGGATAGGTAGGGGAAAACTTCTCCCAAAAACCTTTGTGACCTAACCCCCCAACCCCCTTCCATACTAGGGAAGGAGGAGCAATTAATATTACTAAATACCATTTCTGATTTAAGAGTAACAAAAATTCTCCCCTCTCCTCGCAGGAGAGGGGCTGGGGGAGAGGTCAAACAATAATATTCACCAGACTCTCTAGCGATTTAAGGCATCCAAGCGATCCAAAACTTCTAAACCCTGTACCACATCGCCCCGCATTGCCCAAGCTTGAAATCGTGTCTGAGCATCAAACTCAGCGATCGCTAAGGTTGATAATTCTTCCATAAGCTTATTGATACTAATGCCGCGAGATTCAGCTAAAGCCTTCAGGCGAAAATGTTTGTCATCAGGTAAACGAATCGTTAAAGTTGCCATATTCTAATTACTCCGTAATCAATGCTTCAGGGGAAATAATAGAAAGCTGGGGAAAGAGAAGTTCAGCCCTCTGGAAATCCTTAATATTCTGGGTGACAATTGCCTCTGCATTGCCCGCGATCGCTAATTCAATTAGATGATTATCCGCTTCATCTTTCAAGTTCGGTCGCCATAAATAATAAACCTGAACCCATTGACTTACCGACATCAAAGCAGCAAGCAATACTTCAATATCAGCTTTCGATATTGGGCAGCGTGCCATCACCTCCGAGCGCCCTAGGATTGACTCATACTCCATCAATAGTGCTGTTCCCATCAGGGGTTGATACTTCCCTTGCAAGCAGGCACGAAGTACGGCGCGACTTGCTCCAGAAGGGCTAATCAAGGCACTAACGAAAACGTTGGTGTCAATTACAAGTTTGCTAGACATAAGCTAATGATAGCATATATACTATCATTTTTTGACTCTGTTCCTTGTAAGGTAACATTAATTAAAGGATCTGGGAATGGGGAATAGGGATAATACTTCTGACTGTTTCATATCAGTATTAAAATGTTACAACCTATTTAGAATTGCTATATATTAATGTTGCTCGATTTCCATAGCTTGAATAATCTTAACCGTTTCTATACTAACAGTACAAACCCGCATTAATAGATTAATCACCTGTTCTTTATAGTCCGCAAATCGATAATTATTGAATTGTTTGGCAATAGTTTCATCTTTGGGTTTTTTCTCTTTATATTGGTCTAATATCCATTCTAACGCCGAACGATTTCCTAAGCGATATTCCCAGGCGGTTTTAGGAATATCCGTTAAGGTGGTGACGGTATCAAGGATAATTTCATTTTTGATTTTATCGGCTTTTAATTTGGGTTTGGGGTTGGTGATTTCGGTTTCCGAACTATTAACCCGGGTTAGGGGATAGGGGTTAATGGTTTCATAGTTAATATGAAGTTCCATCAGTTGTTTTCCCCAAGTTACCCATTGTTGAAAATTATCATAAAAGGGAATACGGGGAAAATCCCGTTTTAGGTTTTGTTCGTATTTTTGCTGATAGATGGGATTATGTAAAACAGCGTAGGTATAATGAAAGATATCAATTTTTTTAATATCTTTATCGTTGTAATGGGTTTGAAATTGCGTTAAACCCCATTCGGTAATATTATCAATGGGATTTCCTTCTTGATCATAAGAGTATAAGGGTAAACATTGATTAGCACCTGTAACATGAAGTTCAGCAATACAATTCGTTGCTAAACAGTTAAAGGGACGATTACTTCCAAAACTTTTAAATGTAATATATTTATTGTCTAAATGTTTTTTATTATAGATATTAAACCATTGATAAGTCATTCCAATAAAATTTTTATCAAAATAAAAATACTGTTTAAAGTAAGGTCTGTATAAACTATCAACTATTTGCTCAAGATGAAAAGATTTATTTATCTTTCTATCTAAATACTTAGTTAATTCTCGATCCCATTTAACACTAAACTTATCTTTGTAATCATTATCTTTTAAGGTTTCTTGATAAACACTAATCAAATATTTTATTTTTTGGGTTAAATTTTCTAAAGATAAATCATAAACCCATTCATCCCGTTGAGTCACAACTCCTCTGGAAAATATTTTAAACACTGCGGTTTCTGCTTTACCGCTTTTAACTTCTTTATCAATTAACGGTAATAAACTATCAAAATTATTATCAGTTTGATTAATCCAGTTATTATTTTTATCTCCTTGATAGTGAATAAAATCAATATTTTGCAATTTATTTTTAGCTAAAAATTCTTTTTTCTCCTCTGCTTTACCATAATCATTAAAAGCATGATAAAAAATCTTGAATCCTTGTAAATCTTTATTGCGAATCAAGAAATAAATCGCAACACCAACTCTAATTTGATCACTAAATACATTACCTCCTTCCTGTCTTCTTCTTTCGCCACTGTTACGAGCATTTCCTTTTGTATCAATAATCCAAATTTCATTAAATTCTTCTGCAATAACTTTCCTAAAACCGTCATAAGCTAAAGCATCAATAAAAGAATTATTGGAAACAAAAGCAATAATACCATTGTGACTTAATCGATCTGACGCCCACCGAATAAAACGGGTATACATATCATAAATAACAATTTGATTTTGAGCTTTCCCATATTTAATATAGGTATCCTTAATTCGTTTATCAACTTCTTGATAATAACGATTTGCATTATTTTGATTAAAATTTTCCTGTTTAGCGTTATAAGGAGGATTTCCCATAATAACCGAAATCTTACGATCATTTTGTCGTTTAATTCTAGCGGTATTTTCCACCGTCATCGAGAATAAATCTAACTGTTTATCCGCAAAAACCGTATGATCTAAAGTATCCATTAAACAAATATTATGAAACTCTCCATAATTCCCCATTTTTTGCTGATAGGTGAACTCAATATTTAAGTTAGCGATATAATAGGGTAAAATCGCCACTTCATTACAATGGATTTCATGCTCGTATTTATAGGGTAATTGAGCTTTAGGTAAATATTCAATTAATTCGGTAATAAATGTTCCTGTCCCCGTGGCGGGATCTAAAATTTCTACATCTTTATCTGCTAAAATTTTACCAAAATGTTTATGCAATAAATAATCCGTACTCTCAATCATAAACCGGACAATTTCATTAGGAGTATAAACAATTCCTAACTTATCCGCCGCTTTTGGGTTATACGCTTTATAGAAATTCTCATAAACTGCTTTAAGGAATTTTTGCTTTTCGTGATGGTTATAAATATTAGCTGCGATGCGTCGAATAACTGCATAATAACGCTCAATAGTGCTTAAAGTATTGCGTTTGGTCGCCCCGGTGAAAAAGGTTTCAATCACCGCTTGTAACTGACTAGCAATATTATTTTCTCGGTGAAATTGGGACTCATTGAAAATATTAATAAAGATATCTTCAGTTAAGATATGCTGAATCATCATTTCTCGGATATCTTCTAAACTAATTTCTGGGTGAATAGACTTTTGACAAATTTGCCAAAATTTATCCCTTGCTTGTTGAAAAGGTTTATTAGTAGTAGACTGTTGATCAATTAGCGATCGCAAAGTTGTTAAAATAGTTGGTAAATCTTCTTGAAAATGGCTAATAGCGTCCCGAAAATCCTGAACTTCTGGACGTAAATAGTTAATAAAAGCATTAATAGCGGTATCCAATGCTTCCGCATCTCCCATCGATACCCGCAGAATTTCCCCTCCTCCTTGAATTAAAACGGCGGTTTGGGAATCTTCAAATAAAATATTATCATCGGGATAACCTTTCGCCAGTTTTTTCTCAATTTCTAAATCTAAATTATCATATTGATCCTTACTTTCCCAATAACCATAATCCAATCTGAGAGCATCTTTAATCGTCCCATCAGGAATAACTGTTTTACCCTTTTTTGTCTTATATTATAACTCAGGAATTAAGATAAAATCCTTGCTTCTACAATAGTTATTTAACAGGTTTTGAAACTCCACGCGGATAGAAGTTTCCTTGCGACTTCCCCCATATTGAATAATTTGTTCAACGTTATTATAATATTGACTAATCAAAAGTTTAGACATAAATCGCCCCTAGCCTCAAAACCTATTGATCAAAATAGAATGATCTTTAGGTATATTATAGGAGCATTTACGCATAATGATCGAGAAAACGGGTTTTTTTTGTGAAAATACTTCGTTGTAACCCAAATATTCTCTCAAAAACCCTGTTTCTTGGGTTGGGTGCGTAAGTCCTGTTAATTTAATAATTATTCAATTATGGATTTTAATTTCTTCCTACAGTCCTTTTTAAATGGTTTATCCATTGGGAGTGTTTATGCTATTTTCGCCTTGGGTTATACCCTGGTTTTTTCGATTTTAGGGGTGATTAATTTTGCCCATGGTGCTATTTTTACCTTGGGGGCTTATTTTACCTATATCTTATCCGGGGGCGTATTTGGATTTAATGGCCTATTAGCCAAGGGACAATTACCCTTTCAATTCCCATTTTTTATCGCCTTAATTCTTGGGAGTATTTTAGCCGGGTTAGCCTCAATTGTCTTAGAAAGATTAGCTTTTAAACCCTTGAGAATTAGAGGAGCAGATCCCCTATTAACCTTAGTTTCCAGTTTAGGTGCTGCGGTGGTAATTGTCAATACAATTCAATATTTAGTCGGGGCAGAAATTTACACCTTTGCTGATAATATTTATGGTAATATTCCCGCAGCAATTAATTTTGGTACGGCCACAAAACCAATTATGATTAGAAGTGTTCAAGTGATTATTTTTACAGTTTCTATGGTAATCGTAGCTTTATTAACCTATTTAGTCAATAGAACTAAAATTGGTAAAGCCTTACAAGCGGTGGCTGAGGATGAAATTACCGCCAGCTTATTAGGAATTAACCCGGAACAGTTTATTATATTAACGTTTTTTGTTAGTGGATTTTTAGCCGGACTCGCCGGAACTTTGGTCGGGTCTAGTGTGAGTATTGCGGGGCCCTATTTTGGGATTAGTTTCGGGTTAAAAGGTTTGGGCGTGATTGTTTTAGGGGGGTTAGGAAGTATTCCGGGGGCCGTAATTGGGGGGTTATTATTAGGATTAGCAGAAGCCTTTGTCCCAGCCGATTTTTCCGGTTATCGAGATGCGATTTCCTTTGCAATTCTATTAATAATGCTATTAATTCGACCCCAAGGATTATTAGGACGTAAACGCATTCAAAAGGTATAATTAATTCCATGATTAATTTTTTCAACACCTATGGTTTTTTACTGGTTTCGATGTTATTTGGAGCGATTTTAGGGTTATCCGTTTATTTACCCTTAATGGCGGGTCAACTCTCCTTAGCCACCCCTGGATTTTATGCGTTAGGGGGTTATATTGCCGCGATTTTATCAACTCAGGTTTTTAAATTCACAGGAACTATTTTTCCTTTACATTTTTTATGCTTAGAACTCTTGATTACCGCCCTAATTTCTGCTATTTTAGCAGTGGGATTAGGAATCCCGGTACTTCGATTACGGGGAATTTACCTGGCTATTTCAACTATTGCTTTAGTCGAGATTTTACGGGTTTTAGCTTTGAATTTAGAGATTACCGGGGGAGCGGTTGGTATCTTTGGGATTCCCCAACCCTTTACAACGCCCCTGGAATATTTATGGGTAGCAATTCCCCTATTAATTCTGAGTATGGTATTTTTATACCGATTAGAAAAAATCAAAGCCGGACGCGCTTTTAGTGCGATTCGAGAAGATGAATTAGCCGCCGATTCTATGGGGGTTAATCCGACCTATTATAAGGTGTTATCCTTTACCATGGGAGCAATTTTAGCGGGATTAGTGGGAACTATTAGCGCCCATTTTCTCAATACTTGGAATGCTCGTCAAGGCACTTTTGATAGTAGTATTATTTATTTAGCTTTTGTTTTAATTGGCGGGTCAAGAACCTTTTGGGGGCCAGTTTTAGGGGGAATTATTCTCACCGCTTTACCGGAAGTTTTACGGGGAATCGGAGAAATTAGTGGTTTACCCTTTTGGTTAGCCCAATTCCTACGGGAAGGACGTTTAATTATTTTTGGGGTATTATTGGTTTTGGGTTCAATTTTTTATCCTCAAGGTTTAATTACTCCCGAATTATTAAACAAAATCGCTCGAAAAAATCCTTTGCGGGGACTCTCAAAAAAACAATCAGTTAAGGGTTAACCAATGAGTTCATTAATATTAAAACCCATTTTAGAAGTCCAAGGTTTAACCCGATATTTTGGAGGATTATTAGCCGTTGATCGGGTTTCCTTTTCAGTTCAAGATCAAGAAATATTTGGTTTAATTGGCCCTAATGGGGCGGGAAAAACCACCTTATTTAATTTAATTACCGGGTTAATTCCTCCCTCTCAAGGATCATTGATTTATCAAAAAAATTCTATTACTCAATTAAAACCCTATCAAATTGCTGAAAAAGGCATCGCCAGAACCTTCCAAAATCTCCGATTATTTGGCAATTTATCGGCGTTGGAAAACGTTGTTATTGCTCGTCATATCCATAATCAATCTAATCTAATTTCAGGGGTTTTAGGCTTACCTAAAGGGGTACAAATTGAACAGGAAAACTATCAAAAAGCCAGGGAATTATTAGATATATTTGGATTATTAGAACGGGCGGAACAAAAAGCTTGTAATTTTGCCTATGGCGACCAACGACGCTTAGAAATTGCTCGATCTTTAGCCTTAGAACCGAAATTGTTACTATTAGATGAACCCGCGGCGGGAATGAACCCCAGTGAGAAAAAAGAACTCAGTGATTTAATTAGAAAAATTCGAGATCAATTTCAATTAACAGTAATTTTAATTGAACATCATGTTCCGTTAGTGATGGGGTTATGCGATCGCATTGCGGTGTTAGACTTTGGAAAACTAATTGCTTTAGGAGAACCGGAAATTGTGAGAAATAATCCGGCGGTAATTGAAGCCTATTTAGGAGATGAATAAATTATGTTAGAATTAGTCACAGTATCGGTTAATTATGGTTCAATTCAAGCATTAAAAGAGATTAATATTATTGTTAATCAAGGGGAAATTGTTACTCTAATTGGAGCGAATGGAGCCGGAAAAAGTACCACCTTAAAAACCATTTCTCGATTAATTAATCCCCGCCGAGGGAAAATTATTTATCAAGGAAAGGATATCACCAATTTGCGTCCCGATCAAGTTGTTAAAATGGGAATCGCCCAAAGTCCAGAAGGGCGCCGAATTTTAGCTCAACAAACCATATTAACTAATTTAGAATTAGGGGCTTATACTCGCAGCGATCGCTTAGGAATTAAAGCAGATATTGAAAAACAATTTATTATTTTTCCTCGATTAGCAGAACGAAAACATCAATTAGCAGGAACTTTAAGCGGTGGAGAGCAGCAGATGTTAGCGATCGCCCGGGCGGTGATGAGTCGTCCTCAGTTATTATTATTAGACGAACCCAGTTTAGGTTTAGCCCCTCAAATTGTTAGAGAAATCTTCTCGGTAATTCGTCAATTAAATCAATCCGGTGTTACTATTTTATTAGTAGAACAAAATGCCCATTTAGCCTTAGAAATTGCGGATCGAGGTTATGTTTTAGAAGCTGGATATTTAACCTTAACCGGGAAAGCCTCTGATTTATTAATAGATGAACGAGTTAAACAAGCCTATTTAGGTTAAAAAGTGGAAAAATGACTCTTATATTAAATCTAGTTATTAACGCTATAGATGATCCCCCCTAACCCCCATTAAAAAGGGGGGAATTTGTAGAATATGTAGCATACATTTAGGGATTTCATATTACTTTTTATAAAATCTTTTATAGAAACCTATTAGCTGAAATCACCCCTCAAGTGATTGTTATTTCTTTAGGTATATCCAAAATCATATATGAACACTGCCATCGGGTAAAATAGCACCTTCTAATTTAGCTCCAGTTAGTTTCACCATAATTTTATCCCCAATTCCTACCTTGGCCCCGGTTAAATCTGCACATCTTAAATCAGCGCCACTTAAATCAGCTCCAATTAAATTAGCTTCTTTTAAATTAGCATAGGTTAAATTAGCCTGTAAAAAATTCGCCCTAAACAAATTCGCCTTATATAAACAGGCGGCACTTAAATTAACTTTATGCAGAAACCCATCACTTAAATCGGCTTCAGTTAAGTCCGCGCCGCTTAAATTGCGACTAGAAAAATCCCTTTCTTTTAAGTCCGCACCTTTAAAACTTAATCCACTTAATTCCGTCGGTCTAGCGGGGGGAGGCGTTGGTGCGGGGGGAGTTGGCGGTTTTGGCGTAACCGGAGGTTGACTGGCTGGGGGACGCTGAAAATTATTATTTTCCGAGGTTTTTACTCGGCTTTGATAGGTAGAAGATTGATAGTTAGAATAGGGTTTTTGATAGGTATAGGAATTTCCTGTACTATTTGAGGAGGCTCTGGAGTTGGATTCTGAACGGGAAACAGTTGAGGAATGTTGAGTTGAATTTGGACTTGATTTACGCAATAAAGAACGCAATTTTTCCCGAGCTTGATTAATTTCCTTGAGTTTTTCCTCAGCGATTTTTCTTAATCGTTGATTTTCTTCGGGAATGCGATCGGGATGCCAAATAAATGCTAAGTCTTTATAGGCCTGATCCACCAATTCTAAGGAAGCTCCAGGCTTGAGATCTAACACTTTATAATAGTAATTTAACTCACTGGGAGTCATCATGGTAGGAGTCCGCAATTAGGAATTTAGCATTGATAATTAAGAATAAAAAAAGAAAAAATTTCTCAATTCTTAATTTTGATCCTAGTTTTTAAATCAACACCGGATCTGGGAGAGATAGAAACTGGCAATCTATATTAGTGCTACAGCTTAACATAGTCATCTCTATCTTGGGGTTTTTTATCGGCGAAATGGGTTTAAAACCCCGTGCTTTGAAGATCGGCTTCATATTAGGTTGTCTATTGACGCCTGAGTGATGCTACCATTTTCGACAACACCGAGCTAACCTATACAATAACATCAGTGGTCTGTAAAGCTATTGGTTCAGCCTGGGCCAGTGCTAGTCCATATTTAGTAGCAGGAGTTCTAAAAACCTTACCTCAACTTCTGCCGACAGTTGGGTTAGCAACCGGAACTTTATTTGGTGGAGCTTGGGCAACTCTGATAGCTTATGCTCCCTGGATCGCTTTAGTTGCTGGATTAATTTTAATTGCACTTAAATGAAGTGATAAAAAGATGAAATTGGGAACAGACATTCACATTGTCGCCTATAACCCAGGGGCTAGACTTGCCAGAGGGTTCGCCGCCGTCTACGACATGACTGAAATGGAAATTAGAAAATACATTTTAGATTTCGCTATTGAAATTTCAAGAGAATCCGGTGTACATTACGAGCATTTCTACGGATTTAACTTAAACAATAAAGGGGAAATTGCTTTAATGTTTGATTTGACAAACCTTAATAACCCAATAGAAATAAATGATGAAACCATTCAAAAATCTACATGGGAATTAGTTAAACCTGATGAAGATGACCCTTTAAAAACTTTATAATATTATCATAGGAGATAAAAATATGCCTACAGAATTCGATAACATCCTTATAAAAGAAGACGGAAGCGAAGGTCAAATAAAAACAATCACAACTTTACCTGTTTGGGATTGTAAAAACCAGAGGTTTTCAGCAAAACCTCCAGTAGTTTTGCGAAATACTTTATTAGGGGCTTTATATCCTAAGAAAGAATTTATTATTGGGGAAATTCCTAAAACATCAACTAACCCAAGTTTATTAGACCCTTTTGTAATTCCCGATGTTAGTGACCCCTACTTTCTGGATTTAGCATCTAATTCAAGAACACATGGAAGATTTTTATTTACTCCCAAAAGAACAATTGGTAGAGATTATTTTCCGAAAAAAGATGATTGGAAAAGAATTATTTATGGTTCGATATTACATACCGAATGCAATCGAATGTTTTATCGGGAGATGAAATACATTGTTGTTGATGATAAACGTCAAGATCGGGATGGGAATGCCCAAGATGATGGAGTAAATGATGTTCATTGGAACTCTGGAGATTGTCATGCCAAAATGTCTAAAAGTCTTGTATACCTGTTAGAAGCTATTGAGACTGACCCTGGGAATCCAATTGATATTGATCCAAATAATCCTGATCATCCAATAACAGTTCAATTCTGTGCTGCAATATTTAAAGAATGGGTGGCAAAAGGAACCGCTTCCTACCATCCTAAATTTGAATTAGATAAACGTTTTGCTGATTATGATTTAGTTATTCCCCTCTCTTGTTTTAAAGGCAATAAACCCAAACCTGGGAATTATACTGGTAAAATTCTAATTGGTGTTGTTCATGAAGCCGAGGAACGCCGTGCTAAACCCGGTTGGATGTTGTGGCAATGGTTCAAGTTTGAGACTCTTGAACAAGACGGAATAATTAGTAAACTCCATGAGAAATGTCAAAAACTAAGTTCAGCATTAGATGATATTCATAAATTAGCTGATGTTCTCCGGATCGAGCTTGATGAATCTGAACAAGAATTAGCCAACCTTGACGATAATCCTGATTCAGAAGTTGCTTATGTTGATGTTGTTCTCAAGATTATTAAAGCTGATAAAAAAGGGGTTTTATTGCTACATCCTTATGTTCTTAAGAAAGTTAAAATGCGTCTTAGAGAGATGTGGAAAAATCTAGCTAAATCAGCCGGAGTCCGGTTTTATTCGGTTATGTGTACTCCTGATACAATCCTCGAAAAATATCAGAAAGCCTATGGCAATAATTATGTTTTTACTCCCAAAACTTTCTGTTCACCAAGTTTTAATCCAGGGCTATATATTGTTTTTTGTAACCCAATGCGACATTGGGGTGATGTTCAATTATGGAATAACTCTATTGAGGGAAGATTCAGGAATACTAGGGGAGTTTTAGCCGCCACTCGTGAATTATTATTGAGTCTCGGTCGCGATACCGACGGCGATTATATACAATTAATAAATAGTAAGCGATATCCGGCTATTACTGAAGCTATATATGATATGGATAAATCTCCAAAAGTTAAGAAATTTCCCAAGGTTCCACTAACTGGAAGTCTTCAACAAATTGCCATTAATTCTATGAATGATCTTACTGGTGTTGTCGCTAGTTTATTAGGACGAGCTAGAGCTATTGGGGCGGAATTGATTGTTTTAGATATCCCAAAGGAAGGAGAAATGAGGATAATTGATTTTCTTTCCCAAGAATTACAGATAGCTGTAGACTCCCTAAAATCAGCTTATCCTAATAATCAAGAAGGGCTTGCTGTTGTTAGGGAGTTTCTTGATAAATCTAATGCTGATGTTCGATGGTTAAAAGACCTTAAATCTGATGATTGTTATTCTACTCGTCCCTGTTTGGTGAATAATAATTTAACTGATACTGTTACTCGAATAGTCCAGTTGGTTAATTCCTACTACCGACAACCAAATCTTCAGGAAGATACAATACCAAAAGACTATAGATTTACTTTATTTTCTAATGTTTATACAGATCAAGTTCAAGAGATGATTGCAACAAGAGAACGAGATGCTTATCGAATCGAAATGGGAGAAGCTTTAGCTTATAAAGAGCAAACTGAAGATGATAGATTAATTAAAGAAGTTACCGCTAAATTTAGAGCTTCGACTGAAGTTATTATGAATGAAACTCTCAATTCTTTCAGAAAACCCTACCCTCCGCGAACTTGGGCAGCTGCTTATTGGAGAAGCAATCATTTAGCACAAAGCGGAACAGCTAGTTTAGTATTTCTGTTATTTTGTGATGAAATCATTCAGGAATTAAAAGCCAAAGATAGCACCAAGATTTGGCTTTTAACTGTTTACGGCGTTCAACATACTGAATTTGCCCGTCCCCAACATTCAGCTTGGAACGGTGAGGAACTGACGATCAGGAGTAGTTTCATAACCCTCAACGGGAAGGAAAAGGTTGCCATTGAAGGTAAATTTGATGGTAAACCGGGCTTTATTAAGATGGGACTGACCGGGGACAAATATAAAGATATAATTCCTAATGGTTGGACAGGGAGGTTTAAAATCTTTGCTAAAACTTATGAGAATGATAAATATCCCCGAAAGATGTCTCCTAACGATGTTTGTTCAAGTCTTTATTTGTTCTCCGTCGATATGCTTCAAGAAGATATTGATGATTTTATGACCGACCATTGGCAAACCAACAAGCGATTTAATCCTTGATTCTTATTGACCAATTTTGAAAAACCAATTACAATCAAATTACAAATTACAAACCAAATTATATGCTAGATACAAGTTACATTGAAAAAACAACTGGGTTTTCTGAAACCACAATAAAATTAGTAGTTCAAGGATTAATTGACTTTATCGAGATGGAATTACGAGCAGGTAATGAAGTCAAAATCAGGGACTTTGGAGTTTTTTACCCTAAAGAATTAGGTGAACGGAAATCTCGCAATCTCGGCATCGGAGAAACTATCACGGTTAAACCCGTAACCAAACCTAAAATCCTTTTTTAGCGCCAAAATACCCCTAAACCATTGTGAACTGGGGCGGCGGTATCGGGGATACGGTTTAAAAGTTGACCCCCTAAGACTAAATTTGTCGAACTTCCCCCGTCTAAATTTATCGCCTCAGTTGCCCCTAACTGCCCCATTAAGAGCGCCATTTCCGTTAATTTGGCTCCCACCCCCCCGACGCGGTTATGGACGGTGGCAATCAACCATTCTCCCTTGGCGGTGATCCCGACGCTGCTACGAATTGCAGACTGATCCGCAAAGGCGGGACTAAACCCTTCCGCGATCGCATCTACCACCACTTGCCCGTTTTGTAATAATAATGGCCCGCCGCCTAAAATATGGGGAAATAAATTAAAATCCGATGGGGTAGTTTGGGATTGAATTTGAATAGATGTACCCACAGAAAAGGAATTTAAAGCGCTCCGAAATGAACGTAAGGTTAATAAATAACCGGTTTTAGGAATAGGAATAGTGGCGGTCGTATTTGTTTGTTCGAGTTGTTGTTTGACAATATTATTTTCTACCACAATTATAATTTCATTGGCGGTTAAGGGGGTATAACTTTCGCCCCATTCAGGAGTATAACGAGCAATTCCAGCTTTCACATATCCGGTATTAAGTAATTCACAATCTAAAGTCTGTCCCGATGAGGGAATTAAGGTTTCTTTTAAACTTAAACGAGCAATTTTGAACTGTCCTCTATCATTCCAAGCGATCGCAGCTCGGTTTAAAATTGGCCCTGAAAACCATTGGTTTTCCCGCCGAATTGCTCCTAAAGGTAAAAGATTATTTCGGTTAAAATATCCGGCATTAATTGCCCCTACACATTGACTATTATCAACGGTTTTGGCTAAACTGTCAATGCCTTTCATCCCCGTTTGACTTGCCCAAATCGGTCGTAAATTCAAGCCAGAAGCGGGATTTACCATTAACCAAACTACCGGAAAACGGCTATTATTTAAAGTAATATATTGTTGTCGCCATCGTAATCCTTTTGCCCAGGTAATATCCCGTTCTATTAAGGGATCTTGGCGTAATTCAACTACAATGCGATTGGGATTATTCAATGTAGAAACTTTTACCCCATAACCATCGGGTAAAGTTCCTTGAATCACTGTTTGATTATTAGCAATTTTCACCAGAGGACGGGAGGGTTTTTTAGTTGTTACTGCGGTTTCTCCTTCGTTTTGTTGTTCAGAATTAACTGGGTTAGGTGTGGGTTGAGATTGTTCTTGAAAGGGTTTAGCAATAGTCGGATTTGTGATCGCATCTACAACCACTTCCCATTGAGTATTTTGTTGATAGAGTTCCCAGGGGGTCGGTTGATTTAATGTTACTATCATTTGAGAAATATTAGAACTTTCCTCGAAGTTTAGGGTTGGAACAGTTCCAATTTTAGAAGTAATATTGAGAGTATTATCTTGAATTTCTAAATCCCAGGCTGATAATTCCCCTAATTGATCAATTTTTAAATAGCGATATTCGGCATCAAAAAAAGTCCCAGAAGTTAAATTAGTAGAAAACCAACTCACAGGTTGAAGATTGAATTCGGTTGTATTTAAGGGATTGATTCCTAAAACTTGGATAATTCCCTTATCACTAATTCCCGTATTTGTAGCAATTCCCGAACTCCATTGACTCCAGGGTAATTTCCATTTTCTCCAATTTACAGAAACATGGGTTCCAGTTCTAATAATTCCCGGTTTAGCCAAGGATACAATATATTGACAAATAATCGGATTGGCTTTTTTTAGTAGCACTAAAGCTTGATATATAATTGCAGCAACTTCTCCCCTGGTTGCTGTTAAATTAGGATTTAAAGATTGGGGATGGGGATAATTAGCAATTAATTGGGAACGAGTTGCTGTGATGATTGCTTGAGTCCCATAGTCGGGAATTTTATCCTCGTCATCATAAATATCTTTTAAGTTTAAACTGTCTCCTTGAGGTAAGTTTAAACCAGATACCAATGCTAATAAAACCTGTAAACGAGTCACCGGACTTTGGGGAAGAAATCGGCCATCGGGAAACCCCGAAATAAAGCCGGATTTATAGGCAATTTCAATCGCTTTTACCGCCCAAAAATCCTTAGAAACATCACTAAATTGAACATATTCACGTTTAACAGCAGTGGGAAAAGCTGCTTGTAAAATAGTAGCAAATTCCGCACGAGTTAGATTTTGATCCGGGCGGAATGTATTATCCTTAAATCCACTAATTAAACCCTGAGCTTGCAAACGTTGAATAAACGGACGCGCCCAATGTTGGCTAATATCTGAAAACAAAGTTTGTGAACTGGTCATATTATTAAGGTAGGAGTGAAAGGGATTAATTGATATTCCATCATGAAATGTTTGCTACACATTCCCCCCACCCGGTAGAGACTAGCCATGCTTAGTCTCTACCGGGTGGTTAGGGAGATAATCTGTAGCATCTATAATTGGATTTCATATTAGTATATAGCAATTCTAATTGAGTGCAAAAAACTGTAGGGGTTTGGTCTCCAAACCCCTACGACAAAATGTTACAATCTCAGCGCGGATTGCTATTTTATAACTTCCTAACCTGTGAAAATTAGGATTCCTGATTTTCCGTAACCTGTTGCAATTTCTCAGCAATATCTTGCCAGTTTTGAGCCAGATCTGTACTGCGATCTTGTCGCAAAAATTTTGCTTCTTTGAAACAATGATTGGCTAAAGACTGGACAACATTTTTAATCCCATGTTCCTCAATTAATTGATTTAAAGCACGAGTTAACTTTTCGCTTTTAGGTTCAGTCATATTCTGATCAACTCATAATTCATTTGTGACAGCTTCTATAATACCGCTATTTGTTACCCAATAGATACCCCATAACCCCATTTTTATATATACAATCAAGAATTTACTGGCTATAGGAATAAGGGTTAATCTGATTTAATTTTTCTCCTAATTTTCTTTTGGCTTCCATAATTTCATAGGTATTTTGTAATCTTAAAAAATATCCTTCTGAAAGTCCAAAATAACGACACAAGCATAAATCTATCTCAGCCGTAACCGGATATTTTCCCTTAATAATAGCATGAATTTTATTAGAATCAACATCAATTGCCGATGCCAAAGTGTTTTGATGAATTCCTAATTCTTCTAAAAATTCATGTTTTAAGATATCTCCAGCATGGGGATTATAGAGTAAAATTTCATTCATGATTTTTAATCGTGATAATCAACAATCTCGATCCCTGAAGCCTCTCCATTATGCCAAATAAAACAAATTCGCCATTGTTGATTGATTCTGATACTGTATTTTCCTATTCTATCACCCGATAGAGCTTCTAAGCGATTTCCTGGTGGAATTCGTAGGTCATCTAATAGGGCTGAAGCATTGATTTGTCGTAACTTACGCAAAGCTCTTTCTTGGATGTCTGGTGGAAACTTTCGTGATAATTTTCCATTCCATATTTTTTCCGTTTCCTTACAGGAAAAAGAAGTAATCATAGATAATGGATTGATTTTTATTTTATAGAAATTACGCACCAAACCGGGTTTGGTAAACGAGAAATCACCGATTTCATCCGCAAAATCAGGATCAGAAACCCGGTTTCTTTGGTCTTGTGCGTAAGTCCTGTTTTATCAGTATAACCCCCTAGGGGCAAGTTCTTCCCGATCCTATTTTTTGACAAATCCTATAGGATTTATTAGATTATTAGTTAAGTTTGATTTGCTCCCTGGAGTTAATTACACCTTGAAAATAATTTTTGATTAAATCATTATCTATTGTGATCACACCATCTTTTCCAAACCATTGATCAATAATAGCCACGGATTCTTGCTCTCCTAGGACATAACCTTGCATCAATTTTATGATCGCAAAATTTACCCGATCTAAAAAAGCAGAATTATTTTCTGGTACCATACAAGCAATGCCTTCCCGGGCATAGGGTAGATTAGGAACTACTTCTAAAGCATCGCGGTTAGGGAGGGTTTGTCGAGTTCCTTCTAGCAAAACTCCATCGGAACCAAAAGCATCAATTTTACCCTGTTCTAGGGCGGCAATTCCCTCGCTAATCGTCTTAAATTTAACTATTTTAGCTTGGGGTTGTACGACTCTGGTAGTTGATTCACTGCTGCCATTTTCTAATACACCAATTTGTCGATTTGCTAAGGATTCCGGTGTGCCTAAATTGCTTCCTTTTTTGACTAATAAACGAGTTCCCGTAACACCATAACTAACGGAAAAATCAACATAGCGATCGCGATTCCAAGTAAAAGTTACATCCTCACAGACAATATCAACGTCCCCGGATAATACTTTAGGAATCCGTTCACCAATGCTAATCGGAACCAGTTCTAAACTGATTTCCCGTCCTAAGTCCTTAGAAATTTGAGCTTTAATTTGATTCAGGATATCAATAGAATACCCCACTAATTCCTCCTGATCATTAACATAGGAAAGGGGAATAAAATCCGTCTGAACTCCGGCGGTTAATACCCCCGTCCGGGCAACTTTTTCCATCACCGTTTCTGCAAATGCAGCACTCGATAGACCCAGGGAAAAAACAGCACTCAAAGCAGCGATCGCAATTTTTTTAGATAAAATCATTTTGTTCCTCACACAAATTTAATCAAGTTTTCTTAAGCAAGCCCCCCCATTATATCAAAATTTATGTTACAGTGCCATGAAAATTATCAAAAAAAGGAGTAACTATTTTGAAAATTAGTACAAAAACTGGATTAGTGGGCTTTTTCTTGGCTCTTAGTGCCTTAAATATTCCTACGGCGAATGCTACAGTTAAAACCCCAGTCTCTACAACTATTGAGTCCCGTTTATCCAGAATTACAGAGACTATAAAAGAGCGAGAAAACCAATTACAAGTAAAACCAGAAGTACCACAACCGGGAGAAAAAATCGCCGGAGCCTGGGGAAATGGTGGTGGTGGGTTCGTCAATCGTGGTGGCGGCGGAAACTGGCGCAATGGTTGGGGCGATGGGGGTCGTTTTATCAATTCCCGTTAGTTTCTTATCCCTATCTTGAAAAAGGCGTTGCGATGGTGACCAACGCTAATTTTTTTACCCTTTTTAAATCAATTGATCTCAAAATTTATGCTATAGTGCCATGAAATTTATTAATAACAGGAGTAACAATTTTGGAAATTAGCACAAAAATAGGATTAGTTGGCTTTTTCTTAGCCCTAAGTGCTTTAAATATTCCGGCGGCAAATGCTACAATTAAAACCCCAGAATCTACAACTATTGAGTCCCGTTTATCCAGAATTACAGAGACTATAAAAGAGCGAGAAAACCAATTACAAGTAAAACCAGAAGTACCACAACCTGGTGAACAAATCGCCAGGGGAGCTTGGGGAAATGGTGGGGGACGGGGAGGCTGGATTAATCGTGGTGGCGGTGGCTCCTGGGGAAATGGAGGGAGTTGGCGCAATGGCGGTGGCTGGCGCAATGGTTGGGGTGATGGGGGTCGGTTTATTAATTCCCGTTAGTTCTGTTTAAATGTTATTATAAAGGCGTTGCAATTTCGGGCAACGCTAATTTTTTAACCCTTTTAAATCTATTAAAATCAATGATAAATCCAACCTTATTAAACCCAGAAAAAATTGATATTAGCAAATTCGGCCCGATTAATTTAGTAGTCATTCAAGCCACATCTTTTTGTAATCTTAATTGTGATTATTGTTATTTACCGAACCGAGACTTAAAAAATACTCTATCCTTAGATTTAATAGAACCTATTTTCAAAAATATCTTTAATTCTCCTTTTGTTGGAGATGAGTTTACTATTTGTTGGCACGCGGGGGAACCCTTAGCGGTTCCGATTTCTTTTTATGAATCGGCATTTCAACTAATTCAAGCAGCCGATCAAAAATACAATCAAAAACAAGCAAAAATCTGGCATTCAGTTCAAACAAATGCCACTTATATTAATCAGAAATGGTGTGATTTTATTCAAGAACATAATATTTGTGTCGGGGTGAGTTTAGATGGGCCGGAATTTATCCATGACGCCCATCGCCAAACCCGTAAGGGAACAGGAAGTCACGCCCAAACGATGCGAGGAATTTCTTTCTTGCAAAAAAACAATATTCCTTTTTATGTGATTTCCGTCGTTACTCAAGATTCTTTGAATTATGCTGATGAAATCTTTAATTTTTTCAGGGAAAATGGGATTTATGACGTGGGATTTAACTTAGAAGAAATTGAAGGAGTAAATCAATCATCAACTTTAGAAGCAGTTGGCACATCGGAAAAATATCGTGCATTTATGCAGCGTTTTTGGGAATTAACCTCAGAAGTACAGGGAGAATTTAACCTTAGAGAGTTTGAAGCTATTTGTGGTTTAATTTATTCTAATACCCGTTTGACACAAACGGATATGAATAACCCTTTTGTTTTAATTAATATTGATTATCAAGGGAATTTTTCTACCTTTGACCCCGAATTATTATCGGTGAATATTAAACCCTATGGCAATTTTATTTTAGGAAATGTTTTAACAGATAGTTTTGAGTCCGTTTGTGATACGGAAAAATTCCAGAAAATTTATACTGATATGCAGGAAGGGATTAAATTATGTCGTGAAACCTGCGAATATTTTGGAGTCTGTGGCGGTGGTGCGGGAAGTAATAAATATTGGGAAAATGGCACTTTTGCCTGTAGTGAAACCATGGCTTGTCGTTATCGGATTAAAGTTGTCACCGATATTATTTTAGATAAATTAGAAAATTCTTTAGGGTTAGTTGAAAACTGTTAAGCTGTTAAAGATAGCAGGTAATAGGTAATAGGGTAATACTTCTGACTGTTTCTATCAGTACAGGACTTACGCAAACAGGACTTACGCACAAGACCCAAGAAACCGGGTTTCTGGCCGGTGATTTTGCGGATGAAATCGGTGATTTCTCGTTCACCAAACCCGGTTTGGTGCGTAAGTCCTGTATATAATAATAAATATATTAACCTTACCCAAAAACGGCTCAATCAAATCTGATCAGCCATGAACTCAATAGAATTAAATCTCTCTAAATCTTCTGATTTGTATGAAACGGATTTCTATGCTTGGACTGTGGAGCAAGTAGAGTTATTGCGAGATGGGGCGTGGGATAGTTTAGATGTGCCGAATTTAGTCGAGGAGATTGAATCTTTGGGTAAACAAGACCGTAGGGAGTTGAGGAATTGTTTAAGGGTATTAATCGGTCATTTACTAAAATGGGAATATCAACCCGGGAAACGTTCTCGGAGTTGGTCAAATACTATTTATGAACAACGCTATCAAATTAAAGAATTGATTAAAGAAAGTCCTAGCTTAAAATCTTACCTACGCCATGCTATAGCAGAAAGTTATAGTGATGGGCTGGATTTAGCTCGGCGAGAAACTTCCTTAAAGATAAGTGTTTTTCCCCAAGAATGCCCCTACAGCTTGGAACAAATCTTAGAAAAAGATTTCTTACCCGGGGAATAAATTGCATCACTTTTTTCTATTCCCTATTCCCTATTCCCTGTTCCGGTGTTCCCTGTTCCGGTGTTCCCTAACTTACAATTGTAGATATATTCATATTTATGACGCAAATAATGAATAAATGGATCAATTTTTAATGGTGAACCCGTGACCTGTTCAATTAACTCTTGAGTAGTAAATTTTCGACCATGTTGATAAATATTTTGTTGCAACCATTCTAACAGCCGCTTCACACTTCCCCGTTCAATTTCAAAGGGAATTTCAGGATCAAAACTAACGATAGTATGATAAATTTGAGCCGCCATTAAATTCCCTAATGTATAACTTTGGAACATTCCACCAATCAATCCAATATACCAATGAACATCTTGTAAAACGCCTTCAGAATCAGTTGTGGGCATCACCCCTAAATCATTTTTATAACGTTGATTCCAGGCTTCAGGTAAATCGGAAATAGCTAATTTTCCTTCCAACATCGCTAACTCCAAATCAAACCGAATCATAATATGTAAATTATAGGTAACTTCATCGGCATCGGTACGAATTAAAGAAGGATTAACCTTATTAATAGCTTGATAAAACTGATTCGTTGTCACCTGTCCTAACTGTCGCATAAATACCCCCTGTAACCGAGGATAAAACCATTCCCAAAACCCGCGACTGCGACCAACGATATTCTCCCATAAACGAGCTTGACTTTCGTGTAAACCCGAGGAAGCTCCTCCCGCTAAGGGAGTTCCTTCTAACTCCGGTGCCATTCCCTGTTCATAGAGGGCGTGACCCGCTTCATGGATGGTACTAAATAACGCTTGTTCGAGGTGGTGTTCATAGACACGGGTGGTAATTCTCACATCATCAATGGAGAATTTAGTCATAAACGGATGCAAGGTTTTGTCTTGACGTCCTCGCTTTAAGTCATAACCTAAAGATTGAATTACCCCAAGACTGAACTTTAGTTGTTCTTTAGAGAAGAAATTTTGATGTAAACAAGAGTCATTTAGCTGAAAACAATGGCTGAGGGTTGCCACGATCGCTACTAATTCTTGACGCAGAGGTTCAAACAGCGATCGCACCTTGGCCACCGTCATCCCCTGATCCTGTTGATCTATTAAGGGATCGGCGATGTGTTCATAACCAGGAAAACACCCGGCATACTCCTGACTCAATTCTAAGGTGGTTTGTAAATAGGGCTGAACCAGGGCAAAACTTTGGGCTTCCCGGGCCTTAGCCCAGGCATTATAACAGGCGGACTGATGCTGGGATATCCTTGCCATCAGGGTTGAGGGAACCCGCACCGCCCGCTCATAATCTCGACGAGCGACCCGAATTAAACTGGCCTCTAGGGAGGGATAGGGAAGGTTTGCCTCCTCCGTCCGCAAGTCTTCCAACAGTTGACCCAAAACCGGATCAGTGAATTTTTCATGGCTAAGGCGACGTAAGGTGGCCATTTGTCGCCCTCTAGCCTGAGCACCCCCGGGGGGCATATAGGTGGCTTGATCCCAGTACAAGAGGGAAATAGCCGCTTTAATATCGTTAATTTCCGTGAGGCGATTAAGCAGTTCTGTGTATTTGGGGTTGGGGGAGGAAGAAACGGACATGAGCAAACCGATAAATCGGACAGTCTAATTTAACAACAGCTTAATCGATTCCCCAGGCAAAAAGCTAGTAACCGTCTAAAAAGCTAAACCTTTTGAAACGGTTCCCAGAAGCACGACAATTCTAAGGTATGGAAGAACGGACTTCTTACACCTGGGTTGGATAACTCCTGACCCCCTCCCGTTACCACCCCCGCAACGTTCTTTTATGGCGTCGCCGGAGAATTTGTTAAAAGCAGTTGAAAGTCGGGTTAGGGAATATTAAATGGGTGTCCGATGGAAAATGTTTTAAAATCAAAACCGAATTAATGCAAATAAGTATAACGCCGCAAACTGCGTTCATAGTTTTGTAATAGCAGTTGAGATTCTTCTAAACTAATGCGATGGTGTTCTAACGCCTGTTCGGTTTGGCGACGAATACTTTCAATTAAATCCTCCGTATCATACTGAACATAACCCAATACTTCGTTCATGGTATCCCCTTTAATCACCGATGCAATTTGATATCCCTGGGGCGTCAGTTTAATATGAACAACATTCGTATCCCCAAATAAATTATGCAGGTTTCCCATAATTTCTTGATACGCCCCCGCTAAAAACATTCCCAAATAATAGGGTTGTTTTTGATTGGGATTTTGAGATAAATCCGAACTCTGTTCTAAAGAATGTAATTCTAAAACATATTTTACATCTCGTAAATCAATAAACTGATCAATTTTACCATCACTATCACAGGTTAAATCCGCTAAAGTTGCCCGTTTTGTCGGTTCTTCATCTAATCGATGAATCGGCATTATGGGGAATAATTGATCAATTGCCCAGGTATCCGGGGCAGATTTAAACACCGAAAGATTGACATAATAAATCGAAGCCATGATCTTTTCTAAGTCTTCTAATTCATCGGGAATATAATCGGAATTTTTGACAATTTCTAGGATTTTTCGACAACAAGCCCAATGAATTTTTTCGGCTTTAGCGCGATCGCTTAAACTCAAATAACCAAACCCAAACAAACTAATTGCTTCCCCTTTAAATTGGGTAGCATCGTGATAAGCTTCTTGGTAGTTATCTTCATTAATAGATTGATAAGTGTCATCCAAATTCCTTAAAATCAGATGATCCTTTTCCGTAATAACTGGAGGTTCATCCATCGGAATATCACTACTTCCTAACACATCAAATACTAAGACAGATTGATGGGAAGCGAGCGCCCGTCCACTTTCACTAATTAACGTCGGAACCGGTAATTTTCGCTCCTCACAGGCTTCTTTAACCTCGGCTACAACATCATTAGCATAATTCTGCATATTGTAGTTTTTAGAAGCGTGGAAATTGGTTTTAGACCCATCATAATCAACGGCTAAACCGCCCCCCACATCCAAATATTTCATATTTGCCCCTAATTTTGCCAATTCTACATAAATTTGACTGGCTTCTTGTAGGGCATCTTTAAGCACACTAATCGAGGAAATTTGAGAGCCAATATGAAAATGTAACAGTTGCAAACTCTCTAACATTTCGGCTTTTTTTAGCTTTTCAACTACTTCCATAATTTCAGGAATCGTTAAGCCAAATTTAGCGCGATCGCCCGTTGAACTGCCCCAACGTCCCATTCCCTTTGTACTTAATTTAGCCCGGACTCCCACAATCGGACGAATCCCTAATTGTTGACTCGCAGCAATGACTAAATTGACTTCTTCAATTTGTTCTAAAACAATAATTGCCGTCTGTCCTAATCGTTGAGCTAATAGGGCAGTATCAATATATTCTTGATCTTTATAACCATTACAAATTAATAGGGAGTCAGAATTTTTTAATAAAGCCAAAGCAATTAATAATTCAGGCTTTGAACCCGCTTCTAAGCCAAAATTATAGGGTTGACCAAACCGGACTAAATCTTCCAGTAAATGCCGTTCTTGATTACATTTAACCGGATAAACCCCCCGATAAACCCCCGGATAACTATAGCGGGCGATCGCTTTAGCAAAACAAGCATTTAATCGTTCAATTCTATCTTCAAGAATATCAGGAAAACGGATTAATAAAGGTAACTCAATATTGCGACTTTTCAGGGATTCCACTAATTTTAATAAATCCAAAGATCCCCCTCGGTTAGCTTTCGGGGAAACCGTAATATTACCCATGGCATTAATCGAAAAATAAGGATCACCCCATCCTTGAATCCGATAGAGTTTTTCGCTATCTTCAATTGTCCAGGTTTGTTGAACCATGACCTGGGGGGACTCCGTTGTTACCTCCGGTGTCTGGGGTTTAGGGGCGAGTGCATTGACATCCATTTGTTTCTATCCTTGCCGTTGAGCAACCATCAGACAGTGTAGCGGTTTTAAGTTAAAATTGACTAGCCCTCTGTTACCAAGTATACGGTAATCTAAATTGTGAACTTGAATCACAGTTAAGGAGATTCCCTTGGAACGGACATTTATTGCGATTAAACCCGATGGCGTTCAGCGCGGACTCGTAGGGGAAATTATTGGGCGCTTTGAAGCCAAAGGCTTTACCCTGATTGGTTTAAAGTTGTTAATTGCCAGTCACGAGTTAGCCGAACAACACTATGATATCCACAAAGAAAGACCCTTTTTCAAGGATTTAGTGTCTTTTATTACCTCTGGCCCCTTAGTGGCTATGGTCTGGGAAGGGGATGGCGTTGTGGCCTCTGCCCGTAGAATTATTGGAGCCACCAACCCCTTAACCGCCGAACCCGGTACAATTCGAGGAGATTTTGCGGTTAGTATTGGCCGTAATATTATCCATGGTTCGGATGCGATTGAAACCGCACAACGGGAAATTGGCCTCTGGTTTACGGATGCTGAATTGGCTAATTGGGAATCGACGATGAAACCCTGGTTAGTCGAGTAGTTTTCATCCAGTTAGCGGTTAACAATTATCGGTTAACCGCTAACGATTAACTATTGTTATGGGCATCTTCAACCCGTTGGGAAAATCCCCAAGCAAATAAACTTAGGGTGAGGACAACCATTAACCATTCGGGGGGAACTAAAGCCTGATCAATCACCCGCATTAATAATCTTAATCCGACTAAACCCACGGTTAAATATCCGGCGGTTTCTAAATAGACATAATCCTTTAGCCACTGAATAAATAAAGTTGCCATAAATCTCAGAATAATAATTCCGATAGTAGCTCCAGTAATTACCAGCCAAGCTCTATCTGAAATTGCGATCGCGGCGGTCACACTATCAAGAGAAAAAGCCAGATCCGTTACAGCAATCAGGGGCAGAACTTGCCAAAAAGACTTGTAGCGTATGGCTGATTCTGTTTTATCTTCCTGACTTTTATTAAAAAAGTATCGAAATACTAACCAGAGTAAATATAAAGCTCCTAATAATTCAAACTGCCAATATTTGATTACCCAAGTTGCAGTAATAATTAAAATAATTCGTAAAATAAAGGCTAAAAATAAACCAATATTTAGGGCTTTATTTTGAAGTTTTGGATCTGCCAAACCACAGGTAATAGATGCTAAGGCAATGGCATTATCAGCCGACAATACTGCTTCTAAGGCAATTAAAATCGGCAGTAATACGAGAAGATTTAACTCGATATTTCGAGAATATTCAAGAACGTTATCAAGATCTAACATTAACGATTGATGATTCCTATAGTGTCCTAATTTCAAATTATATTAGAGTTTGTCTGATCTGTCGCTGATTACTCAGAAGCGGAGCAGGGGGAGTAGGGGGCAGGGGAGGCAGGGGGAGCAGG
>MNYZ01000021.1 GCA_001873365.1 Oscillatoriales cyanobacterium CG2_30_40_61 | reverse complement strand
TGGCGTTTGAGCAAGAATCTTTTTAATCTGGCGTTGTACGAATCTCGAATCATAATCAACCATTGTTTGACTGATCAAATTGGTAAATTGATAGTTGGTTACAATCCGGGTATCAAGCAAGAGATTAATATCGGACGTTCTAATAATCAAAACTTTGTCCAGATTCCTTTTTGGCAGTTGAGACAAAAACTTCAAGCTTTGTGTTGTCGATACGGAATTGAGTATGGTGAGCAAGAGGAATCTTACTCCTCTAAACCTAGTTTTTATGATCAAGATGAGATCCCTGTTTACAATGCCGATAATCCCAGTCAACAGAAGTTTTCTGGTAGAAGGATTAACAGAGGATTGTATAGAACAAAGGATAGACATCTGGTTTCCGCCGATATTAATGGTAGTGCCAATATTTTGGTTAAAAGTAAGCACAGACTTGATTTTGAGCGAGTGTCTAGCGGGTTTTGGGCTAACCCTTTAAGGATTTCCGTCTCTGAAGAATCCCCCAGTTTTACGGCGCGGGAGTGTCAACCTAAACCAGTTCTTCCGGGTGTTCTTGTATCCAATCTTGCCACAAATCCGGGCGACGTTCACGGGTGCGCTGAAGTTGTTGTTGTTTTCGCCATTGCTCAATTTTGCCATGATGTCCTGATAATAAAACATCAGGAATGGGTATTCCTCTAAACACCGCCGGGCGAGTATAGTGGGGATAATCTAGTAATCCCTGTTCAAAACTTTCAGCTTTGAGAGATTCCTCCTTTCCCACCGTTCCAGGTAATAATCGCACAACTCCATTTAAGAGTGCCATAGCTGGAATTTCTCCCCCGGTCAGAACAAAATCCCCCAAAGAAACTTCCCGGGTTACTAAGGGAATAATTCGTTCATCAATGCCTTCATAATGTCCGCAAATTAAGACAATCTGATCACAGTTTAACGCTAAATCTCGGAATAACCCTTGGTGCATTTGTTCCCCTTGGGGGGTCAAAAAAATCACTTCCCGCCGGGGTAATACGGGTAAGGACTCAACCGCCGCATAAATCGGTTCCGGTTTTAAAACCATACCCACACCGCCCCCAAAAGGTTCATCATCGACCCGGTGATGTTTGTCCTGGGTGAAGTCCCGGGGATTAACTAAATGGACATGAGCAATTTCTTTCCCCAGGGCTTTACCCAGAAGACCTGAGCTCAGGGGAGAGGTAAAAAAATCAGGGAATAGAGTAATAATGTCAAAACGCACAGTATTATTAATTGACCACTTAGGCTTAAAATTTTTTTAGGCTCAAACTTCTAACAAACATCTCATGGTATATGATAGTCCATAAACTAAAATATTTGTTAATTCGTATCAAAATATACTAAAATGGATCAGCTTTTTTTGAACCTGGGTTTGCTACTTGAACTGGGTTCGGTGTTAAATTCACCTGTGGAATAATTGGGAGTCCCAGGCCGATCCTTGAGGTGACTACCCCTAGAAACCCGTTACCCTTCTCCTTTAATCAGAGGACTCCACCCCCAATTTAGACAGGGGAGAGTGGGGAATCAGGTTAATTCTGTGTGCACAGGGAAATCAAAAACCACCCCAGAGACCAGGAGGACTAACCTAATCACTCCCGTAGCTGAACCCAGTATAGATTGATTCGAGGAGACACACTATGCAGCAGTTGACATCTCAAGCCCTTGAACACATGATTCCCCAACAAACCAAAACCTCTATCATGATTATTGGTGGAGCAGAAGACAAAGTTCATGGACGTGAGATTCTGCAAACCTTTGTTCACCGGGCTGGTGCTTCCAACGCCAACCTAGCCATCATTCCTTCCGCCTCCCGCGAACCCGCGCTTCAGGGAGAGAGATACCAAAAAATCTTTGAGGAAATGGGGGCTACATCCATTGCAGTCTTTGATATTCGTGAACGCCATCATTGTGAAGATCCCAAGTGGCACGCCTTCTTAGAAACCTGTACCGGGGTATTCCTGACCGGCGGTGATCAACTGCGACTTTACAGTTTATTAGCCGATACCCTGCTGATGGAAAAAATTAGAACCGGAGCCAGACAGGGGCGCATGGCCTTAGCTGGAACCAGTGCTGGAGCCGCCGTCATGGGCCACCATATGATTGCCGGAGGCGGAAGTGGGGAATCTCCCAATCGCTCCCTGGTGGATATGGCAACAGGCTTAGATATTGTGCCAGAATTGGTTGTCGATCAACACTTCCATAACCGGAATCGCATGGCACGATTAGTCAGTGCCGTCGCCGCCCACCCCGATAAAGTTGGCATTGGCATTGATGAGGATACCTGTGCCTTATTTGAAGCCCAAGGTTTACTGCGGGTGGTGGGAAAAGGATGCGTAACCATTGTGGATACCCAGGAAATGTCCTATACCAATTTGGTGAATGCTGGAGCCACCGATCCCCTAAGTGTATTCAATTTGCGGGTGCATATTCTATCCTATGGTGATCAGTATAACTTCCACTCCCGTCGTCCCAGTTCGGCTCCGAGTGTGTAAATTCACATATAGAACCGGAACACCGGAGGAAAAGACAGAGACAAGTCTAGCTTTTAGCATCACTCTTTGTCTTAAGAGGTCTGGCGACTGCTATACATGATCGGCGAATTTTGCCAAAGCCCAGGTTTTCCCCTCTAATTTTGAAGATGGGGAACCCCAATTAGGGGCGAGGGAAAATGGGCAGGTCTCGAAAGTTTTAAATCCCCACTGGTCTGATCTCCAAAACTCCCATAGTTCTGAAAAACTGTTTGCAGTGAACAGTTTACAAGTCACCTTAGCTTGAAATTGAATAAAGCGGACTATCATCCCGGCCCATTCGGAGCATTATGTACTCACACCCCTATGAAAATTCTTAAAATACAAACCTTAAGAGGCCCTAACTACTGGAGTATCCGACGCCATCAACTGATTGTGATGCGTTTGGACTTAGAAGAATTAACGGAACGCTATAGCAGCGATATTCCAGGCTTCTATGCTGGCTTAACTTCAGCTCTCCCCAGTTTAATTGAACATCACTGCTCACCGGGCGTCCGAGGGGGATTCCTCAGTCGGGTAGAACGGGGAACTTTAATGGGACATATTATTGAACACGTGGCCCTAGAATTGCAACAGTTAGCCGGAATGCCCGTAGGATTTGGCCGCACCCGAGAAACCTCCAGTCCGGGGATTTTTCAGGTAGCCTTTGAGTATGATAACGAACACGCCGGCCGTTATGCGGGCAGATCCGCTGTCCGATTGTGCCAAAGTATTGCCGATACGGGTACCTATCCCAGTGAAGAACTCGCCCAAGATCTTGAAGATCTCAAGGAATTAAAAGCTCAAGCCTCCCTGGGCCCTAGCACAGAAACCATTATTAAAGAAGCCGAAGCCCGGGATATTCCCTGGCAACAACTGAATGCTCGGTTTATGATTCAGTTTGGCTATGGCCGTTATCAAAAACGGATTCAAGCGACCATGAGCAACCAAACCGGAGTCCTAGCCGTAGAATTAGCCTGTGATAAGGAAGGGACAAAACAAATTCTCCGGGATGCCGGGGTTCCGGTTCCTAGGGGGACGGTGATTCGCTATTTGGATGAACTCCAAGATGCCATTGATGAAGTCGGAGGCTATCCGATTGCCATTAAGCCCCTCGATGGTAACCATGGCCGCGGGATTACCCTGGATATTACCAAATGGGAAACGGCGGTGATGGCCTACGAGGAAGCCAGTAATGCCTCTAAAACCCGCAGTGTGATTTTGGAACGCTTCTATACAGGTCGAGATCATCGGGTGTTAGTGGTGAACGGCAAAATGGTGGCCGTGGCCGAACGGGTTCCGGCCCATGTGGTCGGCGATGGCAAATTAACCATTGAACAGTTAATCGAAAAAACCAACCGTGATCCCCGCCGGGGTGATGGCCACGATAATGTCCTAACTCGGATTGTCGTGGATAAAACCGTGCTGTCCATGATTGCGGAGAAAGGTCATACCCTAGACACCATTATGCCCCAGGGAGAAATCTGTTTTCTGCGGGCTACGGCTAACCTAAGTACGGGGGGTAGTGCCATTGACCGCACCGATGAAGTTCACCCGGATAATGTCTGGATCTTTGCTCGGATTGCTAAAATTATTGGTTTGGATATTGCCGGAGTTGATGTGGTAACACCCGATATTTCCAAACCTCTGCGGGAAGTCGATGGGGTCGTGGTGGAAGTTAACGCCGCCCCGGGGTTCCGAATGCACGTCGCCCCCAGTGAAGGCTTACCCCGGAATGTGGCGGGGGCGGTAATGGATATGTTGTTTCCCCCCGGTCAACCCAGTCGCGTCCCGATTTTGGCCGTTACTGGAACGAATGGGAAAACCACAACTACCCGTCTGTTAGCTCACATCATCAAACAAACTGGGTTGGCCGTGGGTTATACCACTACCGACGGAATTTATATTGGGGATCATTTAGCCGAACCGGGGGACAATACCGGGCCCCAAAGCGCCCAACTGATTCTGCGTGATCCAATGGTAGAAGTCGCTGTTCTCGAATGTGCTCGGGGTGGGATTCTGCGGGCCGGGTTAGGCTTTGATACCTGTGATGTCGGTGTGGTCTTGAATGTGTCGGCTGATCATTTGGGCTTGGGCGATATTGATACCCCGGAACAAATGGCGAAGGTGAAAAGCGTTGTCGCTGAAGTGGTGATGCCCAAGGGCTATGCGGTTTTGAACGCTGATGATCCTTTGGTGGTACAAATGGCCGAACGGGTAAAAGCCCAAATCGCCTATTTCACCATGAATCCTGATAATGAAATTGTGTTGAAACACACGGAATCCGGGGGATTGGCGGCGGTCTATGAAAACGGATATCTGTCGATATTAAAAGGAGATTGGACGCTGCGAATTGAACAGGCGGTGAATGTTCCGATCACGATGAAAGGTCTGGCTCCCTTTATGATTGCCAATGCTTTGGCCGCTTGTTTGGCGGCTTTTGCCCAAGGGGTGAAAATAGAGCATATTCGGGCGGGTTTGTCAACCTTTATCGCCTCGACTTCCCAAACCCCCGGACGGATGAATTTATTTAATATGGGCAACTATCACGCCCTGATTGATTATGCCCATAACCCAGCTAGTTATGTCGCGTTAGGGGCGTTTGTGAAAAATTGGCCGGGGCATCGGATTGGGGTGATTGGTGGCCCTGGCGATCGCCGAGATCAGGATTTTGTCACCTTGGGTCAACTGGCCGCAGATATCTTTGATGAGATTATTGTCAAGGAGGATGATGATACCCGGGGCCGAGAACGGGGTTCGGCGGCGCAGTTAATCAGCCAAGGGATTCAGCAGATTTTAAGCCCTATTCCTGACCCTCGGGTAGTTTATGAAACGATTCTGAATGAAACCCAAGCGGTAAATACGGCTTTGGATCGGGCTGCGGCAGGATCTCTGGTGGTGATTTTACCCGAAAGTGTGAATCGCGCGATTAAATTAATTGAGGTTCGCAACCCCATTCAGGAGTCTAATCACAACTCCCATTCTCCGAGTCTCAATTCTTCGACGGTGATCAAATCTTCGATCACACTGTAGGGGCGCGTTCTGTAGGGGTAGTGCCCGGTGTGCCTACCCTCTACCCTCCCCATCCCCGATTTACTGATCTGAAGTCCTAGATTCCCCCTAACCCCCCTTAACAAGGGGGGAATCGGACTTAAAAGTCCCCCTTGGGAAGGGGGATTTAGGGGGATCAGATGTTAAGAAATTAGGACTTGTGGGAATTCTTTTCTGTCTCGGAGGGGACTGAATCAGAAATATCTGGGGGGGTAGAGAGTCCATCTTTGAACCCTTTGAGACTTTGGCCTAAACTTTTTCCAATTTCCGGAATTTTTTTAGGCCCAAAAATTAACACCGCCACCACTAAAATAATGGCAATTTCTGGCCAACCTAAACCAAACATAATTTTAAGCGACTTTTCTAAAGGGATGAGTTAATGTTCATAAGAAAAAGATGGGAGTATGGAAACTCAGTGTCTTCAGACCTGAGAGGAAACAAACACCATGCAAGGGCATTTATTTATTCCCCTAAAATATTAGATTATGTTAACATAAAGAAATCAACAAAGTCGTGATGATCGAATCAATGGCTAAAGCTACTAAGACAATGGGAGTACAACAGGTTTTACTCCGTACTGACCCTGAAACCCGATTGTTGATAGAGTATCTCTGCCAACAATCGGGTAAATTGTACAACACAGGAATTTATTTTGCTCGTCAAACATTTTTCAAGACAGGTAAATTATTAACGGGAAAATTTGATTTAGCATTTGAACCATCGGTATCAAAATCTTTATTGGCACAATCAATGCCATCAACACCGATGCAGCAAACGTTAATATCGGTAACAGAATCCTTTAAATCTTTTAAGAATTTAAAAGATTTGTATATCAAAGGTCAATTACATTTTCGACCTAAACCTCCTGGTTATTTAAAAGGTTGTAAACTGTTTAAAGTTGCTTATCCCAATTCGGGAGGACAAAGACCAACATTAATTGATGGTCAACTTAGATTCTCTCTAGGGTTAACGGTTAAAAGATGGTTTGGGATATCTGAATTTTTCTTACCCATGCCATCAAACCTTGATTATTCCAAGGTTAAAGAGTTTACCATCCTACCTAAGAATGGTGCTTTTTATTTGGAAATGTCTTATGAAGTAGAAAAACAAAAACACGATTTAGACATCAATCAAGCCTTATCTATTGATTTAGGAACTGCTGACAATTTAGCAGCTTGTGTTGATACTTTGGGAAATTCCTTTCTAGTTGATGCCAGAGCGATGAAAGCTATGAATCAACTTTGGAATAAAAAAGTATCAACACGCAAAGAAGGTAAACCCCAAGGATATTGGGATAACTGGTTAGACCGCATAACTCGTAAACGCCATCATCAAATGCGTGATGGTGTTAATAAAGCAGCCAAACTAATGATCAACCATTGCCTCAAATATGGCATTGGAACTTTAGCAATCGGTTGGAATGAAGGTTTCAAAACTAATGCTAATCTGGGTAGTTTGAATAATCAAAAATTTGTTCAGATGCCTTTAAGTAAACTAAAATCCCGTGTAAAACAACTTTGTGATTTACACGGGATTAGATTTATTGAATAGGTATATCGCTTAATCAACTCAGTAGACGATCCTTGGCAGTCGTAGCGAGAATTAAATTAAATTAATTCTGTCCGCAGAATCTCAGTGTCTTTAGACCTGAGAGTGTCAACCTAAACTGATATTTTAAAATATAAGTCCGAAACGTTTAAAATCCCACAATGGTAAATACTTCCCTTCCCTCGATCCGAGAACAACAGCACTCCCTCATCCGCCAACTCGCTAATCAAATTGAGGCCAGTTGGCATCAATATCTGGATTTGGAACCCTACCATTTACCAGAAGATTTAGGATATGTGGAGGGACGCCTAGAAGGGGAAAAGCTGATCATTGAAAATAAATGCTATCAAACCCAACACTTTCGCAAACTCCATTTAGAATTAGCCAAAGTCGGCCAAAACCTGGATATTCTCCATTGCGTGATGTTTCCCAGGGTAGAATATGATATCCCCATGTTGGGATCGGATTTAGTCGGGGGACGCGGCCAAATTAGTGCCGCCATTGTGGATTTATCCCCAACCCATTTAGATCGTAGTTTACCCCTGCCCTATCAACAGCAATTACAACCCCAACCGGAAAAACAGTTTTCCCAACCCCGGGAAATTCCCACTTGGGGAGATATTTTTTCAGAATTTTGTTTATTTATTCGACCAACAACACCGGAAGAAGAAAATCAATTTTTGCAAATTGTGACCCAATATTTGAAAGTTCATTGTGAATATGCGATCGCTCAAAAACCAATTTCCGAGGAACAGAAATTAGAAATCATTGCTGGTCAAGAACGGTATTGTACTCAACAACAACAAAACGATAAAACTCGCCGTGTCTTAGAAAAAGCCTTCGGTGAAGAATGGGCTAATAACTATATGACAACGGTTTTATTTGATCTAGCTAAAAGCTAACTTAAGTGGATTTACCAGATTCTGATTTACTGCTTTTTTTTCGTTGACTTTTACCTGGAGTTTTGCTTTGAGTTTTGCTTTGGGTGGTTTCTTCAACGGGAGTGTCATGGGGTGATGATTTAATCCCCGCCGGTCGAGTTGTACGGAAGGTCACATTTACTCCTTCATTCGATTGTTCTAAGACTAACAAAGGCGTGGGTTTGGCTTTTTGATCCCATTCAATATGAACGATTCGCCCTTGAATAGTGGGTTGCCAGTTATCATGTTCATCACTAGGACTTAAATAGGTTTCTAAACAATCAATAATTTCATTAATTGTAGTAGATGTTGATTGGGTGGGCAATTTCATCAGTCGCACTTGAATCCGAAATAATACCCGCTTTTTCGAGTCCCCAGCAATACCCGTTTCATATTCTACATCAAAGACAGAATCCACTTGACGGGCGGTTCCGGCGGTGCTTTGTTCTCCCACAGCCGATTGAGTCGGGCGCAGGGCGATGGAAATTTGTTGTTTAACTTTCATCTTAATTTGAACAATAATGGCATAGTGGAAAACATCCTCCGCCATCCGCATTCTGAGGTAATCTAAGTTAAATTCACGAGAGTGAATTAAGTCGGGATTTTTCTCCATTTTGGCAATAGTTCCCACCGCCAGTTTATATTTTTTCTGGAGCTCTTTATTTCTGAAAATTTCTGTGTTTACTTGTTTGGTTAACGCCTTAGTTTTGATCTTGAAAAAAATTATACTTCCTAATAGTAAAATAAACAAAACACCCGTCGCCCCCATCCAGATTAGATCCGTACCCAGTTGGGGACTTTTAGCCGGAGGTTTTGGGGGCTTCGCTGCCAGCAAAGGCTGAACCAGGATAATTTGATTAGACATAATTTATAATCACTAAACTGTAGACTTGATTTTTAGAATTTGCCAGAAAACCGTGGCAGATGCTCCAGAATCGGTTAAAATGAAAACAGTGGAACCAGAGTAATTCAGTAATATTATAACGGTCAAATTAAATTTGTTTTAATAGCTGGTTTATTGATTTGAATATTATTCAGAAATTCAATAAATTTTAGGTGAATCTATTGATAGTCAGGCTATTAAAAGAAACAAAAATAAACCTCTGATTTTGCCACTATGAATCTATTTAACTCTAAGTTATCAAAGATTCTGTTCTATTGTCTAGGATTGGGGAAAAAATTTACCCACGGTTTAGGTTAGTTCAATTCCTCTGATTAGATTGATCCGATCCTAAACAGGAGAATCGATAGTTTCCCCCCTACAGGACTCAAATCCTCCAGTTTGTGTGCTACAGTGCAACCCTGGTTTGTCTTTACTACTCTACTGCTATTCTAGCTAAGAGTATTTCCTATCCCCTTAATTTTAGTGTTGCGTTGTGAGTTACGAACCCCTACACCATAAATACCGTCCCCAAATCTTTGCCCATTTGGTCGGACAAGAGGCGATCGCAACCACCCTGACAAATGCGATCGAATCTCAACGCATCGCCCCGGCTTACCTATTTACCGGGCCAAGGGGAACGGGAAAAACCTCTAGTGCCAGAATTTTGGCCAAATCTCTGAATTGTTCGGCCAATGCCACTCCCACGGCCACTCCTTGCGGGGTTTGTGATATTTGTAAAGGCATTACTAATGGCTCAACTTTAGATGTAATTGAAATCGACGCCGCCAGTAATACCGGGGTTGATAATATTAGGGAATTGATTGAGCGATCGCAATTTGCCCCGGTGCAATGTCGGTATAAAGTATATGTTATTGATGAATGTTTAACTGGAGATAGTTTAGTTCAAACCCGTGAAGGACTCATCCGAATTGATAATCCCAGATTGAAAGGAAAACAAGTTTTAAGTTATAACGAAAACAGAGGAATTTGGGAGTATAAAAAAGTTTTGCGCTGGTTGGATCAAGGAAGACGTTCTACTCTAATTATCAAAACAAATAATTGCGAAATTAGATGTACAGGTAATCATTTGTTGAGAACAGAAACAGGATGGATAGAAGCCAAAAACGTCAGAGAAGGAATGAAGATATTATCCCCTGTGAATGTGGGTGTGGAACCTTTATTTACAAATGGGGGACAGATGGAAGAATCCGAAGATTTTCCAGAGGACATCAACTTTATGGAAATGCCTATGGCAAAAAATCCTATAACTTCGATGTCATCATGGAACAAGCAGAAGTTATTCAACCTTTCTGTGCCTGTGGGTGTGGAGAAAAACTGGATGTTCCCCAATTTCTTCAACAAAAAGGTAGAGGACTTCAAAGTATTCAAACTCACTGGGAAAAACATCCTTACAGAAAAGGACACGGAATTTGGAATAAAAGAACCGAACATTTCTTTGCTAAGTCCACAGTTTTATCAATCGATCAACTTGGGCTTATTTATGGAACTTTACTCGGAGACGGTTCCATCACCTATCCTAACAAAAATAGCCGATTTCCCAGATTGGCTTGGACACATGGAGACAAGCAAAAAGAATGGATGGAATACAAAGCCTCTCAATTGTCAGAGTTACGACCTAAATTACGAATTACCCCAAATCAAGGGTATGGAAACCTATCCATTTGTTGTTATACCGTTTGCCATCCCCAACTCCAAGAAGTCTTTAACGTTGTTAAACCAAACGACAACAAAAAAATCGTTTCTATCGACTGGCTTAACCGGATTAATTCGGAAGGACTTGCCTGGTGGTACATGGATGATGGAACACTCATTCTTAGCCGACAAGGAAGCCCTAGAATTAACTTTTGTACTGAAGGATACTCCGGTGAAGAAAATCAAATCATTGCCAATTGGCTCACCACAAAAGGATATCCAGCCACAGTACAATCCTATACAAAAGCAAAGTCAAGTCAACTCTACTACCGGATTGCCTTGGGTGCTGAAGTCACCAGAAAATGGCTGTCAGACTTTGAACAATATTCAATCCCATCAATGGAATACAAGTTTAGAAACAGTCGTATCTGTTCAAGTCGGAGAAATCGCTAAAGTTTATGATATTGAAGTAGAAGATCATCATAACTTTGTCGCTAATGGACTTTTAGTTCATAACTGTCATATGTTAAGTACGGCAGCATTTAACGCCCTATTAAAAACCTTAGAAGAACCTCCAGATCGAGTTGTATTTGTATTAGCAACAACTGACCCACAACGGGTTTTACCTACTATTATTTCTCGATGTCAACGGTTTGATTTTCGACGAATCCCCTTAGATTCGATGATCAAACATTTGAAATATATTGCCCAACAGGAAAATATTAATATTGCTGATGATGCGGTTTTTATGGTGGCTCAAATTGCTCAGGGAGGGTTAAGGGATGCGGAAAGTTTACTAGATCAACTTAGTTTATTATCCGGTGAAATTACCGTTGAGAAAGTCTGGGATTTAGTGGGGGCGGTTCCTGAACGGGACTTAATTAGTTTATTAGAATCTATTGATTCCGGGGATACGGCTATTATTTTAGACTGTATTCGTAATCTATTAAATAGAGGACGGGAACCTTTAATTGTCCTGCAAAATTTAGCCGGATTTTATCGAGATTTATTAATTGCTAAAACCGCCCCGACTCGCTCCGATTTAGTCGCTTTAACTCAACCGACCTGGGAACAACTTTGTCAATTTTCTCAACGTTGGGATAATACAACTATATTAGCAGGTCAGAAACATTTACGCGAAAGTGAAGCTCAAATCAAAAATTCAACTCAACCGCGTTTATGGTTAGAAATTATATTATTAGGGTTACTTCCAGCAGCGTTACAAAAATCTGTTATAACTCAAACTGTTACTGTTACCCAAACTCCTCAAAGAATGGTTCAACCTCAACCAGAAACCATTCCTTTTGTGCAACCTTCAGAACCTTCAAACCCACCACAAAACCCAGTTAATTCTCCCATTCCTCAACCTACCTATACCCCAGAACCTCAACCCCAAGTTAAAGCAGAAATTCCCGCCACACCAGCAGAAACCCCTATTGTTACTGATGGTAATTTAGATCAAATTTGGCAACAGGTATTAGCTTGTATTCAACCCTTTGGAACCCAACAAATGTTCCGTCAACAAGGTCGTTTAATTCAGTTTAATTCTGAAGTTGCTGTGATTAAAATGGCTTCTTCAACCCTATTAAAAATGGCACAAACTAAACAAAAATTATCCAGTTTAGAAAAAGCATTTCAGCAGGTTTTTAGTCATCCTGTGAAAATTAATTTTGATAGTAGAGGCGGAAATTCTGTTAATCAAATTCAAGACATAACTCCCCCGTCCCCTTCCTATCCTCCCGTTAATAATCATACGGTTTCTTCCCCAGAAGTTGTACAAACTCCTGTAATTAATACTCAAGAACAACAAATTTCTGAATCTCCAAATCAGAATATTAATCAACAGAATCAAATCGAAACGATTAATAATCATTCATTTAAACCACTTGAAAAAGTAGAAACACTTCCTATAAGTCCTGAACAAGCAGATACTCAAGCGGTAGCGATCGCCTCTCAAAAATTAGCTGAATTTTTTCAAGGAGAAATGATTGAATTAGAAGAAAAACCCATATCTAAAACCGCTACTTTATTAGACAAAAGAGCTGATTTTATTGAAATTAATGAAAATGAGAACTTTATAGAAACTGATGATCTCGATGAAGACAATTATGATGATTTTTAATTTCCTGTCTTTGTGTCTTTGTGGTTTATTAAAAATACCCGGTATTTCATAGGATTAAAAACTGCTATACTATTAGTAGTGGTGCGTGCGCGGAGATCCACGCACCCTACTTGTTTATCTAGCTAGGGAGGTTTTTTCTAAGGGGAAACCTAACTGTTCTCGCTGTTCCAAATAGCGTTGGGCGACCCGTCTAGCTAAATTCCGAATTCGACCAATATAACGAGTCCTTTCAGTCACCGCAATTACGCCCCTAGCATCTAATAAATTGAAACTATGGGAACATTTAAGAACATAATCTAAACTCGGTAAAACCAATCCTTTTTCGATTAATTGTTCCGCTTCCTGTTCATAAAGTCCAAACAAAGTAAACAAAAATTCCGGGTTTGAGGCTTCAAAATTATAGGTACATTGTTCTATTTCTCCCTGGAGGTGCACATCTCCATAATTAATTGTATCAGTCCAAGAAATTTTAGTCATTGCATCCACATTTTGTAGATACATGGCTAGACGTTCTAAACCATAGGTAATTTCAATAGAAACGGGACGACAATCAATACTTCCGCATTGTTGAAAATAGGTAAATTGAGTAATTTCCATCCCATCTAACCAGACTTCCCAACCCACACCCCAGGCGCCTAAAGTTGGAGATTCCCAGTTATCTTCTACAAAGCGAATATCATGATCTTCGGGATTAATTCCTAATAGTCTCAGGGAGTCTAAATAAACCTCTTGAATATTATTAGGAGAGGGTTTAATTAACACTTGATATTGATAATAATGTTGAAAACGATTGGGGTTTTCTCCATAACGGCCATCGGTGGGACGGCGACAAGGTTCCACATAGGCGACCGACCAAGGTTCCGGGCCAATGGCGCGTAAAAAGGTATGGGGGTTCATGGTTCCCGCCCCTTTTTCGGTATCATAGGATTGGGCAATCAAACAGCCGCGATCGCTCCAAAATTGATTCAGAGTAGCAATAATTGATTGAAAATTCACGGGATGTAATTTGATCTAATTGTTTTTACGTTAATCAATTTTACCATTAATTTTTAGGCATGGATGAAATGCCTTTAAATAAGATTACTAATCCTCCAATTAAAATTGCGATCGCTATTCCCCCCATCACCCCATCTAATACCCCTAGATTTTCCATTTATTGTTAATTTCCTATTATTATTCTGATTATATTTTAACACAACATGAATGTGTAGGGGCGGGTTCTGCAAAAATATTAAAATCCCACCCTCAACCTAAATAAACCCGCCCTTTTATTTAATCCTTGAAGAAAGGAAGACGGGTTTACAAAGATTAACAGTAACATATCAAGAACCCTACAAAACCCACCCTTACAAATTAATGTTATTGTAGGTTAAGAAATTTAAAGTTATAATAGAAAGGCGATCGCAAGATTCAAGACTGGAGGTAAAACCATTGTCAACATCAACCTTAACGTTAACTTATGAACAGGTCTTCGATTTAGTTAAACAACTTTCTTATTCTTGTCAAGCGGAATTAGTCGGATTTTTAATCGAGTCTCGTTGGGGTTCCCTCGATCAGTTTACCAAAGACGGGGAAGAACATGGGCGACTTTTAGCTTGGAAAAGGGGGAAAGATTGGGATAATATGAATGATGAAGAACGATTAGATTTTATTAATGATATTGTGCATGAGGATAGAAAGTGTCAATAAGAGTTGTGTTTGATACCAATATTCTGATTGCAAGCGTTCTCTCGCAAAGGGGTAGTCCCTATCAATGTTTGCAACTTGCTAATTTAGGTCAAATTCAATCTGTAACTTGTCAAGAAATTCTGGATGAGTTTCGAGAAAAACTACAGTTTAAATTTCGCTATTCATTAGAAAAAGTTGAGTCAGAAGTTGCAATGATAGCTAACTGTTCAGAGTTGGCTATCATTTCTAATACTCTTAATGTTATCATCACTGATCCTGATGATAATATGGTGTTAGAATGTGCAGTTGTTGGTCACGCAAATTATATCGTAACTGGAGATAAAAAACATTTACTTCCTTTGAAAAATTATCAAGGAATTGAAATTGTAAATGCAGCAGATTTTTTGAGTTTAATAGCTCAGAAATGATCAAATTTATGAAAATCAAGAAGTCTGGAAAATATTCTGCACCATTTGTTGATTAGAACGGATCACAGCGTTATCTAACGCCGCCACTTCTTCTGAGTCCAAATACCACCCTAACGCCCCTAAATTATCCTGAGCTTGTTCGATATTTTTTGCCCCCGGAATAGGAATTGTACCTTTACAAATACACCAATTTAATGCAACTTGAGTTAGGGTTTTAGAGCGAAATTCGGCAATTTCTTTTAAACAAGATAAAATCGGTTTAATTCCGGGTAATAATTTTTTAAATAATCCCCCCCGAATACCTTTAGGTAAAGGAGTATTTTCCGAGAATTTTCCGGTTAATAATCCTAACCCTAACGGACTATAGGCAATTAATTTAATTCCTAATTCATCACAAACTTGTTTTAATCCTAATTCCGTGACCGGATAGGTCGATAATAAAGAATATTGTACCTGTAAAGTTGAAATAGGAATCCCCCGATCTGCAAATTTTTGATAGACTTTTTTTAACCGTTTTGGCCCATAATTAGATAGGCCAATTCCTTTAACTAATCCCTGTTCATATAAATCCCCTAAACCATCTAATAAATTCCCTTCTTGCCAAGGAGCATAATTAGCTGTAGACCAGTGCATTTGAACTAAATCAACATTTTTTCCTAACCGTTTGGCAGAGTTTTCACAGGCATTAATCATCGATTTACGAGTTAATCGCCAGGGATAGGGGGCTAATTTTGTAGCGATACAAATTTGATCTTGATTAATTCCTTGATACTGTTGAGAAAACTGTCCTAAAAGTGATTCACTACGGCCATTAAGTTTACCTGTCCCATAGGAATCTCCCGTATCAAATAAGGTGACACCCTGACTGACACATAGGTTAAAAACCTGTTGTAACTGTTCATCCATATTGGGATCATAACCCCATAATAGGCGATTTCCCCAGGCCCAAGTTCCGCATCCCATTTTAGGTAAAGATAGGGGTTGATGATGGTTCATAATCATGATTGATAATGATAATAACTGATTCTATTATATAGCAATTAAATGATTATTTCAAGAGATTATTCAGGAACCACCAAGGCACTAAGACACGAAGGGATTATGGATTTTTTTGTTAGTAATATGCACATCCCAGATGATGTTTAATGGTTTTGATCTAATAATAATAGAGTTTGGAATAATACATTGGCTCCTTGGGTACAATCTTCGGGGGATGTATATTCGGCTTCGGAATGACTAAAGCCTCCTTGTGATGGGACAAAAATCATGCCCATATTGGTAATTCTGCCGACTTCTAAGGCATCATGTCCGGCACGACTGGGAAGATAATAATAATTTAAGTTTAACTGTTTACAAACAGATTCAATTGTGGATTGAACTTCAAAAGCTGCTAAGGTGGGTTTAACACTGAGTAAGGGAGTTATGGAAATCTGGGTATTAGTTGAATTAGCGATCGCTATTATTTTATGGTGCAATTCTTCTAACATTTCTTCTAAACAATTTTGGGATAAATCTCGCATATCTACAGAAAGTTCTACCTGTCCTGGGATAATATTAACTGCATTGGGTAAAACCTTAAGATATCCTACGGTTGCTACGGGTTGGGAAGGCATTTTTAAGGCTATTTCTCGCACGGATAAAATTAATTCTGCTGCCGCTACTAAGGCATCCTGTCGCATTTCCATCGGCGTTGTTCCGGCGTGGTTGGCTTTTCCAATAATTGTAATTTTTAGGCGCTCCATGCCTACCACCCCCTGAACAATTCCAATAGAAACTCCATTTTGTTCTAATATCGCCCCCTGTTCAACGTGCAGTTCCACAAACGCTGCCAGATCAGCCCGTGAGCGTTGGGCTGTTGCTAGGTTATCCCAGTTGCCCCCAACCCGGGCTAAACAGTCTTGAATCGACTCCCCTGCCTTCGATTGATAACGGTCTGGGGTAGGTCGTAATACCGTCCCTGCGATCGCCTGAGCACCGATCATGGTACTTTCTTCGTCGGTAAATACTATCACTTCTAGGGGAAAGTGGAGTTGCAGATTATGGTCTTTTAAAGTGTGTGCTACTTCTATGCCAGCTAATACCCCCAAAGCTCCATCATAGCGTCCGCCCGTGGGTACGGTGTCGATATGGGAACCCGTCGCTAAGGCAGGAGCCGTAGGACTTTTACCGGGATAGCGACCGATGAGATTTCCCGCCGCATCGGTGCTGACGGTCATTCCCGCTTCTAGCATCCACTGTTTGACGGTAGCACGCGCCTGTAGATCTTCTGGGGAAAAGGCGAGGCGACAAATACTTCCCGAAGGCTGTTGACCGATTTGGGCTAAATAGTTAATTCGATGGTGTAGGCGATCGCTATTAATACAAATTGGGGTAATCATAAGCATACTTTGATTCTCCTGAAAACCAATAAATCAAAATTTAATCTTTTTTAACCTCTATTTTTTATTCTCTCCAAAATTATCTTGATTTCTGTGCCAGAATACTGTATAAATTGTACTTTAAAATCTAAAAAAATGCTATAAATTGATCGCTGAGTTTAATCAAAATATGACCGATAACACTAAACGTATCTTTATTTGTGGTTCAGCCCTCCAGGGTCAACCGGATCATAAAAATTTGGGGGAAGCAAAATTGATTAAATCTGCTAAAACCCTACCCATATATCGCTTACACGCGGCGGACAATGGTTGGCATCCGGCGATTTATGAAATTGGAGAAGGCGGAATTTCTATCCCTGGAGAAGTCTATGAAATCTCCCTAGCCCAGTATGAACATTTACTGATTAATGAGCCTCCGAATATGTATCCAGGAGATATCAAGTTAGAAGATGGGGAAGTCTTAACCGCCATGCTCTATCCCCGGGAATTAATCGAACACTATCGATGGCCAGATATTTCTGCTTTTGGGGGTTGGGCTGCGTATAAAGAATCAAATCCAATCAGTTGATTGCCATGATTAAAATATCTCTATGCTTTTAATGTGCCCCAAAATCAAATTATTAATTTTATTTCTACCCCCAATATTCAAAATATTTTAGGGCGAATTAATGGGGGAAGTCCATCTTTTATTGATGGATTAATTCAAGTTACAGGCGGCAACTCTAATCTATTTTTAATGAATCCGGCGGGGATGATTTTTGGTTACCCTGCTCGCCTAGATGTTCCCGCCTCTTTTTTAGCAACAATAATTGTCAAGAAATGTTAAACTATTTAACTAATCCGACAAAACCGGGGGAGGGGGAAATTCCCTAATTAAATTTAGATCATTAGGTGTGAGGAAAGATGAGTAAAGGACTTGAATCAGAACAGGATACTGTTCAGCAACAACCGATTAAGGCGAAAAAAACCTCTGTTCAGGAACAGATTTTAGAACCAACATTTCCTCACAAAAGTTGGAATAAAAAGCATACATTGGGTTTTATAACAGGTTCCTTACTATTATTAGTTCTATCTCTCGTTACCTTTAGTCAAGCGAGTTCAACACAAAATAATCAAGCTGTTAAAATTAATCATAATATTAATAAAAAAACTAATCCAGAATTAAATAAAACCTTTTATCCCGACCATCAAGTTGAAACTTTAAAGCCAACAGATGAAAGTTTAAATTCAAAACTAAAACTTCAGAAAAGAATTAAAGGAGATTTAACACCTAAATCCGTTGTTTATTCAGGAAATGGGTTGTTTTTTGTCCAAAATATGATGTATGAACATACTATTAATGTTTATGATCGTCAGTTTAATTTAATTAAAAAAATTCAGGATAAAGTTAAATTAAAGGATTATGGTTATCCCCAATTTAAAGATCCTCAATATCAAGGTTCTCCGGTGGAAGTAGCTTTTTCTGCCGATGGAAACACCGCCTATGTTAGCAATTATCAAATGTTTGGTTCAGAATTTACGAACCCGGGTTATGATACCTGTGAACCTTCTGATCAATTTGATTCCAGTTTTATCTATAAAATTAATACCCAAACTTTAGATATTACAAATGTAATTAAAGTTGGTTCTGTACCTAAATTTGTAGCGGTTTCTCCTAATAATCGTTGGGTATTAGTTAGTAATTGGTGTTCGGGAGATTTAAGTATTATTGATAGCCAATCTAACCGGGAAATTAAACGGATTCCGTTAGGTCAGTTTCCCCGGGGAATTGCAATTGATCCTCATTCAAAAATAGCTTATGTTGCGGTGATGGGAACTTCCAATATTGCGGTAGTTAATTTAGAAGATTATACGGTTAATTGGATGGATAATGTGGGATTATATCCGCGTCATTTAGTATTAGATACTGTGGGAAAATATTTGTATGTGACGCTTAACGGAGATGATCATGTGGCAAAAATTGATCCAAAAACAGGAGAAATTATTACCAAAATATTTACTGGAAGTGCGCCTCGCAGTATGGTTTTATCGGGAGATAATCAATATCTATATATAGTCAACTACTATTCCCATACGGTGAGTAAAGTTCGCACCGAAACCATGGAAATTATTGAAAATATTACAGTGGATTTAAACCCGATTGGGATTACCTTTGACCCCGAAACCAATCAAGTTTGGGTGGCGTGTTATACCGGAAGTTTGATGGTTTTACAGGATGAATAGATGGGAAATAATCGCTAATTAAATATTAGGGAAATCATTCCGAATTTGCTGTAAAGCTCGATAGAATTTTTTACGACGAACCCATGACACATAACCCGCAAAACAACAATTTCCCTCCGGGTCAATCAAAAACACATGATCAACTTCTACTAAGTTTTTCCAAACATTAATTTTTATATTATTCTTTAATATAATGTAGGGGGTTGAATATCCTACATTTTGGAAATGGGTAGGATTCATACCCCGAATTTTTTCTAATCTGTTTCTAATACTTAAAAGTTGTTTTTCGATGTCACCAGGCGGTTTTTCGATGTCATCATCATCAGGCGGCTTGAGTTCAATATTGAGTTCAATTTTAGCAACGGTATATTCACCGGAACCCAGAAGCACACCGCCACTTTGATTATAAGTTCCTCGTAATTTTCCATCAATATAAAGTTCAAAACGCCCGCACCAATCTTGACCAAATAACCCTCTGCGAATTCGTTCTATAAGCGGATAAGTTTTAATCATCAAGTTTAATAAATTAACCCCTTCTTGTAATGCAGAAGAAATATTAATTTTTGCCCCCGTCACTAAGGAAAAATAACCTTCATTTACCCGAATATACGCCTCATCCCGACCTTCAATTAAGCGAATTTCGATTGAACGGGGATTCAGGGCCAAAAGTTTAATAACAGATTCCATAATTAACCTCAATTTTAGGGTGTGTAAGCGCAGTGCAGGCATCACCTAACACTTATTTTAATATTACCTATTTTAACCTATCACGGCAAGGGAGAGAAAACGGAGGTCACGCCCTGAAAGAAATTATCAGGAAAAGGTAAGTCTTTAGCTTAAGTATTGTAATGTTTT
>MNYZ01000061.1 GCA_001873365.1 Oscillatoriales cyanobacterium CG2_30_40_61 | reverse complement strand
CTTCAACAACAGCCGGAGCTTACACTTCCTGTTAGGTGCCTGGCCTGTTATCGGGATTTGGTTTACTGCTTTAGGTGTGTCCACCATGGCATTCAACCTGAACGGTTTCAACTTCAACCAGTCGATCATTGACTCTACTGGTCGTGTGATCAATACCTGGGCTGATGTGTTAAACCGGGCTAACCTGGGTATGGAAGTTATGCACGAGCGCAACGCTCACAACTTCCCCTTAGACTTAGCTTCTGGTGAGTCTGCTCCTGTGGCTTTGGTTGCTCCTCAAATTAATGGTTAATTTTTAACCTAGATAATACAAAAGACGCTCTCCGAAAGGGGGGCGTTTTTTGTTGTTTTTGGGCGGACACAATTGATTTTTCTAGTTGCGATCGCATTTCAACACCTGAACTGAGTTAGAAAAGCAAAGGGATCTTCTTCTGTACCTAGTTAATATGAGACTTGCCATTAGGCATGACTGTATCTGTTAGAATAGTACCTTTTAAGTTAGCACCTTGTAAATTAGCATCATTGCTTAAGTCTACCCCACTCAAATCAGCTTTTACTAAACTGACATCTTTTAAATTTGCTCCTTTCAAATCAGCACCTTTAAAATTAGCTCCGCTTGCTACAGCAGGATTCAATCCGCTAAGTTTAGCTTGGCGTAAATTTGCGCCAGTAAAATTAGCATTGGTTAAAACTGCATCACCTAAGTTAACCTTAAATAAACTAGCATTGCTTAAATCTGCACTACTTAGATTACTACTTCCTAAATTAGCATTTCCTAAATCTGCATTTTTCAAAATAGCAAAACTTAGATCACTTTGACTTAGATCAGCACTATTCAAGTTTGCCTCACTAAAATTCACGCCACTCAGATCTGAAAAACTTAGATCAGCTTTTTTTAAATTATGTTTACTTAAGTCAGAAAAACTTATATCGCAAAATGGACAAAAATTACTCCCTAATAACTTATTAACATCCTTAGTATTAGATGCGTTTGCAGACGTTATCAAGTTAAAAAATACCAAGGCTGTTATCAACAATAAAGCTATAAAAGGTTTAAATTTCATTTTTTCAGTCACAAACTCATTTTTTCTTATATATATTTATTAACACGAAAAGGGGTTTAATTCAATAATTTGTTTAATTTTTGTTTCAATTTCTTGTAAATTAGACATGGTTTTAATTCACTATTATTTTAATTATTTTTACATTATACCGTATTTGATCAAAGTGCAGGTTGGGTTAAGGGATTCGTAACCCAACGTACTAACTCTGTTTCAGTGTTAATCACCTTTAATTTATCATTTATGATTAAATATGTATCCTATTTTTATAAAAAGTTACAAAAAACCTATAATTTGTTGTAAAACCCCCTGTAAATTTCGTCTAATCTCTTGATTTTTAATTCTCAATATTTTTAATCCTCTAGCAGCTAAAATAGCATCCCGTTCCTGATCTGACTCAACTTGTAGGTCATGAATTTCTCCATCGACTTCTATAACTAATTGAGCTTGATGGCAGTAGAAATCAACAATAAAACCATCTATAATTTGCTGACGGCGGAAGTGTAATCCATTTAAGTTATTTCTTCTTAACTGGTCCCAAAGAATTTTTTCTTCGGGAGTCATTTCCCGACGCAGTTGTTTAGAACGCTGGTATTTTTCAGATGTTATCTTTTGTCCGACAACAATATTCTTCGGTTCCATTATAATATCTTTTATAGTATTAAAATTTTAGGGTAGTGTGCGATCGCTTGTTTGACCTCTCCCCCGACCCATCTCCTGCAAGGAGAGGGGAGTAAGAGTATTGTTTATGCTCACAACAAAAGTTTACCAGATTATCCCCCCTTCCCTGGCACCGGAAGGGGGGATAGGGGGGTTAAGTCAACGCCGGAATACCCAAAATATCTTCAATCTTCGGCATTTCTGCTATAGGCTTATTCATAAAATTATACTACTTTATTGTCGCAGGAGCAATGGCTAAAGTATAGCAGGGAGTAGGAGTATATCAAACAATTCCCCCCATTCCCTGGCACCGGAAGGGGGGATAGGGGGGTTAGGTCAACGCCGGAATACCCAAAATATCTTCAATTTTTGGCATTTCTGCTAACGGAATTACCCGACCTTCATCTTCAAATCCGGCAATTTGATCAAAGTTCAAATAACGGTATAAATCCGCCGCAAAAGGATCAACTTTTTGGGTCACAATTTCCCGATATTCTGCAACCGTTGGAATGCGTCCTAATAACGCACAAACCGCCGCTAATTCTGCCGAACCTAAATAGACTCGTGCATCCTTACCCATGCGGTTATTAAAGTTCCGAGTTGAGGTTGAAAACACCGTTACCCCATCTTCAACACGGGCTTGATTTCCCATACAAAGCGAACATCCGGGCATCTCCGTTCTCGCCCCAACTGCATCAAAAACCTGATAAATTCCTTCATCCCGCAATTGCTTTTCATCCATGCGAGTTGGAGGACAAATCCACAGACGAACATTCGTTTTTGCTGCCCCTTCTAATATCTTCGCAGCCGCCCGATAATGCCCGATATTCGTCATACAAGAACCGATGAACACCTCATCAATTTTGTCCCCGGCACATTCCGACATTAACTTAATATTATCGGGGTCATTGGGAGCCGCCACAATCGGTTCTTTGATCTGGTTCAAATCCACTTCAATAATATCAGCATATTCCGCATCACTATCGGCTGCCATTAACACGGGATTTGCTAACCATTGTTCCATTTTTGCCACCCGTCGCATCATCGTTTTGGCATCTTGATAACCCCGTGCGACCATATTAGTCATCAGGGCAACATTGGAACGCAAATACTCAGCAATGGTTTCTTGACTGAGCTTAATCGTAGACCCGGCACAGGAACGTTCGGCCGTGGCATCGGTTAATTCAAAGGCTTGTTCCACCTTTAAATCCGGTAAGCCTTCCATTTCCATAATCCGGCCATTGAAAACATTTTTCTTGTTTGCCTTCTCCGTAGTTAACTTTCCTTGCTGCATGGCAACATAGGGAATGGCGTTAACAATATCCCGCAGTGTTACCCCCGGTTGTAATTCTCCTTTAAATCGGACTAACACCGATTCCGGCATATCCAAAGGCATCACACCGAGTGCTGAGGCAAATGCTACCAACCCCGAACCCGCCGGAAAGGAAATCCCCAGGGGAAAACGGGTGTGGGAGTCGCCCCCAGTTCCCACCGTATCGGGTAACAACATCCGGTTTAACCAAGAGTGAATAATCCCATCCCCCGGACGCAACGCCACACCGCCACGGGTGGAGAAGAAATCGGGTAATTGTTGATGGGTTTTGATATCAACGGGCTTGGGGTAGGCGGCGGTATGACAGAAACTCTGCATCACCAAATCGGCGGAAAACCCTAAACAGGCGAGTTCCTTGAGTTCGTCCCGGGTCATGGGGCCGGTGGTATCTTGAGAACCTACGGTGGTCATTAACGGTTCGCAGGATGTCCCCGGACGCACACCTGGCAACCCGCAGGCTTTTCCGACCATTTTCTGGGCGAGGGTAAAGCCTTTTCCAGTATCTTCGGGTAGGGAGGGACGCACAAACAACTCACTGGGTGCAAGTCCCAAGGCGGCGCGGGTTTTATCGGTTAAGCTGCGACCGATTAATAACGGAATCCGACCCCCAGCCCGAACTTCATCTAAAATCGTATCGGGTTTGAGGGTAAAGGTGGAAATCACCTCTCCGGCTTCATTGGTGATTTCTCCTTTATAGGGATAAATAGTAATCACATCCCCGGTATTCAGTTTACTGACATCACACTCGATGGGTAAGGCGCCGGAGTCTTCGGCGGTATTAAAGAAAATCGGGGCAATTTTTCCCCCCAGAATATAGCCACCAGAGCGTTTATTGGGAATGTAGGGGATATCATTACCAATATGCCACAACACCGAGTTAATCGCAGATTTCCGAGACGAGCCCGTACCAACTACATCTCCGACATAAACGACAGGATGCCCTTTTTTCTTCAGTTCAGCAATAGTTTCTAACCCTCCTGGCATTTTTGACTCTAACATCGCTAAGGCGTGTAGGGGAATATCGGGGCGGGTGGTGGCGTGGGGGGCGGGGGAAAGGTCATCGGTGTTGGTTTCCCCTGGGACTTTAAACACAGTTACGGTAATGCTTTTGGCTAGTTTTGGACGTCCGATAAACCAGTCCGCTTCTGCCCAAGCATCAATAACTTGTTTAGCAAAGGGGTTAACCTCTGATAAATGCAGAACATCGTTGAAGGCATCGAAGACTAACAGGGTTTTGCTGAGGGCGGTAGCGGCGGCGGTGGCAATATTCTCATCCGGTGCTTTAAGTAAGTCGATTAAAGATTGGACGTTATAGCCTCCTACCATTGTACCTAAAAGGGAAACGGCGCCTTGATGGGATATCAGGGGGCTGGTGATTTCGTCTTTGGCGATGGCGGTCAAAAAGGCAGCTTTGACATAAGCGGCTTCATCGACACCGGGGGGAATCCGGTCTCGGAGCAAGGTCATCAAAAATTCTTTCTCCTCCTCTGGCGGGTTTTTCAAGAGTTCGCAGAGTGCGGCGGTTTGTTCGGCGTTGAGGGAAAGGGGCGGAATTCCCAGTTGGGCGCGTTCTTCGGCGTGTTGACGATAGGCTTGTAGCATGGGTTGGGGTGTTCTCCTAATACAATTTTTTGGCTATTATTGTTAGTCTATCGCTATTAGGGGGGTGAGAGTGTTCTGGGATAACGGTTTTTTGCTTCCATTAGGACAGTGGAGTAATCAGACACTGAAATCCATTCAGAAAGAATAACTATCTCTTGTTGATCTAATCTATAATTTTGATGGGGAAGATACTTAAACCCGTTAATGTTTGTGATTCTATTATTGACTAACCTATGGCTATCATTATACCATCATCAATTCCAGCTAAAGCCAGTCAAGGAGAAAAAAGACTTTTTGACATACTTGCCGAAAAACTACCTGATAATTTTTATATCAGGTATGAACCAGCAGTTAATAATAAGCGCTATCCAGACTTTATTATTTTATCCCCTGATTTTGGTTTGCTGGTTATTGAAGTCAAGGGTTGGTATCCCAATAATATTCTTGAATTCAATTCTGACCGATTTAAAATTAAATCTGAACAAGAAGATTATACGGCTGAACAAAATCACAAGTCTCCTTTACGTCAAGCCAGAGATTATGCAATTTTATTACTCAATGATCTTCAAAAATGTAGGATTTTAACACAACCAGTAGGTGATTATCAAGGAAAATTAGCCTTCCCGATAGGATGGGGAGTGTTGATGTCTAATATTAATGATGAACAAGCTAATAAAATCAAGATTAACTCTGTATTACCGTTTGATCAAGTTGCTTATCGAAATGAATTATTAGATTGGGAAAAAGCAGATTTTACTGGGGAAAATTTGATCAACCGCTTCAGACAAATGTTTGCCGTTACCTTTCCTTTCCCAGCTTTAACCCCAGATCAAATTAGCACCATTAAAGGCATCATTTCCCCAGAGTTTGTAATTCGGACTGAACCCGCTAATATTAATAGCGTACCTCCTCAGTTTCCTCTAATTCCTAGCGACATCATCTTACAAACACTAGATGCCAGGCAAGAAACTTTAGCCCGAAGCATTGGTGAAGGACATCGCATCTTTTTTGGGGTCGCAGGTTCAGGAAAAACCCTCTTATTAATAGCCCGTGCCAAAATGTTAATTAAAGAAAACCCTAACGCTAAAATTTTAGTCGTTTGTTTTAATGTTAGTTTGGCAGCTTATTTAAGATCAATTCTCCATGAGGATATTAATAATCCTCAATATCAGAAAATACAAGTTAATAATTTTGATCGCTGGGCAAAGTTTGTTTTAGGAAAGTTACCCGCTAAAGTCGAAGGAAATCGAGATGAATATACCGCTAAGTTAGTTTTAGATAAACTAGAGTCTTATAGTTCTGAGCAAAAATGGGATGCTATTCTCATTGATGAAGCTCATACATTTGTTCCTAGTTGGTTTTCCTGCTGTATCAAAGCATTAAAAGATAGTGAAAACGGCGATTTAATGATTGTTGCTGATGGAGGTCAAAATCTTTACAAGCGTTCTGATTTTAAATGGAAAGATGTTGGAATCAAAGCTCAAGGACGAACAATTAGCAAAAAATTTGATTTGGATAAAAACTATCGAAATACCCAGGAAGTCATGACCGCAGCTTGGTGGCTATTGAGTGAAGCGAGAGATAAGCATGAACTTTTAGAAGATGATGAAATAACTTTTCCAACTGTTCAACCTTCTGCTGTTCTTCGTTCCGGTTATCGTCCGCAAATTCATGTCACATCTACACCAGAAAAACAAATAGAAACGGTGATTAAAACTGTGCAGGAGTTAATTAAAAAAGGCTTTGCTAAAACTGAAATAGCCATTTTTTATAAACAAGTTAATCAGCCTTATTTAAGTCGTCTAATTTATCAATTAAATCAGTTAGGAATAGAGACTTATTGGATCACAGAAAATGATAAAACCAAAGCCAATTATAGGCAATCTCAACCCGGAGTTAGAATTATTACTTGTCTTTCTTCCTTGGGATTGGAATTTAAAAATGTCTTAATTCTCTGGTTAGAACAGTTTGATGATTGCATTAAGAGAACACCAGACTCCCTGCGGAAGACTAAGGAATTATATGTTGCCATGACTAGAACTCAAGAAAATCTGTTTATTTTTTCATCTCAACAAGCTAAACTGTTGCCTAAATTGAAAGAAAGTCATTATTTTGACGTGATAATTTCAGAGTGATTTACTCAGAATAACAAGTTAGAAAAATAATTAGTTTTCTACCTTTATATTTACAGCTTTGAAGGATAACTTATTTTTAGAATTATCCCAACTTTCTTCAAGAGCAAAATCAACGTTTAGTTTTTCCTTTCTGAGAAACTTTGGCAATTCTTTTTGTAAGAAAAATACTCTTTTTCCATCTTCAGAACGAATCCATCCATAGGGTTTATCCTGTTGAATGGATTCAATGTATCCTTTTTGACGAGGTAAACCTTGATAACTTTCTTCTTGCCAATATTGGCGACAGACTGTTCGCAGATCACTGAATTCACCACAGTCTTCTACCCAGTCTATATTTTGTTCAGAAAAAGCTTGATGAATATCTAACTCTAATTGTTCTAAATTAGCTTTAATTCGCCAGTTTTGTTGTTGACGAATTGATTTGCAAAGTTGAATATGTCTCGCCGCCATCTCTAATTTATTCATCAATAATCCGATCTGGGCTATTTCTTGGTATAAAGTTATTTTAATGTGATCTTCTCCAGGTGCTAAAGCTGCTTTACAGGCAAATCTTAAAGCTAATTCTAATTGATTAGTGTTTTGATATAAATCGGATAAATCTTGAAAAACATACCATTCTTCTCGGTATTTCAGGATTAATTGTTTAAATTCTTCAATCGCATCCTGATTTTTTCCCAAACTCTTTAACCCTAAAGCTGCCCATCGGGGAAAATTGATTTCTTTAGGATAAATTTTTGCTGCTTCTAATGCAAAGCGACGAGCTTGATGCCAAGATTCTAGTTCAATTAAACTTTTAATTTTAGCAAAATACCATTTTTCTTTATTTGACTTACTTTTTCGATCACCAATTAAGGGTTGAGCATCACTAATTATTTCAGGATTAATTTGATCACACCAATCTGATACCATTTGCCACTGTTTTTGTTGTTTAGCCAGTTTAATAACACCTAAAACTGTTGCTTCTAAAGCCATTTTTTCCGGCTTATTTTCCAAAATTATCTCAGCGATTTGTATAACTTTGGATAGATTTTCTTCCTCCTGTGCTATTTTCAATAAATCATAATGCGCCCAAATTAACTCTCCCTGAATATAACTATTATTCTCAAATTGCAAACAAGCTTTTTTACCTTGTTGAATCGCCGGTTGAGGATAGCCAGCTTTGCGTAAACAGTACAAGTATTGACTGGCAGCATAGCTATTATCTCCTTGCTCCCACGCTTGCCGAAATATTTTCCCGGCTTCAGCATATTTTTTTTCTTTTAATAGTCTATGGGCTGTTTCCATCTCATGATCAAACATTTTGAAAATTTTCTTAATGATTAAACAATAGAGTTACGATTGTATCATAATAATATACCAATATAATCATAATTTTGATTTTCTGGTGGGAATTTCTTTCGATGCCTACAGTTGGGCTATTTTTGGGCTTTGGGAAGTAGGACGTTTTCAAAGTTAATGGTTTTTGGGATAGGGGGAAAATTGCGATCGCTCAGAAACCCGGTTTCTGTAAGTCGATTAAAGATTGGACGTTATAGCCTCCTACCATTGTACCCAAGAGGGAAACGGCGCCTTGATGGGATATCAGGGGGCTGGTGATTTCGTCTTTGGCGATGGCGGTTAAAAAGGCGGCTTTGACATAAGCGGCTTCATCGACACCGGGGGGGATGCGGTCTCGGAGCAATTCCATTAAGAATTCTTTCTCCTCCTCTGGCGGGTTTTTCAAGAGTTCGCAGAGTGCGGCGGTTTGTTCGGCGTTGAGGGAAAGGGGCGGAATTCCCAGTTGGGCGCGTTCTTCGGCGTGTTGACGATAGGCTTGTAGCATGGGTTGGGGTGTTCTCCTGTAATACTTTGTTTTCTGTTATTGTATTGCAATGGGAAGTTTAGGAGAGTTACTGGTAAACGGATTTTCCATCAAAGATGATTTATAGATTATGATCTAATTAATAGTTGTTTGGGCAAGTGACTATGGTTACAAAAAAAATGATTCAAGAAAAAATAGCAGATTTAACAGAAGAACAACTTAATCAAGTTTATGACATGATTGAACAATTAAGTAGTTCAGAAAGTACGGTTAAAAAAACCAGTTTAATGTCTGAATTACAAAAAATATCAATTGATGCTCCCGAAAATTTCTCGATTCAAGTTGCTATTAGTTTAGGGAGAGATGTGAGTGAGGAATAGAATTTTTGTGGATACTCTGTTTATTGTCGCTTTAATCAATAAACGGGATCAGTATCATCATTTTGTACAAGCTGGTTTTCAGGCGTTGATGAGATCATAGGAAAGTTGATTTTATATATCTCATAAAAATAGAGATGAATATAACCGATATCACGTTATCCCAAGAACTAAACCCAGTACAGAATAATTGGCAGTTCACTGAAGTTTGGATTGACCCAATGTTAACACCTCCTTATCTGTTGTTATTCTTAGCGAACGCGACGGGAAAGTGTCAAATCTATGACCCAGTTAAGGGTTTTTGGGACAGGGGGAAAATTGCGATCGCTCAGAAACCCGGTTTCTCAAAGAAACCGGGTTTCTGATGCACGTTTATTCATTCCCATTGGTAACACAACACAAGCATCTATAAATTGAAAATATTGAGTTAAATTTTTCAATTTATTACCAGAATTTTCAGCACCAAATATTAATTCACCGATCACAGTTACAGGAAGAATAATACTCGAAAATTGTACAACATGATCAACAATGTCTTGATTACCGTTTAAATAGCGAATAACCACTGATGTATCTAAAGCAATACTACCATTCATCTTTATTTACTTGATTAAATTCTTGATTAATAATAGTTTCAAGTTCTTGAGCTTCTTGATCACTAAGAATACCAGCAAATTGTAATAATGGATGAGGTGAATTTAGATTACTCTCAATCACAAGATTAACTTGGCTATTTTCGGGTAAATTAGGATTATGCAAAGGACGCAATAACCCATTTTCATAAATTGCTGACATTTGTTGAATCATAATAAATTAGACTTTGAGTTTAACTAATTAATTCTTATTATAGCAATCCTAAATGATTTTCTATATATAAGTATACTGATGAATTTTGGGAAAATCAAATTTATGTTCCTTAGTAAAAAACTCGAACAAAAATTTGATAATCTTAAACGACCTGCATAAATACCAATACTTCCTCAAAAAGTTTTTCGCTTGTAACCAAATATCTTCAACCGGATTTTGTTGCGGAGCATTAGGAGCAAATAAAATACAAGTAATTAAAAAATCATCAGGTTCTTTATCACCATTTATTTCTGATAAAAATTCTCTAAA
>MNYZ01000081.1 GCA_001873365.1 Oscillatoriales cyanobacterium CG2_30_40_61 | reverse complement strand
GATTCAGGAGCCGATTTAAAAGCTTTTTCTATAACTTTTAAACATTCTATTTCTTGATTTTTAATTTGAGAGGACATTGAATCAGCAGAAACACGATATAAAATCTGAGGGAGTGGAACCGCTACAAATTGATAATGCACTGCTAATCTCAGCCACATATCCCAATCTTCTCCTGCTTTTAAAGATGTATCAAACTTTCCCACCTGATTTAAAGCTTGTTTACGAATTAACGGGTTAGAACCATTTTCTAAAAAATTATTTACTAATAAATGTTGATAAACATTCCCATTAATTGTAATATGTCTGCCAGAATGCAAAAATTGACTTAACTGATCGATATAGTCTGTCCAACTATAGGCAACAGCAGCCTCTGGATGTTCTTGTAATGCTTGAAACTGTGCTTCTAATTTATCAGAAGTCCAGAGATCATCGGCATCTAAAAAGCTAATAAATTCCCCTTGAGCCTGATCAATACCTCGATTTCGACTTGATGCTAAACCAGCATTATCGTAAGATAAGATCTGCAAACGAGGATCTTGAATAGAGGACAAAATTTCTAATGTTGCATCTTGGGAACCGTCGTTAATCACAATTAATTCAAAATCTTGCCAAGTTTGTTTCAAAACTGATTCAATAGTTTTTTGAATCGTTTTTTCTCCATTGTAAACGGGTATAACAACAGAAATTTTAGGCATATTTTTTTAATTGATATCGGTTTTAATATACATCATTAAAGCTCCCATATTAGAGATTCTACCAAATTTAGATAAAATCCATTCAGCTTGTTTTTGAGGTAAGAAAATAAATGTGGCAATTTTTAACAAAGTTCTGAAAGTAACTTTATGACCGACCATGGTGGGATCATTAATTAGGATATTGTAAAGAAAACGCAACGCTAATAAACCCTGTTTTGGGCCCGGTTGAACTTCGAGAGCTTTAAAAGTCAGATTTTTATATATATTAGCAAGACTTCTCTTTTTTAGAGGTTTTAAGGAATCAGGAACTTGACTAAAAGCTTGTTCAATTACCTTTTTACTACCTGCTTCTAGTTGTAACAGATTAGTAGATGCTGATTGAGAGGATTGTCTATATAAGATTTGAGATTTAGGAACAGTAATAAACTGATAATGTTTGGCTAATCTTAACCAAGTATCCCAATCTTCTCCTGCTTTTAAAGATGAATCAAATTGACCTACTGCTTCTAAAGCCTGACGACGAATTAAAGGATTAGAACCATTTTCTAAAAAATTAACTACTAACAAATAAGCATAAACATTACCATTAATGGTAACGTGACTACCTGGACGTAAGAACTGGCTTGATTCATCAATACAATCCGTCCAACTATAAGCAACAGCCGATTCCGGGTTATCCTGTAGGGCTTGATATTGAGCTTCAATCTTATCGGGTGTCCACAAATCATCTGCATCTATAAAGGCAATATATTCACCCCTAGCATGGGATATTCCTCGATTCCGACTAGCCGATTGATTCGTTTTAGGATAGGAAAAAACCTGGAGTCGAGGATGATTAATTGAGTTGACAATATCTAAAGTTGAGTCAGTGGAACCATCATTGATTATAATGAGTTCTAAATCGGAAAAAGTTTGATTAAGCACAGATGTAACTGTTTCTCTAATCGTTTTTTCTCCATTGTACACAGGAATAATTACAGAAACTACAGGCATATTTTGATCAATTAAAACTCAAAAAAACATGAAAATTAATTCATTTCAACCTTTCTTTTTAGTCGGATGTTCCCGTTCTGGAACGACTTTTTTACAAAGTCTATTAGCAGCCCATCCTCAAATAACTTCTTTTAATGAATCCCAGTTTTACCATTTCATGGTTCCTATAAAATATGAACGGAAAAGATTTGCTTTAAATTTGGCTTCTCGGAAACTCAAGCCCCATATTCAAAAGTATTTTGAACAGGATCTTAAACGCCCAGAGTTATTAAAATATTTTCCGAGTTTACCTGTAATGCGCTGGCAAAGCGATGCTTTCATCAAAACCATGAGATTTTTAACTCAGGAAGAAGGAAATCATGTTTTTTTAGAAAAAACCCCTGACCATATTTATTATATCTCCTATATTGTCAAACTTGTACCCCAGGCAAAATTTATTCATATTGTTCGCAGTGGTGCTGAAGTAATTGCTTCTTTATACGAAGCTACCCATCAATACCCTGAACCCTGGGCGGGGGCGAGAAGTTTGGATGTTTGTATTGAAAACTGGTTGCAAGCCATTAAAATTACTCAAGATTACATGAACGAACCTAATCATATCGTAGTGGGTTATCAAAATCTGGTAAACCATCCTGAATCCACCTTAGAAAAACTCTGTGAATTTATGGAACTTAATTTTGATATACAAATGTTAAATAACTATACAAAGGCTTCGGAAAAACTAACTTTGGAACCAGCCGGAAGAACCGTTAAAAATGAAATTAAAAATACGGGTTTGAAGAAGTTTTATACAGTTTTTGATGAAACTCAACAGCAGTATGTTTTGAGCCAAATTAAAAAAGTCAATCTGGAATTAATCAATCAGATTTAATCCGAAATTAGTAAGATGCGGAAAACCGAATCAAACCTGTAGGGGGATTACGTTTATCTGGGTTAAGCGATCGCCCACAATTATAAACAACAACTCTAATTTTATAGATAACCTAAGATAGCTATGACTGTACTCGAACAGGGAACCATTACCATCCATACCGAGAATATCTTCCCGATTATCAAAAAATCCCTCTATACAGACCACGAAGTCTTCCTGCGGGAACTGGTTTCTAACGCCGTTGACGCCATCGCTAAACTAAACATGGTGTCTCGGTCTGGGGAATACTCCGGCGATATTGGCGAACCCGAAATCACCATCACCCTCGATAAAGACAACAAAACCCTGTCCATTACCGATAATGGCATCGGGATGACCGCCGAGGAAGTCAAAAAATATATTAACCAAGTCGCCTTTTCCAGCGCTGAAGAATTTATCAACAAATATCAAGCCAATTCTGACCAATCCATCATCGGTCATTTTGGTTTAGGCTTCTACTCCTCCTTCATGGTCGCCCGTCAAGTCGAAATTGATACCCTCTCCTACAAAGAGGGCTCCCAAGCGGTGCACTGGACGTGCGATGGTTCTCCGGTCTTTAAACTGGAGGAGTCCCCCCGCACCCAACGGGGAACTACTATCACCCTGACCCTGATGGATGAGGAAACCGAATATACCGAACCCTCCCGCATCCGTCAACTAATTAAAACCTATTGTGATTTTATGCCCGTTCCGATTAAATTGGACGGCGAAATCATTAACCGCCAAAAAGCACCCTGGAGGGAATCTCCTAATAACTTAACCGATGAAGATTATTTAGAACTCTATCGCTATCTCTATCCTTTCCAAGAAGAACCCCTACTGTGGGTACATCTGAATACTGACTATCCTTTTATTGTGAATGGGATTCTTTATTTCCCCAAACTCAAGCCCGATGTGGATGTTACCCAGGGCAATATTAAACTATTCTGTAATCAAGTCTTTGTCAGTGACCACTGCGAAGATATTATCCCTAAATTCCTGATGCCTTTACGGGGGGTTATTGATAGTACGGATATTCCTTTGAATATTTCCCGTAGTGCCCTACAAACTAATCGCACCGTCCGTAAAATTGCCGATTATGTGGCGAAAAAAGTTGCTGACCGCCTGAAAGAATTATATCGAGATAACCGGAAAGAATATATCCGTTGTTGGCAAGATATTGGTACATTTGTTAAGTTTGGTTCCCTCAACGATGATAAGTTTAAAAAACAAGTTGAGGATATTCTGATTTGTCGTACCACCTATACCCCAGAATCTGTTAATAACGAGGAAAAAGCTGTTGATGTGCAGGTGCAAACTGAAGCCGGAGATGTTTGGCAGGATGTGGCTTCTCCAACTTCTGAAAATACCGACGAAAAAGGTCGTTACTATACAACCTTAAGCGAATATCTCGAACGCAATAAAGAACGCCATGAAAATCGGGTATTTTATTGTACCGATGAAACAACTCAAGCCACTTATATTCAGTTACATACCAGTCAAGGATTAGAAGTTTTATTCTTCGATTCCTTTATTGATAGTCATTTTATTAGTTTCCTAGAACGGGAACACACGGATGTTAAGTTTTCTCGGGTGGATGCGGAACTGGATGATAATTTAATTGCTAAGGATAATAGCGCTGAAATTGTTGATCCTAAAACCAATAAAACCCGCAGTGAAATCATTAAAGACCTGTTTACCGCCGCTTTAAACAAGCCTAAATTAACGATTCGGACTGAATCCTTGAAATCTGAAAATACCCCGCCAGCGATGGTATTGTTACCGGAATTTATGCGACGGTTACAGGATATGACCGCCCTGATGCAGCAACAAAAGGTTGAATTTCCTGAAGAACATATTCTGTTAATTAATACCGCCCATCCGTTGATTCAGAATTTAGTTAATTTGAGTCAAGGAGCGATTATTCAGGAAGGTGGCGAGTCTCCTTCAACGGAATTAGCAAATATGATTTGTCATCATGTCTATGATTTAGCCTTAATTGCCCAAAAAGGCTTTGATGCGGAAGGGATGAAAGACTTTGTAGAACGTTCTAACCAAGTGTTAACACGGTTAACCACGAATTAGGTTGGGCTCCGCTTAAATCCCGGTTGAAACTAGCCCTAAGCTGTTTCAGTTAATACTAATAATATACACGGTCAAAGCCCCTCGAGCCATTCGGTGGGGCTTTTCCTTTGAAAACGGGAAAACATTTAACCGCCTAGCTGCTAGGACTGACTTATCGGCTGTCATTACCGCCGAGAGTGCGGTAATCCATGTCCTGACACCCCGGGCGCGGTTACTATAGCAACCGCGCCTAGCTATTAGGACTACTTATCGACTGTCATTACCGCCTCAGTGCGGTAATCCATGTCAATAGCGTTATGGCGACTGCTATATATCAAGAAATCTTAACACTCACTTGAGAACTTGAGAAATTTCTGTAACAATAAATACAGCAGGCGAAATATTTATTAGAAATGGGAGCAAACTGGGGAATGATTGTTTTTGTTCAGTTTGAGACCGATGGCAACAGACTTGATATCCCTACTCAAAATATTAGGGCTGTTTCTGGTATCTAAACCATCTGAAAAAGGAGTGTTTATTATGAAAACTAAATGGCAAATTTATCAACAATTAGAATTAATTCCAGATCCGGTTTCATCTCCCGGGGATGAAAAAAGAAGATCAAGATTTTATCGCAGTCCAATATGGCGATCGCTCGTTAACTATTGTACCACAAATTTATCAGAGCAACAGATATTTGATCATCTTAATTCCTGTTTTGAAATCGATCTTTGTGATCCTAATATAACCAAAAAAAATTATTTTTTCAAAACCATTTGGCTGATTTTAAATCAACCTATTCGACCTGCTCATTTTTTAAATCAATCCGAACCTTATATCTGGAAAAGTCATAACTTTTTAGGACACACCCAATGGCATATTTATGATCCAAAAAGTGGCTATACCTATGATTTAGACTCGGAAGAAGATGTTTTAGTCTGGTTAGAAAAGCAAAATTATCATTAATTAATTAAGCGAGATCGGACTTTTCTTAATGCTTGAATCGTGTTTATAGTATGATCTGCAACTCGGTTAATTTCTGATTCTGTGGTAAACCGACCCAAACCAAAACGAATCGAAGCATAGGCTAAACTATCCGAATGACCTAATGCTTTTAAAACGTGGGAGGGTTCGATTTTGGTTGAGGTACAAGCCGAACCCGAAGATACGGCCATCATCGGTTGTAATCCCAATAATAAGGCCTGACCATCCACACCGTCAATACTAATGTTTAAATTTCCAGCTAACCGTTGGGTAGGATGACCGTTTAAATAAATTCCTTCTAGGGTTGATAATTTATTCCAGAGAGTTTCTCTGAGTTGAATTAACCGTTGAGTTTCAATTAATCTTTCAGATAAAGCAATTTCAATCGCTTTAGCAAATCCCACAATTTGAGGGACACATAAAGTCCCTGATCGCATTCCCCGTTCATGCCCGCCACCATGGAGTTGAGCCGCTAATTTAACCCTAGGATTTCGTCGCCGAACATATAACGCTCCGACCCCTTTGGGGCCATAAATTTTATGAGCAGTTAAAGACATTAAATCAATATTTAATTGCTGAACATCCAGAGGAATTTTACCAATAGCTTGAGCAGCATCGGTATGAAATAAAACTCCATGATCATGACAAAGTTCTCCAATTTCAGCTAAGGGTTGCAGTACCCCAATTTCATTATTAGCTGCCATGATTGAGACTAAAATTGTATCGGGACGCAGGGCTATTTTTAGTTGTTCTAAATCTATAATTCCATCGGGTTTAACCTGAAGATAAGTTATTTCAAAACCCAAAGATTCTAAATAACGACAGGGATCGAGAACCGCATTATGTTCAGTAATTACGGTAATAATATGTCTACCTTTATTAAAATAGGCTTCAGCTATTCCTTTTAAGGCTAAATTATTAGATTCCGTCGCCCCACTGGTAAAAATAATTTCTTCACTAGAGCAGTTAATCCCCTTAGCAATAATTTCTCTAGCTTGTTTAACCGCAGCTTCAGCTTCCCAACCATAAATATGATTAATACTGGCAGCATTGCCAAAATATTCGGTAAAATAGGGCAACATGGTTTCTAAAACCAAGGGATCAACCGGGGTTGTAGCATGACAATCGAGATAAATTGGACGTTGAGACATAATTATTTTCAATAATAGGTTAATTTCAATCCCTGATGTTTAAGTTTAGTCTGTTTTTTTATAATTGAACCAAGAAACGCTTTATTATTGTATAATATAGACTATAGTGCTATTCATCCTTCCCTATTTTATGACCGAATCAAAAAACGCTTTAGATCTGTTTCGGGCGGCCTATGAACATCGTTATACCTGGGACTCTAATTTCCCCGGTTATCGCGCTGATATTCAACTTAAACAGGGGGATGAAGTCTACACCGGACAGATTCAGATTAACCCTGACTTGACCGTAGAAGTGACCGAAATTGCCGACGAAGAAGTTAAGCAAAGCGTCTATACCCAACTGCGGGACGTGGTGACCCATCGCAAACGCAGTTCTTTTGAACAAGCCCATGGAAAAAACAAATTTAGTTTGGGAGAAATCGACGATACGGGGGCTTTAGAAATCCTGGTCGAAGGTGATGCGATGGGATCAAATTATTCCGTGCGCGGCGATCAAATTTCTCGGGTTAGCCGGGTGATGGGTCGGATGGCATTTGTGATTAATACCCATGAAAGTTTAGACACCGGAGAAGGTTACGCCGCCAGCCGTTATGATGCGGTATTCCGTAACCCTCAAACTCAAGAAATTATCAAAGAACTTGAGTTTGAAGATAGCTTTGAGAAATTCGGTAACTATTACATTATGACTCGCCAAGTTGTTAACTCAAAAGAAGCCGATCAGGTGATGACAACGGAGTTTAACTATTCCCAAGTCAAATTGCTCGAACCCGTTGCAGTTTAACTGGGATCAGTGATCAATAAAGTGGGATTCATTTATCCCCAAATCACGTTAGGATAAAACTATCCCAAGCCAATTTCTGTACCGTCAATTTAAGGTAAATTATGACTACATTAGCACTGACTCCAGAGAACGTAGAGATTGTTTTAGATGAACTGCGCCCCTATCTGATGGCGGATGGCGGAAACGTGGAAATCGTTGAACTCGATGGCCCGATTGTCCGACTCCGACTTCAAGGAGCCTGTGGTTCTTGTCCTAGTTCAACGATGACTTTAAAAATGGGAATTGAACGCCGTCTACGGGAAAGAATTCCTGAAATTGATCTGGTTGAAGCCGTGGCTTAGGAGATTTTTCCCCTAACAAATAGTCCAAGGTTAGATTATTAATAATAATCAACTTTGGACTAGATAAATATTTCCTTTTCCCCTCTAATTTCTGTTGCCTCCATGCGTGTTTTATTGGTAGAAGATGATCAGGATCTAGCTGAGACTTTGGTAGAGGCTTTAGTTAACCAAGGTGATACTGTTGATCGGGTAACAGATGGGATTGCTGGGTGGGAAAAAGCCGAAAAATTGATTTATGATCTGATAATTTTAGAGGTAGAATTACCCCAGTTAGATGGGATAAATTTATGTAAAAAACTGCGATCGCAAAATATTACAAATCCGATTATTTTATTAACAGCTTCTAATCATCGCGGCGATCAAGTCACAGGCTTGGATGCGGGGGCGGATGATTATGTAGTTAAACCCTTTGGAGTGCAGGAATTATTAGCTCGAATTCGGGCTATATTTCGCCGACGTCAACCCACGGTTTCCATCCTGTTAGAATGGGAAGATCTGCATTTGAATACGAAAACCTGTGAAGTGATTTATCGAGAAATGCTCCTCAATTTAACCCCTAAAGAGTATGGATTATTAGAACTATTTCTCAGACATCATCAACAGGTTTTTAGTATAGACCTAATCCTAGAACAACTCTGGACATTTGAAGATCCTCCAACGGAAAATGCTGTCCGAGCCCATATTAAAGGACTCAGAAATAAACTTAAAAATGTTGGTGCTCCCGCAGATTTAATCGAAACAGTTTATGGCTTAGGATATCGTCTCAAACAGCAATCCCACCCTAAAAATAAACCCCCAAAAACCAGTACCAAACCTCCGCTAGATCAAAATAAACTCAATCAAGCGACCGTGGAAATTTGGCACAGGTATCAAAGCAAAATTTGCGATCGCATTACCCTATTAGAAGAATTTCATCGCTCCATTCAAAAGGGAAAACCCGATCAAAATATTCAACAAAAAGCCCAACAAGAAGCCCATAAACTCGCTGGATCTTTAGGTACATTTGGCTTAGGAGGAGGATCTATTATAGCCAAAGAAATCGAACAACTCTGTCAAAATTCAACCTTAAATCTAGCAGAAATTACCCTATTAGAAGAATTAGTCTTTAAACTCAGAAAGGAAGTTGAACAATACTCTCCTCCTCATACCATAGAAAACCACCAACCCACCCCGATCACATCCGAGCATGAAGTTTGGATTATCAGTCAAGATCAATTATTAATTGAATCCATACAAATAGCAGCCAATAATTTAGGAATATTAACCCAAATTCTCACCGATTCATCATTAATTACAGCCCTGCAATTACAATCCGATAAAAAACCCTATCCTCCCCTGGTATTTTTAGATTTTGATTGCTATTTCTCCTACGAGTTATTAACCAAACTTACCCAACAAATTCCCCCGATTCCCGTAATTGTTTTAACCCAACAAAAAAACTTAACCCAACGGGTAAAAGTAGCTCAATTTGGCGGCCAAGGATTCCTAGAAAAACCCATCACTTCCGAAGAAATTATTAAACTGATCATGGATACCTTCCGCCAAAACTGTAGCTTAAATGCTAAAGTTTTAATTGTGGATGATGATGCCCAGATTCTAGCTACCTTTGAAACGCTCCTGCAACCTTGGGGAATTCAAACCTTTACCGTCGAAGACCCTCGAAACTTTTGGGAAATTCTCAAAGCCACCACCCCGGACTTACTAATTTTAGATATTGAAATGCCCTATTTAGATGGGGTGGAAATTTGTCAAATTGTTCGGGCTGATTCCCGTTGGAAAAGTTTACCCGTAATGTTCCTCACCGCCCATACAAATCGAGATCTACAACATCAAGTTTTCATGGTCGGTGCCGATGATTACTTAACAAAAACAACCGAGGCTTCTATCCTAGTCAATCGAATTTTAAATCGCTTAAGGAGAAGCAAAAGTTTGCGAGAATCCTCCACCCAAGTTTAGATGCTTTTCCCCTATCATAATTATCATCTAAAAACCATTAAAATTTAATTAAAATGATTAATCAAAATTATGAAACTGAAACTCAATTAATTGCTTCCCTACAAGCAACTAATCAACAATTAATTCAAGAAATTCAAGAACGACAACGAGTTGAGGAAGCCTGGCGAGAGAGTTCAGAAAGGTTGAAAACCCTAATTAATGCCATGCCGGATTTAGTCTGCTTTAAAGACGCTTCAGGACATTGGCTAGAAGCCAATCAAGCCACCTTAGAACTGTTTCATATCCAGACTTTAGATTATCGAGGAAAATCCGATGCTGAATTAGCAGAATTAGTAGAACAGATTCACGGTAAAACTTTCCATGAAAATGCCTTAATAAATGCTCAAAAATCCGAACAAGAAGTCTGGGAAAATCAACAACCTTCCCAACAACAAGAAATTATTCCTGATATTAATGGCAACCCCAGAATTTTTGATATAATTAAAGTACCTTTATTTCATCCCAATGGAGAACCAAAAGGATTAGTAATATTAGGCCGAGATATTACCAAACATCAACAAGCTGAAAATGCTTATAAACAATTAGCTGCTATTGTAGAATCCTGCGAAGATGGAATTATTGGTAAAACCTTAGAAGGACAAATTATTAGCTGGAATAAAGGGGCACAACAAATTTATGGCTACTCCGAAACTGAAGTTAAGGACTGTCCCTTTAGCTTATTAACTTTACCAGAAAGATCCAGCGAAGTCCCTCAAATTTTAGCCAGTATTCAATCCGGTGGTAGTATTGATCATTATGAAACCGTTCATATTCGCAAAGATGGAGAACATATTGATGTTTCTTTAACCATTTCTCCGATGAAAGATGACCGGGGAAATATTACCGGAATTTCTACTATTTCTAGGGATATTAGTTATCAAAAAAGAATTGAAAAAACCCTAGAACAACTTCGTCATCAAAATGAATTAATTTTAGATTCAGCCGGAGAGGGAATCTGTGGGTTAAACCGAGAGGGAAAAATTACCTTTGCTAATCCCGCCGCCGCTAGAATGACCGGATATACTGTCCGAGAATTACTCATGAGTGATTGGCAAAGAATCACCCAAGAAGTGATTACCTTTTCTGCATCTGAAACTAGCCAAAAAAACTTATATTCCGGTTATCAATCACTAACTAATCAACAAACTTCCCAAATTTTTTCTACCTTAGAAGATGGTTTAGTTCGTCATGTCGATAATGAAGTATTTTGGCATCGCAATGGGTCTTATTTTCCCGTGGAATATGTCAGCACTCCCATTCAAAACCAAGGAGAAATTATTGGGGCCGTGGTCATCTTTAAAGATATTACTGAAAGGCAAGCCATGGAAAAAATGAAAGATGAATTTATCTCCGTAGTTAGCCATGAATTGAGAACTCCTTTAACCTCAATTCACGGTGCTTTAGGATTACTAGCGAGTGGATTATTAGACACCCAAACCGAACGGGCTAAACGAATGTTTGAAATTGCCGTTACCAATACAACCCGTTTAGTTCGTTTAATTAACGATATTCTTGATTTAGAACGGATGCAGGCTGGAAAAATTACCCTAGATAAAAAATACTGTAATTTAGCTGATTTAATGGTGCAAGCGAATAATGAAATGATCGCTATGGCGGAAAAATCCGGTGTAAATTTATCAATCAAACCCCTAAGCGTTCATCTCTGGGTCGCCCCTGACCGGATTATTCAAATGTTAACTAATTTATTAAGTAATGCCATTCGATTTTCCTCCATTGATAGTTGTATTTGGTTTGATGCCAGACTCCACTATTCTACTTCCTGGGAAGTTTTAATTACTGTTCAAGACCAAGGACAGGGAATTCCCCCCGATAAACTGGAAACCATTTTTGGTCGCTTTCAACAGGTGGACGCCTCCGACTCCCGCCAGAAAGGGGGGACTGGACTGGGACTCGCTATTTGTCGTAGTATTGCGCAGCAACATGGGGGTCATATTTGGGCAGAGAGTCAATTGGGAAAAGGAAGCACCTTTTTTGTGCGTTTACCCGTGGCGGCGGAAACCGGAGAAGCTCTGGATTTTCAGTAATATAAAGTTTTGTAAAAAAAACCGAATTTCTATCACTATTTTTCTTTTCTTCACAAGATCTTCATGTTTCCCTTCTATCCTAAATAGTGTAGTCCACTGCACTCGCAGACCTACTTAATGCAACTCACCTAGGAGGTGGAGATCATGCCCTCAGTCTATCTTATGCTTCTGACTTTTGCCCTGGGTTCTATCTGGATCTATACACAAACCTCCAATGATATTCCCTTCGTCTTAGCCGGAGTGATTGGACTCATCTGCCTAGTTTGGGGGTTTGCCTTCGCCCATTGGAGCCTTCAAATTCTGATTGTACTCGGGTTGTGGCGTTTATATAAAGTTTATATGCCTGAAGAAGTTAACTTGGGTTAATTTTAATATTACGCCTTATATCCCCCCACAAAATTTGGTACTCCGAATCAGTGGGGGGATATAGGGCGGGTGATAACGATTGCATCTATAGCAATCCTAACCATACAATTATCTGGATTACAGATAGGAATTACCAATAGATTGCTTGTCAAAAGCAATTTCAAATAAAAACTCAGGAGCAAAGTCGGCTCCGTTTGGCCATTCTATAGTCCGACTGGTTACAAATACCTTTTGAAATAAACTTTTAGCTTTCAAGGGTTCAAAGATTTCTCCATACAATTCTTGTTCTAAATCTACAATCCCTTCTATTCCATTATTAAACGTTAGCTTTAATTGATAGTTATCCAGATATTCCACAGAGACAACATTAAGCAAGATATCCTTTTTAGGGAAGGGGATCGATTCTGTTAAGAGGTTTTCTTTGACGCGCATTTTCCCAGTTCTCCAATAGTTCAGATTGGTGCAGATCAAGCCATTCCCATACTAAATTTAGTCCTCTTTTGGGCATTTGACCACAAACTTCACCTGTTTGAATCATTATAATCGCTTCACAATCTTGATACTCAACATGGATATGAGGCGGATTGTGATCGTTATAGTTCATTGTGATTTTTATTCCATAGAAGCTTGATAGAGTGGGCATAAGCTAAGAATAGCAATAAAGGTTGCCCTCTATTGTAAGCGTTCGCTTCGCTCCATCATCGACAAGGTAACGGCGAGCGCACTTTCAACAGCCAAAATGATCGATGACAGCGATCAAACTATGAAGATGATCGCACTAAATCATCCTACGAATAGGCGATCCGACTTATCAGTTTAATATAACAATAAAGCTTAACAGCGTTAGTTTACAAGCATCCAATGGATCATCTTGTTAGTGCTCGATGATGTCTTTGTAAGGTGTAAACGTCCCTGGTCTTGCCCGTGATCCTTGGTTTCCTAGCCCAAGCTCACCGCACAACCGTGCATAAATCTCCGGCGGAAAACCGCCGTTAAAGTTCCACACGTCACCATCCAATTCCATCTGCAAGATGCCAGATATATGTTTGTATTTATGACCAAGCTTATGACGAACAATATATTTTGATACCTGGCTACTTTTGGTAAATCTTTGTGCCGACATCTCTGCAACCAGTTGGCGAAACTCCTCTTCTTCCACTCTTTGTTGAGCTACCCTTTGTTCTGCAATCGCTTGGCGCTTAACAGCTTCGGCTCTTTCTTGGGCGGCCCTTTGTTCCGCAATCGCTTGGAGTCTAGCAGATTCGGCTCTTTGTAATTCCTCTTGATGCCTTCTTTGCTCTGCTTCTAACGTTTCCCTACTGGCCATCAATTGATTGACCTCATCATGATTCAATAAATCAGAAGTTGCTTTTCTGAGCGACTCTGGTAATGGCTTTCCCACATTCATCCAGCTTGTTTTGATAGTATCGATAAAAGATACTATGTCATCGGCGTACTTCTGCTGTATTTGTTTCAAGTCTAGAATCCCTAAGACCTCTTGTCCTTTAGAGGACGTTCTGTATTCATACCAGAAATATAGTTTTTCGATTGTTTTTGTGCCATCTAGTGCTTGAGGCATCTCTGGATGAGTTCGCTTTACAGCCTTGATGTGAAAGAAGACCTCCCTAGGAGGTATCTTTGCAAAGGTATGAGAGACGAATCCGAATCCTCTGTCTTCAATATACCTTTCAACTTTTCCAAAATCGATAGTCATCGGTTTCTCCTTATGACCACCTGCGGTGGCATGACGGTCATGGTCTTTCTTAGCACGAACCATTTATTATACAGAAAACTTTCGTGTAACATATACCTCATCCACTTTGATAACTTGAGTTTTTTAGGCATATTATAGAGGCAAGTCCCCCTTTTTAACGGGAATTTAGGGGGATCGCCTTGGGTAATTAAAAAACTATGGGTTGGGAGTTAGACGGGGTTTAGTACCCCATAGTTACACTATCAAGAAACATTCTGCATAGGACTATTTCAGTAACTCGATTTACCCTGGTCGCCAAGTCTTGTCAAACTAAGGCTCAAGCGGGCCATAAAGCCGAAGAATCGTGTTCCAACCCGTTTCAGGAATTGTCTGCACCCAGTTATTCTCCTTACCAGCAGGCGGTTTAAGCCCGAAATAGATATCCACAGAACCATCGGCATTAACCAAAAGCCCTTTAGTCTGACTACCGACACTCGGAAACTGTTGATCGGTCTGGATCTGCGATCGCGTTTGGTTGCTGTAAAGGATAACTGACCAGAAATCTTTAACAGGAATATTGGGCGGTAAATGTAGGGGTCGAGGATTTTAATTTAGGGTGAGCAGGAGAACCTGTAAGAGATTGTCCATTACTGGGGGATGAGGTAATAATCAAATAAATTAAGATAATAAATGACAAGCAAGAGATAATTCAATACAAAAGTTAATGTGGGTTTCATCACCTCAATATAATCACCACAACAAGCGATTTCCTAAAAATCACGACTCACAGGAATAGCGATCGCAATAATACATTACTCCTCTAATTCTGTTTCTGTTACTTTTTCAGCCAGCCCTATTTCTAATCACGAAAATCCCCCAAACACTACGAATTTGAGGGATTATTGCTATTTAGGGGGTAATTTGGGTTCTGAGGTTAAGTCCCAGAACCCTTGAATGTGTTGAAAAGAATCCGAACAACTACATTAAACCTAGTTGAGACAGAATCCCTTGACCAGTTAGGAATTCCGTGGCTAAACCAATAGCGAACCCTAACATCGCTAAACGGCCATTCCAAGTCTCGGCGAAGTCTGTAAACCCAAACTTAGTATCTTTGCTTTCCATAATTAACAATTCTCCTGTTTGCTTGAGTCATATACATAAAAGTTAACACAACTTTCCTAAGTTTGCAACTTTTTGTTAAAAAGGATTGACAAATACGCAAGTCGCGCCATCAACCGGGTTGTTGAGAAAATATGTGTCGTAAAAAAACCCGATCAACCGGGTTTTTTAGATAATATGTGGGTCACACGAAGTATTTTCACAAAAAAAACCCGGTTTCTGTGCGTAAGTCCTGATTTCTCTAGCGTTCAATTCTTATAAATTCGATTGATCAACCACAGTGCCCCAGCAATCCCAATAAAATGGGCCAAAATCGTATGGGTATTGGCTAGAACCACGAAAAAATCCAGGGGTTGGATAAAATCTTGCAAGTTGCCAGAAGGGGAGAATAAACCCCGAGGTTGGGAAATCGCTTTAGCTAAGAGAATCCCATTAATAGCTTCAGAAGCCAGTAAGGTCACCGCCATTCCAGTTAAATTACTGGTTAACCCTATGCGGATGCGTTTGAAAGTTTCTCCCCGACTGGGACGGGTGATTCCCGGTGCTTTCAGCCTCCGGGCCAAACGAGTATAACCAAAGGCCTGAAAAATACTAAATCCTAAAATTACTAATCCGATCAGGGCAAAGACCAAACCCCCCCCAATTCCCGATGTAGAGGCCGTTGTTCCCGTCGCCCCGCGACTAAAAACTAAAATAGCGAAAAGCTGAATAATAAACGAAATTACCCATAAAACCAGTTGTGTCCAAAAGCAAATCCAGCCTGTGATCCGCAGGGTAGAGGCAACTCGCTGAACCGAATTCGGAATCGGTGATGGGTCAGGTATATAAGACATTTTTATACAATCAGGGGGTAGAATCAAAATCAACGCATGAAAAACCCAAGGAATTCAATATGAAACAACCCCAACCGACGACAACCCCCAACCTCAATGAACCCAAATTCGGATTCAATCAATATGCTGAACGGTTAAATGGTCGAGCCGCCATGATTGGTTTTTTAATCACCTTGGCGATTGAATATTTTAGCGGACAAGGGTTATTATCCTGGCTCGGGTTGAGTTAATACTACCAAATTGATTGATGATTGGTCATCAGTCTTCCGTTGTACCGAGTCAGGGATAATTTAGGGTCCAAAGAGTCTACGCACCCAACCGCATAAACCGGGTTTTTTTGGCGAAAATACTGGGTTGTGACCCACATATTCTCTAAAAAACCCGGTTGATCGGGCCCCGGTGCGTAAGTCCTATCAAATCCAGACTAAACAAAATCCTAAGTTTCCCCCTCCGGCCAAGGGATGACCAATCACCCCAATCCTGTCAATCCCCATAAATTAAGTTAAATTAGGATTAGATAAACTTTCAAGTGAAGAAGATTATAGGATAATGCTATCGGAGCCAACTCCGAAAGAGTTTACTGAAATTAACCCGGAAAAATTTAGAGTAAAATTGTGATGAATGCTTTATGGCCGCGTGTTCTCAGGTCTGCTTATCGTCGAGAACCTATTGTTAGTTTTGTAGTCACGGTGGGAACCGTAGATGCAGTAATTGGTGGAGTCAGTTCTAGTTTATCCTTATTAAGTTTTGGACTCTCTACCGTTGGGGTAATCTTGGTTTTGCGGTGGTGGATGGGTCAAAAGTCTAAACTTGAACAAGCCGAAACCGCCCCAGAATATGCTCTCCCCCCAAGTTCTGCCCGTTCTCCCCTGCCTAGACTTACCGATAAAAAACAACGTTCTTCCTATTAAATCTATTAATAGTTAGGATTACGGAAAATGGATGCTGTGATTGCAGATGAAAGATTAAAAATCGGTGATGTCGCCCAACGAAGCGGTTTATCCGTAAAAACCGTTCGTTATTATGAAGAAATTGGCTTGTTAGCACCAACTGTTGAACGGTCAAATTCAGGATATCGACTTTTTAAGCCGTCGGTGGTTTACCGTTTAGGCTTCGTTAGACGCGCTCAAGCGTTGGGTTTAAGTTTAAATGAAATTAGAGATATTTTAAAAATTAGCGATCGCGGGGAACTTCCCTGTGAGGAGGTTAAACAACATTTAGCGAACAAAGTTGAACAGATTAATCACCAAATCAAAGCCTTGGAAATCCTCAAAGGCGAGTTGCAACAATTACTAAACCATTGGCAAGATCACCCTTCATCAATGCCACTAAAAACCACAATCTGCCCCAATATTCAAGCAGAATCAAGTTGACACCCGTGGCTCCCCCTGATGATCTCATTTCTCTGGAAGAGTGCAACCCCTGCCCCTTTTTTTAAGGGGGTTAGGGGGGATCTCCCGGCAACTTCGCCAAGAATTGAGATCACGATTTCGGACGGATAAAAGCAATCGAATGTCTAAAAATCAAGATTTGTAAGTTATTTGAGTCCTGTAAACAAATACAGTTGGGATCTTGCCACAGAACACTTCCCACGAGCAGATCATTCGTGATCAATTTAACTTCCACGCTTGTTTTATCTTTGGTATAGCCTTGAACTTTTCTAATGCTGGGTAAATCCGTATTAAATTCAGACATAGGTAGGTTGTTTTTAATTCAACATTGAAACGATAATGGAGAAGGAGTCAGGGATTTTCAACTGTTTGATTAACCCTAGACGATGGTGACCCAAGTTAAAATAACCCGATTCAGTGGAGGAATTCATGACCATTACATTTACCAAATATCACGGTTTAGGAAACGATTTCATCCTGATTGATAATCGTCATCAGTCCGAACCCCTAATCACCCCAGAACAGGCCATAGAACTGTGCGATCGCAATTTTGGTATTGGTGCTGACGGCGTGATCTTCGCCCTAGCTGGAACCTCCAACACCGACTATACCATGCGAATTTTCAACTGCGATGGTTCGGAACCTCAAATGTGTGGAAACGGCATTCGCTGTCTAGCTAAATTCATCGCTGAACTAGAAAACCGCGATCAAATTACATCCCCCGTAAGCTATAAAATCCATACCCTAGCGGGTGTGATAACTCCCGTATTACAAGCCAACGGCCAAGTTAAAGTGGATATGGGAGTGCCGCGACTTTTAGCCCAGGAAATCCCCACCACCCTGGCGGCCGCCGATCAGAAAGTGGTTAATGTTCCCCTATTAGTGGCCGGACACCCTTGGAATGTCACCTGTGTGAGCATGGGCAACCCCCATTGTATTACCTTTGTAGAGGATGTCGAGGAAATTAAACTCGCAGAAATCGGCCCATTATTTGAGCATCATGCCGTTTTCCCCGAACGCACCAATACCGAATTTATTCAAGTGATTAACCGAAATTATCTCAAAATGCGGGTCTGGGAACGGGGGGCTGGAGCAACTCTGGCCTGTGGAACTGGAGCTTGTGCGTCTGTGGTTGCCGGAATTTTAACAGAAAATTGCGATTTTGTTGTTACAGTGGAATTACCCGGAGGTTGTCTTGAGATTGAATGGTCAAATCAAGATCAACATTTGTATATGACCGGGCCAGCACAACGGGTGTTTACCGGAAATTATTAAACATTAAAAATCACCGAATTTAAGAGTTAAAAAGGTAAATAATATGGCTGGAGGGATTTATCTGATTCAGGATGATGATCGGCTAGTTGAAATGATGGAACAGCCCTATGATTCTGAAGATCAAATACAGGAATTATTAGAAACCTATCCCAATCTTTTAGCGGGGGATGAAATTGATCGGGTACAGACGCGCCATGGTACATCTGCACGACGATGGTTATTAATTTCCCGGGACGTAACCCTTCCTGCGGAGGAAGATAATGGGGGTCGCTGGTCAATGGATCATTTATTTCTGGATCAAGATTCTATTCCTACGCTGGTGACAGTTAAACGCAGTCGCACCATCGAAACTCGACAAAAAATGATTGGTCAGATGTTAGATAATGCGGCAAATTTAGGATTATATTGGCCGATAGAATCAATCATTTCTCAATTTGAAGCCAATTGTCGAGAGCAAGGTCGAGATCCAGAGCAAGTATTTGAAGATTTTCTCGGTTCGGATCTGAATGAAGATGGATTTTGGCAAAAAGTTAAAACCAATTTGCAAGCGGGAAAACTGCGTTTAGTCTTTGTGGCGGATGAAATTACCAGTCCCTTAAGACGGGTGGTAGAATTTCTGAATAAACAAACAGATTTAGTCGAAGTTTTGGCTTTAGAAATTAAACAATATGTCAGTCAAGATGGTTTAAAAACCTTAGTTCCTCGATTAATTGGTCAAACCGCCGAAGCCCAACAAAAAAAATCTAGTGCGACGGGAGAACGCCGTCGTTGGGATGAAGTTTCCTTTTTTGAAGAACTCCACCTGCGTCGAGGAGAGGATGAAACACAAATAGCTCAAGAAATTCATAACTGGGCAAAACTTCAGGAACCGGAAATCATTATACAGTGGGGTACGGGAGATGTTTATGGTGGGTTTACGGCTTTATTAAACCAAAAAGAAAAAGGTCGAAAACAGTTAAAGTTATTTACCGTTGATATTTCAGGACGTTTAGAAATTTCTTCTAATAAATATGGTTCTCAACCACCTTTTGATCGACAAGAAAAATGGTTAGAACTCAGAAATAAATTGAGTGCGATCGGTTTATCTCTCCCCCTAGAACCCACGGAATATCGAGAACCAACATTACAGTTATCCAACTTAGAAGATCAAACCGTATTGCAACAAGTCTTAAAAACGTTTGATTGGGTTATTTCTATAATTAAAGCCTGAAGGAGTAAACCCACACCAAGGCAAAAAATTATCGGTGTTATATAAGAGTTAGAGAGACGCGCCGTGGCACGTCTCTACATTAATGACTGTTATCCGAGAACAAAATTACTCTTACCGATCAAGCTACTATCGACTCCCAACAGTTCAGCCAACTGTTGTTGACTACTGGCGATTTTAATCAGAGTCGAGCCGTTAAAAGAGGTAATTTGTAACTGTTCAAAAGTTAAACCTCCGGTTAAAGCGATAATATCTTCTCCGTTATTAAAGTCGGTAATGAGCTCATTGCCAAAACTACTAGCCAGATAGAAGCGGTCATTACCCGCACCACCAGTTAGAGTATCATCACCCCCGGCTCCAACTAACCAGTCATCACCCTGACCTCCGGTTAAGATATCGTTACCTTCACCGCCATCAAGGGTATCATCTCCTAAATCTCCGAGTAGGACATCATTGCCCTCATTTCCATCTACCAGGTCATTCCCTTGACCGCCATAGAGGGTGTCATTATCTGCACCACCAGACATAGTGTCTTGCTCTTCTCCACCCAAGAGCAGGTCATCACCGGCATTGCCTTCTAAGATATCGTTGCCCACATCTCCGAATAGGCTGTCGTTAGCGTCACCACCTTGGAGGGAGTCATCGTTTTGACCACCAAACAGTAGGTCATCACCGTTGCCGCCTTGTAAAAAGTCATCGTTTTGACCGCCTAAGAGGATGTCATTACCATCATCTCCGCTCAGGACATCTTTGCCTTCATCCCCAAAAAGGAGATCATCTTCCTTACCTCCGGTGATATAATCATCTTCTTTGCCTCCGTTAGCAATGTCATCTCCGCTACCTAGATTCAGGTAATCATTGCCTTTATACCCGTACACCTGATCATTTCCCGCACCTGAGTTAATCCAGTTATTCTCATCTGTGCCGAAT
>MNYZ01000073.1 GCA_001873365.1 Oscillatoriales cyanobacterium CG2_30_40_61 | reverse complement strand
AACCGAGTTATTCTGAACCGAGTTATTCTGAACCGAGTTATTCTGAACCGAGTTATTCTGAACCGACTTATTCTGAACCGACTTATTCTGAACCCAGTTATTCTGAACCGAGTTATTCTGAACCGAGTTATTCTGAACCGAGTTATTCTGAACCGAGTTATTCTGAACCGACTTATTCTGAACCGACTTATTCTGAACCCAGCTATTCTGAACCGAGTTATTCTGAACCTGCGGCACCTCCGGTGGAAGAAGTCGCCCCCGATCCCGCTCCCGCCCCAGAAGCCGCCCCAGAAGCCGCCCCAGAAGCCGCCCCGGCCGGGGGAAATGATGCGCCCGATCCTAATTTATTCTTGGAGTAGGCGATCTTGGTTATTTCTGGCTTAATTGGGATGCCCTAACTCCTGTTTTTTTGAGTAGTTAGGGCTAATTAAACTGCCTGCTTAAGCCGCAACTAAACCATTATGAATTAATAAAGGTTTGGTACTCGGTTCCCGGCCTCGGAAAGCCTTAAAGACTTCCATGGGGTGCAAACTTCCTCCCAAAGCTAATACCGTATCTCGGAAGCGTTTTCCCGTTTCAGAAACGGCATTTTCATTATTTAATCCGGCTTCTTCAAAGGCAGCAAAGGCATCGGCGCTTAACACTTCTGCCCATTTATAACTATAATATCCGGCCGCATAACCCCCGGCAAAAATATGACCAAAGGCACATAAAAACCCATCTTCAGGCAAAGGTTTTAAAACCATAGTATTCTCGGCAATGCGGTTACGAACATCACTAATTGTTTGATTGTTTCCGGGTTGATAACGGTGATGTAATTCGATATCCACCAAGGCAAAATGTAACTGTCTTAACATGGCTGTCCCACTCATATAGGTTTTAGCAGCTAAGAGTTTTTGATAATAATGTTCGGGTAAAGTTTCGCCAGTTTGATAATGTTTTGCCATGCCAAATAAGGTAGCTTGGTCATAACACCAATTTTCCATAAATTGACTAGGCAATTCCACCGCATCCCATTCCACATTATTAATTCCCGCCGCTCCCGGATAGTCAACGGTGGTTAACATATGTTGCAGGCCGTGACCAAATTCATGAAATAGGGTTTCTACCTCGCCAAAGGTCATTAAACTGGGTTGATCATCGAGCGGCGGTGTTTGATTACATTGTAAATAAGCCACAGGTAATCGGATTTTAGTTTCGCCATTTTCGACAAATTTAGCCCGGTTAATACAATCATCCATCCAGGCTCCTCCCCGTTTTTCTGCGGGGCGACTATAGGCATCTAAATAGAAAAATGCGATGGGATTTCCGCTTTGATTTGCAACTTGAAAATAACGCACCTCTGGATGCCAAATTGGGGCTTGACCATCGGCGGGAATAATCTTAATTCCAAAGATCCGTTGAACTAATCCAAATAACCCATCTAACACTTGAGGTAAGGAAAAATAAGGCCGTAATTCTTCATCGGTAAAGGCAAATTTTTCTTCCCGTTGTCGTTCTGACCAAAAGCCTATATCCCAATGTTGTAAATTTTCGGCTTCTGCGGCTCCTTTTGACCGCGCAAAGGCTTTTAAATCCTCAAATTCCTGTTTAGTTGCCTCATAACTAACGATGCGTAATTCTTCTAATAGGGCTTCCACGGCTTCCACACTAGGAGCCATTTTGCTCTTTAAACTCAGTTCGGCAAAACTATTGAAACCGAGAATATTGGCTTTTTGTTTCTTCAGTTCTAAAATTCGTTCAATTAGGGGAAAATTATTCCATTCTCCACTAGACGCCCGACTAATATAACCGCGATAAACTTGTTCGCGAAGGTCTCTCCTTTGACTATATTTTAGGAAAGGGCCGAAACTGGGTGAATCTAAAGTAATTCGCCAGGGGCCATTTTCGGCGGTGGCATTTTCTGACCCCGATGAACGGGCAGCTTGAGCGGCTAAACTGAGTAAACTTGGGGGTAAACCCGCAATTTCTTCCGGTGTTGTTAGGGTTAAACTGAAAGCTTTTGTGGCATCTAAAACATGATTAGAAAACTGAGTTGAAAGCTCGGCTAATTCTAATTGAATTGCATTAAAGCGATCGCGATCTTCTCCTTCTAACCCGACCCCGGATAATTCAGCATCTCGTAAAGCCGTATTCACAATTCGTTGTTGCGCCGAATCTAAGTTATCCCATTCTTTGCTATTTTTTAACTGTTTAAAAGCCTGATAAATTGCTTTACTTTGATTGAGTTTATTGATAAATTGAACAATATTGGGCTGAACCGTTCCATGGGCTGTTCTCAATTCCGGGCTATTTTTTACCCCCATTAAATGACCCACAATTCCCCAACTCCAGGTTAACCGTTCCTGTAGTTTTTCTAAAGGTTCAACTAAATCTTTCCAAGTCGGTTTGACGTCGGTTTCTAACTGGGTTAGATCCTGTTCTAAGGCTGTCAAGAGTTGGGTAATCCCAGGAACAACGTGATCGGGTGTAATCTGTTCAAAAGGGGGTAATCCCTGACCGATGAGTAAAGGGTTTTCCGTGATTGTTGGACTCATATTTTCTGATTTTCAATTTACGGGTTATCATACCTTATAGGGTATCATAAAATTGGTATTTTTGCAAAAAAAAACGATCACTTTGACATTTGATCTTCAATTTTTTGAGTTTTTCTTTTTAGGATGTTTTTCTCCAAACATTCAATAATTTTATCCGAAACATCAATACCTGTAATTGTTTCAATTCCCTCCAGTCCAGGGGATGAATTCACCTCTAAAACTAATGGCCCTTGGTGGGAACGAATTAAATCAACTCCGGCTAATTTTAATCCCATGACTTTTGCGGATTTTATTGCCATATTCCGTTCTTCTGTAGTTAATTTAACATTTTCTGCTCTCCCGCCTCGATGCAAATTAGCGCGAAATTCTCCGGGGTTGCTAATGCGTTTCATCGCCGCTACCACTTTATCCCCTATCACTAAACACCGGATATCTTCACCATTAGACTCATGAATAAATTCTTGCACTAAAATATCAATATTTAATCCTTGAAACGCTTCAATAATAGATTTAGCCGATTGATAAGTTTCGGCTAAAATTACCCCCATACCTTGAGTTCCTTCTAACAGTTTAATAATTAAAGGTGCACCCCCAACCTGTTCAATTAAACTATCAATATCTTTAACAGAATTAGCAAATCCGGTTTTAGGTAAACTAATTTTTTCTTTAGCTAAACTTTGCAAGGCATTTAATTTATCGCGAGAACGCGCAATAGCTTGGGATTCATTTAAGGTAAATATTCCCATCAATTCAAATTGACGGACAATTACGGTTCCATAAAAGGTTTTTGACGCGCCAATTCTAGGAATAATAGCATCAAATTCTTTTAAATATCTACCTTCATAAATCACAGTTGGACTCTGAGAATTTAAGGAAATATGACATCTTAAATAATCAATAATCTCTATCTCATGTCCCCGTTGTTCTCCTGCTTGTCTGATTCTTCTGGTAGAATAGAGGGAACCATCTTGGGATAATATCGCAATTTTCATAAATAAACTTTGTCTTAAATGCTGGATTTTTCTGCTATAGGACTTACGCACCAAACCGGGTTTGGTGAACGAGAAATCCAGATTTATCCGCAAAATCACCGGCCAGAAACCCGGTTTCTTTGGTCTTGTGCGTAAGTCCTGTGCTATTAAGAATGACTTAAAAAGGATTGATGACAGTCAATTAAAAACCGTCCTTTGATAGCCTGTCTCCCTAATAACATCCGAAATCCCATAGCATCCCGATTTGTTAAGGTTAACTCAATTAACCATTGTTTTCCCATTAGTTCAATATCTGTTAAAATCACGGGTCTTAACTCCGTATGTCCGCCAGAATTACGGACTGTTCGATATTCTATTAAGTCTACTTCAGCGCTGACCGTATTCAGGGTATCCCGTTGGATGGGATGGACTTTAAACCGCACCCGTTGTTTACCCTGAAATTCCAAAATATGAATATCAAAAGCGTGCAAACTTGATGACCGCGCCCCCGTATCAATTTTGGCTTTAATTTCTCCAATTCCCAAACCCGGTAAGGCTACCCACTCCCGCCATCCAATTATTAATAATTTGGTTTTAGTCATAATTTGTTGTTGGGATGAGTGCCCTTCCTAAGAGCGCCCAAGCGTTTCAGGGATGGGGGCCACCACGGGGGGATGGGGCCTACAAAGAATGAAACAGCCCTGCCTCTGGTGCCTGCGGTGCTCTTATTTTTTTGGCCGATTAGGAGAACGATAGAAGGGACGTTTAACCACAGTGGCGGGGTAGGTTTTGCCCCGAATTTCAATATCTAAAGATTGACCAATTTTAGATAATGCTGTAGGAACATAGGCCATGGAAATGGCTTTTCCTAAAGTTGGTGATAGGGTTCCACTGGTAATTTCCCCCACGGTTTCACCATTAAATAAAACCGGATATCCGTGACGGGCGATATGGCGTCCTTGCATTTCTAACCCGACTAATTTTCTAGTTATTCCGGCGGCTTTTTGCTGTTCTAAAGCTTGACGACCAATAAATTTTCCCTTACTTTCCCAATGAATAATCCAATTTAAACCCGCTTCTAGGGGAGTAGTGGTTAAATCAATATCTTGTCCATATAAAGCCATAGCTGCTTCTAAACGCAGGGTATCTCTAGCTCCCAAACCACAGGGAATCACACCTACTGTAGCTAAACTTTGCCATAATTCCACCCCAACAGAAGGAGCCACCATCACTTCAAAACCATCTTCTCCGGTGTATCCGGTGCGGGCAATAAAGGCGGGTTTTCCGAGGACGGTGGTGGTAATATGACCAAAAAACTTAACCTCGGAAAGATTATCCTCGACAAAAGGTTGTAATGTGGCTTCAGCACCGGGCCCTTGAACGGCTAATAATACCTTATCTCGGGATAAGTCTTCTAATATTATCCCCTGATCCTCAATATGGGCGCTAATCCAAGCTTTATCGCGGGATTTAGTCGCCGCATTCACAATCATTACCCCTTGGGGCAGATTCGTTACTGGATCAATCCCCTGATCATAAAAAATAATATCGTCTAAAATTCCCCCCTGGGCGTTTAAGATGGCGCTATATTGGGCCTCACCCGGTTGTAAACGGCTCAAATCTGAAGGGACGAGAGATTGTAAGGCCTTAATCAGGTTTTCGCCGCGCAGAATAAATTTGCCCATGTGGGAAATATCAAACATTCCCACCGTTTGGCGCACAGCTTGATGTTCTGGGTTAATTCCGCTAAATTGAACCGCCATTTCCCAACCTGCAAAGGGCACCATGCGGCCATTGAGTTCAACGCAGACGTTATACAGGGGAGTATGAGAAAGGGTCGTTGTCATATTTTGTCGGGTCGGGTTTCAGTGTTCGGGTAACGATCGGGTTTTGGCTCAATCGTTGAATTTCTCCCGTGTGATTATCATACTACCGTTGTTAAACTAACTCTCAATGCCCAACAACTGAGTTGTGAGTATTAGAATAGTTAAAACCGCTCAATTGTCGTTTTACAGGATTTTTCATGTCAATATTGGCAGCGATCGCCGTTCTTGCGGTATTAATTTTCGTTCATGAACTGGGGCATTTTTTAGCCGCCCGTCTTCAACATATCCATGTTAATCGGTTTTCCATTGGCTTCGGCCCGATATTATGGAAATATCAAGGATCAGAAACTGAGTATGCGGTGCGAGGTTTACCTTTGGGCGGATATGTGGGGTTTCCCGATGATGATCCTGAGAGTACCATCCCGAAAAATGATCCCAATTTACTCAGTAATCGTCCCGTTTTAGATCGGGCAATTGTGATTAGTGCGGGGGTAATTGCTAATTTGATTTTTGCCTATTTTTTATTGGTGACTCAAATTGGAATTATTGGGGTTCCTAGTTTTAACGCGGAACCGGGGGTAAAGGTGGCAGAAGTTACTCAAAATGTGGGCTCTGCCGCCTATCGGGCTGGAATTGAATCTCAAGATATTATTTTGGGAGTAGATGGTCAGGAATTAGGGGATTCTGAAACTTCAATTAAAACCTTAATTGCAGCTATTCAAACCCATCCGAATCAACCTTTATCAGTACAGATTAAAAGACAGGATCAACTGGTATCTGTTAATGTGGTTCCCGATTTAGGAAGTGATGGAAAAGGTCGAATTGGAGTACAGTTAACGGCAAATGGCACGATTATTCGTCATCGGGCGGCGAATCCAATTGAGGCATTAAGTAAGGGTGCAACGGAATTTCAACGGATTATTAACTTAACTGTATCTGGTTTTGGACAACTAATTAGTCGATTTAGTGAAACCGCAGAACAGTTATCTGGCCCGGTGGGAATTGTGAAATTTGGGGCGGATATTGCCCGTTCCGATCCGTGGAATTTACTGCAATTTGCGGCGTTAATTAGTATTAACTTAGCGTTCATTAATATTTTACCGCTTCCGGCTTTAGATGGCGGTCAGTTAGCCTTTTTGTTATTTGAAGCCCTGAGCGGTAAACCCTTACCGGAGAAAATTCAAGAAAGTGTGATGCAAACGGGTTTAATGTTGTTATTGGGATTAGGGGTTTTCTTGATTATTCGAGATACGATTAATCTTACGGATTTAAGTTGGGTGCGATCGCTCTTTCAACAGTAGACAGTTAATATGGTGACTCAGAAAAAGCGTGGCCCTAAACAACGAGCCCTGGAGATTTTATGGCGACTAAAACGCTTGTATCCCGATGCCACCTGTAGTTTAAATTATCAAACTCCGGTACAATTATTAGTCGCTACAATTCTATCAGCCCAATGCACCGATGAACGGGTAAATCAAGTGACTCCGGCCCTATTTGCTCGGTTTCCCGATGCCCAAAGTCTGGCCCAAGCCGATATTACCGAACTAGAAACCCTGGTGCGGTCAACGGGGTTTTATCGGAACAAAGCCCGCCATATTCAAGGATCCTGTCAACTGTTGGCGGAAAAATACGGGGGACAACCGCCTAAGTTGATGGAACAACTCTTAGAACTCCCAGGAGTGGCTCGCAAGACCGCTAATGTGGTCTTAGCCCATGGTTACGGGATTAATATGGGGGTGACGGTGGATACCCATGTTAAACGGCTGAGTCAACGGCTAGGATTAACCACCCATAACGATCCTATTCGGATTGAACGGGATCTGATGCCTTTAATTCCCCAGGAGGATTGGGAAAATTGGTCAATTCGCTTAATTTATCATGGTCGGGCCGTCTGTACAGCGCGTAGTCCAATGTGTTATGATTGTCAATTGTCTGATTTATGCCCCTCTGCTCAAGGATCAACCGTCCCCAGCGCAGGAAAAAAACTTGGCTAAAGCATAAATAATTATTTACAAGGAGAACAGCCTTAATATGGCTAAAAAAAGCATGATTGAGCGCAATAATAAGCGCAAAAGAACGGTAGAAAAATATGCGGAAAAACGCGCTGATCTCAAAGAACAGTTTGAGCAAGCCGGGTCTCAACTGGAAAAAATGGAAATTCACCGCAAAATCCAACAACTCCCCCGGGATAGTTCCAGAACCCGTGTCAGAAACCGTTGCTGGTTAACTGGACGCCCCAGAGGATTCTATCGGGATTTTGGATTATCCCGCAACGTCATCCGGGAAATGGCTCATGCTGGGTTATTACCGGGTGTGGTCAAGTCCAGTTGGTAATAGACTGCTACATTGGTGTTAAGTTAAGCCTAAAAATTAGCTAAAACACTGAAATTCCCTTGATTTTTGTAGTCCTAGATCCCCCCTAACCCCCCTTAATCAGGGGGGATGGGTTCCCCCTAACCCCATTTTTTGCGGGGATTTAGGGGGATTTAGGGGGATCAAATTTAGGATGTAATTGTTTTTTTGGGCTTAAATTTACCGTCCACAACAGCGTTCAATTCCTAGGCTATCTAATAATAAATCGCTGACCGCATTGGCGATCGCAAATTCCCCAAAAAAACTTTTAGAAAAATCAAAGGATTCCATTTCAGTGACAATTGCTAGTACCAAAGAACCCACATCATTTTCTCCTTCCATGCGTTGACGAACATAAATTTGAGCAGCCCGTTGGGCGATAATTTCATTCACCGCTTCTGGGATAAATTGTTGATCTAACCAACTATTTAAGGTTTGTTTTAACCATTCCCCTTCCTGTTCTAAATTCTCACTCGGTGGTAAGGTGATGGGTGCAATGGGTTCTTTCATAAGTTTGTTTTACATTCTAATTTTAGTTTTGAACAAGAGTGATAATCGGAGAATCTTTCCCATTATAGTCTTCTGATATTTTGGTTTTTACTAATTCAGCAAATAACCGATTAATGGCGGATTCAATAGAATTAGCTTCCCGTTTAAAACAAACCTGAAAACTTTTAGATTTGTCATAGGTTTTGGTTTCTCTCCTATAGGTTTTTTGGGTTTTGGCTTCTACAAAAACCGAGGGTTCGGGACGTTTATACCAATAGAGTTGATAGGAATGGGTGGTATCATTGCCTTTAAATTTAATAATATCATCCCCATATCCAGGAATGGTGAGATAATATAATTCACCTCTTTGATATACTTGGAGATATCCCCAGGTTTTCTCGGTTTTGTTGAGCAGTTTAGTTAGGGTATTCTCTAACATGAAGGAGGAGTTAAGGTTTAACATAGATTAGACAATAACCTTTAGTATATTAACAAAATTATAGCAAAGTTTGTCACCTATGCAATATGATGTCACCGCCATTATCCAAGGGTATGCAGTAGGATACTTTTTGATGGCAAATGATGGGGAACATAGCTTAGAATGGTATTCTAGTCGAGAACGGGCACTAATTCCCCTAGATGAACGATTTCGCTATCCGAGTTCTTTACAACGGGTTTTGAATCAAAATCGGTTTACTGTCGCCATTAATCGAGATTTTACCAGCGTTGTAGAAGGTTGTGCAAATCGACAAGAAACCTGGATTTCCTCAGAATTAAAAGACATTTATCATGCCTTAAACGAGGCAGGATTTGCCTATAGTTTTGAAACTTGGCAAGGAGATGAATTAGCCGGAGGTATCTTAGGAATTGTGATTGGCGGGGCTTTTATTGGGGAATCAATGTTTTTTAGAATCCCCGAGGGTTCCAAGGTGGCAATGGTTAAGTTAGTTGAACGGTTAAGAGAGAGAAAGTTTATTTTATTTGATGCTCAAATGAATAATCCTCACCTAGAAAGATTTGGCTCTTATATTATTAAAAATAAAGAGTACAAAACTCTCTTAAAAACAGCAATTAATCAACCCTGTTCTTTAAAGTAGTGAGCCCTTCAGGGCTCAATCAAATCTTAGAAATGAAAATGATTCAGACAATCGGAAATAGGTATTTAAAATTCTATCCCCGGTTGAGCCTTAATACCTTGTTCCCGAAAAGGATGTTTAATTAAAGACATTTCGGTGACAAGATCCGCCTGTTCAATTAAAGCCGGGGGAGCACCTCGACCCGTTAGAATAATATGGGTATCCTCGGCTTTTTCTTTGATTCCGGCGATCACATCTTCAACGGGTAAATAACCCAGTTTAATGGCGATATTAATTTCATCCAGTAAGATTAATTTAAACTCAGAATTTCTAATAAAAGTTAGGGCTAAATTCCACGCTTCCCGGGTTTTTTGTATATCTCGATCGCGGTCTTGGGTTTCCCAGGTAAAACCTTCTCCTAACGCATGAAATTCTAATTGTTCCGGCCATTTACTAAAAACCGCCTTTTCTGCGGGTTCCCAAGCGCCTTTAATAAACTGAATAATAGCCACCCGATATCCATGACCCAAAGACCGTAAAACCATCCCTAAAGCGGCGGTAGTTTTTCCCTTTCCGTTTCCAGTATTAACAATAATTAATCCTTTAGTTTGATTACGTTCAGCCACTCTTTGATCCTGAACTTCCTTGCGCCGTTGCATTTTTAAACGGTGTTGTTCGGCGGTGAGAGTTGGTTCGGTAGTTGTGTTGTTTTCCATGATGATGATTTGATTGGTTTGTATTAAAATCCTAACTTTTTATAGTTATAGCAGTCGCCATAACGCTATTGACATGGATTACCGCACTCTCTGCGGCAATGACAGCCGATAAGTAAGTCCTAACAGCTAGGCGCGGTTGCTATAGCATTACTTAAAAAATGCTACTATTTGATTGTCTGTTTTTCCAATATATTCTCGTCCAACTTTAAGGACTAGATAAAATAATCGGCGGTGTTTTAATTTTAGGTTGATTTAAAGCCAAATCATATTGAATTTGTAAATTCATCCAAAACTCAGGAGAAGTTTGGAAAGATTGAGCCAATAACCAAGCTGTTTTCGGTGTAATCCCTCGTTTTCCTTTAACAATTTCATTGATTTGCTGTACCGGAATCCCCAAATGTTCCGCTAAAGCCACTGGAGTTAAGTTTAAAGGAATAATAAATTCTTCCGATAAAATTTCCCCGGGATGGGTGGGAATTCTGTTTTGAGGTAACATAGACAATTTAATCATGGTAATCAACAATTTTCACACCTAAAATATTGCCATTTTGCCATTGAAAAATAATCCGCCATTGGTCATTAATTCGGATACTATAAAAGCCTTTTAAGTCTCCTTTCAAAGATTCTAAACGATTTCCTGGGGGGGAACGTAAATCCTCCAATTGATAAGCTGCATTCAACATATCAAGTTTTCGCACTGCTACTTTAATTAAATCCGCAGGAAACTTGCGGGTTTCTCGACTGGAAATCCCTTGAAATAAATCCTCAGTCCGTTTATCGCCAAAGCTTTGAATCAAAGGTTAATCAGCAATCGGTTTTCTCTATCAGTTTAACTGATTCTTGCACACTTGTTCAATAAGTTGATACAGCAGTCATTCCGTCAGATGTGAATATATCCTTTTTTTCACAAAAACCCACGGATGGATTAATTATACGATGATTAACGAGAAGATTTACACCGATCGCAATGACCACAGCGTTTAAACTGATTATCTTGGTTAAACCCAAAAGATTGTAATAAAAACTTCCAACGACAGTCACGGGTTTTTAAGTATTGATTCATTTGTTGAATAGCTTTACTATTTTGATCTTGGTTGTTTTTTTTGGATTGAGATATAATTTCATAATCAAAGGGATTTCGCCAGATTAATCGTCCTTGAGCGTGTAAAATAGAAAGGGTGATCGCACTATTTTTAAACTGTTCAGATAGGGTTTCTATGTTTCCCGTTGCTGGAAGTTTTTTAATTAATTGATTTGCCGATTGATATTGTTTTTCTAGGTTTTCGATTAAATATTTTTGTCGTTGTTTATCTTCAGGATAGAAAAAACCCGTGGGTTCGCTAATAATAGTTAAGGCGATCGCCGGTTTCCCATCTCTCCCCGCTCGTCCGACTTCTTGAATATATTCAGATAATAAAAAAGGAGCTTGAAAATGGCATACCCATCTGACATTACTCTTATTAATTCCCATACCAAAGGCACTACTACAAACCACAAATTTAACCTTTTCCTGTAACCAATCTTTTTCGATTTTTCGACGTTCTTCCGAACCCAAACCAGCATGATAAGCAACAGTTGAATATTGTTCTGTTTGTAACCATTGGGCTAATTGTTCACAGTCTTTCCGAGTCCTAGCATAAATCAAACCTGTTTGATTTTTTCTAGTTTGAATAAATTGGATTAACTGTTGTTGTCTTCCTCTGGGAGTCCAAACTGTTTTAACATTTAATTCTAAATTAGATCGATAGGGACTAAGGAGAAATTGCCGAGGTTTTTGCAGTTGTAAAACCTGTTTAATTGTCTCTTGAGCATCATGGTCGGCGGTGGCGGTAAAGGCGGCGATCGCAATTTTTGTTCCTTTTGGTTTCAGTTTTAATAAAGTAGAACGAATTGCCCCTAACCGTCGATAAGCAGGGCGAAAAGTATCCCCCCATTGTACTAAACAATGAGCTTCATCTAAGATTAAACCATTGATTTTAATATGGGGTTGAGAAATCACACTCCAGACGGGAGAACTTAATAGAGTTTCGGGAGAAAGATAGAGGAGTCTTAATTGATTTTGTTGAACTAAACTTAAAGTTTTTCGGCGTTGTTGGGGCATTAATTGACTATGAATTAATGCAGCAGGAAGTTGCAAATCTTGAAGTTCCTGCACCTGATTTTCCATTAATGCCACCAGGGGAGATATAATTAAAGTTAATCCAGTTTGTAATAGCGCTGGAAGTTGAAAACAGATGGATTTTCCGCCCCCGGTTGGCATGACAATTAAGGCATCTTTTTTATCTAATAAGCTCTTAATAATTTCCCCTTGGGGTGGTCTAAAATCATCATAACCCCAAATTTTCTTAAAAGAGGCTTTAACCTGTTGCCAGTCTGTAGATGCTTCCATATTGCATTTCCAAATTTGACAAAATCAACTAAATATGAGATGAGTATTATTATCTCATATTTTTAACTTAATATTATATGGGTTGGGGTAAATATTTTACCATCAGTGTCAACTTAATCATAAAAAACCTATTTTTATCTGAGACTAGATCCCCCTAAATCCCCCTTCCCAAGGGGGACTTTTATCCACCGTACCTCCCTTATTAAGGAGGACTTAGAATCCGGTTTCCTCCTTTATTAAATGGGGTTAGGGGGGATATAGTTTAAGATAAAAATTAATTAACTTTCAGTTTTATAGCTTAGTTTTAGCTTTAATTTGACACCGATGCTGTTTCATAAACCTTAATAATAAAATAGTATAATCTCTACAGAGATTGTCCTATTTCCAGTTAACTGATTAACTATTTTAAGAGGATAAAACATGAATTGTGTTAGAAAAACCCTATCGTTATCAAAAATTAATCTATCTTATTTAGAGTGGGATTTGGGGATTAACAATTCCTCGGATACCAATATTTTATTATTACATGGGTTAGCAGATCAGGCTTTAGTCTGGAAACAATTAGGAGAAAAATTAAGCGATCGCTATCATATTATAGCACCAGATATGCGCGGACATGGAGAAAGTAGTAAACCCGATCATGGCTATACTTTTACCGAAGTTATTGAAGATTTAGAAGCCTTAATGGAGCATCTAAATTGGTCAAAAGCCCATATTTTAGGGCATTCTTGGACGGGGAAACTGGCAGCAATTTGGGCTAAACAAAATCCTAAACGGTTTAATAGTTTGATCCTAGTTGATCCAATTTTTATTATGAAACTTCCGGGTTTGTTTAAACTAACTTTACCTATTCTATACCGTCAGTTAGATTGCTTAAAATTAATTGGGCCATTTACCAGTTTTGAACAGGCAGAAAATCAAGCCAAACAATTAGCTAAATTTTCGGGATGGAGTGATTTACAACAGGAATTATTTATATCGGGAATGGAACAAAAACCCGATGGAAATTGGGGAAGTAAATTTGAAATTCCGGCTAGAAATCAAATTTTTGAACAGGTAATGGAAGTTGCTGGGTTAACCGAAAATATTAATATTCCTACGTTATTAATTCAACCCGAAAAAGGTGTAAATCGGATGGAATGGCAATTAAAACCTTATAAACAGTATTTAACACAGTTAGAAATTCAGCGTGTGGCGGGAAATCATTGGTCATTTCTAGTCGAAGCTGAACATTTTAATCAAACAGTTGAAAGGTTTTTAAATACTCAAATTGTGGTAAAATGACAATAATAAAAATAGAGGTAAAATTATGGATTTAGAAATTATTGCCCATCGAGGTTTTTCGGTGATGGCGCCTGAAAATACCCTAGTTGGGTTTAATGCTGCGTTGCAACAGGGGGCAAATTCCCTAGAATTTGATATACAAATTTCTGCCGATGAAATTCCGGTTATTTTTCATGATCAAGAGTTAAGTAGAATTACGGGAGTATCGGGTAAAGTTTCTGAAAAAACCGTTGCGCAATTAAAAGAATTAGATGGGGGAGGATGGTTTGCAGAAAGATTTGCTGGGGAAAGTATTCCGACCTTGGAAGATGCGATCGCCAGCTTTCAAGAAGTTAAGGATTTTTTATATTTTGATGTTAAACCCGATCATCAATGGTCAGATATAGAAATCAAACAGTTAGGCGATTTATTAATTAATAATAACCTGCTGAATAAGTCGATTATGACTTCATTTAATCAAGAATTTTTAGATCAAATTCGGGGTTATTGTCCCGAAATTACCTTGGGATATTTTTTAATTGATTTTCAGCAATTTGAACAACAATTACAGACAGCTATTAGTAAAGGAAATGCTATTTTAACCGTAGATTATCCTGTGGTTTTAGAGCATCCCGAAATAATTACCCAGAGTCGAAATCAGGGGGTAGATATTGTGGTTTGGACGGTGGATGATTTAGAGGATTTTAAAAAGTTAGTTAATCTTGGGGTAAAACGGATTATTACAAATTCATTAATTGGTGATATTGAAGTTAATTAAACAGGACTTACCCACAAGACCAAAGAAACCGGGTTTCTGGCCGGTGATTTTGCGGATGAAATCGGTGATTTTTCGTTCAGAAACCCGGTTTGGTGCGTAAGTCCTATTAAAGTTAACTCTAAATTCCGGTTACTATTTCCCAAAAATGGGTTTTAAAAGTTGTTAAATTAACAGTAATTTGCATTTCCTTTCCCCAAGTATAGACCTTGAAATTAATCAAATTACTGTTGAGATTAATTTGAATTTTATCTAATAATGCCACCCAATGATTAGGATAGGGAAAAACGGGAGGTTGATTGAGGAGTAAACCGGAATCATTAATTAAGGCAAAGGCGACACCACCGGATTGAATCATCTGATTTGCGATTTCAATTGCTTCTAAATCCCCAAATAAATAAGCATTTCTATAATTAACGGTTTGATAGCCTAAAATTTCTTGAATCCATCCTGCCATTTCCCAAGGTTTAGTCATTCCGGCTAAATTTCTTAACAGTTGAGGGGCATTCGGATCGATAGAAAAAACCATATTTTCCGACTCTCTGAGGGTGGATAATACCATCCAGTCTACTTGAGGAATTTGTAAATTTAAGGGACTTTCTTGTAACCATTGAGGCGGAGAAATCCAGCGATTTGTTTGGGTATGAAATCCTCCAATTTGAAACAGATTTCGACAGAGTTGAATATAAGCAAGGGGATTTTTTCTAATCAATTCAAAGATAATCGCAGCCGGGCCACAAAATGGTTGAGTCCCTTGATTAATATTAAACGGATTAACCAGACGCGATCGCAATTCTGCAATAATTTTTTGTTGATCTAATCCCGTCCAAAATCCCGATATTTTGGAATTTTCAAACTCATTAATTGCTATTTCTGCTAGTCTTAAAATATCAGAATTTGCTATCATATTCTATAACTTATCTAGGGAAGATTGCTCCTTTAATTTATTCTGAAAGTTGGTTTCCATTTCTAATTCTTTATTCAAGAAATAGTTTAAAAATGTCCTAATTATAGCAATAGCCGCTAACTTCCCTAATGCCACAAAAGACGGTGTAATTGTTGTGAACAGAATATCTGCACCCAACTGAAATTCCAAGGCTAAAGCTAACCAACTGCCAAAATTAAGCCGTAATTCTATAAAGGGAAAAAGTTGGCGACGGCGGAAACTTGCCAGGGCTATTTTTAAGGTGCTAATTAATCCTAATAATACACAAAAAGCAGAAAGGGTTTCTAAACAAAATCCTAGAAGATGAACAAAGGAATATAAACTATTTTTAAAAGGTTGTAAACCCACCATAAATTTAGGGATTAAAAATTAACTTAGCGCCTCAGATAAATAATCGGCGGCGGCTTCAACAACGGCGATCGCATTTTCATACATCATCCGAGTCGGGCCTAAAATTCCCACACTTCCCACCGGAATATTATCCCGTCGATAGGGTGCAGAAACCAGCGTACAGCCTTGAATTGGTGCTAAGGGATTTTCCGACCCAATGCGAACAGTAACCCGTTGTTCCTGTTTAGGATCGGGAAAAATTAACGGCCACAATTGTTCCTGTTCTTCTTCTAATAAGTGCATCAAAGTTTTCACCTGTTGCAATTGAGAAAATTCAGGTAAATGCAAAAGTTCGGCAATTCCACTAATTAGAATTCGGGTATATTCTGGGGTTTGGCTCCGAAAACTTAAATCCGTTAATAATTTTCTTAAAAAGTCAGAATAGCACCGAAATTCTCGATCCAATTCACTCCAATCTAAAATCGAAAGTTCAGAAATAGATTTGCCTCGGAGTTGAGCATTTAAAAAATTAGAAAGTAGTTGTAGTTCCTGTTCTAAAACCTCCTGATCTTCGGGTAAAAGATTAACTCCCATGGCCTCAGAATCCGAGAGAGAATTTGCCGGAGATAAATCAATTAAACTAGACTGAGTTTGATAGGAGTCTGTCACCACTACTAACATGATTTTCCCAGGTTCTATCGAAACCAAATGCAAATGTCGTAACCGGGTACTAACAGTTTTAGGGAGTGTAACTAAGGTAATATAACCACTCAAAGTTGATAAAATTTGCGACGCCCCCCGCAAAACCGCTTCCAAACTACAGTTTTTTAAATTAAGTTGTTCCCGTAACAGATGCAGCGCCTGATCCGCAACACTTTCCGAAGGAGTAATCAGTTTATCGACATAAATCCGATAGCCCGAGTCCGAGGGGATGCGCCCGGCGGAGGTATGGGGCTGATACAGGAGTCCGGCTTTTTCCAAGACCCCCATACCATTACGGATGGTGGCGGGACTGACTTTGAGGTTGTATTCCTCCACCAAAGCCTTAGAACCCACGGGTTCAGCCGTCGCAATATAGTGGCGAATGGTTGCCCACAGAATATGATGGTGTCGCTCTGTCAAATGCACTTGTGTAAACATTAATTTTTGATACAGATTTGACTGACGAAAGTGCGCTATGGAATCAGGCAACTCCGAGATTTCCAGAAGTTCATGACTCACAAGATTTTTAGCAGAGTTTTGATATCCAAGATAGCAGATATTTCAATTAAACTGGTAAATTTGATCCCATAATATTATTATTCCAATGGCAGCCATGCCTTTTCAGCTTGTTCAACAACATAGGCAGCAACGGTGGTAATTTCCCTAGCCGTTAACCGACTTTTAAAAGCAGGCATGGCATTTTTACCATTAGTAACCTGATTAATAATTGCAGCTAGAGGATTTTCTTCATATCCTTTTAAGTATTTAATCAACGCTTCTTTTTTTAGGGTTTTATTAGCAACAATTACGTTATTCCCGTTAATATGGCAGGCTGCACAGGAGTTGGAAAAAATGGTAGACCCACTTAAAACCCCATCTGCTAATGCGGGTTTAGACAAAAGGACTGTTAATAATAGAAAGTCTAAAATAAGGACTGATAATAGCTTTTTCAATGGAGTCTCCTTGAATCAAAAATAGCGCACAAGAAGATTTTACTCTTTAATTTGTCCAAATCAACAATAATCCCCTGAGATTTAGACTTGCCATCAAAAATCCCCATTGCCCATTCTCCCTTGTGATCTATCTCACTTATAAATCTGCAAGAGATCACATCCAGATGAACCAGAAAATCATTAAATGGAGTAAATCAGTACCAAATATTTAGACCCCGTAATAAGTTGCCTTTTAATATGTTTGTATCTGATACTGTATCATTTTCCGGCTTGAATTTCAAGCAAATAATTGAGAAAATTCTCCAGACTGAATCGATGAGTCGTCAAGAGCGATATGCCATGAGATATTGGTTATTACGCCAACTCGATGAACAGGAAAAACACTTAGTTTCTACTCTCCAAAGAGCATTAAGTAACGGGCAAATCAAAATTGTTGATTAGTCGTTATCCTAGAGGGTTAAATACACGGATTCGGGCCATTCTCGGCACCAAGATTTCATTTCTATGGCGACGGGAAGGTGAATTCGATTCCAACTAAACAAACCGGAGTTAATTTCTGCATAGAAACCTTGGTGAAACTGGACTTCTCCAGGGGATAAACCACTTTCTACAAATTTAAAGTTTAATTGAGAGGGGTTAATTTGCTTTTTGAGTTGGTTTCTGAACCAGTTTCTATGAATAATTCCGGTATAGGTACTCCGAAAACTTCCCGCAAATTGTTGACAATTCCACATAACTAAATTACAAATTAATCCTAGGGTTTGTTCATCGGTAAAAGGTAAATTTTTAAATTCTGTTTGAAAATTTGATATAATAAAATGATCAATAAAAATAGTATTTTTATAATAGTTTAAAATCGGGTTAAAAAAATCCATATTCTCCGATTCATCGGTACAAATTAATAAAAGTTCTTCCGGTGGGAAAATTTCTTTTAGGGTTTTTAAGATTAAATAGGGATGGTCGGCATCTCGATGGGGAATCCAGTTGCGATAGTCGGTGAGACGAATATGAATCCCATTATATTGTCCTAGGGTTTGAGAAATTTTATCCGCTAAATTTCGATAAATCGGTTTAAATTTAATTGATTCCATCAGAGCATATATTGACGGGGAAGGAGGATAAAAAAATCGAGAATAATAGGCTAAATTACAAGCACTAAATTCTAAAATATCCTGTTCAACATCCTGTATAATAATACGATTTTCGGCAAAATCCGATAAAACCTGGGAATTAATTATAATATTATTCGGAACAAAAACCCCATTAACTAATCTAACCTCACTCCGATAATGACTCAGACTTTTTCCTTGGGTTTCTGCTAAAAATTCCGAATAATTTAAAATCGGAATAGGCAATTTATCCACTAAATCTAAAATTGTTGGGAGTTGGTCAATATTAATAATATGTTTGCGACTTTCAGGAACTGATAAAAAATATCCTCCCCGCACAGGTAAGATATTTTTATCCTCTCCCACCGAACCATAAAAAACCAATTTTCTCTGGGTGAGAAAGGCTAACCCAACGGCTATTTCCAAACCCATTAAGTTATTGTTTAATCCCGATTCATAATCTTTATATAAAAGATAGCGTGAGGTCATAAAATCGACAATAAAGAGACTTTAGCTAAAAAAAGTTATTGAACCCAACTATTTTAAATAACTAAATTTACCATTTTTTCCCGTTTCATCCATTTTAATTTGGGCAACATAAAACTTTTCTTGCACTACTTCACCCTCGGGGGTAAAGGAAATATTGCCTAAAACCGTCTCATATTTTCCCGATAAAATCGCTTGATTTAATTGTTCTCTTAACTGCTCTAAGGATAAACTATCGATTTTATTTTTCTGGTCAACGGCTTTTAACGCATCTACAAATACTTGAACTCCGGCGAAGGCTTGAGCGGTAAATTGAGGCGGTTCTTTTTTATTCGCAGCCTCATAGGTTTGGCGAAAAGTTTTATTAATTGGATTATCAATTTCAGGACTATAGGCTTGGGCAATAATTACCCCGTCACATTCTTTTTGACAGACAGAAAAAATATTAGAAGTATTTAAACCATTTCCCCCAATAATTAATCCTTGATAACCCAATTGTCGTAACTGTTTAATTAAATTTCCTCCATCCGCAGCTAGTCCCGAAATAATAATTAAATCCGGGTTTAAATTAATCGTAGCAGTGGCTTGATTTTGAAAATCCGTGTCGGTGGTTTGGAATTTTTGCACCGTTACTAAATCCAGATTTAAGTCCTTAACTGTTTGTTGAAAAATCTCCGTTTCCGATTTACTAAAAGCATCATTTTGAGCGTAGAAAACCGCTACTTTTTTAAGATTAGGATTAATTTTTAAAGCTGATTTAACAGCATTCGGGGCGACAACTGCAACCGGAGCCGAAACCCGAGCAATATAATCCCCAATTTGGGGAACTCCTTTAGCCGTATTAGAAGGGCCTAAAACCGGGACTTTTGCCCGCTCTGCAATCGGGTTAGCAGCAAAGGCTTGTTGGGATAAAGTCGGGCCTAAAATTCCAACTACTTTCTGTTGATTAATTAAGGTATTAAAGGCATTAATCGCGCTTTGTTCATCGCCTCCCCCATCTTGAATTGCTAATTTAATTGGGGTTCCATTCACGCCGCCTTGTTGGTTAAAATATTGTTCAGCTATTTTCGCCCCAATCACCTGTTCTTCTCCTAATAGGGCGGCGTTACTGGTTTGGGCGAGAACCACTCCAATCGGAATTCCTTGGGAATTTTCAACGGTATTTTGGGTGGGATTAGAATTAGAAGCGGTGTTATTTCCAGAGGGTTCAGAGGAACTACAGGCTAATACTAAAGTACAGGTTATTCCTGATAAAAATAGCGGGATAAATTGTTTAATTTTAATCATGGTAGTAAAAATTATATAAAAATAGTCAGTTGTTTTTAACTCAAGAGATTATCTAATTATACAACTATTTTTAATTGTAGACAAGTGGATGTTTAGAGTAGGGTCGTTAAACTTGCACTATAGTTAATTATTATAATCATCGAATAAAGTATATTTTTCTTCAAATACCTCTGGCCAAGATAAAGATATTAATGAGCATTTTTTACCCATTTCATCCTCAGCATCCTGAATCGCTCTTTGAAAACATTGTTCCCAAATTGAATCAATAAAATTTTGGTTTAAACTGGGAACTTCTTCTTGAATATCAGCAATTTCTTGACGGGCTGAACGAATACTAATAGACCAACTACTACTCCGTTTTTCTGGTTGAGATTTCCATTTAATAATGTGCATCATTAACCGGGTTAACTGACTTTTTAAAGCTAATTTCTTGGATTTTCCCATGGATTCAATTAAAACCGCTAATCCTTGTCCCGCTTCCATTAGTTTTTGCTCCTTTAATAACTCTTGAACTGCGATCGCGGCTAAATATTCAGAACTCGCCGCCAACCATTCCCAATCCTTTGCAGTTTTCATCATAACTCCTAAGTTTGATTCAAAATTTCTAAAAACTCTTGCACTACTTTATTTGCTTCTTTTATACATTGCTCCGAGCTATAATACTTAACTACAGAGATGCTATGATAATTATCGACATGAGTTAAATGTTCATTCCAATTTTTTCGATCATTATCTAATTTTAAATCCTCAATATTAAGAATTCCCCACTTTCCTCGATCACAAATTAGAAAGTCTGTTTCTTGATTTTCTCTCCCCTCTTGAGTTGTTAATCTCACCTTGGATTTCGGTAAAAATATTACCCCCGTTTGATCGAGTGCTACGGCAATTTTTACTTCTGCTTCTGAGGAAAATTGCAAACCTTTCCAACAGTAAATTTTATTATCCCCATTGTGGAAAATTTGTTGCTGATGTTTTAAATCTGAGCGTAGATCCTCTAATTCAGTAACTTCTGATTCAGACACGAGATCTAATGATGAATCACTTGAACTTGAATAAAATTTATTTAAGTTAGTTAAGTTAGTAATTAATAGGGGAGTTTCACTTAAATTGCCAATACTTAAACTGGCTCCATTTAATTCGGCTCCACTCAGATTAATCTCAATCAATCGATATCGATTCTGAGATAAATTAACTTCCTCTCGCTTCAAGTATCTCCTCACAACTGACTTGAGATTATCTTTTTTAACTTTTTCCCCAAAAGCTTCAGAAAGTCGCTTCCAAAGTTTTGATCCGACATCTTTAATATATTCATAATCATATTCAGTTAAAGTAGAAATTTCTCGATAAGATTTTCCTTCCCAAACATGGCGAAAAACAATCTCTTGGACTTTATTTAAGCCTCGATCATCTAGCACCATCTCTGTAATTGTTAGGGCTTCATCAACAGTCATAGGTCAAACATTATTGCAAGTAGAGTATGAAATTTTACTTAAGACTGAGACTGATTTTAGCATAAGTTATCATAATTTATGACTTTTTTATGACTTTTTCTCACTGACAAAACAAATTCAACAGAGGTAAAGTAAGTATATATACATTAACAGAGTTAATTACTTCGGTTAGTAATCATTACTGTTTCATCAATATTCACCTAGAAATACTACATCCGAGTCAAGACTTTAACCCAGCATGACACGGAGTAGGGTTGAGTCAATCCTTGAGCAGGTAAAAGTCACAACCTTTGCTATCGGTTTAGCTTTATTGTTAATACAAATTTAATTAGTCAGACTAAGGGGAAAAACTAATGTTGCGTAAAATCATAACCTGTCTATCTGTACTATTTAGTATTATATTTGCCTCTCCTTCTGGATTGGCTCAACAACAGTGGGTGTTAATAGAACGTGGTAATCAGGGTACAGAATTATTTATTGATAAGTCTTCTATAAAACGTTTTGCAAATGGAAATAGAAGGGGAAATGCTGTTGTTTACTTACAATATATGAGGAATGAAAGAGAAAATACAAAAATCTATGCTGTATTTTTCGTGGACTGTGAGGCATCAATGTTTGCTATTTTCAGCCAAAAAATTTACGAGCTTAATAGTGGTCGCTTATTAGAAAGCGTAGATTATGGAGACAATCCAAAAATAGAACCCTTACGGAAGAATACTATATTAGAAAGTGGAGCTATTTTTGCTTGTACAGGTCGTCAATAAAATGTTAGTTGATTGAGTCTTTATTTGTGCCAAATTAAAAAGGATAAAGCTGATGTTTCGTAAAATTATAGCATCTGTTTGTGTATTATTTAGTTTTACAGTTGTCTCTCCTCCTGGATTGACTCAACAAGAGTGGGTATTAATAGGGTATGGGAACAACAATGAAGAACTTTTTGTTGATAGAGCTTCTATACGGGGTTATTCAGGGAGAGGTGGAAGCGTTGTTGTTTACCTGCAATATATAAAGGATGAAAGAGAAAATAGAAAACACTATTATTCTACGTTAGTAGATTGTCAGACATTTATGTTTGCTATTATTAACACAACAACCTATGAATTTAATAGTGGTCGCTTATTAGAAAGCGTAGATTATGGAGGCAATGCAGAAATGAAACCTTTAATCAAAGATAGTTTAGGACAAAAAGCTGCTATTTTGGCTTGTAAAAAATAATAATAAATAGGGCTAAATGTCTTTTTTGTGAGATTAAATTAGTTTTTTAACTTGTAAATATACACTAGAAAATAGAAACGATAAATAAAAAAGTTGGTGCGGGTGCTGCGCTTACGCACCCTACGGATTGTTAATTATAATCAAATAAAGTATATTCTTCTTCAAATACCTCTTGCCAAGATAAAGATATTAATGAGCATTTTTGATTCATTTCTGTTTCCGCTTCTTTAACCGCTTTTTCAAAACATTTATCCCAAATTAAATCAATAGTATTTCGGTTCAAACTGGGTGTATCTTCCTGAATTGCTTCAATTTCATTCCGCGCTGATAAAATTGTAGTTGACCAACTAGAAGTCCGTTTTTGGGGTTGACATTTCCACTTAATAACATGAGCCATTAACCTAATTAACTGACTTCTTAACGCTCGTTTATCAGATCGTCCCATTGCTTCAATTAATGCCTCTAAACCTATCGTAGCTTCCATAATATTTCCCTGTTTTAAACAGTTCTTAACTTCTAATGCCGCCAGATAATGAGAACTCATGGCTAGATCTTGCCAATCCATTTGAGTTGACATAAACCCCTTCTCCTTAATTATAATCAAATAAAGTATATTCTTGTTCAAATACTTCTTGCCAAGATAAGGCGGTTAATTGACATCTTTTACCCATTTCACTTTCCGCTTGTCTGATGGCTTTTTTAAAAGAAGTTTCCCAAATTGATTCTAAATAGTTGCGATTTAAAATGGGAACTTCCTCCTGAATATCAGTAATTTCATCCCTAGCGGAAATAATCGTAGTTTCCCAACTAGAACTCCGTTTTTCCGTTTGATATTTCCAGTTAATAACGTGCATCATTAACCGGGTTAACTGACTTTTTAAAGCTAATTTCTTGGATTTTCCCATGGATTCAATTAAAACCGCTAACCCTGCTCCCGCTTCCATTAGTTTTTGCTCCTTTAATAACTCTTGAATGGCAACCGCAGCTAAATATTCAGAACTCGCCGCCAACCATTCCCAATCTTCTGATGTTTGCATTTTTACCTCAACAGAAATAACTCAAATCATACTTTTAATTTTATGTCAAGTCTTGGGGATTGAACTTAACATTTCTATTTAATTTAACAAAATTAGGACTTACGCACCAAACCGGGTTTCTGAACCAGAAATTACCGATTTCATCCGCAAAATCACCGGCCAGAAACCCGGTTTCTTTGGTCTTGTGCGTAAGTCCTGAAAATATGGCTCAAAATTTAAGAATCATTGCAATTAAACAATGTCATTATTGTTTTAGTGTCAAAATGAATTAAGAAACCGGGTTTCTAGCCGTCGTTTAGGGTCTAAAATCAAGATTTAGGGTTGAGAAACCCGGTTTCTGCCAGTGATCGCTATGTATAAATACTCCTAGCGATTGGCACAATTTCTGAGAACATAAAACAAGCTGTCCTGATCACCCGTCAACGGAGAAACGCGCTATGAAATTAGCTTACTGGATGTATGCTGGCCCCGCCCATATTGGCACATTGAGAATTGCCAGTTCCTTCAAAAATGTTCACGCCATCATGCACGCGCCTTTAGGGGATGACTACTTCAACGTCATGCGCTCCATGTTAGAAAGGGAACGGGACTATACCCCCGTCACCGCCAGTGTTGTAGACCGGAACGTTTTAGCCCGGGGTTCCCAAGAAAAAGTGGTTGATAATATTGTTAGAAAAGATCGAGAAGAACATCCCGATTTAATTCTATTAACTCCTACCTGTACCTCCAGTATTTTACAAGAAGATTTACACAATTTTGTTGAACGCGCCCAACTCGATTCCAAAGGCGATGTCATGTTAGCAGACGTGAATCATTATCGCTTTAATGAACTGCAAGCTGCTGACCGGACGTTACAACAAGTCGTTCATTTTTATATTGAAAAAGCCAAGAAAAAAGGAGATATCCCGTCAGGAAAAACTGAAAAACCTTCGGTTAATATTATTGGAATTTCTACCCTAGGTTTCCATCATCACCATGACTGTACCGAATTAAAACGGTTAATGGTAGATTTAGGAATTGAAATCAACGAAGTAATTCCCGAAGGAGCTTCAGTTAATAACTTAAAAAATCTCCCTCGCGCTTGGTTTAACTTAGTTCCCTATCGAGAATTAGGGTTAATGGCGGCTAAGTATTTAGAAGAAGAATTTGGAACTCCTTGTGTCGATATTACGCCGATGGGAGTGGTGGAAACCGCCCGTTGTATTCGCAAAATTCAACAAGTAATTAATGCTCAAGGGGCTGATGTTGATTATAGCGAATATATTGATAATCAAACTCTGTATGTATCTCAAGCAGCTTGGTTTTCCCGTTCCATTGACTGTCAGAATTTAACCGGAAAAAAAGCCGTTGTCTTTGGGGATAATACCCACGCCGCCGCCATGACCAAAATTCTAGCGCGGGAAATGGGAATTCATGTTGTTTGTGCCGGAACCTATTGTAAATATGATGGGGATTGGTTTAAAGAACAAGTAAGTGAATATTGTGATGAAGTTCTAATTAGTGAAGATAACGGTCAAATCGCCGATATGATTGCCCGAATTGAACCTTCTGCTATTTTTGGAACCCAAATGGAACGCCATGTCGGGAAACGTTTAGATATTCCCTGCGGTGTGATTGCTTCCCCGATTCATATTCAGAATTTCCCCATCGGTTATAAACCATTTTTGGGCTATGAAGGAACCAATCAAATTACCGATTTAATCTATAATTCCTTTACTTTGGGAATGGAAGATCACCTATTAGAAATCTTCGGCGGACACGATACCAAAGAAGTAATTACCAAAGGAATTTCGGCGGGTTCGGATTTGAACTGGACGCGAGAAGCCCAAATCGAACTGAATAAAGTTCCTGGGTTTGTGCGTGGTAAAGTTAAACGCAATACCGAGAAATTTGCCCGGGAACGGGGTTTAAACGAAATTTCCTTAGAAGTGATGTATGCGGCAAAAGAATCCGTAGGAGCTTAATTTTAGGGTGGCTTATGCCACCTTTTTAAGCATAAAAAATCCCCCGTCACCGGGGGAAAGAAAAGTAGATTTATAAGGCACTCGAATCCAAACTTTTGGCTTCTTCCTCGGTTTGGGGTAAATGTAAACCACATTCTTGTTTTAAGCCCCGAAAACGAGTATCCCGTTCATTTTCATCCGTTGCCATTAAAGGACGGCTAGAATGCCAATCTCCGACGGTTGTATAACCCAGATCAAAATAGGGATGGTAGGGTAAATCATGGGCAGTTAAGTATTGGTAAATATCCCTAGAATTCCAAGACAAAATCGGATGAACTTTGTATCTTCCCGACTGTTGAACAACTGGATTTAAGGTTTTACGATGGTGGGTTTGATCGGCGCGTAATCCTGCTAACCAAGCCGTCGCCTTTAATTCTTTTAAAGCCCGTTGCATGGGTTCAACTTTCCGAATTTTGTCGTAATAGTTTAAAGATTCAATATCATCTTTTTCCCATAATCGTCCCTCTAAGGCTTCCATACGCGCCGGACTGACAGGAGATTGATAGACTTTTAAATTTAGGTTGAGGCGTTCGGTTAACTGTTCGGCAAAAATATAGGTTTCTGTAGGTAAATAACCCGTATCGACCCAAATAATCGGAATATTCGGCACAACGCTAGTTACTAAATGTAGCATCACCGCGGCTTGAATGCCAAAACTGGTACTCATCACCAAACCATCACCAAATATTTCTGCTGCCCATTTCACAATAGTAACGGCATCGGCATCAATCAATTGTTGATTGGTTGCATTCAAATCGAGTTCGAGTTGTTGAATCGTTTGAATTGCCTTATGCTCTGAGGCTTGATCCCGATGATCACGGTGCTGTGTCCAAGGAGTGTGACCGTTAGTAACGGGAGAAGATATAGACCCGAGATTCCCGTTGACATTGGGATCAATCAGATTCAATTGTGGCATAGTTTTCGTGGTTTCCCTCGTTGGTAAACGATAAAGGGTCTTGGGAGTTGACTTAACACCGGATCACCTGGGTTAGTCGTTTTTCCGTTTTATAACCTTATGCAGTTGTGTTGGGTTTCTAAACCTTTACAGCCAACCCGACCCTTGTGTTTTATGACTTTGTGGGTTCTTTTTTGATTTTACAATAAATCGTTTCTGCAATGATCGCAAATTGACTCCTAACCGATGACCGCGAAAGGTTAAGTGATCAGGACTTACCCACGGGAGGTCAGAAACCGGGTTTCTGGTTAGATATCTAGGGAGAAACCTTCAGATTTTGCCTAGAAACCCGGTTTCTTTGCCTAAGTCCTAGTGATGCTGTTCATACTGCCCGCCCTGAAGATCCGAGGCTACCAAGCTCCCGTGTTACCCTGGTGTTGCTGATATATGCTCATGGTTCTTGTATGACTAGCACCCTAACTTCTGTTCCCTTTGTGGATTTGAGTTTAATCCACGAACCGCTTAAATCCGAAATTCAAGCCGCCTTCCTGACGGTGATGGATAGGGGCGACTTTGTTTTAGGTCACGCCTTAACAGAATTTGAAATCGCCTTTGCTAAAGCCTGTGGAGTACAGTATGGTGTAGGAGTAGCCTGTGGAACCGATGCGATCGCCCTGGGTTTACAAGCCTGTGGGATTAAACCTGGGGATGAAGTTCTGGTTCCGGCTAATACTTTTATTGCTACGCTAATTGGAGTATTACACGCGGGGGCCACTCCGATCCTAGTCGATTGTGATCCCCATACGGCTTTAATTGATCTCAATCATGCTGCTCAGGTAGTTACCAAAAAAACCAAGGCAATTATTCCGGTGCATCTCTATGGCCAAATGGTTTCCCCCCATCAACTATTTGCTTTTGCCGCCGCCCATAATTTAATTATTTTTGAAGATGCGGCCCAAGCCCATTTAGCCGAGCGAGAAAGTTATGGTGCTGGAAGTATTGGGTTAGCCGCGGCTTTTAGTTTTTATCCGAGTAAAAATTTGGGCTGTTTTGGGGATGGGGGAATGGTTGTAACCCAAAACAAAATAGTGGCTCAAAATCTACGGACTTTACGGAATTATGGCGCCCCTCAAAAATATTTACATACGGAAAAAGGAACTAATAGCCGTCTCGATACCTTACAAGCTGCAATTTTAAATGTTAAGTTACCCCATTTAAACACTTGGAATCGCGATCGCAATTTTGCGGCCGAAAAATATGATGCCTCGCTGCTATTATTGCGAGAACGGGGAATTATTCCGATTGAAAATCAAAGCGCGGATGGTCATGTTTATCATTTGTATGTGATTCGGGTAACGGAAGAATCAGCTATTAACCGTGATACCCTCAAAGATAAATTAATTGCACAGGGAATACAAGTCGGAATTCATTACCCTATTCCTTGCCATCTCCAACCTGCTTATCAATATTTAGGTTATAAACAAGGAGACTTTCCTCAAACAGAAAAATTAAGTCAGCAAATTTTATCCTTACCCATGTATCCAGGATTAACCACCTACCAAATTAATCAAGTATTGACAGCCATTCAATCTGCCATTGGTGCTTAAGATCAAGCAATTATAGGGTGCGTGAGTACCCTATAAATTATCTGCTAAATCTCCCCCATCTAATGCTATATTTGGGGGAAAACGGAGGATTAAACCATCAACAGTAAATCATAATTATGCAAGTAGATCGTAAAATTCCCACCCACTTTGATAAATATTTATTAAATTGGATGATTGTTTTGTTAATGGTGTTGCTCTATGCACCCCTGTTAATTCATTGGTATGATGGTTGGCTAAATAAAACCATCGGTATTGAACATGAATATTTTAGTCATGGTTTAATTGGTTTACCCTTTGCAGCTTATATTACCTGGACAAAACGCCATCAGTGGAAACGTTTACCCCCTACTAGCCATCCGTTAGGAATTGGCTTAATTGTGATCCCTAGTATTTTTTATTGGAGCGGTTTATCGGATTTAGTTAATTTTTCTTTTCCTTTGATGTTAGCGGGAATTTGCCTAGCGTTTAAAGGAATTAGTGGTTTCCAATTACAAAAAATGCCCCTAGTATTTGTATTACTAGCAACCCCCAATCATTTACCCTATTTAATCGAACCCTTAGCCCTACCCTTGCAAAAATTTATTGCTAATGTAGCTGGATTTATTCTGATTCAATTTAATTTAGATGTTCATGTAGAACAAATTTATCTGTTTGTCAATGATCAAATTGTTGAAGTAGCCCCTCACTGTGCTGGGTTAAAAATGTTATTTACCAGTTTGTATGTAGGATTAATGTTACTGTATTGGACAGGACTTTTAGACTCAAAAAAACTGAGTATTTTCTTTTTATTTAGTGCGGGTTTAATTAGTGTAATTGCTAATATTATTCGCAATACCTTATTAACCCTGTTTCATGGCACGGGTCAAGAGGGGTTATTCTCATGGCTGCATGAAGGTTGGGGCGGGGATTTATATTCAGCAGCGATGCTAGGTTTATTAGTAATATTAATTAATGGTTTACAACATTATGTAGAAATCGATTCCGAAGATAAATTAGAACAACCCGATCAATAACAGATAATGCGGATACTTGATATGAACCTACAACAAAAACAGTCTAAAATTATCATTATTATCCTAATGATGGTGTTATTAATTGGTGCTGCACTGCCCGGCTATATTAATAAAAAATGGCCCTGGATGGATATGCCCCAACTCCAAACCCTACCCCAACTTCAAACCGTTAGAAAAGAAGGGTTAACCATTGCAGGATGGCAAACAGTTAAAATTGAATCCATAGGCAGCGGTAATAAACAATGGTTAAAACAAGAAATAAAACGGGAGAATCAAACAGCAATAGTATTATTATTTCCCCAAAATTACTATAAAGATCAGCCTCAACTCGAATGGATGGATATTAATGGATTTCTCGGATGGAAAACCGATAATTTCAATTTCGATCGCTTTTCAGTCAAATCCACCTCCGGTGAAATTAGCCCAGTTGAAGTTGAAGTTCAATTTTTTAGGGCTTGGAATTCAACCCAGACCTGGGCCGTGGCTCAGTGGTATGCTTGGCCCAATGGTGGAGATCCATCGCCGAGTCGTTGGTTTTGGGCAGATCGGGCCGCCCAACTCAGTCGAAATCGCGCCCCCTGGGTGGGTGTCAGTCTTTTAATTCCGATTAAACCCCTAGATAATATTAAAGATGTCTGGCCCGTGGCCGTTTCCCTAGGTGAAAGTATCCAAGCCTCCCTCATGGCTGAAGCCCTAGCTATGGGCGGAAACAGACCACAGGGAACACCGAAATAGATAGGAAAAGGTTTACTATTTTGTCCTAACTGCGTAGACACCACAATTGCAGCCAGCAACGCTCCTAGATTATTCAAAATGAATCAATATTGTCGCCAGACCCTGGCATCCCTATTTCTCACCAGTCTCTATTCCACCAGTTGGATCGTCGGTTTCGCCACATTATTCTGGGGATTTCCTGCCCAAAAAAGGGTTTTAGCCCAGACCGTCAATCTTCCAGAAAAATGTGTAATTCCCCAAGGAGTCGTGGCCCAACCCTATCCGGGGGGACAATTACGGCCCCCGACCTTTCCCCAACCCACCTGGCCCCAACTGATCCAACTGTTTGATCGGGCCGGAAATCCCGTTTTAGACCGTTCTGGAGCCGTTGCACCCCCGATTGATAATATTTATTTTCGGCGTTTAAGTGAAAATCGCGGGGTAAATTATCGTCTTGGCCCAGGAGATCAACTCTATATTGATGTATTTATTAATGGCCAGCGTTCTAATGATCTCAGCGTCCCCGTCACCGCCGTTACCCCCGATGGTGCGATTTTATTACCTTTAATTGGAGCTATTCGGGTTCAGGATTTAACCTTAGAACAGGTACAAAGGATTATTAATAGCCGTTTAACTCCCTTTGTCCAAAATCCCCAAACCAATCTATCCCTATTAACCCAGCGTCCGGTAAGGGTGACGGTGACGGGGGAAGTAGCCAGACCCGGATTTTATCCCTTAGCTAGTCCCGAACTCCCGATCGCCCTGACAACGGCCCAGGGAACCACAACGGCGGCCGATTTAAGAATGATTAAAATTCGGCGTACCTTAGCATCGGGTCAAGTGGTAGAAACGGAAGTGGATTTGCTAACTCCTTTATTATTAGGTGTTAGACCCGTAGATTTATTACTCGAAGATGGGGATGTAATTGTGATTCCTTCCCAGGAGGTGCGGGCCTATCAAGGGCCGACTCGTAATATTTTAGAAACCTATAGTTTAGCCGCCGCCCCCACGGCCGTCAGTGTCACCATTGTTGGAGACGTCACCCGACCAGGATTCTATCAACTTCCCCCAGGTAGTGGACAGGTAACAACGGCTATACAGGCCGCTGGTGGGGCAAGAATCACCTCGGATTTACGGTCAGTTCTAATTTGTCGGATTACGGCCGATGGTCGCTTAATCGAAGATATTATTGATTTATATACTCCCATTCAAGAGGCCACGGCCTTACCCAATGTGTCCTTACAGAATGGCGACGCTATTATTATCCCTAAACTACAACCAGATGAACTAGAAGGTTATGATCAACGTTTGGTGGCGACATCGACCTTAGCTAGTCCTCAAATTACGGTGAGAATTTTGAGTTATCCTGTGAATACGGTGGGAACGGTAGCTTTACAAAATGGCAGTAGTTTTATTGATGTATTAAATTCCGTTCCTTTGAATTTATCGGATTTGCAAGAAATTGCTTTAATTCGTTATGATCCAGACACCGGAAAACCCACAAAACAAATTTTAAATGGTAAAAATGTATTAGCGGGGGATGCCACGGATAATATCTTATTACAAGATAATGATGTAATTGTTGTTAACCGCAATTTAGTCGCTCAGGTGAGTTATGTTTTAAATACTTTTACTCAACCTTTTCGCGATATTCTCGGATTTCTACTATTTTTCCAACAGTTACAAAGCGGAGTAGAAAGTCTATTTAGTCCCACTGGTACCAGCACTGGTAGTAGTAATAATAAAAATAAAAAATAATCATAGCACTTACGCAGGCAGACCGAGAAACCGGGTTTTTTAGAGAATATTTGGCTCACAACGAAGTATGATCGCCAAAAACCCGGTTTCTTTAGTTGGGTGCGTAAGTCCCATAACCCATTACCCATTACCCATATTATTATGACTTTACCGATTGTTAAACGATATTTAATTGCTTTTGATCAATATAAATTAGCCGGTTTTGCCACCTTTATTGTAGCGTTAGGGGCATCGGGAGCCGCCGCCATGTTAATGGAACCGCCAGTGGCTCCTCCCTATAAAGCAACGGGTATTTTGATGGGTCAAAGTAGTCCGGTGATCTTTTCTAAAACCGGGGAAGTTATTCAACAACAAGGACAACAACTATCTTCTGAAACATTGCTTCCTCCGAGTGTATTAGCACCGATTTTGAAAGAATATAATCTAATCCCAAATGAGGAGTTGAAAAAAAAATTATCGATTCAGGTGCAGCCGCCTGTTGCTGGCACTAAAGATGTTCCTGGTACTCCGATGAAAATTACGATTGCTTATTTAGATTCTAATCGAGAACGGGCAGTAGTTTTTGTGAATACACTCATGAAAATAATGTATGAACAAAGTCGGATTATTAATGCTCAACAATTGAATAGTATTATTAGTCTGATTGAAGAAAGATTAAAACCAGCAGAAGCGGAATTGAGACGGGCAGAAAAAGAGTTAGAAAGTTATGATAAACGCGAAGGAGCAACTATTTTAAGTTTAGAAAGTGGCTCTTTACCTGCGGCAATTTTAGCTAATGAACAACAACAAAAAGATATTAATTTACAGTTAGAAGCCCTGAAAGCTCAAGTGAAGAGTTTAGAATCTCAGTTGGGATTAAATGCAGATCAAGCCTTTGTTTCTCAAGCATTAACAGCCGATCCAATTATTGCTCAACTGCGAGTTCAATTATATGAAATTGAATCCCAGTTAGCAGTTTTACGCAAGGATTATAAAGACCAACATCCTTTAGTTGCAGAATTAGTTAAACGTCAACAAGCATCGGAAAAACAATTACAATCTCGCGCTTCAGAAGTCTTGGGAGGCGGTGGAATTGCAGCCCCTTTAGTTAGTGTGGATACAATTCGGGTTGATTCTTCTCTTGATCCGACTCGCCAACAATTAGCTCAAAATTTAATTGGGTTAAAAACTCAAAAGGAAAGTTTAGAACAACAATTAATATCATCCCAAAAAACCGGAGAAGATCTCAAACAAAACTATGCCACAATTCCGAATAAACAAGCAGAAAAACAACGACTAGAACAGCAAGTTGCCTATAAAAAAGCGTTATATGATCAAATGCAGGCGAGGTTAGTAGATGCAAAAGCGGCGGAAGCGGAAATTACCAGTAGTTTAGCGATCGCCAAGGAAGCACAGGCTCCAGATGTGGAAATTCCTAAAGCGTTGAGTATGGCTTTAATCCTGGCAATGGGAGGACTCGGAGGAGTTTTAGGCGGGGCGGTGATTATTTTTGTCCTGGGAATGTTGAGTGGGAAATTCTACACTTGGGAAGAAATTCAAGGAGCTTTCAAAGAGCGAGAAGTTCCCCTTTTGGGTGTGGTTCCTAATGTGTTTTTATTCCCCGAAGATTATGTTTTACCCTTGTTACTTAAACGCTATTCCCCCTATCTGGAATTTTATGAAAAAATTCGCAGTAATTTACAACGGGTGGGGAATAAATCTCCTAAAGTTATTTTAATTACCAGTGTGGGATCGGCCGAAGGAAAAACCTTAAGTGCTTATAATTTAGCGATCGCTGCGGCTAGAAGTGGCAAACGTACCCTATTAATTGAAGCCGATTTGCGATCGCCCTCGGAAGTAGAATCCCTGGGATTACCCCTCGATCCCCAGATTGGGGTAGAACCCCTACAATATTATGGGGATTTATATGGCTGTATTCGTCTAGTTCCCGATGTCTCTAATTTATACGTGATTCCCAGTCCGGGGGGCGTGCGTCACCCAGCAACGGTTTTAGAATCGAGTGAATTACGTCGCCTATTAGAAGAAGTCCGCTATCGGTTTGATTTTGTGGTCGTGGATAGTCCAGCCTTAGAGGGCAATAATGACGTTTTAACCCTAGAACCCTACACCGATGGCATGGTGATTGTGACCCGTCCAATTTACACCGCCTCGGCCCTATTAGGGGAGGTTACGGACAGATTAATGGATACCGAGGATGAAGATCCCAAAAAATATCGTCCGCGACTTTTAGGGGCGATTGTGAATGGGGCAGATATTTTTGTTGACTACGTTGAAGAAGACGCCCTCGAACATGACCAACCTATTCGAGATCAACCTCGCCCTCGACCCGCCTTAAAACCTAAAGCTCCTAATAATAAGCAGAAACGATTAGCCGCCCGGGGTAGGAAGTAGGGCAGGGGGAGCACCGGGAGGCACCGGGAGCACCGGGGAGCACCGGGAGGCACCGGGAGCACCGGGGAGCAGGGGGAGCAGGGGGAGCAGGGGGAGCACCGGGAGGCAGGGGAGGTCAAGTTTTATCCATTCGTAATTCGTAATTCGTAATTCGTAAATTAATTTAGGATGTTGGGTTGCAAAATCAAAAATTGTGTTATAGTAGTAAATGACCTGGACTTATGCGATTGGAACGCCCAAATCTTGTCAGAACCGGAAGGTGGCAGCAATACGGGATGCTTCTGATAGGCGTAAACTCCGGGTCACTTTTTTGAGACGATATCGGGATTGAGCGCTGTTAGCCAGCAAGTGTTTAATTAATAATAATTGTTTTAAGAAACTGGAGTCGTTATGGCGGGTTTCGGAGATCTGATCCAAAAAGCGGTTTATCTAGGGGTCGGTTTAGCCTCCTATGCGGGGGAAAAAGCCGTTAAGAACCTAGCGGAATTACGCACAGAAGCCCAAAAATTAGCCGATGAGCTAGTTAAACGGGGGGAAATGACCACGGAAGAAGCGCGTCGTTTTGTGGAAGATACGATTCAGCAAGTTCAACAACCGACGAATGAACCCGCGCCGCCACCCAAAAAGCCAGAACCCCGTTTAATTGAAATTTTAGATGATGATGATGACTCTGATCAAAAAGATGATGGAGTTGAGCAGTTAAAAGACAAGGTGCGGGATTTACAAGAGGAATTACGTCGCCTCCAGAAAGATTAGGGGGTTAGCCCGACAAGAAAATTCAAGGTGAAGGGTTAATTCAATCGCGCTATACTAGAATTCTGGTATAGCTGTTTTTTGCTATATTTTATCTAAATTATTCAGAAAACTGGTTATCAGTGTCATGGAAGATTGGTCAAAAAGTATTGTAGAAGCCATAGAAACAGCGGTTTCTGACATGGAGAAGTTTTTTACAGACGTGACTGAAGAACTAAACGGAATATTAAACGAACTCACCAAGATTTCGGAAGAAATTACCGACGAGGTACAAAATAAAATTCTTCCCGAACTTGATGAATATATCAATGATATCTTGGAACCGATTATTGATATTTATTTTGATCTGGATTTTGATCTGGATTTAGATATCGATGGCGAAGACGAACATTTTGATCCCTTTGTCACATACATTCAACCCACAGAAACCAAAAACCCAGCTTGTCGAGGATGTCAACATTATCACGGACAAGTTTATGGGGGAAATTTATTGGTTTGTGGAATGCACCCCATGGGGTCTGAAACTGAAACCTGTCCAGATTGGCAAGGGGAATAGTCGTTAATCGGGATTGATTTTTGCAGTGTTCTCAACTGAAATCTAATTGTAGATGCTACACAATGCACGGGACTGCTAAATTTTCCCTCCTCCTAACTAGAAACGGGATCATCTCTGGTATATTAATAGAGTTAAAACAAAAATGACTCGCTTTAATAGAGCTAGTCTGGATAAAAGCTGGACTGTATCGATTTCCAGGTTAGTCGGTGCTGACAATTTGTAGTTTGCGATTAACCCTACCCATTCCCTATTACCTCCCTAATTCTCGTGTTAGAAGCCTTTATCTTTGCCACAATATTATGCGGGTTTTTCGGAATTATCCTGAAAAAAAACCTGCTGATGAAGACTATCTCGATGGATGTCATGAGTACGGGTGTGATCGCCTATTATGTACTAATTGCATCCCGGGATGGTTTATTAACTCCGATTCTTTCGGATATCCCAAACCCAACTTACGCCGATCCCGTACCTCAAGCGGTGATTTTAACAGCAATTGTCATTGGTCTTTCCAATCAGGCTTTAATGCTAGTAGGAGTGATGAAACTCGCCCGGGATAATCCCACCTTGGAAACTAACGAGATTGAGAAAAATAATACCCCATGACGACTCTGACCCTAGTTTGGATTGGACTGCCCTTTTTTCTAGCTTTCACGATCGCCCTACTCCCCAAACTGGATAAAATTTTAGGATTAGGGATGGCTACTATATCTATCGGATATGGTTTACAAACCTTACTGAATCCATCGCCGTTGAATCTACAGTTACTCAATAATTTTGGGGTTAACTTAATTATTGATCAACTAAGTGGCTATTTTATTTTAACCAATGGGCTAGTCACGGCGGCGGTAATTCTCTACTGCTGGCAGACTAATAAAACCAGTTTTTTTTATACCCAAATCACAATTGTACACGGTAGCTTGAATGCCGTTTTTATCAGTGCTGATTTGATCAGTTTATATGTAGCGTTAGAGGTAATTGGGACTGCCGCCTTTTTATTAATTAGTTATCCGCGATCGGATCGGTCAATTTGGGTAGGGTTGCGCTATCTATTTGTTAGTAACGTCGCCATGCTGTTTTATTTAGTTGGGGCGGTGTTAGTCTATCAAACCCATCATTCCTTTGCCTTTACCGGTTTACAGGGTGTGCCACCCGAAGCGATCGCCCTGATTTTTTTGGGACTATTAATTAAGGGGGGAATTTTTGTTTCCGGGTTTTGGCTACCCCTAACCCACTCGGAATCGGAAACCCCCGTATCCGCTTTACTCTCGGGGGTGGTGGTCAAAGCTGGGGTCTTTCCCCTGGTACGTTTAGCCCTGATGATCGATGAACTTGATCCGATTGTACGGATTTTTGGCGTGGGGACAGCCTTGCTGGGGGCATTTTTGGCGATCTGGGAACAGGATACAAAACGAATGCTGGCCTTAAGTACCATTTCTCAGTTAGGGTTTATTCTGGCTGCACCAGTGGTGGGGGGATTTTACGCCCTGACCCATGGATTGGTTAAATCTACTTTATTTCTAACTGCTGGAGTTTTACCGAGTCGAAATTTCTCAGAATTACGAACTAATCCGATTAATACTTGGCTGTGGCTGGTCTTGGCGATCGCGAGTTTCTCCATATCAGGTTTTCCCCTATTATCGGGTTTTGGATCTAAAGTCTTGACCCTCGAAAATCTCTTACCCTGGCAAAATATTCCGATGAATATTGCTGCTTTTGGCACAACGATTTATTTTGCTAAATTTATTTTTCTTCCCTTTGGCGCGGAGGATAAAGTCCGCTTGAGTTTCTGGCCTAGTGTGATTCTGTTGTTGGTGGGGTTACTCGCAGCAAATGTTTTTTCTGCGCCAGCTTATACTATTAGCAATGTGATTAAGTCCGTGGCAACAATTGGTTTAGGATGGTTAACCTATGGTTTGATTATTAAACGGATCAGTATTCAGTTTCCACGGGAATTAGAAAAATTTGATCATTTGATTGGGTTTATGAGTTTGATGCTAATAATCTTGTTTTGGATGGTATTGTCATGATTGCCTATCTGAATCTCAGTTTGCGCTTAGTCATTTGGTTTCTATTGACAGCAAATTTCAGCCTAACTAATATTATGATTGGGGTGGGAATTGCTTTTTTATTACCCGGGCTGAAAAAAAAACCAACAGTGTTAACCGATTGGTTTGGCATTTTTTATGAAATTTTAATAGCGATTCCTCGGGCTTATGCTGAAGCCTTGGAAATGATTTTCCGTCCCCATAATTATGAGGAAATCACCAGGGAAGAAGTCAAACCTCGCCGGACACCAGGACTAATTTTTTTAGATATATTTGTAATTACGTTTACCCCCAAAACCATTGTTTTTAAATATCACGAAGACGGTTGGTATGGGGTGCATTGGTTACGACGGAGGAGACCGCGATGAACTGGGTTTTGATCGCCATGATTATTGCTTTATTAATTCCGATCTCGGAAGTGTGTTGGGAAAAGGATGATGTCTGGGAGAAGATGTTAGCCTTTGCTAGTGTCGCCACCAAGACATCGGTAATGATTTTAGTAATCTCAGTTTTACGAGATGATTGGATGATCGGGATTGTGGGCGTGATCATCCTTAGTGTGGGCAATGCCGGATTTATGTTACTGGCTCACCTCTTAAAAAGGATGAATGAACAACAATGATGGATCTATTTAGTTATTTTTTAATCGCTGTCGGACTGGTATTCTGGTTTTGGGGAACCATTCCCCTGATGGGAAACCGATCCATTTTATTCAAACTTCATACTCTTTCCGTCTCCGATACCCTAGGTTCCATGAGTATTGTGGTCGGGTTACTGTTGAAAATTCCTCGGGAATGGCCCTTACTGATTCTAGCCTTAATTTCTCTGGCGATCTGGAATACCATCTTGGGGTATGTGTTGGCTTACTGTTCTAGTAGTGAGGTCGATCATGGACGATAGCTATATTAAAATTATCACGGCTTTACTACCTCTGGCGGCGGCGATGGTGGTATTAGAGGTAAACCCCTATCATGCTTTGATTGTGCGCGGAATATTAGGGGCGATCGCCGTGCTTCTCTATACGGTTTTGGGGGCGCCGGATGTGGCTTTAACTGAAGCTTTAGTCGGAACTATGTTAGCAATTACCCTCTATGCGGTGGCGGTGCGTTCTTCTCTGGTGGTGCGTTTGGGGGTGATTCAAGACCTAGGAAATGCTCCGATTCTCGATGAGTTTCGGAAAATTTTCGGCAAATATCATCTGCGGTTAGAGTTAATTTCCTATGAAGATCTCGAAACATTACAACAGGCTTTAATCGATAAAGACATTCATCTCACCTGTATTCAGGAGGAGCCCTCTCAACCCTATCAGACTCTTACTCGCATCCAGCGTTTATATGAGATCATGGAACCTCAACTTTCCGCATCTACAACTTGCTTAAACTATATTGATACACAGCCATCAGGGGAAAAATAGTGATGAAACAGATTTATATTTTAGCTGGAATTTTGATTTATGCTAAGTTTTTAATTATGCCCAATCCCGAATCGAGTGCGTCGGTTTTATCTGTTGTAGAATCTATTGTTAAGGATAGTGGTGTTCCCAATGCGGTCACGGGGATTATTCTCAGAAATCGACTCTACGATACGATCTTGGAAGTGGTGGTCTTTACTATCGCCACTATGGGAGTCTATTTTCTCCTCGCCAATGAGAAACCCTTAGCCAGTATTAATCAGTTCAGCGATCAACCTTCAATTGTTTTGGCCCGTTTGGGAGCTACAATTAGTGCTTTGGTCGGGATTGAATTAGCTATTAGGGGACATTTGAGCCCGGGGGGAGGGTTTGCCGCCGGAGTCGCCGGGGGAACCGCCATCGGTTTGATTGCGATTACTTCCTCTCCCGAGTGGATGATGGGTATTTATCAACGATACAGAGCTTCGTTTTGGGAGAAAATTTCGGTTTTGATCTTCATTGTCTTATCTTTGATCACCTTGGTTGGTTTGGAGTTACCCCCAGGAAGATTCGGAGATCTGTTTAGTGGTGGGGTAATTCCTTTATTGAATATTTTAGTCGGAATTAAAGTCGCCCTAGGCTCCTGGGCCATGATTTTGTTGTTTATTCGCTATCGGGGATTGTTTTGAGGGTTAAAAACCTTCCAAAACCTAAAAACAGATTAAAGTTCGGCAATTTTACTGTTATAGCAACCGCGCCTAGCTATTAGGACTACTTATCGGCTGTCATTACCGCCTCAGTGCGGTAATCCATGTCAATAGCGTTATGGCGACTGCTATAGAAAATCCAGAACCTCAAGTGGAGTTTTTAGTTAACTACCTCTAAATTAGAATGAATAAAAAAATTTTGAGAATTTGCGTAATTTTGTTCGCAGGTTGCAATAGGTCAGTATAGCTAATTATGAGGTATTGTTGACCATGCGTTACGGTAGTTTTGGCCCAGGTGAAGACGGTTATGACAACAACGACCACGAATATGACTCCGACCGAGATGCTCAGGATAGTTACGATGATTACCGAGAACAAAACTCCTTAGATCGGGAATTAGAACGAGATTCAGAACGGGAGATGTGGGAGGGAAATGAATCAGATTCGGACTGGTAGCAGCATCAATTCTGGGTTTTAGGGAGCTTATTTTAACGAAATAGCTCGACTAACCAGGGGGTCAATTGAGCTTAAACTTCAAAACAATATGAAACGAAAGTTCCGTAATATCACTGATTGACAAAACAATATGTGAGGTATAAACTCCTAAGATATAACTCAAGAAATGATGGATGCGATCGCCCTAATTCATTGTAATTTTTGAGTATATATTTCTTTGATCACCCCAATTTCATCAGAGGATCGCTGATATTTGTATTATTAGTAGCTCCTTAAATCCCCCAAATTAGCCTTGAGTGTATCAAGTTTTTTCTGTAATATCCCCATTCATCGCTATAAAATTTTGACTCATTACCCAGGTTTCCATACCTGTTAATTGACCATGAAAAGCCAGACCTATGCTTTAGAACCTAGATTAGTTGTTTCTTGGAATAAACATTGGAAAAATACCGTTATTTATTTTGATGGTCAAGAAATTGCCACTATTCCTAAACGGAAGGAATTGAGAAAAGGCAAATATTTTACCGTAAATCAAACTTCAGAACTGCATATTAAATTAATTAGAATATTAGGGTTTCAATATTTACAAATTTTGTTAGATGGGAAGCCCATACCTGGTTCACCTACTGATCCCAATATTGTTTTACCCAAAGCTTACCAAACCCTATTCTTGATTGGAAAAATTCACTTATTTTTATACGGGATTCCTTATATTTTCCTGTTGATTTGTTTGATTAGTTTTGGTAGTTATTTTGATATGATTTGGGCTTACTCACGTCCTGATTTGAATTCACGGGAATTGATCAATAATTCATGGTTTATGATTCCGTGGATATTTTTATTTTTAATAATACCTTTTTTCTTATTAGGTCAATGGATTAAAAAACAATCAAAAATCGCAGTATTTTTGGGAATTGCTGTCATCTTATACAATATCATTTTTACTATTTTTGTTGCCTCAGTTAATCTTCAAATGATATTAGGGGCGAGAAGTATTTTTCTATCCTTAGTTTTGTCAATCAACCTCAGTTTTTATCTATATTTTTATTCTTTATGGAATTCGGGACTAAAAAGAGTTATCCCAGCTTTTAGAGCAATTGATAGCCTAAAAAATGATTCTGAAAATCAAACACTTTCTTTCTTTGATATTGAGAGTAACTCCCCCATCAAAATCAAAAGTTTAACGGAAGAAAACCTCGAAACTCAAGAAGAAGATTTGAGCTTAAGCGACTTTGAGGAAGATTCTATTTTAAAGACTGATTTATCTGGGTTTTCAGTTATGAATGAACCTGAACAGTATTCTGGTGATCAAATATCAGAAGATATTATTCCAGAATTAGAAACATACAAACCAAAATTTGAAGTAAAAAATCCCGTTAAAGATCAACCAGATATAGAAATTGATTACCAGATTTTAAATAAAATGAAACAACTTAATCCTAAAGGTTTTGCAGTTTATGAACAAGCCCAGGCGGAATTAAATTCTGAAAAGTTATTTCAAGCTGGAGAAGCTTATGATCACAGTTATAATTCCTTTTGGGGAGATGGCATTTTTGCCGGACAATATGATCGACATTTCTTTGAACAACTGGGAATTTCTGCTAAAAACGGAGGTGCAGAACAAGCCCAAGAAAGTGCTAAAAGAATTATGGCTCACGCCAGAGAATCCTTAATGATTAGTTGTCAATGTTATCTGCAAGCCTTGAGTTTAAATCCCGATCATTATTGGGCTAACTTAAAATTAGCAACAGCCCTAACCGCCGCCCTCCAAATTAATGCTTCCTTAAGCTACTGGAAACAAGCCTTAAAACTAAATGAAAGCGATACTTCCCGCGCTCTTTTTGCCGACTCAATGGGGTTTGACTATCGCTCCATTGCGACGAAAGAAGTCATCTACCGTTTAGGTTTAGGAGGTTTATCTCAAAATTTATCACCCAACTTTATCCAAAAACAAAAACTCGCTCGAAAACTATTGCGAAGTAATGGGTATCTGATCCAAAAAATTCCAGAGTTAAGTAGGGGGTAAAACATGAATTAAACATAATCCGAATAAACCGGGTTTCTAAACTCAAACAAATCATCAATATTAGATTAAATTAGGACAAACATCATGGGTAACATCGTTGGAATTGATCTCGGTACAACCAACTCAGTAGCAGCTTTTAAATTAGCCCATACTGATGTTGTAATGGCAGAAGATAACACCCCACCCGATCGCAAATTAACCCGTTCTGTCGTCGCCTTAGATCAAGGTAAAATTAAAGTTGGAAATAGTGCCTATAATCAATTGCAAAACGATCCCGAAAATGTGATCATTTCGATTAAACGTCTCATCGGACGAGGGTTTAATGATCCCGTTATTCAAGAACAATTATCTCGCTTTGGTTATAAAATTACTAAATCCACTCAAGGAACAGATAATAGTCTTTCCGTTTGGTTAGGGGGAAAAGAATATCAACCCGAAGATATTGCGGCAGAAATTCTCAAAAAATTAGTCCAAAATGCTCAAACTCACCAAGCTAAAACCGGACAGAAAAGTATCATTAATCAAGCCGTTGTTACTATTCCTGCCTATTTTAATGATAAACAAAGATATGCTACTCAAATCGCCTCTGGAAAAGCTGGATTAAGTTTGCGAGAACTGCTTCCCGAACCCACTGCTGCTGCTATTTCCTATAGTTATAGTGCTAATTCTGATGACGTTAAAACCCTTTTAGTTTATGACTTTGGGGGTGGAACTTTAGATTGTTCAATTGTGACGGCGGTGGGAAATCAATTTATTGAATCCGCTAAAGCCGGGGATTTATGGTTAGGAGGAGATGATTTTGATCACTCAATTATTGAATTTGTAAAGCAAGAAGTCGCCCGTCAAGAAGGTTTAAATAATCTTGATCAATTAATTGCTAAAATGCCCCATTATCAACGAGTTCGTTTATTAGGAGAACTGAAAATTGAAGCGGAAAAAGCCAAAATTCAACTCAGTAGTCAGCCTTCCGCCGAGATTATTACTTCCACACCTCTATTAGATGAATTAGGAATGGCGGTTCCGATTCAAGTTACCATTACTCGTCAAAAATTTGAACAATTAATTACACCTTTAATTGAGCGTTCCGTTAAAATTTGCTATGATGTGATCAAATATTCTGATTATCCTTTAGATCAAATTGATGTAATTTTGTTAGTCGGAGGTTCCTCACAGGTTCCTCTAGTACAACAAAAAATTCGACAAGCTTTCCCAATCAATCAAGTTTTAGTACATCCTAATCCCATGTATGCAGTTGCAGAAGGGGCGGCAATTGTAGCAGCCGGATTAACCGAAAAAGTCACAACAGTTTCCCGTGATTATTGTATTGAATTAGTCGATTATCCTCGATTTATAATTATTCCGCAAGGAGAGATTCTTCCCGTTAAAAAATTCCATAATTTTAAAACAGAAGCTGACGGACAACGCTTAATTCATTTTAAATTTTTTAGTCCTGATCTGGTGAGAAAAGATTTAGATAACACTGACCGAGATGAACGGATTGGCGATATGTGGTTAGCCTTAGATCAACCCTATCCACGGGGAACAGAAGTGTTAGTAACGGTCGAATTAGATGAACAAAATAACTCCTTACAAATGATGGCTGCACTCAAAAATAAACCAGAGGTTAAAGTTAGTTGTTCTTTCTCACGGGGAGGGATAAATGAAGAAATCTCTCGACAGGTTGAACAACGAATTAAAGAACTAAATGCGGCTGCTAATTTAACAGAAACGGGTGTGCAAAATGCCAATGAAATTGCTGGAGAGGTAATCAAATCAGCGAATCAAATTTATCATAATGATAAGATTCAATCAGATCGCTTAGAAGCTGCTCAGAATAAACTCAAAGAATTAGAGAATTTTGCCTCGGAAGAACGAGATATTGCTCAATTCTATCAAACTATGTTTGAGTTTGTCCTAGAGGTTTGTGATTCCTTAATTCATCCCGCCCAAAAACAGCGATTACAAACCTTAGTTCAAGACTTAAATCAAGCCCTAGAACGTAATGATAAATCAGCCCTGCAAAAACTAGCGGAAGATGGAAGACGAGAGTATGAAAACCTTCCAGATCCAGTTAAGTTAATCTGTCTAACTCGTGAAGGAATTGCAAAAGCTTATCGGATTAATCCTAGTCATGCTAGAGTCATGGAAGGTAAATTCTCGCAACTAATTAGTGCTTTAAAACTGGGGAATGGATCTGAAATTAATCGTATTTTTGATGAACTTCGTCCTGATATTATGAAATATTTAGATCAGGATTTACCCGCCGGAACTATTGCTACAGGATTAACACGCTAATGATTAAATTAACTTGTCCAGTTTGCGATCGCCCGGAAATAGAAGACAATATTTGCCCGAATTGCGAAACGGATTTATCTCTAATTCGCCAACTACAAGAACTTCCTGTAGTTGACGAAAAATTAATAGCAATTCCCGCAGAAAATTCGCTAAATACTCAACCCAATATTTCGGGAAAATTGGTAATTTTAGCCAGTTTAATTCTGGTTTTAGGGTTAGGTTTAGGAGCAATGGGAACCTCCCTATTGTCTCAAAAACCTCCTTCAGTCTCAACGGCAACTACTATCACCGATTTACCCGAATTAAAGCCTGCTGCTATCAAATCAACTCCAAAATTAACTAAATCTCAGTCATCCTGTGGGGGTTTTTATTACACCGTTAAACGGGGAGATTCTCTGAATAGAATTGCTGCTCAATTTTACGGTCGCAGTCAGTTATTTTCAAAAATTGTTGCAGTTAACCCCACCCTGAAAGGCAGAGAAAGCTCGATCGAAATCGGAGAAGTCTTTTTTGTTCCTAATTTAGAGGAAAATTGTCCATGAAATCAATTTTAAACGGGATTAATTATTTAAGCCTAATCATTTTTGGAGTGGGTGTTGTTGATGTTTTTCTAAAAGCAGCCCAATCTAAAAAAGATATTCAACAAGCCCGAACATTAGCGCAACGGAAGCAACTCCTAAAAGCTGTTCAAATTGGTAAAAAAGTCATCGCTCAATGGCCATCATCGCCTGCTTTTTTTGAACAAAGATTTAGATATATGGCGATGGGAGATTTACTAGAAAAATTTAAACCCCAGGTTAACAAATGGCATAGTCAAGTTAAAATGGTTCAAAAAACCTTAGCTTCTGCAAGAAAACTTGAAGATTCTGATCAAAAGAATCCTATGGATATTACGGTCTTATCACAGGTTGTACAACTGTATCAAAAATGTACAAATCTGATTGATGATCCGAAGTTAATTCAATCTACTGAGCGTTGTCAAAAAGAAATTAAATGTCGCCATCAATTTCAAAGTTTTTTCGCCACAGGTCAAGAGCAAGCTAAACAGAAACAGTTTAAGCAAGCCTTAGCTTATTTTGCACAAGCCCAACAATTATTTGTGACTGATGAGTTACAAACAGCAATTCAAAATAGTTCTGTTCAAGTTAAACAAGAAGAACAATATGAAGTAACCTTAAAAAAAGTTAGATCGATGGCAAAAGCAGGTCAATTTCAAGACGCTTTGGCTGTATTAGACCCGGCTCAAGCTCAATTTAATCGTTCAGATGGACAAGAGTTAGTCATACAATTAAGTCGGGTTATTCACAGTAAAAAATTATTTAATCAAGGACTATTAGCTGAGAAATCGGGAGATTTTAAAAAAGCAGATACGCACTACCAAGAAGCTTTAATGCTATTACCGGAGTTAACAGAAGCTCGGATGCGGTTAAGCCTTTTATCAGTCAAAATAGAAAACTGGAATCAGGTGATCCATTATTTAGAAAAAGTCCCCGGACAACAGGCGAATTACTTGCGAGGTTTTGCCTATTTTAAACAGAAAAATTTGCAACAAGCGGATCGAGAATGGCAATCTTTGACTCATCCTAAAGTTAAAGAGCAACGTCTAATTCTCCAAAATATTACTCAACGTCAGCGTTTGTTAGAAATTAGAGAAATTGAGGAATATGTTAATAATAATAAACTGAAATTAGCTCTGTCTAGTAGCAGTAACTTCATTAAAAAATATGGTGTTAATCCTATTGTAAAATCCAACTTAGAAGACCACATTCAACCTCGTTTAGAGTCAGAAATTTGGCAAGAAAAAGATTGGTTAAAAATTGCTGAAAATACAGAAAGTCAATGGATTCAAAATTGTGATATTAAATCCTTGCATAATTGGGTTGTTGCTTGTTACTATCAAGCTCAAATCTATCCTAATAAACGCGGGGATTGGTTAATAGCAGGTACAACAGCTTTAGCAAACTTTAATCTTGACCCATCCCTAAAAAATATTTCTTGGCTACAAGGTAAATCCGTCAATTATATCGAGGTTTCTACTCGTTTACAGTCTTTACTATCAACTTCTATTGATACCCTCAAAGATGATCATCCTCAAGAGTATTTACAGTGGCGCGATCGCTTCCGCCGAGATACCCTGGCTTTACAATTAATTCAAAAGTTTCCTAACTTTAGTGCTAAAATTAATTATCTTTTGATCTTACCAGAATGTTATGAACGTCATCAACATTCTTTAAAAATATTGCAACTTCCAACCGTTACAAATTCATCGGTTTTAGAAGTTAAAACTCTGGTAGCTCTTTATAGTCCTTTTGGTATAGCGGTGGCGGCAGCTTTTGAAGGAGATTTAGAACGAGCTATCAAAATTAAACCCTCTGGGATATCTCCTAAAACAGAAGCAGAACGTTTTGCTCAGGGGTTTTTATCCTATTCAGAAGGCTATTATTATCTCCAACAAAACCGTTGGAAACAGGCTGTTTCTGTGTTGAAATTAGTTAAACATGAATTTCCAGCTAATTCAGAATGGTTTAATCAAATTGACAGATTATGTAAAAATCAAAGGAACATTATATCAAATATAGATGAACAGTTGAGTTTTGCTGAATTTTGGTATGAACTTTTAAACAGTCAAGAATCTCGGAGTTATTTAATTGAACATAAAACGGAAAAAATTCGTCAAAACTTAGTCAATAAAACCATTAATTCTACTCAAGCATTACAACAACTAAAAGAACTCCAAAAAATTGATGCGCACCATCCCATTATTATTGATTTAATTAATAGAATAGAATATACAACAGTAGCAGAAGAAATTGATAAACTCTGGAAAAATGGTAAATTTGAACAGGCTGTTAGTCGGGCTAAAAACTCAAACAATAATGAGCTTAAATTCCAAATTGGTAAAATCTGCTTAGAAGTTTTTGCTGAGGGATTTAATCAACATAATTTAAGTTTTGAAGATTTATATAATTTTAGTCGATGGGCCTATGAACTACTTCCCCAAGAATCAGATATTAAAGAAATCTATCAAATGGGTCAAGAATTAAATGAAATTCATAAATTGATGAAAAAAGATCGATATGAAGATGCTGTTAGACGAGCAAAATCTTGTCAATACGACCCAGTTCGTCGCTATCTGGCTGAACATTTCATTATCGTTTTAATCAAGGGTGCAGAAAGTCACCAATTACCTCACGAGCTAATTATGCAACTAGCACGATTTGCTTATCAACTTTGTCCCCATGAACCTGCATTTAAGCCGATTTTCTCTCAGTTAGGAATTATTTGTTACTAGGAAGATTTAATCATGGATCATCAATTATCTAATCCGAATCCTTATGATGTATTAGAAGTATCTCCGGGTGCTTCCAATGCTGAAATTACCAAAGCGTTTACTTTAGCCATGAAAAAACGCAGCTATTCTCCTGATATCATTGCTAAGGCTAGAAAAACCTTAATGAATCAGGAAGAACGAATTTTGGCCGATTATCTTCGGCCAATTTTGCCCCCGATTCAAAGATTTAAACGGGCTGACTTGTCTGAGTTAGAAAATCCAGAATCTCAAGTTGAGTTTTTATCAGAATTTGATAATTTAGAAACAATAATTCAGCAAATTAATCAAATTTCCGAAGTCGATAAACAGCTAGGAGCAAATTTATTTTAAAATAGAATAGAAACCCGGTTTCTCGAAGAAACCGGGTTTCTGGGGGACGAACATTTTTAAATAATTAGGATAGAATAACTATGAATCACCCAACCAGCAATCATCAAATGAGTCAAATTAAATTAAGTAGTGAAATCCGCGATCGCATCGTTAATGAAATCGGGACTCTCCTCAAACAACAAGTTTCACTAAAACAAACTTTACGCGAACAAAACTCTCAAAATCAAGCTGCTAATGAAGAATTATTTTTAGAATTATTAGAAGTAGTAGATGCTTTAGACTTTTTAATGGAATATATGGCTAATAATCCCGATCCTAGTCCCCAGTTTATTCAACGTTTACCGAAATCAGTCGGAAGTATTCAGAAAAAATTATTAAATATTCTCGGAAAAAGACAAGTAACACCGATTGAATTAGAGGGAAATCAGCTTGATTTTGAAGTGTGTAAAGTTGTTGATCGAGAAGTTAGACCGGATCAGTCACCTCAAACGATTACAAAAGTTGTTCGTCAAGGATTTCGAGTTAATGATAAAGTATTGCGTCCGATTGAGGTGATTACTTCTAAATTAGAGTGAATAAAAATTTTTTTGAGAATTTGCGTAATTTTGTTTCTAAGTCCCTATAAGTCAGTATAGCTAATCATGAGGTATTGCTGACTATGCGGAACAACAGATGTGGGGCGAAAATTAATCAGACTCAGACTGGTAAACTCACCGAGAGCCTAAAAAAACACGTTAAAGTTCCGTAATATCACTGATTGACAAAACAATATGTGAGGTATAAACTCCTAAGATATAACTCAAAAAATGGTGGAACAGCTAATATTGATTTAGGTGCAATTTTATGTAATTTCTAAAAATTGGCTCTATTGCAATAAAGCAGTGAAATTTTTTCTAATCAAATTACTCAAATACTCATCAGGAGGCTGATTTCATGGCTGCTTCTAATAAAGATAACATTCGGAAATTTATCACAACAGAACCTATACCCGATAAGGGCAAAGACTGTGAACAAAAAGTTTGGGATTCTGTTAAAAGTGCCTTTGGGGAGCAAGACTGTATTGGTTACTGGCGTTATCCTCTATTTTCTAAAATAGGAGAGGTCAGGAAAGAACCTGATATTGTAGTTGCTGATCGAGAACTGGGTATTGTTATTATTGAAATAGCTTGTGTAAAAATTGATCAGATTATTGCCATTAATGGAGAACATTGGCAATTTCAAAATGCTGATCACATTTCAGTTTCTCCAGCAGAACGAGTCAATCGTCAAATGCAAGCTTTATTAGGATATTGTGATCGAGAATCTATCCTATTTCGTAAAGTCACAGGACGAGCTATTATTGCGCTACCATTAATCACACAAGAGCAGTGGCAGAAAAAAGGTTTTGATCAACTACCAGGGTGTCCACCTATTATTTTTCAAAATCAGTTGAGTAAAGCAGCTTTGTTGACACAGATTCAAAAATCCCAACCTTTAGTAACTGGAGAAACTCTCAATGATGAGCAATGGAAAACACTAAAAGCTGTGATTAGTGGCACTCCTGTACTTCGTAAAGCTCCTCGGGCTGTGATTTCCAGTAATGGAAAAACTCGCTCTAGTATCCTTGCCACTTTACAAGAATGGTTGTATGAAGTCGATTTGCAACAAGAAGAAATTGGCAAGCAACTTCCTCCTGGTGCTCAACGAATTCGAGGAATTGCGGGTTCTGGAAAAACCGTACTGCTGTGTCAAAAAGCGGCTCAGATGCACTTAAAACATCCGAACTGGGATATTGCTTTAGTGTTTTTTACGCGAGCGCTCTATAGCCAGATTGAAACCTTAATTGATCAATGGTTAAAACGCTTCAGTAATGGTGATGTTCAGTATTCTCAAGCTAAAACAAAACTCAAAGTCCTTCATGCTTGGGGAGCAAGAAATCGACCGGGTTTTTACCGAACCATCTGCGAGCAGAATAATATAACACCAGGAACGGTTGCTGACACTCAATACAGAAGCCCCAACGAAGGTTTAGCAGACCTTTGTAACCGTCTCTTAGATGGAAAAGAGATTCAACCGATGTTTGATGCGCTTCTGATTGATGAGGGACAAGATCTTGTCACTGAAGATGATCTCAAGTATCAGGACAATGACGAGTATAAGCAAACAATTTATTGGATGGCTTATCAAATTTTGCGTCCAGTTGATCCTGAAAATCCAGAACAACGACGTTTAATTTGGGCTTATGACGAAGCTCAAAGTTTAGACACTCTTAAAATTCCAATGGCTAAGGAATTGTTTGGCGAGAGTTTAACAAACTTAGTAACAGGTCGGCATAAAGGTAACATCAAAAAAAGTGAGATTATGCACCGTTGCTACCGAACTCCTGGCCCTATTTTAACTGCTGCTCATGCAATTGGCATGGGTTTACTTCGCCCTAACGGGATGCTTTCAGGACTCACTGATCAAAAAAGCTGGAAAGCAATTGGTTATGAAGTGACTAAAGGTAGTTTTAATCCCCCTGGTCAACAAATTACTCTGCATCGACCTCCAGAAAATTCCCCAAATCTAGTTCCTAAACTTTGGGGTGATTCGGTGTTGGAATTTGAGGTTTATAACTCTCGACAAGAAGAATTAGAAGCTTTAGCTGAGAAAATTAAGTATAACCTAAATCACGATGGTTTGAAGCCCAGCCAAGATATTTTAGTAGTTGTTTTAGGATCAACTTTTGAAGCAATGGATTTAGAAACTGAGGTGGGCAATTTTTTAATGGATCAGGGCATTAAAATCTATATTGCCAGTGCGAAAAGACTAAATCAAGTCAATCCTAAGTATCCAGATATTAATCCTGATCGTTTTTGGTATGACGGTGGGGTGACAGTCTCTCGGATTCATCGTGCTAAAGGTAATGAAGCTAATATGGTTTATGTTGTTGGTTTAGATCATGTGGCGAAAAACGAGAGTAATCCCAATTTCCGTAATCAATTGTTTGTAGGAATGACTCGCTCTCGCGGATGGGTTTGTTTAAGTGGTGTGGGTGATTATCCCTTTTATGATGAAATCCGGCAAGTAATTTCCAGTGGAGATACATTCACCTTTACCTTTAACCGTCCGCCTAAAGTTGATACAGGTGCAGAGGAAATCGAATAACACCTAATAGCGCATCTAGTCTAATTATGTAGTTTATGAAAACCTAGAATTAATAAAAATTCAGTCTTTTATCATCCTATTGAGCCTACATTTTAGCCTAGATGCACTACTACAACTTGTTTAACAGCTATTGACTAACTGGCTGAAAATTTTGTGTAAAAATACACAATACGGTCAATAATCAAAATTAACTTCAAAGAATTTTTTTCTGATCCAAAGTCTAACTGCAAGCCATGACAAATTCCATTACGATAGATTTCTCCGTCTCTTAGTTGGCGTGTTGATTTGTCGTACTTTTTGTATAAGTTACTAACCACATCAGGGAGTTTTTCAAGCATTACAGTGTCTTTTTGGATAAGATTTGAAGCCTCACTCGTCCAATCATCTATCAAGTTCTTAATTGCTATTCTCACCTTATTTATTTCTGGGTTTACTTGTGTTGCCAATAAATCCCCAAAAGAATCATGTCCGTCTTTAGTCTGAAGATCTCTAATTAATCCCTCTAACTGAGGCATAAGAGTTGAAACACTGGCGTAAAACTGTCCACTTAAGTGTACTTCTACGGCTTCTTTCAATATTGAGTAGCGTTCCTTATCAATAGAATCAATAGAAAGTTCTGTAGAAAGTTCTGTCTCCCAGTTCGATAGAGTTTCTTCTATACGCTCTGGAGTCATCAGGTTTAAAAACCATCTGTCTATCTCTTGTTCTTGGTTGCTTTCAAATGTGAAAGAATCTAAATCTCGTTTACACAGAGTTAGCGTTGGCAATAACCAGCCAGAAGGCTTTTCATCAGGATTGAGAGTTTTTTCTACTTCTGCAACCCTTTCCGGCATTACACGAAAAATTTTAGAATCAGTTTCTTCTAATAAATCTCGATTTCTACGTTCCTCTTTTTTTTGTGAATATAACATCTCTGAGTTTGAGTCGTCTACACCTGCTGATGATATTTTAATATCTCCCAAATGTTGATTGTAACGTTTGCCATATTCTGATCGCAGTTCATCCCTATACCAATCGTCTAAACTCTGGAATTCAGCAATTTCTTGATAATTATCATCCAATTTAACATAATACCCATCAGTTAAACGAACAGCGCTCAATCCTGTTCCTAAATGAAACAGTAAATATTTTCTGGCCATCCCTTGAGAGTAGTGAAACTCATTCACACTATCAATATCATCTCCCAAACTATCATCCCCAAACGGACTGAGAATGGTTTCACTCTCGAACAAGTCACCGCCATTAGTCTGTTTCCAAAGTTCAATTAAATCTTGGGGTAAATTCAATTGATGCTCTTGTAACCAGACTTGTAATTGATTAGATTCAATTGTACCATTCCAGATAAATAGTTGGGGATGACGTGCAGCATCTTGCATCAGTATATTATTCATTGTGTTGCTAGGAACTCCTCTAAAAAACCAATAAATGCGTAAGTATTTTTATCAAAGCGGACACCTTGTCCAAGCTCATTATAAATATCAGTAACTTTGTCACCCATAAACTGTCTTTTTGGGTGAGTGAGAATATTTTGGATTAACACCTCAGCATTAATTTGAGTCGCTTCAATTCCATCAAAAGCTGAAACATATTCCCCTGACTTTGCGTGTCCCTGTTTTTTAGCAATAGCTCTCGCCCCCTCTGTTGTTTGACCCCGAATTTTTCGAGAACTCACGACAACCTGTTCAATTTCTGCTTCTGTAATAAATAGCCACTTTTTCTCAAATTAACTTCAATGTTAGCATATACCTCTAGGTTTGATCAAGGGCGATCGCTCTTTAACAAAAAAAATCCCATCCCAAAACTATTCAATATCAGTCGCCTCAAACCATTACAAAAGTTGTTCGTCAAGGATTTCGAGTTAATAATAAGCTATTGCGTCCGATTGAGGTGATTACCTCTAAATTAGAATGAATAAAAAAATTTTTGAAAATTTGCGTAATTTTGTTATTGGGCAGCAATAGATGATTAAAGCTAAATTCCAAACATTGATATTCAAGGGAAAAATAATCATGAAATTCCAGTTAAAATCGACTCTAGCAGCTTGTTTGACCGTGACTTTACTACTAATTCAAGGATGTAATCGCAATTCAACCAATGCAATGCAAGAGGGGGAGATCCCCGGAAAAGAGATCACCACGATTAAAGTTTTACAAAATCCTCAATGGTATGTTTATACAAGTAAAAGATTAGGATCGCCGATTCCCCAAGATATTGTAACGTTAGATAATGGTGAAGAAGTTGCTAAATTTTCTGAACCTAAAACAGTAGAAAAGCTGAAAAAATTTCAAGCAGAAGGTAAAATAGAACTTAATAAAGTGCAACCAATGCAACTAATTAATCAGCAGAATTTAGTTTATGTTGCTGATGTTCAAGCTCGAACTTTAAATGAGGCTTATATTTTAACCAGCTTAATCAATAATTGGTCACATCCTCAAATTAAAGTTTTACAATCTTCCCCCGGACGTTCTCACCCTCGGAATGTGACAACAGGAGATATTTTTGAACTGCAAGATGGCTCGCGTTATATTGTTGATTATGTCGGATTTGAACCAATACAAGATGTTATACCCGCAGAAACAAAAACGATTCGTTAGGGTATGTAACCAAAAAACATTAAAGTTCCGTAATTTCACTGATTGACAAACCTTAAATCCTGAATTATTATCAAAATTAAAAATGTCTTCTCTCCCAGATAACTGTTTATTACAACCTAGCTTAGAACAGCTTCTTGCGGAAATTGTAGCCATCAATCATGCTTGGAAAGAAGCCCGGTTGATGTTCGGAAGTTCTGCGGGTTTAACCGTTTCTTTGCGTAATTTAAAAACGCGATCGCAAGTTCGACTTTTACGCAATTATGCACCGGAAAAAGTCTATCTCAAAATCGATGAACAAGCACTAGAAACTTCTTTAGAAGTTGATCACGATCTTGAAACAGGAGAACCCCTTTATGGCTTAATTCTGCAAAAACCTATTAATGGTGTTACCGATGCGGCTCACCTTCCTGTGCGAGTTGCTCAGGAAGTTTTATCTGAGTCTGAGATTAAAAGATTTACCCAAAATTAACCGACTTGAATACTAGGAGAATTAGCAATGTGGGAATGGTTTATAAATAGTTTAAATTCAGGTGATCCAGTTAGTGATATTTTTATTCGGATTATTTCTGGATTCGCTTTAATAGCTTTCGGATTAGAACTTTTTTCTCTTATTCAATATAATGGTACGAAGTTCCAAGATACTGAAGATGGGATTAAATTCTTAAACAGCAATAATAAACCAGAATCAAAATTGGATTTACCAACCAATAAAAAGATTAGACAATGGCTACAAAGACACTTTTTGATTCAAAATGAACAACTAATCAAAGATGAAAATGATCAGCTAAAATTTATTATCCTATCAGCCCCATCTATTCTATCTCAACCTGTACCCCGCAGCCCTGTTTATTTTGCACCGACTTTATTAACTGCATTAGGCGTTTTAGGAACCTTTGCGGGGATTTATTTAGGATTACAAAAAATTAATCTTGGTAATATTTCAGAAGCAGATAACCTACTCAAAGCTAGTACCCAACTCATGGAAGGAATGAAGTTAGCTTTTGTTACTTCCCTATTTGGTTTAGGAAGTTCTAGCTTTTTTATGTTATTTCTAGCTTTTGGGAAATGGTTTCGGGAACAACGGCGAGATAACTTGAGAAATCAACTTAGAGAAATTGCAATTTTAGAAACCCCAGTTCGAGTTCTTTCTCGTTTAGATAATCAACAATCTAATCAAACAGAATTGGTAGAAATATTAAAGAATGTTGCTGATAGTTTAAAAGGAATTAGTAACCTGAGTGCTGATCAAATTGGTCAAGCAACTGGCGAATGTTTTAGAGTAGTTGTTCAGCAAGAGATCAAACCTTTATATCAAGAGTTATATCAGGAGTTACAACAACTACGGACAACCCAGGAAAATCAAGGCCAAACCATAGAAACCTTAATTAAACAACAAGGTCAAACGGTAGAAATTTTGATTCATCAAATGGAAACCCAATTAATTGAACCTGTGGTGAAGCGGTTAGATGAAAGTGCGGCTTTAACGAAAGAAGCATCATTAGCCGTGCGAGAATTAAGAGAATCTTTAGGAGGAATTGCAAAAAGTTTATCGAGTGCTATTTCTACTATTCAAGAATTCCAGAAAACTACATTAGGAGAACTTAAAGATTTTGCTGTTAATTTGCAGGAGATTTTAGGACAATTCCGCACGGATACAGAAGGGGTAATGCAGAAAGTTTCTATTGAAATTGAACGGGCGGTTAATACCAGTATTGAAGGGATGGAAGCCCAGCGTCAAGCGTTTGAATTAAGTGCAGAAAAAGCCGCCGATACCTTTAAAGGAATTCGGATTGATTTTGAGGAAGAATTGCAAAAATTCCGTAATGAATATCAAGAGTCTCTTAACACTTTCTTTACCGAACAAAATCAACTATTACAGGAAACCTTGGGAGAACAACGGGACGGTTTAGCGCAGGTTGTAGACTCTTTAAAAACTGTTTTTATAGAAGATTCTCAACACATGAGCGAAGAAATTCAAACCAGCATGAACACAATTAAGGAAACCGTTAAAGATGTTTCTAAATTATCAAATACATTGGGTTTAACCTCCAGTGAACGTCTCGCACAGTTACAAGAATTAGCTCGAACAATTGGGGATGAAGCAAATCAAGTTTCACGTGATTATCAAAATATGGCTACTCAATTTAATGCCACTTTACAAGCTGGAAACCAACAGTTAGCAGGTTATCTACAACAAGCGAATGAAGTTTATAGTAACCGCATTCAGGATTTTGATACAGCAACGGCTACCATTTGCCAACAATTGAACTCTACTTCCCATGAATTTATGGGTGTGGCTCAATATCTGGTTTCTGCTGCTGACGATCTTAGAAATACTAATGGGACAAATTAATCATGAGTGATTTATCAGAATTAGAGTTAGAAACCGAACTTCAGGAAGAACAAGATTCTGGAGTTTATCTCTCCATTGGGGATTTAATGTCGGGGTTATTGATGTTTTTTGCTCTATTATTTATTACGGTAATGGTGCAACTGAAACAAGTTCAAGATCGAGTCAGTGAACTTCCTCAACAATTAATTGCAGTCTTAGAAGGATTACCACAAGGAAAGATCATTAAAATTGATCAAAAAACGGGAGATGTGAGTATTCCCGATGCGATTCTTTTTGATAAAGGTAGTGCAGAATTAAAACCGGAAGGCAAAAAGTTTTTGCGAGAATTTATTCCGAAATATAGTTCTGTTATTTTTTCTAACCCTGCTTTTGAGGATACGGTAACTCGCGTTATCGTTGAGGGTCAAACCAGTTCTCTAGGAGATGATCAATATAATATGGATTTGAGCTTAAAACGTTCGTTATCTGTTTATAATTATGTCTTTTCAAAAGGATTTACCTTTGAAACTAAATCTAAATTTCAAACCAAACTCATGGCAGCAGGACGAGGAGAAGTAGAAGCTAATCAAAAAATTGATGACCCACGCGATCGCCGGGTTGTCTTTCGCTTTCAACTTAAACAAATTGATTGGGATAAGTTTCTAAATTCATCAAAATCTCAATCAAAGTAAATAACTATAGCAAGCGTTTCAGGGATGGGGGCAACCACGGGGGGATGGGGGCAACCACGGG
>MNYZ01000055.1 GCA_001873365.1 Oscillatoriales cyanobacterium CG2_30_40_61 | reverse complement strand
TTAAAGTAACAGTTGGGGCAAGGTCTGCTGTGCGAAGTAACTGAGTAGCAAAAGTAGTATTATTATTACCCGCAATATCAGTTGCTTTATTCGGAGTAATATCTACTGTGACAATTCCATCCGCAGTTGGAGTCACATCAAAGCTGTAGGTTTTGGCATCAACGGTGGCAAAATTACCGACTGTTGCATTCCCTAGAGCAATATCACCAGCGACAAAGCCAGTGACATCTTCATTGAAGGTAGCAGTGACGGTAAATGGAGCGTTAACTGTGGCTGGGGCAGTTGAGGCTAAAGTAACAGTTGGGGCAGTAATATCTGCTGTGCGAGTTAGTTGAGTTGCCGCAGTATTATTATTACCCGCAATATCAGTTGCTTTAGCCCCAGGAATATCTACACTGACATTTCCATCTGCAGTTGGAGTTACATCAAAGGTGTAGGTTTTGGCATCAACTGCGATAAAGTTACTAACAGTTCCATTTCCTGGAGTAATATCGGTACTATCAAAGTTAAGGACATCTTCACTGAAGGTAGCAGTGACGGTAAATAAACCGTTAACTGGGTCGGCAGCAGTTGAGGTTAAAGTAACAGTTGGGGCAGTAATATCTGCTGTGCGAATTAATTGAGTTGCTGCGGTATTACCCTGACTCGTAGTATCAGTTGCTACACTAGCAGCAATATCTACAGTGACATTTCCATCCGCAGTTGGAGTCACATCAAAGCTGTAGGTTTTGGCATCAACGGTGGCAAAATTACCGACTGTTGCATTCCCTAGAGCAATATCACCAGCGACAAAGCCAGTGACATCTTCACTGAAGGTAGCAGTGACGGTAAATGGAGCGTTAACTGTGGCTGGGGCAGTTGAGGCTAAAGTAACAGTTGGGGCAGTAATATCTGCTGTGCGAGTTAGTTGAGTTGCCGCAGTATTATTATTACCCGCAATATCAGTTGCTTTAGCCCCAGGAATATCTACACTGACATTTCCATCCGCAGTTGGAGTTACATCAAAGGTGTAGGTTTTGGCATCAACTGCGATAAAGTTACTAACAGTTCCATTTCCTGGAGTAATATCGGTACTATCAAAGTTAAGGACATCTTCACTGAAGGTAGCAGTGACGGTAAATAAACCGTTAACTGGGTCGGCAGCAGTTGAGGTTAAAGTAACAGTTGGGGCAGTAATATCTGCTGTGCGAATTAATTGAGTTGCTGCGGTATTACCCTGACTCGTAGTATCAGTTGCTACACTAGCAGCAATATCTACAGTGACATTTCCATCCGCAGTTGGAGTTACATCAAAGGTGTAGGTTTTGGCATCAACTGCGATAAAGTTACTAACAGTTCCATTTCCTGGAGTAATATCACCAGCGACAAAGCCAGTGACAACTTCACTGAAGGTAGCAGTGACGGTAAATGGAGCGCTGTTAACTGTGGCTGGGGCAGTTGATGTTAAAGTAACGGTTGGGGCAAGGTCTGCTGTGCGAGTTAACTGAGCAGCAGCAGTATTTTTATTAGTCGCAGTATCAGTTGCTACACCAAAAGGAATATCTACGGTGACATTTCCCTGTGCAGTTGGAGTTACATTAAAGGTGTAGACTAGGGGATCAGCTGTTGGGGTAAAGCTAGTAACAGTTCCATTTCCTACGGTAATATCACCAGCCACAAAGCCAGTGACATTTTCACTGAAGGTGGCAGTGACGGTAAATGGAGCGTTAACTGGGTTTGTGGCAGCTGTTGCTAAAGTAACGGATGGGGGGATAATATCTGCTACGCGAGTTAACTGAGTTGCTGCGGTATTATTATTACTCGTAGCATCAATAGCTGCACCCCCAGCAATATCTACGGTGACATTTGCAGCAGTTGGAGTCACATCAAAGGTGTAGGTTTTGGCATCAACGGGGTTAAAGCTACCAGCTACTAATGTTCCATTACCAAAGGTAATATCAGTAGCATCAAAGCCAGTGACATCTTCACTGAAGGTGGCAGTGACGGCAAATAAACCGTTAACTGTGGCTGGGGCAGTTGATGTTAAAGTAACGCTTGGTGGAAGGTCTACTGCGCGAGTTAGTTGAGTTGCAGCAGTATTATTATTACCCGCAAGATCAGTAGCTGCACCCCCAACAATATTTACGGTGACATTTCCAGCAGTAGTAACAGTTGGAGTCACATTAAAGGTGTAGACTAGGGGATTAGCTGTTTGGGTAAAGCTACCAACAGTTCCATTTCCTACGGTAATATCATTAATATCAAAAGAACTACCAACATCTTCATTGAAGGTAGCAGTGACGGTAAATGGACTGTTAACTGGGTCTGGGGCACCTGAGGCTAAAGTAACAGTTGGGACAGCAGTATCAACAACTAGGGTGCTGCTAACACCAAGAGATTCATTTGCGGTTAAGGCAGGGAGGGTTAAACTAGCAGGCGTAGCACCATCTAGAATTGTGCCGCCGTTAAGGGTGAGGGCAGCTGTGGAGAGATATTGTAAGCCAGTAGAGGTGTCATTGGGTTGGACTACATACTTGAAGGTGAGTACAGTCCCCGGGCTACCACTAAAATAATTGGCAAATTGGTCAGTTGCGCCTGTTTCTAATTGCAGTTGGGGTGTACCAGTGACAGTCACAGCAGCATCAAAGGTGACGGTGATGTAGATATTACTACCAGCTTTGAAACTACCGTTAGCGCTGCTGGCACCGACACTCGTAACGCTGGCTAGTACGCCACTATAGGTTTTGATGCTGGTTTCGGTGAGGGCAAGTTGAGGCCTTTGGGGAGATGGGGGGATGAGTTGGAGGATGTCCCAGGTGCCGCCTTTTTCCGCATTCCCTGTGGGGTTGGGGTTGGCCGCAATATTTGCCCCGGTGAGTTGGTAAAGTTGAGTTAGGAATTGGCTACCGGAGTCCCCCGCCGCTACGTTGCATCCATATAAGATGATGCTGGCATGGGGTGTAAAGGCGTTTCGCCATTGTCGCAACTGTTGGCTGTAGTTTTCTAGGTTACGGCTATTTAGTTCTGTTGTCCCTAGGTATAGGCTGCCGGGGCTACCGTGAGAGATGATGTGTAAGGCTTCAATGCCAGTATGTTGAGCTAGGATTGAGGTAATTTGCTCTATAGCATTAGGCTGGCTTTCGAGGATATAGGTTTCCGTGCCGGGTTTGATGCCTTGGGCTATATGTTGACTATCGGGTACTGTCGGGTCAATGATGGCTATTGAATTAGGATTTTTACTAAGGCCAAAATCCCAATTAAAAAATTTTTCGGAGGTGTGGTTAATTTGAGGTAGACTTCCCATTGGTTTTTGAATCCTGCTAAAATGGTTTTTTGTTGAGTCTGTCGCCTGACTTACTTGAGGAGGTGATATTTCTGCCTCTCGAAAGATGACAGTTAACACCCTTGACTTGACGTTGTTAATATACCAAGGTTCCTTTCGATTGTCAGTAATTTAACATGACTGAGATCCTTCTGATTTAGATAATTTCCCCAATTAGTTACCTTGAAATTTTAACGGATATGGGCGAGCCTAACCTTAGATAAATGAGACTGAATGTTGATTTGGATTTAAGGGAAAGTGGCTTTTTTGTTACCTATAGTTGGTAAACTGCAATGCTGATGGATAATCTTCTTCTTTTAGACGTTGAATTACTAATTGTAAATCGTCTTTAGATTTAGCTGAAATCCTAACCGAATCCCCCTGAATAGAGGCTTGTAATTTTTTAAATTCATCCTTAATCAATTTAGTGATTTGTTTTGATACTTCTTGAGTTAAACCTTTTCTGAGTTTAATTTCCTGTCTAACTCGATTCCCACTGGCAGATTCCACTTTTCCGTAATCAAAAATCTTCAAAGAAAGATTCCGTTTAGCGGATTTAGTTTGCAAAATTGTATGAATTGCATCTAGGGTAAACTCGCTATCCGTATTAACAATAATCGCAGTTTCCCCTAATTCTAAGGTAGTCTTAGTATCTTTCAAATCATAACGGCTTTTAATTTCCCGTTCGGTTTGATCAACAGCATTGACTAACTCCTGGCGGTCAAAATCACTAACAATATCAAACGAATAAGTAGAAGCCATAGTCAATTGTAATTATTTAATAAAAAAAATTATCAGCGTAAAGACGTGCCAAGAGCGCGTCTGTACGAGTGACCGATTCAACATTGGTATTAACTACTAATCCAAATAGAATAGAGTCACAATTTTGCGCTGATTTTCCGCCTCCTCACAGGTACTTAGGAGGGTAACACTATCATGGTAGGCAAAACAGATTAACTGTTGACACCGAGAAATAATTTCTTGGTTGCAAAACCCACTAGCTTCAGCTAAGGATAAATCGTCACCCTTGGGATTTTCCACCACATGAATCACTTCTTCCAACTGCTGACGGGACTCCCTGGGCTGACGTTTCATGCTTTGGGGCAAAATCACCGTCAATAAGTTAGGGTTAGCCCGCATCGCGCCTCGAATGGCCGCCGCGTTCGTTCCCGTTGAACCCGATGTAATCAAATGATTACCTTCTAAAACCAAGGCATAACTCATCATCTCGATCAAGTTTTGATGGGTTAGGGGAATATGGCGGGAACCCAACAAAGCAACACGCTTGGAGCCAGTTTGTTGAATGGCTGCCAATTCTTCTAAAAAGTCATCTACTTTCGGCAGATTGATAGATTGGTTCAAGGATAATTACAAAATATAATCAGGACAATCCTGTAGATTCTAGCAAATTCAGCGACAATTATTCAGAGTGCAACTAAAGTTTTTATCTGATTTGATTAACTGTGATCATTATGACAGCAACAACCGCTCAACCGACCTGGAATCAACAGTTTACCACCCCCGCCACCGAGTTTCCGCCCACACCCTTACGGATTTTGTCGGGAAAAATCCCCCCAGGGTTACGGGGTTCTCTGTATCGAAATGGCCCGGGACGATTAGAACGGGGAGGACAGCGAGTTGGACATTGGTTTGATGGAGATGGGGCAATTTTAGGGGTTCATTTCACCGAGAAAGGAGCAACCGGGGTCTATCGTTATGTTCAAACCGCCGGCTATCAAGAGGAAGAACAACAAAACCGTTTTATTTATGGCGGCTATGGAATGAAACCCTCGGGAAACCTTTGGGAACGTTTTCGGAAACCCCTGAAAAATGCGGCTAATACTTCGGTTTTAGCTTTACCGGATAAATTACTAGCCTTGTGGGAAGGGGGACAACCCCATGCTTTAGATTTAGAAACCCTAGAAACCCAGGGACTGGAAAACCTCCAGGGTTTAGCTCAAAATACCCCCTATTCTGCTCACCCTAAAATTGATCCCGAAACCGGAGATATTTTTAATTTTGGCCAAATTTTGGGGCCAACTCCTGAGTTAATTTTGTATCGAAGCGATCGCACGGGTAAAATCAAACAACAAAATAAAATTCCTCTGGACGGAATTTCAGTAATTCATGATTTTGTCCTAGCGGGGGAATATTTAATTTTTGTAATTCCCCCACTTAAGTTAAAACTTTTACCCGTATTCCTTCAGTTGAAATCCTTCAGTGAGGCTCTCTCCTGGCAACCCCAAACCCCCACCCAAATTTTAATTATTGATCGTCATAATTTAACCTTAGTAAATCGAATTGAAACCGAACCCTGGTTTCAGTGGCATTTTAGTAATGGTTATGTGGAGACAGATGGAACGGTTATTGTTGATTTTATCCGATATCGAGATTTTCAAACTAATCAATATTTAAAAGAAGTTGCCACGGGAAACACTCAAACCTTAGCCAAATCCACCTTATGGCGGATGATATTACAACCTCAAACGGGTAAATTACTACAATTGGAAGAACTCTGCGATCGCCATTGTGAATTTCCCTCAGTCAACCCCCAAGAAGTGGGAAAAAAAGCTCAATTCACCTATTTATCCCTGCATAAATCCGGTGTTAATCCGGCGGTTGAAATGTTTGGCACAATTGGACGTTTTCATCATCAAACCCAAACCTTAACCACCGCCAATTTAGGGGAAAATCGTTATCCGATGGAACCTTTATTTGTTCAAGATCGTGATCATCCTCAACAGGGTTGGGTTTTAACTATTGTTTATGATGCGCGGCAAAATTCCAGCGAAGTTTGGATATTTGATGCCCAATCTTTAGACAAAGAACCTGTTTGTCGGTTAGGATTACCCCATGTAGTTCCGAATGGCTTTCATGGAACTTGGAAACCTGCGACTTAGGTTTGTATAGTTAGGATGAATTGGTGCGGGTATAACCTCACCAATATGTAAAAATGATAAACAAATAAGAAAACGTATCCGGCACAAAGTATGGCTGTGGAGTCTCGATATCATCCTACATCCCTCGAACAGAAGTGGCAACAAACCTGGGCCCAACAGGGGTTGTACAAAACCCCAACCGATCAAAACCAGCCCAAATTTTACGCCCTCTCCATGTTCCCCTATCCGTCGGGGAGTCTACACATGGGTCACGTTCGCAATTATACCATTACTGACGTGATTGCCCGACACAAACGGATGCAAGGCTATCGTGTCTTACATCCCATGGGGTGGGACGCCTTTGGACTACCCGCCGAAAACGCCGCCATTGACCGAGGAATTCCTCCGGCGGAATGGACATATCAAAATATTGCCCAAATGCGGGAACAACTGCAAAAGTTAGGGTTCTCGATTGATTGGGAAAAGGAAGTCACCACCTGTTCCCCGGAATATTACCGTTGGACACAATGGCTGTTTTTACAATTCTATAAGTGTGGACTCGCCTATCAAAAAGAAGCCGCGGTGAATTGGGACCCAATTGATCAAACAGTTCTTGCTAATGAACAAGTCGATAATGAAGGACGGTCTTGGCGTTCTGGAGCTATTGTTGAACAAAAATTATTGCGTCAATGGTTCCTAAAAATTACCGATTATGCTAACGAATTGCTCAACGATTTAGAGCATTTAAACGGCTGGCCAGAACGGGTTAAATTAATGCAAGCTAACTGGATTGGACAATCCATTGGAGCGCAGTTAGAATTTCCGATCATTGGGTTAGATGAAAATATCGCGGTTTTTACCACTCGTCCCGATACGGTTTATGGGGTTTCCTATGTGGTATTAGCCCCGGAACATCCTTTAGTTAATCAGGTGACAACTCCCGAACAAAAAGCCACCGTAGAAGCATTTATTCAAGAGGTTAAAAACGAAAGCCAAACCGATCGCACTTCTGAAGATAAACCTAAACGGGGTGTTCCTACGGGTGGAAAAGTGATTAATCCTTTTAATCAGGAAGAAATTCCGATTTGGATTGCGGATTATGTTTTATATGGATATGGAACAGGCGCGGTGATGGGAGTTCCGGCCCATGATGTTCGTGATTTTAAATTCGCAACTCAATACGATTTACCCATCAAGCAAGTCATTGTTACCAATGATGCAGATAACGATAATGAGGAAAATGATCAGATTAAAACTCCTTATACGGGGACAGGAATTTTAGTCGAATCCTGTAATTTTAGTGGGGAACATTCCGAACACGCCAAACAAGCAATTATTGACTACGCAGAAGATGAAGGATATGGCAAAGGAATTATTCAATATCGGTTAAGAGATTGGTTGATTTCCCGTCAACGCTATTGGGGAACTCCGATCCCGATTATTCATTGTCCCGAATGTGGGGCGGTGGCTGTGCCCGATCAAGATTTACCCGTAAAATTGCCGGAAAATGTTAAATTTAGTGGTCGAGGTTTATCGCCTTTAGCCCAATTAGAAGACTGGATTAATGTACCTTGTCCTAGTTGTGGAAATCCGGCTAAACGGGAAACCGATACCATGGATACGTTTATTGATTCTTCTTGGTATTATCTGCGCTATCCTGATGCTCAAAATGATCAACAAGCATTCAATCCAGCTATTACTAATGATTGGATGGGGGTAGATCAATATGTGGGCGGCATTGAACACGCCATTTTGCATTTATTGTATTCTCGATTCTTTACTAAAGTGGTGCGCGATCGCGGATTATTAAATTGTAAAGAGCCCTTTGAAAAGTTATTAACTCAAGGGATGGTGCAGGGAATTACCTATAAAAACCGCACCACTGGAAAGTATTTTTCCCCATCCCAAGTTAGTCCGAGTAATCCCCAAGATCCGACCACGGGAGAAAGGTTAGAAGTCTTCTATGAGAAGATGTCTAAATCTAAATATAATGGGGTTGATCCGTTAGAAGTTATGGGTAAATATGGGGCTGATACCGCCCGAATGTTTATTCTATTTAAAGCCCCTCCTGAGAAGGATTTAGAATGGGATGATGCCGATGTTGAAGGACAATTTCGCTTCTTAAATCGAGTTTGGCGAATTGTTACTGAATTTACTGAAATTGTAACTTCTAAGCCCAAGAATCGAGAATTAACTAAAGTCGAAAAAGACTTAAAACGGGCAATTCATACGGCGATTAAAGAAGTCAGCGAGGATTTAAACGGAGACTATCAATTTAATACGGCGGTATCGGAATTGATGAAACTCAGTAATGCTTTATCAGAAGCGAATTGTCAGGAGTCTATTGTTTATTCTGAAGGTATTGAAACCCTGTTGAAATTATTAGCTCCCTTTGCTCCCCATATTGCGGAGGAATTATGGCAATTGATTGGAAAAACGGGTTCAATTCATACTCAAATATGGCCTGAGCATGAGCCAGAAGCCTTGCTAGTTGATGAAATTACCTTAGTAATTCAAATTAATGGAAAAACCCGCGGCACGCTGCAAGTCCCAGCAACAGCCGATCATCAAACTTTGGAAGAATATGCCCGAAATTCTGAAGTTAGTCAACGTCATATCGGGGATAAAACCATTAAAAAAGTGATTGTTGTCCCAGGAAAATTAGTTAATTTTGTTGTAGTCTAACTCAGCAGGATTAAAATAGTTTAAGATTCCTCCAAATTTTCCGGTTTGGAGGTTTTTTATTTAGAATAAATTAGGGATTAGGATTAATAGCACCAGCATGGGAAACGGACACAATATATTCTAAATTTGATATCATGGATAATACGGATGATCAGGCGATCACAAAAAACGGTTTACGAGTCTCAAATTTTGCCTCGGTAGCTTGATCATTAATGGATGAGAAGCTGAATAATTTCGGTATAGCTTGCTGATCTTTAATCAAGTTTAGTCTTTCTCTAAAAAATTAAATCATCTTAATTCTTGAAAAAGGAAATCTTATGTTTAATAATAGCAAAAAATTTTATGAGCAAGGTTTAACAAAAGCCCGCCAAGGTAATTATCAGGGTGCTTTGAAGGATTTTGATCAAGTGATTAAATTAAACCCTAATTATGCTAGTGCTTATAATAATAGGGGTTTGGTTTATTATTATTTGAAAGATTATCAAAAAGCGGTTAATGATTTAACAAAAGCTTTACAAATTGAGCCTAAGTTGCCGGATGCTTATTTGAATAGAGGAAATGCTTGGAGACATTTAGGTAAATATGAAAAAGCGATTCAAGATTTTAAAATAGCTCTTAAGTTTAATCCCAATAGTGATGCGGTTTATAATAATTTGGGATTAGCGATCGCCCAATCAGGACAATATCAAAATGCCATTGATAATTACAATCAAGCTCTATCTTTAAATCCTGAAAATCATAAAACCTATTATAATCGTGGTCGAGCTTTTTATTTATTAGGCATCAAGGAAAAAGCCTTAGAGGATTTTAATAAAACCACTGAATTAGAATTGAATTATATTAAAGCCTATATTAATCGAGGATTATGTCATTATCAATTAGGCAATCATGACCGCGCCATCCGAGATTATAACCGAGCATTACAAATTGATGCTTATAATGTTTACGCCTATTATAATCGAGGCTGTGTTTACCATAATTTAAAACAATATCAAGCCGCAATTGATGATTTTGATCAAGTTCTAAATATTGACCCCAACTTCATTAAAGCCTATTTGAATCGAGGGTTATCCCGCTATAAACTCGGAGATGAAACCGGAGCGAATAAAGACTTTTATCATGTAATGTGTGTAAATTCAGATACCTATATTCATTATCAAGCACAACGGGGAATTTCCGATCCTACTCCCTATGCTAAAAACTCTCCTAAAGTTGATATTCAACACGGGGGAGAATATTTTTATACCACATTTCTGAATGGATTATGGGATGCTGAAGACTTAGAAGAAAGGGAATCAACCATCTGTGAAGCCGAATTTCTCAATGAATAAAAAATAATATAGCAATCCTATTTGAGTTCTATTCCGGTGTTCCCTATTCCCTCCCTATCTGTAAATACCCTAGGGATTTAATTGACGCTCCCCTACCTAAAGGCGAGGGGATTCTTCATTCACAGACTCGTCGTAAGTCACAAATGTTTATAGCCCGCTTCCCCCAAGCTGATCTTCCCTGTAATTAATTCCGATTAGCCGATGAACACTAAGCTGTAAAATAGTGCAAAGTGCAAATTGACAACAGTAACAACCCTCAACCTAGTGTGAGAGGGAAGGGCAATATTTGACTGTTTCCGTCCATCGCACGTAAAAAAAACCAGCAAGTGATGTATTCGTCACATTTTGTTAGTTAAGAGCTTCGGTATTATAAGGGAGAACCAACGAATGTATCTCAAGAGTGGAATTGGTGCTGTAACTAAGACAGGGGCTAACAGCCGTGTCTTTATCTTTGAAGTGGAGGGACTCAGACAAGGGGAGAATACAGATAAACTCAATTTTCCGATTCGTCGCAGTGGTAGTGTTTACATCACTGTCCCCTACGAACGCATGAATCAAGAAATGCGTCGTATTGGTCGATTGGGAGGGAAAATTGTTAATATTCGCCCCGCAGGTGAACCTCAAGCTGCAACCACCGAGGCTACAGAGAATGGACAACAGAGCCAACCATCGGTCGAAACAAGCAAACCCATGACTCAAGCAAAGGCTAAAGCGGAAATTCCGGTTAATATCTACCGTCCCAATAATCCTTATATTGGGAAATGTATCGAGAACTATGAACTTGTAGGCGAAGGCGGTTCGGGTACTGTCCGTCACGTCACCTTCGACATCTCCGGTGGCGACTTACGCTATGTTGAAGGTCAAAGTATTGGGATTGTTCCACCAGGAACAGATGACAAAGGCAAATCCCATAAATTAAGGCTGTATTCCATTGCCTCGACTCGTCATGGGGATAAACTCGATGATCAAACCGTTTCCCTGTGTGTTCGTCAACTCGAATACAAACAGCCTGAAACTGGAGAAACCGTCTATGGCGTTTGTTCCACCTATCTATGCAATTTAGAATTGGGGGCGGATGTAGCCATTACCGGGCCAGTAGGTAAGGAAATGTTATTACCTGATGACGAAGAAGCTACGGTGGTGATGATGGCAACGGGTACGGGTATTGCACCTTTCCGGGCTTTCCTGTGGCGGATGTTTAAAGAACAACATGAAGACTACAAATTCAAGGGATTAGCTTGGCTATTCTTCGGCATTCCTTACACCGCCAATATTCTGTATAAGGAAGAATTGGAACAACTGCAACGGGAATTTCCTGATCACTTCCGCTTGACCTATGCCATCAGTCGTGAACAACAAAATCCCGAAGGTGGCAAAATGTATATTCAAGATCGGATTAAGGAAAATGCCGATGAGCTGTGGCAATTAGTTCAGAAAGACAATACCCATACCTATATTTGTGGTCTCAAAGGTATGGAAGGCGGAATTGATGAAGGCATGACCTCGGCTGCGGGTAAATTTGATGTTAACTGGAGTGATTACCAGAAAACACTCAAAAAACAACACCGTTGGCACGTGGAAACCTACTAAATCAGTTATCATTTGTAGGGGCGGGTTCATCGAGATTGAGGTGATTAACAAATATCTCACAGAACCCGCCCGTACCAGTTATCAGTGTAATAATTTAAGAGGATTACGCAGATTAACCCTGCCATCCAATTGATTGGGGGACAAATTAAAATCCGTGAAATCCGTGAAATCCTCTTAAATCCGTGATCCCTATTACCCATTTTATGATCCCAAAAACTGGTATTGAAATGTACCAAAAGCGACTTTTTGCCATATATAAAAGTCAAATTTATACTAATTTAGATTCGGAAATTGACCAACTAAATTATCAAGATTGGCTAGATATATTAAAGCAAGAATCTGATTTAATCCATGATAAAATCACCAAAAATCCTGATTCATCTCCCCTGAATATTTTATTAGGGGATTCCCTAAGTATGTGGTTTCCTAATAATTTATTACCATCAGGAACATTATGGTTAAATCAAGGAATTTCCGGGGATACAACTAGCGGAATTTTAAAACGTCTGGATATTTTTGCTAAAAACAATCCTAATAATATTTATATTTTAGCTGGAATCAATGATTTAAAAAGACAAGTCCCCGTTGCAGAAATATTAGAAAACTATCAAAAAATACTCGACTACTTACAATACAATTATCCTGATACCCGGATTTTAGTTCAATCTATCTTTCCGACTCAACTACCTTCAGAAACCCTAAGTTTTTCGATTCCAAACTCTTTAATTAAAGAACTAAATCAAAACTTAGCCCAACAAGTTAACGACCAGGGAAACATCTATTTAGACTTTCACCAACGATTTACCAACACCCAGGGAAATCTCCGTTCCGAACTCACAACCGATGGTTTACATCTTAGCCTAGAAGGTTACAAAGTTTGGCAATTTGCCCTCAAACAAACCGAATCTCGCCTATCTAAAAATCGAGATCCTGACTACCAAAAATGGTTACAAAAATCATCAGGATTTCCCTTAGATGGACAATCCTATAATTGGGTTTCCTATCGAGTTAAACCCGGAGATACCCTAGAAAAAATTACCCTAAAAGCATTAGGACGGGAGGACTTTGATTATTGTGATTTAATTGCTATCCGAAACCAACTGACTTCAGACTTTCTGCTGATCAATGACCAGATCGAAATCCCGCAATTAATCGCAAAATAGCCCCGGTTTCAGACTTTCACGGTATATAGCCAAACCGAACTAGAGAGTTTGGCGAGAAACAAATTTTTCCAAGTCAGCCTGAGTTTGCTGTAGCATTTGCTCACGAGAATCACGAGCTATCGTCAGGTTGGGAAGTAAATTACGAGCTTGTAAGGTCATGTGCAGTTGTAAATCTGCCACATAAGCACTTACGCCTTGCTGATCAGAAGCAGTTGAGTATCCCATCTCTAACTTCACAGGTTTTTCTCCCTTTATGCTTAACTGTGTTTTTTGGTCACTGGGTAGAAGGTATCACGTCTTTTGCCAAATTGGATGATCTCGCAACGAAGTTTAATAGTTTTGGGGATAATCTTTACAGTTCGTTACAAATCGAGGAAGATGGGAGTCAACTAAACGACCGACCGCTAACCATTGCCATATTGAGATTTGTTAACAAACTGGAGACTTATGGGTAAGATCCTGGTCATGTTAAGAAAATTTCTGTTAGAGGGAAGAATTGCAGTACATAACTAACTAACCTAGGGATATTCTATGTACCTATCCACCAGATAGGACTCGACCGTACTTTGTATAATTAAATACAAAAAAACCCGACATTCAACCGAGTTTACACTTACAATCAATTACCAATTTTAATTAAACTCTATCAATATGACACAACTGATTGGAACTGCGGGCAATGATTTATTGAGCGGGACACCTGAACCCGATGAAATCTTAGGGTTTGCTGGAAACGATACCCTACAAGGTTTAGGGGGAAATGACACCCTGAATGGGGGGCAAGATCAGGATTTAATTTCCGGGGGGAGTGGCAATGATCTGATGTTTGGGGATCTAGGAAATGATACCCTCAAAGGAGAAACCGGGGATGATATTGGCTATGGTAATAGTGGAGATGATCAACTCAATGGCGACGAAGGTGACGATATCCTCTATGGTGGACAAGGGAACGATACCCTATTTGATAGTAGTGGAAACGATCGCCTATTTGGAGATAGAGGAAACGACCTTATTTATAGCGGAAGCGGGAAAAATGAACTCACCGGTGGAGGGGGTTCCGATGTATTTGTAATTGGTCGAGAACTGATAGATACTGAAGTTGATATCATTACCGATTTTAGAATTGGAGTTGATTTAATTGGATTAACCAATGAATTAAAATTTGCTGATTTGCGGTTTGTTCAAGTGGGAAATGATACCGTAATTGAGGATAAAATTAGCAATCAACCACTAATTATTATTCAGGAAACCCAAGCTACAACCCTGAATAATCAGGCTAACTTTACCCAATCAATCGAAACTGTCACCCCAGTTATTGAGTTTACCAATACCGATTCCCTGGCTGTTCAAGAAGGCGAAACACCCGCCCTATTTGTCAATGTTCGACGAGCAGGTTCCCCGTTTAATACGGTTAGTGCCAAACTAGAATTACAACTAGACACCGCCACCAGTAGTGACGTTAACCTAGAACCTATAGAAATTGTCTTCCAACCTTACGAAACTTTTAAAATCGTTCCTATTCCTTTAACCGTTATTGATGATCGAGAAACCGAACCGAATGAAAGCTTTAAGTTAATCCTAGCCAATCCCACGGGAGGAGCTACCCTAGGAGAATCCCAAAAAATTGTTGTCACCCTACAAGACAATGATAGTAGTTCCCCGGTAACTCTCCCCCCCACCAATTCGGCACCACCGATCGTTTTTCCGGTTGGGCCCTCGGCGTCCGAGATTAGTCTGTCGGTTGCTCCCCCGACTATCCTGGAAAACAGCGAAGAAAATTTTGTTTATACCTTTACACGGCAAGGAGGTTCCCTAGACCTACCAATTAACGTTAACTTCACCGTTGGAGGAACGGCGATACTAGGGGAAAACTATACCGTTATTGATAACCAAACCTTTACCAGTAGCGGGGGTAGCGTTTCCTTCCCGGCCAATAGTACCCTGGCCACCCTAAAACTCGCACCCATCAACAATGATAAATTTCAAGAAGACCTCTTAACTATTGATATCACCTTAAGAGAATCGGGCTTTTTATACACCGCTAATCCCCAACAATCCACCGCCATAGCTAGTATCGCGAGCGAAGATCTCCCACCCAGACCCCCGGTTTATAACTTTAGTCAGCCGGAATTTTCTATCTTTGAGGGTGATCCTGGCAATCCTGGGCAAGCCACTATTACGGTTAATCGTACTTTTGATACCAGTCAGCAATCGAGTGTCAGAATTCTGCTCACGCCGGCTGGACAAAATGGTGGAACACCTGGGGTTGATGTTGAATCCACGGAAATCGTCCTAGACTTTGCCCCGGGTCAGACCGAGAATACCTTCGGAATCCCGATCATTGGTGATGACGAGATTGAACCTTCAGAAACAATTGTCCTATCCTTTGCACCGGACGCTTTTCTCCCCACGGGACAAGCTGGAACCCTTTATCCCACGACCAACTTAATTATTAATGACGACGATGGCCCCACTACCTATGATTTCAAACAACCCCTATTCACAACTCTTGAAGGTAACTCCTCTAATATCACCCAACTGGTAGAAATTGATCGTTCTGGGGATATTAATGTTAATTCCTCCGTCGAAGTCAATGTCACCGGGGTCAATGCTATCCCCAATGTAGATTTTGTTCCTGGGCCAATTACCGTCAACTTTACCGCGGGACAAACAGCCCAAACCGTCCCGATCACGATTCTGGGCAACCTCACACCCAATCAAAACAGAACCCTGAATCTCTCCCTCAATCCCCCCCTAGGGACTTTACTGGGAAACCAGCATCCCACCGCCGAGTTACTCGTTATCGATGATGATAACGTTCCGACCTATGATTTCACTACTAATACTTATCGGGTTCGAGAAGGAAACAGCGATATTACCTATAGTGAAATTACTGTTGTTCGCTCAGGAAAGGTTGATATTAACTCATCGTTGACGGTGGACTTAAACCCCGCGGCTCAAAATGGAGCGACTCCAGAGGAGGACTTTACCCCCAGTGCTATTCCCCTAGAATTTGCACCCGGGGAAATTAGTAAAACCGTACAGGTCACAATTATCGCAGATCAGGTATCCGAGTCCACGGAAACTGTCCTTCTATCCTTTTCTAACTTTGACAACGAGGGACAAACGGGAACCACAGTCCCGGAAGCGGCTCTAATTATTGATGATGATGATGCCCCACCTAACTATAATTTTATCGAGAGCAGCTACAACCTGGCCGAAGGAGATAGCACTAGCCTGTTTAATGAAGTTCAGGTGGTTCGCTCAGGGGATCTGAGTCAAACCTCTAGTGTGGATGTGGTATTAACCAGTGAGACAGCGATCGCCAGTACCGACTTTACACCAGGGCCCCAACGCATTCAGTTTGCCCCTAACCAAGACAGACAAGTTGTCCCCCTGGGAATTATCGGGAACACCCGGGTGCAACCTGACCGCAGCTTTCAACTCTCTTTTGCTAATTTTGACCAAAACGGACTCGCGGGAGAAAATATCCCCACCAGTACTGTTACCATTCAAGATGACGACAAAGCCACTCTGGCTTTAACCACCGTAGAAGCGAGCGCCACCGAACCTGTCACCACAAAAGTTGCCGATGAACAGCCTAAAAACGGGATTTATCGGATTAGTCGCGCCCCGGATAGCTTTGGGGATTTAACCATTAACCTCACTCTAAAACCCGATAAAATTAGCACCACGGACTATACTCTGAGTACCTCAACGGGTCAAAGCGTAGCGGTCAGTGACACCTCCACCGCTACCCTTACCCTTCCCAATGACCAATCTAGTATTGATATCATCCTGACTCCGATTGATGATGTCCCGGCCGAAGCCGATGAATCCCTAACCCTAGTTTTAGCGGACGGCAACTATAAGATTGATCCCAAAGAAAATACGGCAAAAGTTACGATCCTAGCCAATGATACCGCCGTGACTCAACTAGGGGATACTAAGAGTCAAGCCCCCGAAGACTATGCAACCATAGAAGGTTCCTTACGTCAGGCGATTCTCAACGCTGGAACTCTACCCGAGGAAGATACGATTACCTTTGCCCCGCAAGCGACATCTGGGGTGATTAATCTCGCGGGGGCTTTACCGTCAATTAGTAGTGATATTATTTTTGATGGGCCAGGAGCCGATCAGCTCACGATTCGTCGAGATACCGGCGGAGACTATAATATTTTCACCGTTAATGGTGGGAATGTGACTTTTGAGGGATTGAAACTAAGCAATGGTTTCCCCGCCGGAACTATACCTAGTAGTTCTAGTACCACTACAGGGAGTCGGGGCGGTGCGATTAATATTAGTTCTTCTAACAGTAACGTGAAGGTGATCGACAGTTGGCTTGATGGCAACCAGGCGAATAATGGAGGGGCGATCGCCAACTCCGGTCAACTCACAGTTCAAAATAGTACCATCAGTAATAATACGGGCAGTAATGGCGGTGGAATTATTGTGATTGATGGTCAAGTCCAAATTATTAATAGTACGATTGCTAACAACACAGGCAACATCGGCGGAGGTATATTTAACTCTGTTGCTGATTTGACTATTACCAATAGTACAATTGCGTTCAATAATGCGATCGCAAACAGTGGCGGGGTGAGAAATATTGGGGGTTTAGCCAATCTGAAAAACACAATTATTGCCAGTAACACCTCCCCCATTGACCCCGACGTGGGAGCCTCCATAGAATTTGCCTTTAATAGTGGCGGCAATAACCTAATTGGAGACGGAACTGGAGGACAGGGTTTAGTCGATGGGGTGAACAATGATATTGTCGGCAGTGGCACCACCCCCATCGATCCCCTACTTAGTCCCTTACAAAACAATGGTGGAGGCACCCCCACCCTGGCTCTAGCCAGTACCAGCCTTGCCATTGATGCCGGAAGCAATAGCTTTATTTCCCCCTATACAGACCCCGGACAGTTTGACCAACGGGGGGCAGACTTTAACCGAATTATTAATAACACCATTGATATCGGAGCCTTTGAATCTCAACTGTTCTAATCAGTTATCAGTGTAAGAGTTAAGCTATTGTGCATTTAAACTGTATATTCTAGGGGACGCTCCCACTACGAGGAATTTGCAATTTCCTAACCACAACTAGATGCACAATAGCTTATCAGTTATTAATTAAAAGTTAATAGACTCTTAACTAATAACTGATAACTTCTTAACTGTTGACTGATAACTGTTGACTGATAACTGATAAAGCCTACTTCGTTGCCGCAGTACGGGCGGCGGCCGCTTCGTCGGGGTGAATATTCAGACGAGTCAGATTAATCCGACCTTTACTGTCAATTTCCCGAACTTTGACAATTACCTCATCCCCAACCGAGACTTCATCCTCCACGCGAGGAACTCGATAATCTGCTAACTGGGAAATATGAATCATTCCTTCTTTGCCCGGGAGTAATTCCACAAAAGCTCCAATCGGAATAATTCGAGTAATTCGGCCCACATACACATCCCCAGCATTGAGTTTGCGGGTCATACCTTGAATGATTTGATAGGCGCGAGCCGCATTTTCGCTATCGGTGGAAGCAATTGTGACCGTACCATCATCATCAATATCAATCTTGACTCCGGTTTCTTCGGTAATCCCCTTAATGGTTTTCCCACCAGGCCCAATGACCAAACCAATCAAATCGGGATCGATTTTCAGAGTTAATAACCGAGGGGCGTAGGGCGATAAATCCGAACGAGGTTTGCCAATTACCGCCAACATTTTTTCCAGGATATGCAGTCGGGCAGGTTTAGCCTGATAAATGGCATCCGCCACCGTCTTCATCGGCAACCCGGTGATTTTCATATCCATTTGTAGGGCGGTGACTCCACTATCTGTCCCCGCCACTTTGAAGTCCATATCTCCTAAAAAGTCCTCAATTCCTTGGATATCAGTGAGAATCCGAACTGCTTCTCCTTCTTTGATTAATCCCATCGCCGCCCCACTCACGGGCTTGGAAATGGGAACCCCGGCATCCATCAATGCCAAAGTTGATCCACAAACCGAACCCATAGAAGTCGAACCATTGGAAGATAAGACCTCTGAAACCACCCGAATCACATAGGGGAACTGATCCTTAGAGGGTAATACCGGAACTAAGGCCCGTTCCGCTAAAGCTCCATGACCAATTTCCCGACGTCCTGGCGATCGCATGGGTTTGGTTTCCCCAACCGAATAAGGCGGAAAATTGTAGTGGTGCATATAGCGTTTTTCTTCCTGGGGATGCAAGTCATCCAAATCCTGAGCATCTCCTGGCGTCCCCAAAGTAGCAATGGACAATACTTGAGTTAAACCGCGATTAAACAGACCGCTACCATGCACCCGTTTGGGTAAACAACTGACCTTGCAGGATACCGGACGCACCTGATCCAAGCTACGACCATCCACCCGCACACTATCTTGAACAATTTGCTGACGCATCAAGGTTTTGGTGATGTCCTTGAAAATCTGACTCACCAACTTAGAATCCTCCGCCACCGCCACCCGGATCGGATCATCTTCGGGTAAGGCTTCAATCGGAGTTAGCACCTCATTCGCCTTGATTTGATCCAGGTTGGCATCCCGGGCGGTTTTATCCAGGTCATGTTGTTTGAGAACCTGTTTAACCGGGAGAGTCACGCGATCGCGAACAAACTGAATTAAGCCCTGATTACCTTCGGGGGGTTCTCCGGGTTTGATCTCAATCCCCAAGTCCCGCATTAATTCCTCTTGGGCCTTGATTAAATCACAAACCGCCTCATAACCAAAGTCGATCGCTTCGATAATATCCTGTTCTGGCAGTTGGTTTGCCCCCGCTTCCACCATGACCACGCCATCGGGGGAACCCGCCACCACTAAATCCAAATCCCCATTTTTGACTTCTCGGTAAGTCGGGTTAATAATAAAGTCATCTCCGACTAATCCCACCCGTACCGCAGCCATCGGCCCAAAAAAGGGAATTCTTGCCAAAATCACCGCCACCGAAGCCCCGGTTACAGCTAACACATCCGGGGGAACCTGTTCATCCATCGATAGGGTTGTAGCCACCACCTGAATATCATCGCGCAACCAATGGGGAATCAAAGGACGTAAAGGACGATCAATTAAACGACTGGTGAGGGTAACGCGATCGGGTGGGCGACCTTCCCGACGTAAAAATCCCCCTGGAATTCTTCCCCCTGCATACAGTCGTTCCTCATAATCTACCAACAAGGGTAGAAAATCCAATCCGGGTCTCCCTTCGGCGCGAGTCGCAGTCACTAGAACTGATGTATCTCCCGACTCGATTAACACGGCTCCACCTGCCTGTGGCGCAAGCAAACCTATTTTGAGTCTGATATCTCTTCCATCAAATGATATCGACTTAATGATCTCTTCCATGTATTTTATCTTCCTTCTTCTTCCACTATTCTCTGATCTTGTCGCCCTTTTGACATCCTCCACTGCCTTATCTACGAATAGATTCCCAGGCTGCTCCCTTTGGGGTACATAATCGGGGTTGACGCTTCATCGATAACCGCCTAACTGCTTAGGTCTTAAGCTTTCTCCACGCCCGCATAGAGTCTCCAAATGTCGTGCGGCGACTTTGACATTATACCAAATCACAAGCCTCAGCCACCGCTTATCTGATCAAAGTCAGGATGATCAGGTTGTGATCGGTTTGTCCTTTAGTCTTTTTTATCCGATTTTGAAATAGCCCTGGGGGGTTAGGCCGGATCTAAGCCTAGAAAAAAATTAACAGAAAGAAACCGGGTTTCTGCTATAACTTTTACTAACCGAAAGATAACTCAAGAAACCCCGTTTCTGATTCTTTGGGTAGATTTCTAAACTCCGTTAATAAATCAAAGAAGTTTTTAAAAGCATCGGTTTCATCACTAGAATACAGTAAAATAATTTTTGCCCAAGATGCAGAGGTATTTACCCCAAATTTAGTTTGTAACCAAGGCTGAAATTGTGCAAATTCCATTTCTTGTTCACTTTCAGGAAGTTCCATAGCTTCACAGGCGTATTGATAACCACACAAAAACATCAATAAATTATTAATATTAGGACTTCCAATATACATTCCGGGTTTTTGTTTAATCTTTTCGAGTAAATCGTAGAGGTTGGTCATCTTTTTTTTCTCCAGAAATATTACAGTTAAAACTTCTCAATTTCTTCTATTATAAACTTTCCGCTTGGACAGTCAAAATCCGTAATCCACTGTTCTCTAGTTAATCCAAAAGTAGATAGGTTATCAAAGACTTTACCTCTTGCTTCAATACCATAGTGCGTTCCATTTTGGGTAATTGATATTTGACTATTATCCCAACGCTTACTAACAATAAATAATCCCCGACCTACAAGTTTTATTTTCAGATGGATGCCATTAATTTGATTCGCCTTTAACCAGTTTTTGATAGCAGCAGCGCACTCCGCACATTCTAGGAATTTGTATCTTTGGATAATTTTAGCAATTTGTTGATAGATTTGTTCATCGGTAAATTGGGAATTATTGGAGATTATTGGGAATTAAGAACAATTACAAATAAATTATGTTTACCACCCCCACCTCCTAGAAACCGGGTTTCTGCGTTAACTTTTGCTAATAACAGAAAGCTCAATTAAGAAACCGGGTTTCTGCGTTAACTTTTGCTAATAACAGAAAGCTCAATTAAGAAACCGGGTTTCTGCGTTAACTTTTGCTAATAACAGAAAGCTCAATTAAGAAACCGGGTTTCTGCGTT
>MNYZ01000039.1 GCA_001873365.1 Oscillatoriales cyanobacterium CG2_30_40_61 | reverse complement strand
GTTAATAGTGAATTAGATACATTCGGTGTTAGTATTGAATCTCCCCCCGTCGATACCACCGCCCCTACAGCCACCGCCACCGCCACCGATATTACCCTAACTTCAGGAAGTAATAATAGTTACACCTTCACCGTCACCTATAGCGATGACAAAGGAGTCAAGGTTTCCAGTCTCGATAGTCAAGATATTCGAGTCACCGGGCCGAATGGATTTAACCAACTAGCAACTTTTGTTAGTGTCGATAACAATAGCGATGGTACACCCCGGACGGCCACCTATAGTATTAACGCCCCCGGAGGTAGTTGGGATAGTAACGAAGCTGGAAGCTATAGTGTTGCTGTTGAAGCCAGCCAAGTTAGCGATACCAGTGATAACAGCGTTGTTAATAGTGAATTAGACACATTCCAAGTTGATGTCCAGACTCCCACCTCCAACCCGATGGACATTGTGACTATCGAAGGTGAGGCCATGACCTTAGCCGGGGGGTATCGAATTGAGTCGGGAATCTTTGCTTCTGGGGGTAAATTTATTGGTCTGAGTTCGGCCCTAGGAGCAACGGGAACCGCCACCACCGAAGACTTTTCCGGTGTTTCGGGCGCTTACGATATTGTAGTGAGGTACTTTGATGAAAGCGATGGTCAATCTCAGATTTCTTTAGGGGTTGAAGGAACTACCGTTGGGACTTGGACAGCTAACCAGAGTTTGGGAGCGAGTAATGCTTCTGCTCAAACTCTGACAGAAATCGTCTTCAAAAACGTTCAAGTTAACCAAAATGACAAAATTGAAATCAACGGAGCGATTAATAGCGGCGAAAATGCCAGAATTGACCGAATTGAGTTTGTCCCGGCGGGAGACAATATTGCTCCTACTCCCAGTTTTACTGCCAATAATAGTCTTAGCGTCACCTCTGGTGATACTCAGGCTTACACCTTCAGTGTTCAATATACTGACAATCTGGGGGTAGATGCTTCTACAATTGATAGTCAGGATCTGCGCGTCACTGGGCCCAATGGGTTTAATCAACTAGCAACCCTAGTTAGTAATAATCTGAATAGTGATGGTAAGGTTGCCACCGCCACCTATAGAATTAATGCCCCTGGAGACAGTTGGAATCTCAACGAAGCCGGAACTTATACAGTTGCCATGCAAAGCAATCAAGTTCTTGATCGCATCAACAATCCGGTTGCGAGTGGAACCCTAGGCACATTCAGCGTATCAGTTAATAGTAGTGGTAACACCGCCGACTATAGCCAAGCGTCCAAAGGAGTGAATATTAACTTAGAACAGGGAATCGGTTATATTCCCGACAAAGACCAAACCCTGAAAATTATGCCCCTGGGAGACTCCATTACCGCAGGCAAAGAAAATGGCAGTCAATCCCAAACTGATTGGGTGGGATATCGGTTGGGTTTATGGCAGCGTTTTGAGTCCTTGGGTGTTCCGATTGATTTTGTGGGTAGCCAGTCCAAAGGAACCGCAAACCTACCCGACAAAGACAATGAAGGTCATGCAGGATGGACAATTAATGATATTAAAGATGGTCGGTCTACTGATCCCGGTAGTGGGGTAAATAATTGGATTCCGGCTTCTGATCCTGATGTTGTGCTGTTGATGATTGGTACAAATGATGCAAGCGGAAATGTTTCGACGATGGGGAGTCGATTGAATCTTTTAATTGATAAAATTCTTGCCAATCCTAGCTTTGATAACGGAGATTTGTTGGTTAGTACAATTGCACCGATCAATCCTAATAGTTCTTACTACGATTCCCGAATGCAGAACGCCAAAGATTATAATGCTCTGATTCCTGGAATTGTTGACAGTAAACCAGCCTCAGAAAACGTCAAATTCGTCGATATGTGGCAAGGATCAAACCCAATCCTAGAAACCGATATCACCGCCCCTCCTGCGGATAGTGGCTTGCATCCTACGGCCAATGGTTACGAGAAAATGGCTAACTATTGGTTTGACTCTATTCTCAACGCCACTGGACAAAAACAGGTTTTAGAGGATAAAACCATAGTTAAAGGTTCAGCCTATAATGATGTGATTGTCGGGAATACTTCTAATAATATCCTTCAAGGAGGCGAGGGCAACGATAAACTTACAGGTAGCGGTGGTGCTGATACCTTTGTTTACAATAACCCCAACCAAGGCCAAGACACCCTAACAGATTTTACTCCCAGTCAAGGGGATGTATTTAATATTTCCGCCGCCGGGTTTGGTGCGGGATTAGTAGCAGGAACAGCTTTAAGCACAACTGCATCCAATACCGGAGTTTTTGTTAGTGGTACAACCTTAAATTATTTAGGGGACATAGCTACATTCTTCTATAACACTTCTACGGGTTTACTGGGATTTGACCCCGATGGTAACCAGTCTCAATCTCTCATTCCATTAGCCCAACTCACAAATAAACCTACCCTGACCGCTAATCAGTTCGTGATTGTTTAATCTAATTAAACAGTTTTATTGTGGGGGTTTCTTGTTCAAACCCCTATAGTTTTTTTCGCAGAAGATTTAGGATTGCTATATACTGGTGATATTTTCACGGAAACGGTTAGGTAACAGTTTTTTCATCATCCTAAATCTTCAATGTCAAAATTGACTTCTTCCCAGGTTCAATTACAAAATCGTCAAAAACTACTGCTTCAAGTCCAAAATGAAGTTAAGCAGTATCGCTTACAGTCGCTACATCGAGCGGTATTAACTCATTTAGCTCAAGAAACGCCACCTTTAAAAATGCGACGGATTTGGGATGTGGAGTTAAAAGTTAGTCATCATCCGAGTGTTCGTTTAACCAATGATACCGGAATTATTCAGGTTTTCGATCGCTTAAATGGCAGATTATTGATTTTAGGATCTCTGGGTTCGGGAAAAACCACAACTTTAATCGGATTAGCTAAAGTATTAGTAGGTCGTGCCCAAACTGATGTGGAAGAACCTATTCCGGTTTTACTAGATTTATCAACTTGGAAAAATCCCGATCAACCGATAATAGATTGGATTATAGAACAACTGAATATTAAGTATGAAATTTCTATTGCTGTGATTCAAAATTGGATACAACAGCTTCAAATTTTACCTTTAATAGATGGATTAGATCAACTTTCTTTAAATAAACAAGTTGAATGTGTTCGACAGATTAATCAACTTTTGAATGGAGATATTTCTCCTTTACATTTAGTCATCTGTGCTAGTATTGTTAATTATAAAAAACTTCCAGAACGCTTGGATTTGAATGGGGCTATTTTTTTACGTCCCTTAAATATTCAGCAAATTCAAGATTATTTGATTAATTCTCGCAGTCGAGAACTTTGGCACAATATTGAAACGGATCAACCTTTATTAAAGTTAGCGAAAATACCGTTATATTTAACCATGATGACCTTAGCTTATGAAGAAATTTTAATCATGTCTTGGAAACATCTTAATTCCTTTGAAGAACAACGTGATTATTTATTTAATGCTTATATTCGTCGTCAACTAAATCAGGATATTCATAGATCCCAATATCTCCCAGGAAAAGCTCCTAAATCTGAAAGTTTTAGACGATGGTTAGGATGGTTAGCAACTCGACTTACAACCGATGAAGTTACAGAATTTTCAGTTAAAAAAATACCTATTTATTGGTTAGATGAACATGAACAAAAAACCCGTTATAAATTAGGATTAAAGTTGATTTTAGGTTTAATTTGGGTGATCGTGATCGGCATAATTATCGCGGGAATTATTACTAAAATAAATTTGCTATTAATTACCGGAATAGGATTAGGATTATTATGGGCAATTTTATTAGAAAAATCTGGTTTAAAACAAAATATAGAACAATTTGTCATCCGATGGATTTTATGGAAAAATGGGAATATTCCTTGGAATTATCAACGATTTTTGAATGATGCTACGGATAAGTTATTATTACAAAAAACAGGCGATCGCTATCGTTTTATTAATCGTTTATTACAGGAACATTTTTTTAATATGCAAGGGAACAGGGAATAGGGAATAGGGAATAGGGAATAGGGAACTTTAGGTTTTAGCATCAGTCTATTTCCTAACTGTTGCTGTAAAATCTAAACTGGAAACCAATTAATATCTAGTAATTGCTCCAGGTTATAAGGACATTCTGGGGGAAAGTTGACGGAATTTTGAGTTTTAATTTTCACAAATCCTAACGCATCTTGATAGATAGAATCAAATTCTGAATCTAAATAATTACGGAGATTTGTAGTAATTTTTCGTCTCAACTGAACTCTAAAAGTATAGATTTCTTCTTCCGGGTGAACCTTATTGTACTCCGTTTCCCCTGTCCAATATTGCAGTAATAATAAATTACGGATAATTTGTTCTAAAAGACTCACTACCGCATTTTTCTTTTCCCTACCCAAATCCTCTAATTCCTCAATTAAGTTCTCTACATCTAACTGTTCAAATTGGTGATTTTTAATTAATTTAACGGTTTGTTGTAACCATTCAACATCATCAGTTTCATAGAGTGTTTTTAAATCCATGATCATCAATAACTCACCCCCAAAATTATCTAAAATTCTGCTTAATCTTCTCTGATTTTGCGTTTTCCCCCAGGCGTCACCCCCCGACGTCCGGGATCGGTTTGAGAACGTTTAATAAACTGACGTAAATGCTGAATAGCAGGATGATCTGGTAATAAATCTAACTGTTCTAATCCTTGGGTAAAAGAATATTCAGAACGATATAATAACCGAAAGGCTTTTTTCAATAAAGAAAAATCATCCGAACTAAATCCCGCCCGTTTTAACCCAACTAAATTAAGAGATCGCACCCGAGAAGGATTCCCCTCAACTAACACAAACGGAGGCACATCTCGATCAATCCTGGTCATCCCACCAATCATAGCTAATTGCCCAATATGCACAAATTGATGCACCCCTAAAACCCCACTTAATCGGGCTTTTGATTCAATATAAACATGACCCGCTAGGGCGACGGAATTGGCAATCACCACCTGATCTTCAATTACACAATTATGGGCAACATGAACATAGGCCATTAATAAATTTTGATTCCCAATAATCGTCGCGTCCCCGGCATTTGTGGCGCGATTAATTGTGACATATTCCCGAATCAGATTATCATTGCCAATTTTAACTAAACTCAAAGAACCATCATATTTGAGATCTTGAGGTTCCGAACCAATTACCGCCCCCGGAAAAAATTGATTGCGATCGCCAATTTCCGTGCGACCATTAATCACAACATGGGAACTAATGACCGTATCCGCACCGACCTTAACGTGCTCCCCAATTACAGCATAAGCGCCAACTTGAACCGTAGGATGGAGTTCTGCACCAGGATGAATCACAGCAGTGGGGTGAATTAAGGTCGTCATAGATACTAAAATTGGTTAAAACCTAACAAGATACAAAAATTCAGTCCACAAGAGAGAACATCAGTTCTCCTTCGCAGGCTAGTTTACCATCGACTTCGGCGCGAGCTTGCATTTTACCAAAACGGCGTTGTTTCACAGTCAATAATTCCGTGGTCATAATTAATTGATCCCCGGGAACCACGGGACGACGAAACCGGACTTTATCAATTCCCGCAAATAAAAATAAACTACCCTTCAAATCAGGAAGTTGAGTTAAAACCACTCCTCCGACCTGGGCCATGGCTTCCACAATCAAAACTCCGGGCATAATTGGACGTCCGGGGAAGTGACCTTGAAAATGGGGTTCATTGATAGTGACATTTTTTAGGCCCACGGCCTTTTTACCTGGGACATATTCAATAATTCGATCCACCAACGCAAAGGGATAGCGATGGGGTAATAGATTTTGAATCTCCTCAATCATCAATACTGTTTCAGCGTTCAATACAGGGGCGTCGTCCATATCCGATCAATTTAAGTTAGTGTTAGTGGTAGAAAGAAGTCCTAAAGGGCTTACTACTTTAATATTTTTTGAACCAGTTGAACATGGAGATGGTGTCCGGCTTTGTATGCTAGATAATGAGCTTGGGGGATAAAACCCAATAAACTCAAATCCCCTACTAAGTCTAAAATTTTATGACGCACGGGTTCATTTGCATATCTCAACGGTGGATTTAACCATTGGTGATTGTCACAAACTATAGCATTATCCAGACTACCTCCTTTGATTAAACCAGCCTGGCGTAACTGTTCCACCTGTTCTTTTAGGGTAAAGGTTCTAGCCGGAGCAATTTCCCTAGCAAAAGTTTCGGGATTAGCGGTGTAACTATACCATTGATTGCCAATCGCTGGAGCAGAAAAATCAATCCCATAGGTAAATCGGGTTTCCGATGCGGGAAAAACCGCCACAAAACCATCTCCCTGTTGGACGGATAGGGGTTGGGTAATGTGAAAGTTAGGGACATCCTGGGGGGGACTATCGAGGGGTTGACGTCCAACGCTGGCGATCGCCTCCACCCAATTTTGGGCCGAACCATCTAATAATGGGACTTCCGGGCCATCAATTTCAATTCTAGCGTGATCAATTCCCATTCCAGTCAAGGCGGCTAACAAATGTTCAACGGTTCTAACTTTAGCGTTTGTTGTGCCTAATTCTGTTGATAAAGTTGTGGATAATACCGATTCTAGTCTAGCCGGAATTTGAGGATTTTCGGGTAAATCAACCCGCACAAAATAACGTCCTTCCCCAATATTTGCGGGTAATACTCTCACCGTTGTTAAAATCCCAGTATGTAACCCTACACCGGAACAACTAAACTCTTTTTTTAGGGTATATTCGTTCTTGATGCTCAATGTCAGTTCTCCTAATTTTTAAGGGTTTATATGTTGAATTATTGCACATTGTTTGATTTTATGATACTGTTATAATTTTAGTAATTATTGTCAAAATTTATGAATCAACCCCTATTGCATTTTTTGGCAACCAAAAACTACAAAAATTTATGTTCTGAACAACCATTTTATCTAAGTAATCTGAATATATTTATCGGTTCAAATGGTTCGGGAAAAAGTAATTTTATTAGTTGTCTTAAATTCTTGAAAAATTGCTTAATTAATATTCCCGAAGAAAATCGAGGAGTGAGTAGTTTTGAAGATGCCATTTCCAAAATCGGTGGTACTAGAATTTTAGATAGTAGTGTTAGCAGTCCAGCAACAGTTAATCTTTATTATTGTTTTTCCCAAATTTCCCAGACGAATAATCCTCAAAGAGACAGCGTAGTTTTTGACTTACAACTCTATACTGATAGGCGAGAAACCAGGGCGACGGTTTCAGAAGAATATTTATATGGGGGAGAAGATTTACATGATCATGCTAACTCCGATCCTTTTTATTATTATAAATTACATAATAGAGGATTAGGTAAGGGAGTTGTATCTGTTTACGATCAACCCGGTAAATATTACCCAACTCATTTTGAAACTTTAGACAATATTCCTACAAATTCTTTGGGCCTATCATCCATTACTAAAATCTTAGAAAATAGTCAATCCCCTCCTGAAAATACACCGATTTATAAAATCAGGAGAGAATTAATTGATTTGGTTGCAAGGTGGCATTTTTATAATGCTAATAACATGGATTTAAACCAAATTAGAACCGCCGAGCCAAAACTAGGACAAAGTGATATTTATTTATCTCCGTCAGGCGATAACTTAGCTTTAGTTTTGGATAATTTATATAATCAAGATATTGATTTTGAGGAAAGTCTGAATTTAGCAATGAAATCCATTCTACCCAAAACTCGTAAAATTAGACCAATCCGTTCTGGTCGTTTATCTTTAACTGTAGAATGGCATTTTCAAGACACAAATGAACCCTTTTATCTCAATGAAATGTCCGATGGTACAGTGAGGATGTTGTGTTGGGCAACAATATTACATTCTCCAGTCCTACCTTCTTTGTTAGTAATTGATGAACCAGAATTAGGATTGCACGTTGCTTGGATGCCAGTTTTAGCCGAGTGGATTAAACAAGCATCTCAAAAAACTCAGGTGATTATTACGACCCATAGTCCTGATCTTTTGGATCACTTTACCGATCATTTAGAGAATGTTTCTTATTTTCATTCCACTGATCAAAACCATTTTTCAATTAAACCCCTTTCTCGGGAAATATTGGAACCAAAATTAACAGAAGGTTGGGAATTAGGTGATTTATATCGTGTTGGCGATCCGAGTCTGGGAGGTTGGCCGTGGTAGTATGGGTTTTTGCCGGAGGGGGTGAAGCGGAAGTTCGAGGATTAATCCCTTTTTTAACACAAAATTTTCCGGGGTGTCAATTCCAAAGAAAAACGCCAGTTCGTCGAAAACCCGGCCCTAAACCTAATCCGTTAATGAGTTATGGAAGAACAGGTAAGAGTTTAATTGAGCAAATTCAAGAGCAATTACCGATTGCTTTAAAAGCAGAAAAAAATCAATGTGACCTGATTTTTGTTTTTGATGATTTAGATTGTCGTAATCCAGAAACACAAAGACAAAAAATATTAGCATCTCTATCAGCAATACCAGATTGTGATCAGATTCCACAATTGATTGGGTTTGCCGCGCCTGAACTGGAATCTTGGATTATTGCAGATTGGGATAATTCAATCGCTAAACATCCTGATTTTAGAAGAAGACAGGAACGGATGCGTTGGTGGTTAAGTACGCAAGCCAATATTTCTTTTGATCATCCAGAATCATTTAGTGAGTACGACTCTCAAAGAGATTGCTGTCAAGATAAACTATCAGAAGCACTAATCCAATCGAGCATTCAAGATGAAAGTGATCGGCACAAACCTCGTTTTTCTAAAGGAATTGATACCCCTATTCTTTTATTGAAAATTGATCCGAGTCAAGTCCAAAGAAAATGCCCCTTATTCCGTCAAATGTATAATGACCTTCAAAGTTTTTGTTGTTCTTTGAAATCTTCGACCTAATACATGGTTTTTTATAAATTTATGCCTTGGGGTTCAAAATTGAGTATAATCAAGGAATTGATTTTATCAAAACTTTGATTTATGCAAAAAAAATCATCTCCAATTCTATCTAATTTGGATAATATTCCAAGATACAATCAACAATTTGAGCAGATTTTAAACCAAGCCTTAGATATTGTCAAATCCAGTCTAAATCAACCTGAAATCAACTACGAGCAACGGCTAAATGCAGCCTTAAAAGTATTAGAGATCGGAATATTATCACAACAGAAAGATTTTAATTCAACTTTATCAGATACTATCCCATCTTCTGACGGTTTGTACAATATTTCAGAACCAGAAACAATTATTATAAATCCTGATTATCTGCAAATTGATAATTTTTTCTCAGAAGAAGATTATCAAAAACTTTTGCACCTGACCCTCGCCAATCAAAATAATTTCTTTTCCTCGGAAGTAATTAATCAAGCATCAGAATATCGTCAATCCTATATTTTACTTCCTGAACACTTTGCAGAATTTCATGAATTAATTACCCAAAAAATTCTTACCGCCAGACCGCAGGTGATGGAAAAATTAAAAATACAAATGTTTTTAGTCGCCCATTTAGAAATTCAAATTACGGCTCATTTCCATGGAGGATATTATAAAATTCATCAAGATGTGGATTCGGAAAAAGCAGCTAATCGTAAATTAACCTACGTCTACTATTTTTATCAACAACCTCAAGGTTTTTATGGTGGAGATTTGAGGTTATATGAAACTCAAATCACAGGGAAATCAGCCATAATTCCAGAAAAATTCACTCAAATTCAACCGCAAAATAATAGTATTATATTTTTTGATAGTCGTTGTAAACATGAAGTTTTGCCCGTGTATTGTCCCTCTCAACAGTTTGCTGATAGTCGATTTACTCTTAATGGTTGGATTCATGGTTAATTAAGATTTTTGAATTATATTTTCCAAGAGATTAAAAATCAAATCAAACCTAAAATGATTCACCCAATATTTTAATTGTTCCGATAACGCCTGTTTTTCCGGTGGAATTTGATCAATTAAATTAAAAATTAAGGGTTCATCCAAACAGGAAGTAGCCTGATATAATTGTTCTATCCATTCTAAAGACATTCCGGTAAAACTTTCAGCCGTTAAATTAAAAGTTGGTAAGTAAGTTTGATGGTCTACAGAATTCTGCGGATCGGGATCATTCTGAGAAGTTTTTACTAAGTTTTCCGCCATGGATTTTACCCGCAAGGTAAATTCAAAGCAAGTTCCTACCCCGATTTCGCTTTTAACAGTGATTTCACTTCCCATTAATTCTACTAATTGTTGACTAATGGCTAAACCTAAACCCGTCCCTTCTTGAGAATTTTTTCCGCTTTCAGTTTGGTTAAAAGCCTGAAAAAGTTGATCTAGTTCTTCGGGATCAATTTGTTGATTAGGATTATAAATAGGTTTTAAAGCACTGATCAGTAAAGTGGGTTCTAAAAAAGAAACAAACACATCACTCCAAGATGATGCTCTGGCTTTCACTGCTTTTTGATAACTGAGATGTTGACGTAAATCATAATTTTTGACAATTAACTTTCCGGTGGTGCGATCGCCCTTTTGATTGACTTTAAAACTATAAAAATTCATCCCCACATCGTCCCCAACCACGTTAATATAAAAACTGCCATCTAATAGTTTTTATCCGCTTCGTTGTTGGTTTTTATCGGTGGTGATGGCAATATAAGCCATATCAGGGTGGAGTTGAATTTGTCGCCACAGATATTTTTCCCAGGGATATAAATTTTGTAAGGTTAATAAATTTAATTCGATCTGGCTTAAATTAACTTGATTAATCTGATGAGAAATTTCTAAATATATTCGTAAGTTTTGTTCAACCCGATCGCCCACTTCATTCATTAACTGAGTGGCTAAATCTTCAAAGGTTTTCTGTCCGGTTTTGTAGGACAAATATCCAACTAATCCCACAACCCCTAAAATTTGTAAGATAAAGGGAACAATAAAAACAATCCTTAAAGGGAGTTTAGCGAAAATTCGATTTAAGAATTGATCTTGCATGATTTTCCCTTGTTACTGTTGGTTATGCCCTGTTTTTAGACAAGGACACACCCCCTCCATACCATGCGGTTAGAGGGGGAAATTGTTACGATTAGTAAGAAGTTTGCTCACCTAAACTACTCTGATCAATGATTAGGTATCATACACCCGAGCTTCCGCCGCATCGGGGTTTTCTTCACAGTATAAATCAAAGCTGCTTTTCTCTAAACGTTCGGCTTTTTGGTGAGCCGCTTCTGCTTCTAATTCCTCTACAATATCCCAAGCCGCGGCGCATTCTTTCGAGGTTGCTCCTTTCTCGGCACAAATCGCCCGAGCTTCATCAATCGACTCTTGAATCCGTTCTTCTAATAGAATGCTTTTAGGATTTTCTACAAAGTCTCCCTTAGCCAGAATATCAGTTACAGAAATAATTCCGAGTAGTTGATCCTGAATTACCGGAGCGCGACGAATTCCGGTTTGAGCAAACAGCCGCGCCACATATTCCACACCCAGGTCAGGATTTACAGAAATACAAGGTTTAGTCATAATTTCATAAACCCGGATTTTTTTAGGATCTTTGCCGTAGGCCGTGACTTTATAAACAATATCGGTCTCGGTGACAATTCCATAGGCATCCTGTGGATGACGGCGTTCAACAATCAAGGCGCGTAAACACAGATCATTCATTTGTTCAACGGCCTCGGCAACGGTGGCGGAACCCTTGATGGTGACCACCTCGGCGGTCATAATATCTTTAGCTTTCAGCATCATAGTGACTAATTCACAAAAAACTCTATACTTTTATTTTGCCTTGAATTGGCAATAAAAAAAAGGGTTGTTTTATTTACTCTAAAATGTTAAAATATGGAAATTTAAAACCTTTAAAAACTAGGATTTAGGGGGATTCAGAACCTCTGACTGAAAACGGCCATTTTAACCTGGATTAACTGTCCCATCCGAAAGGGTAGCCCCAGTTAAATTAACATTTCTTAAATCAACTCCTTCTAAGTTAGCACCGCGTAAACTGGCGCCATAGAGGTTGGCTCCCGCTAAATTAGCCCCGGATAAATCCGCTTTCCAGAGATAGGCATTTCGCAAGTTAGCGCCGCGCAAATCTGCTTTATTCAACCGAGCCAAATTCAAGTTGGCCCCCGTCAGAGCCGCATGGGTTAAAATAGCCCCGGATAAATCCGCCCGCATCAACACCGCATCGGTCAAATTACTACTGATTAGATTAGCTTCAACTAAATTCGCATCTTGTAATTTAGCCCGACTTAAATCCGCTTGTTTTAACTGAGTCTGGCTCAAATTAGTAGCAGTTAAATCACAATCTTGGAGATTAGTTCGGGTCATTGATGCTTGGGTAAAGTTAACCCCACTTAAATCCAATCCCTGAAGATTCACTTCTAATAAATGGGCATAACTCAGATTAATTCCGGTCATTTGGGTATCTTTAAGAATTGCTCCTGTGAGTCGAGCGCGAGTCAAATTTGCCCAGTTTAAATTAGCTTGACTTAAATTAGCCCCGCGTAAATTTACACCCACCAAATTAGCCCCACATAAATTCACCCCAGATAAATTAGCAGACCGCAGGTTAACCCCGCGTAAAATTGCGCCACTGAGTTTAACCCCACTCATTTCAGACTTAACTAAAAACGCCCCTTCTAGGTTAGCTTTAGTCAAATCCGCATTTTTTAATTGTCCTCGACCCAACTTAACAAAACTTAAATTACTTCCATACAAAAAGGCATTGGTCAAGTTAATTTCATGGAGTATCGCCCTGGTTAAATCTGCCCGGGCTAAGGACGCTCCGGTTAAATTAGCGCCAACCAAATTGACTTGACATAGATGGGCACCAATCAAGTTAATATGGTTAAAATCCCTTTCTCCAGCTAAATAACGACGCAACAGTTCTTGAGAATCAATAGTCGATTGTATTTGCACAGAAACTATCCATTATTTATTCGGTAAAATTGCACCTCGGGTATCCGCATCTCTCAAATTCGCCTGATCTAATTTAGTATCAATCATAATTGCTTCAATCAGATTAACACCACTTAAATTCGACCAGGATAATTTAGTCCGGTAGAGTCTAGCTCGGCTCATATTCGCCCCGCGTAAAGTTGTCCAGGTCACATTTGCTCCTCGGAGGTTAGCTTCACTCAAGTTGGCTTCACTTAAATCGGCCCCAATCATGGTAACTCGAGTTAAATCTGCTTCATGAAAATTAGCCCCAATCATCATTCCCCCACTTAGGGTAGCATTAGTTAAGTTTGCCCCTTCTAAGATGCTTTCTCGCATAATCACGTTAGTTAAGTTAGCGCTTTCTAAAATCGCTCCGGTGAGATTAGCTTTCATCAAATTAGTTCGGACTAAGGTAGCATGGGTTAAATTCGCCCCGGCAAAATTCGCCCCGGCAAAATTCGATTCCGTCAGGTTGGCTTCGGTGAGATTGGCTTGATTGAAGCTAACATTTTTGGCAGAAGACCCGCGCAAACTCGACCCGCTTAAGTTGGCTCGGTTGAACTTGGTATCGCCTAAATAGCTCCCAATTAAGTTAACATCGCTTAAATCCGCATCGGTGAAGTCAACACCCGTAAATTTGGTTTCTCGAAAATTCGCCGCGATTAAGTTCGCCCCCACAAAGGAGGTATTTTCCAAGTTAGCTCGAGCAATTGTGGCTTCCCGGAGGTCAACACCACTTAAATTCACTCCGACGAGGCTAACGGCTCGAAATAGGCGCTCTCCCTCTGCATAGCGTTTTAATAATTCATCAACCTCCATATCATTAGCCTCACGAATAATCCCAGTATTGATTTAGAATGGCACAACCGCAGAATACTCCCTCCATCATCCCAGATTACTTAGGTTTTGGGGAGTCAGTCTGGAATCTCAATCTCTAGGAAATAGCCATCAGAGGCCATAATACCCTAATTGTTCATTACTAAATTCGGTGAAAACTAAATCTTCAGGACGATCAATATCTAATAATACAGGTAATTTACCGACGGATAAATTCAAAGTTTCACAAATATTAATGGTCTTCTCGCAAACCGTTGCTGTTCCCCAAGGAATATCTTTAAATAATTCAGGAATATAACGCTTTAAACCAATTAAATAATATCCCCCATCCTTGGCAGGGCCGATCACAATATCATGCTCTTGCAATAGTTTAAATCCTTGAGATAAAATATCAACAGTTAATTCTGGGCAATCAGTACCAATCATCAGAATTTGGTTTTTTTCCTCATAAAATGCCATTTGAAAGGCTTTTCCCATCCGATTTCCTAAATCCCCAAAACTTTGAGCATCATAAATTAAATCCGAACCTAACCAATTTTGCATCACATCTAAATTGCCTCCCGTAAATCTAACTTCAATAGACAGAGGCTCTATTTTTTGCAATTGTCGGGCTGTATTTAGGGTTTTTTCCGTCATTTGACGATGTAAATTTGCCGCTCCAATTTCTCCGACAACCGGAATTAACCTAGTTTTTGTTTTCCCGGGTTCGGGATAGCGGGTAAAAACAATTAAATGTTTATTCATGATAAGTTTATCCGTTTAATCTTGATAAAGAGATTTTTGATCTAGGTTTTATATAGCAATGATAAGTGATTCCTGAAAAAAAATGTAGGAGTTCACTCTCTAAACTAGACCTTAAATCGGGTTTAGAGAACCAACTCCTACCATAGAATATTACAATTTTGACAAAAATTGTGATTTTGCTGACTCCTTCCTATCCCTTGGGAACATTAATATTTTTACTCATTTCTAACATTCGTTGAATCGGACGTAAAGCGGCAATTCGGATTTCTTCAGAAAGGGTAATTTCTGGAGAACAATTTTTCATCGCTAAATACAGTTTTTCTAAGGTATTTAACCTCATGTGCGGGCATTCATTACAAGCACAACTACTCATCGGTGGGGCAGGAATAAAGGATTTTCCTTGGGTTTCCTTCTCCATTTGATGAATAATTCCGGGTTCCGTTGCTACGATAAAACTTAACTTAGGACTATTTTTGACATAGTTTAATAATGCCGTGGTAGAACCAATATAATCCGCCTGGTCTAAAACCGGAAGTTCACATTCAGGATGGGCAATAATTTCCGCTTGGGGATGTTCAATTTTTAGCTGCACTAACTTCTTCTGGGAGAAGTTTTCATGCACCATACAAGCCCCTTCCCATAATACCATTTCCCGTCCGGTTTCTGCCATCACATATCGGCCTAAATTGCGATCAGGCGCAAAAATAATCGGCTGATTTTCAGGAATTTGTCGGACAAGCTCCACCGCATTAGAACTGGTGCAAATAATATCACTCATCGCCTTAATTTCGGCGGTACAATTAATATAAGACACCACAATATGATCGGGATATTGGGCTTTGAATTGAGCAAAAGCATCGGGGGGACAACTTTCGGCCAAAGAACACCCCGCATCCAAGTCCGGTAACAATACCAACTTATCAGGATTCAAAATTTTAGCTGTTTCTGCCATAAAGTGAACTCCAGCAAAAACAATCACATCGGCATCGGTCTGGGCCGCTTGTCGCGCTAATCCCAGGGAATCTCCAATATAATCAGCAATATCTTGAATATCGGGATCTTGATAGTAATGAGCCAAAATCAACGCATTCAATTTTTGCTTGAGCTCTTGAATGGCGGCAAACAAATCCTCGGGTAAATCGGCAACAGTGGTCGGGTTCAGGGTGGATGTAAACATAGAACCTTATCGGAACTTTTAATATTGTTCAGGGTAGTTTAATTATAGTTGAATTCACCAAAAAAGGGGATTCACGGTTTTCCCAAAATTGCTTATTCTTAGGTTAGGAACCTTTGAAACTATCATCCTTGTGAATAACAAACCCCTGAAAATTGCCGTTGTTGGAGATATTCATGATCAATGGGAACCGGCGGACGCCCTAGCATTGAAGTCTTTAGAGGTTGATTTAGTCCTATTTGTCGGGGATTTTGGCAATGAAGCCGTAGATGTCGTCAAAACCATCGCCGCCGTGGATACCCCCAAAGCCGTCGCTTTTGGCAACCATGACGCCTGGTACACCGCCACCGACTGGGGACGCCAAAAATGTCCCTATAATCGCCAAACAGAAGATCGCGTCCAAGAGCAACTGGAAATCATCGGCGAAGATCATGTCGGCTACGGAAAACGGGACTTTCCCGATTGGCAATTAACCGTAGTCGGGGGACGTCCCTTTAGTTGGGGTGGCCCGGAATGGAAATATCACGATTTTTATACGGAGCGATTTGGAGTAGATGGGTTTACAGCATCGGCCCAACGCATGATTCAGGCGGTGGAAACGGCCACCTTTGATCGGATTCTGTTTTTGAGTCACAACGGCCCCACGGGGTTAGGAGAGGCAGCAGAGGCTCCCTGCGGGAAAGATTGGAACCCGATCGGGGGGGATTACGGTGATCCCGATTTGGCCGAAGCGATCGCCCATGCTCGCACCCGGGGTAAAACCATTCCCCTAGTCGCTTTCGGTCATATGCACCATCATCTGCGCCATACTAAAAGCCGTCAGCGTCAACGGTTAGTTACGAGTACCGAGGGGACAGTTTATCTGAATTCCGCCTGTGTCAGTCGCATTCGAGAAACCCCCCAAGGGAAGCAACGGAATTTTTCGCTGGTCAGTTTAGACCAAAATCAAGTATCGGAAGTGTCCTTAGTCTGGGTCGGTGAGGACTTCCAGGTCGTTGAAACAGAATTATTATCTCGGCGCTTGGTACAATCCCCATCCATGCTATAATTATTTAGCTCAACGATGAGCAACTGGAGAGGTGGCAGAGTGGTCGAATGCGCCTGACTTGAAATCAGGTGAGCCGCAAGGTTCCGGGGGTTCGAATCCCCCCCTCTCCGTTGTTTGGGATTTTTCTAAAACCGACTCATTAATGTGCATTCCCAAACCAATCGAGGTTGCACATAACTTAATAAATATTGTCGGGTTTTTTCTAACTGTTTTAAGAAGGTTTGATCAATGATTCCGGTTTTTTGTTGATCTTGCCAATCAGAATGTTGTAAATAATCAACTAACCACAGTTGCGCCTCACTATCCAAGGTTTGACTAATTTCTTTTGCTAACTCTAATGCTGCTCTTAAATTAGAGGGAGGTTTTTTAACTTTATTTAAAAATTCTACAGGAATAGTTTGTAATTGTTGCCAATGGGAAATCGCTTGTCCGGGGCTACCTTGCGCCATGGCTAAAATTTCAGCATGGGATAAAATATCATCAAAATTATGCCTTTTTAGGACTTGAATCATCCCTGTATCGGTTAACCGATAAAACGGGATTTTAGCACAGCGAGAAACTAAAGTGGGTAATAAAGAATCGATACCGGGTGCGATTAAAATAATCGTGGCTTTTCCCGGTTCTTCTAGGGTTTTCAAGATTCCATTGGCGGCGGATTCGGGCATGGATTCCGCGTGTTCAACAACTACCATTAACCGGGAGGCTTCTAAGGGTGGCCGGCTCAAAAATTGACTAATTTCTCGAATTTGTTCGATCCGAATTTGAGGAGGAGCTTTGCGTTTGACTCCGGCTTCCGTGGCTTCCTGGGCAGAAAGTCGTTTTCCCTGATGTAAATAGGTGGGTTCTACCCAAAGAATATCGGGGTGATTTTTCTGTTTAATTCGAGAGTGAATCTGTTTTTGATTAACGGGTTTATCGGGATTTTGGCAAAATAAAAATTCAATAAAACAGTTAGCAGTTAATGTCCGACCAATCCCGTCTACTCCAGCAAATAAATAGGCTGGAGCCATCCGATTTTGGGCTACAGCTTGGGTTAATAATTCAATGGCGGCTTGTTGTTCAATGATGGGTTCAAAAAAGGCATTCAATGTATTTAGACCCCCTTAAATTATAAATCCCCAGGCTGTTAATTTTTCAATTAAAATTGATTGAATTGTTTCTGTGACTTGATCAGGATTTAACATCCCATTAATTGGAATAATTCGGTCTGCATGAGCTAGGGCTAGTTCCTTAAACCCCTGTTGTACCCGTTGATGAAATTCCAGATTAGCTTGTTCCATCCGATCCATTTTACCTCGGGTGCGGGTTCTAGCGAGTCCCAGTTCTACATCAACATCTAACCATAAGGTTAAATCACTTTCTAACCCATCGGTGGCAATTTGATTTAATTGATCAATTAAATTTAGATCTAAACCTCGACCATACCCCTGATAGGCGATGGTGGAATCGGTGTAGCGATCGCATAAAACAATATTTCCCTGGTATAATAGGGGCTGGAGAAATCCCTGAACGTGTTGGGCGCGATCGGCGGCATACATTAATAATTCTGCCCGATTCTGGATGGGATCTTCCCCCTGATATTCTAACAATAATCGTCTTAACTCCTGGCCCAAGAGGGTTCCCCCCGGCTCCCGTGTGATCACGATGGGTGTATCTATCAGACCTTGTAACCCAGCTTGGATACGCTGCATCTGAGTGGTTTTCCCTGCTCCTTCAACTCCTTCAAAAACAATTAATTTTCCCTGCATCTGTTAATGATCTCTTGGCATTCAAAAAGTAGTATAAATATGATAAGGTCTGGAATAGACTATTAACCTTTAAATAGTTGATATTTGAGGAACAACCTAACCTCAATTCTTGAAGCTCTGAATTAATTATTGCACTGGATGGAGTTCCCTATGGCCCGCTACACTGGATTTTTTATTGTTAATGTCAGTCTCGAAGATCTGCGACCGATGATGATTGATATTTTAGAATCCTGTAACCTAGAAATAACCTATGAAACACCTAGTTCTATTATTGCTCGGGAAAATATTGGTCAAGTCAGCGTCAGTCAATTAGTGATTGGTGAAGTAGTGTTTGATACCGCTACTGCCATGATAGATGAAACTAAAATGACAGTTTTTATTAAAAATGAATCCTTACCCTTACAAAGCCATAATCATTGTCGAGAAATCTTTGAACAGGTTAGTCAATTAATTATTGATAATCGTCACTGGGTACTATTAGAAAGTATTGCTTTATAGTTTAGAGACGCGCCAACGCACGCCTCTATTATTTACTTAACTTTGAGCAAATATTTTCCTTTGCCTTTACTATCATAAGCGTTAACAATCACTCGATAGGTTCCGGTTTTGGGTAAAGTAATTGTAATTTCAGCATTAGAATTAGTTTGACTAATATCATCATGTTCTTGCAATAATTCATTCTCAGAATTAAACAAGGCAAGATAGGGGTCAAATTCAGAACTTTCTAACGAGATAGTGATTTGTTGACCTTCTTTTCCTTCAAAAGTATGTTCGTCATACAAACTGCCATCGGACGCTAAAACCTGATCTCCTTCTTTGAGTTCACCTTCGGTTTCTAATATTAGGGGAGTCGGTGTCGAAGGGACGGGGGTTTCCTGGGGTTCAGGACTGGGGGTTTCTTGGGCTACGACTTGTTCAATGACATCCCTCAAGGGATAGGAATTAGAGACTTTCAGAACATCTAATAACGGCGTCTGAAGCACCGCGAATACACCCATTGTCGTTGTCCAGATTAACATTGATCGCATAAAAACCTCAATATGTGGGATGATTCAGTCGCTAACGGACAGTTAATAAATACTGACCTCGACCTGTTTTATCATAAGCATTGACCAGTAATCGATACCGACCGGTAGCGGGTAAAGTCACCCGAATTTGTGCATTTTTATCCGATTGACTAGCATCATCATTTTCAGCAATTAGTTTTCCCTGGGAATCAAATAATGCCAAATAGGGATCAAACTCCTGACTTTCTAAGCGAATTAAAATAGACTGTCCCTGTTGTCCTTCAAAGGTGTATTCATCATACAAACTACCATCGGATGACAAAACAGAATCCTGATTTTCTAATACTCCTTTTTCATTTAAAATAACTTCACCCGTTCTGGAATTCGAGGAGGATGCCGTGGCTTTTAACCGCAAACGATAGGTTCCCGCCTCTCCCGATTCATAGGAATTGACCAATAAAAGATAGGAACCATCCCTAGGTAATGTCATCACAATTTTGGCATTTTTATCCCCGCCTCCATCATCATCTTGAGCTAATTCTTCTCCATCTTCTGTTAATAAAATTAAATAGGAATCCACCTGATTACTACTCATTTCAATAGTTACTTGTTGACCCGCTTTCCCTTCAAAGGTATAAATATGATAAAAACTATTATCAACGGGTAAAACTTGATCCCCCTGTTTCAAAGTATCCGTAACTTCCGGGCCATTTAATTCAATCCGTTTGGCATTTTCCTTTTCAAAAGCTGGGGTTTCCGCCGCCGGGGTGCGGGGCGCCCGTCCCTCTTTCACCGCTTGCAAAAAGGGCGGAACTCGGTCAACGGAAATGGCGAAACCGATGCCAATATTTCCCCCGCCCTGACCTCGGGTAAAAATTGCCGTATTCACCCCAATTAATTCCCCAGCACTGTTGAGTAGGGGGCCACCGGAGTTACCCGGATTAATCGCCGCGTCGGTTTGAATTAAATTGCGAGTTTTGTCCAAACGGCTGACAATCCCTACGGTTAAGGTATTTTGGAATTGGCCGAAGGGGTTGCCAATGGCAAAGGCCCGTTGACCGACTTTCACCGAATTGGGACTGGCGATGGGAATAGTCGGTAGGTTTCTGCCATTGCGAATTTTCAGCACGGCTAAATCCAGTCCGGCTTCACCAAAGGCAATCACATCCGCTTCTAACTTGCTACCATCGGATAAGGTAACGGTGACGGCGCCTCCGCCGGATACAACATGGGCGTTGGTTAAGACTAAACCATCGGGACTGATAATCGCTCCACTACCGTTGGTTTTTTTGGTATCAATAGAAACCACGGCCGGACTTGCCTTTTCATAGACTTTAATATTGGTTTCTTCTTCTGTTTTATCAGCCGCCAAAATCCGAGGGGAATCAAGATAGTTATTATAAATTAAATCCTTAGAAGGCTCAGGGGATACGGGGACAAGAGAAAGGGTTTTTGAAAGGTTAGCATTGGCAACCGGGACATGAATTAAGGCTCCAATGGTTAACAGTCCAAATGTTATTAATTGCAAAGATAAAGAATTCATCGAAAAATTGGGTCTGAAACCCCGTCGTTCTACGCCTGCCCTCATGAAAATGGGAGACGGCTTTACTTTTTTAGGATAGCACTTAGACAAAATATATGCTAAAAAGTGAAACATGGAAAAAGCACACAGTTACCGATTTTACCCTACCCCTGAACAAGAGTCGCTATTGCGGCGCACATTAGGCTGTGTAAGATTAGTGTACAACAAGGCACTCCATGAACGAACTCAAGCATGGTACGAAAAGCAA
>MNYZ01000029.1 GCA_001873365.1 Oscillatoriales cyanobacterium CG2_30_40_61 | reverse complement strand
CCTGCCCCCCTGCCCCCTGCCTCCCGGTGCCCCTCTAATTAATGAGCCGAACCGTTACCATGGTAATCGTCGCTATTATAGAAGCCGTTTTTGGTTCCGAAGAACAGACAGCCCAAGGTAAAGAACACCGTTAATACAGTCAGCGCCAATTTAATATCCATTTTTGGTAATCAACTCCACTGAATACGCTTTTGATTGTAGACCCTTAGTGAGTTAACAGATGTATAGGAATTTATAATGGGTTTGTCCGATTTTATCCTAGGGTCGGTTTTGATAAATAATTTTGGTTTATCGGTTAGAATACAATTAATTACTTTTTAGTCGCCTAATTTAATATTATGTTGAAAAAAAATCTAATTTTTAAAGTTAGTTTAGTTATATTAAGCTTGGGATTTATTTTAGATCTCACTGCTAAATTTTTAGGTGAATTAATTTGGTTTAAAGAAGTTGATTATTTATCGGTTTTTCAAGAAAGATTAGGGATGGAAGTTGGGTTGGCTATATTGGGTTTATCCATTACCGTAGCTTGGTTAATGGGAAATTTAATCATAGCCCGACGCTATCGATATTTACCTCAACATTTACAAAATAAACCTGCCGAGCATCTTTTTGATTTATCTCATCAGCATTTACCTCGGTTTTCTTTAGGATTACCTTCACTTTTAATACTGGTGATGGGTTTATCTCTGTCACTGGGTTTAATTATTATCCATTATAGCCAGATTTTTATTAGTTATTGGCATTGGGATGCGAGTCAACCCTTGTTTTCTAATCTACCAGCTCAGTTTGAACCTCAAATTGTTGAGCAATGGATTAAAAATTTTCAAGCCTACAGTTGGAAAATACCTATTTTAGTAATTTTATTAATTTCTATTCTTTGGAATCCTTTAATTATTTTTAGTTTTATTGCTTTAATCTTTGGTTTTGGTTTCAGCTTGTTATTGTCCAGTCATTGGTCAAATTTATTACAATATTTTCATCCTACTTCATTTAACCAAACCGAACCTTTATTAAATCGAGATATTAGCTTTTATATTTTTAGTCTCCCCATTGCTCACCTTTTAGAATTTTGGTTAATTGGATTATTTTCCGTGAGCTTTATTACTTGTAGTTTAATGTATTTGCTCTCTGGAAATAGTCTTAGTCAAGGGCGATTTCCTAGCTTTTCCCAACCCCAGCAACGTCACCTACACGGACTGGCAGGGCTTTTAATGTTTAGTTGTGCGATGCGGTATTGGTTAGCTCGTTATGAACTTTTGTACTCTAGCGAGGGAGTAGTATTTGGGGCAGATTTTACTGATATCAATATCTTAAAGCCTGGTTATTTATTATTATGTATAATTGCTATATTTGTTTCTGCTTTTCTGATTTTTCAAGCTCTTTTTTCAGTTAAAAAAGTTAGACCATATATTGATATCTTTTTAAGAAAAATAGGGTTTTTATATTTGATTAAAAACCGCAATTCCCGCCGAGATAAATTATTTGCGGATAGCTATTCCCTCCGAGCTATTTTTACTTGGTATTTGGGACTAACTATTCTAGTCGCAAGTATTCTACCTAATTTAGTTCAACAGTTTATTGTTCAACCTAACGAATTAGAGCGAGAATTACCTTATATTAAGCGAAGTATTAAGTATACTCGCCAAGGTTTTAATTTAGATAAAATTAATGTGGAAACTTTTGATCCCAATGCCAAATTAAGTTATACCGATATTCAAAATAATAATTTAACCATCGATAATATTCGTCTTTGGGATAAACGACCGTTATTACAAACCAATCGTCAATTACAACAAATTCGCCTCTATTATGAATTTTCCGACGCCGATTATGATCGCTATTCTATTTTACCGGATAAGTTTTTAGGAAAGTTTAATACGGGTTTACAAAAACAACAGGTACTTATTTCCCCTAGGGAATTAAATTATGAATTAGTCCCGGAAAAAGCCAAGACTTGGGTTAACGAACATTTAGTTTATACTCATGGTTATGGTTTTACTCTCTCTCCTGTTAATCGTGTGGCTGAGGGCGGTCTTCCTGAATTTTTTGTGAAAAATATTGGTGCTGATCCCCAATTAGATCCTGATACAACTTTAGAAGTTTCTCCGCGAATTAAAAATATTATTCCAATTGGTAAACCGCGACTGTATTACGGTTTATTAACTAATACTCAAATCATGACTTCTACTAAGGTGAAAGAACTGGATTTTCCCCTGGGGAATGAGAATGTTTATAACACATACAATGGAGAGGGCGGAATTGTGATGGGAACCGGATGGAAACGGTTTTTATTTGCCTATTATTTAAAAAATTGGCAAATGTTATTTACAGATAACTTCACCCCAGAAACTAAGTTATTATTTAGGCGTAATATCTTAGAAAGAGTTAAAGCGATCGCTCCTTTTCTCCATTACGATAGTAACCCCTATCTTGTGGTTGCTGATTCTAATTCTCCTTTGGTGGATCATAATCATTTATATTGGATGATTGATGCTTATACCACCAGTAATATGTACCCCTATTCCGATCCCGAAGGGGCGGAGTTTAATTATATTAGAAATTCGGTTAAGGTGATTGTTGATGCTTATAACGGTAAGGTTAAATTCTATTCATTAGAGGAAGATCAAGATCCGATTATATCCACACTAAAACAGATTTTTCCTGATTTGTTTAATTCTATTGAAGAAATGCCTATTACCCTGCGTCAACATATTCGCTATCCCCTTGATTTATTTAGTGTTCAATCTCAACATTTACTCACTTATCACATGAGTGATCCGATTGTTTTTTATAATCGGGAAGACCTCTGGCGGGTTCCAGTAGAAATTTATGCAAGTAAACAACAACCGATGGAACCCTATTATTTAATCATGCGATTACCCACGGAAAAAACCGAGGAGTTTATGCTGCTGCTGCCCTTTACTCCCGCTAGTAGAAATAACTTAGTGGCTTGGTTAGCCGCGCGCTCTGATCTCGAACATTATGGAACTTTACTGTTATATCGTTTCCCCAAACAACGCCTAATTTTTGGCCCAGAACAGGTAGAAGCTTTAATTAATCAAGAACCTGAAATTTCCGAGCAAATTTCCCTCTGGAGTCGTCAAGGTTCCCGGGTAATTCAAGGAAATTTATTAGTAATTCCCATTGAACAATCCCTACTTTATGTGGAACCTTTATATTTAGAAGCAGAGGAAAATAGTTTACCGACCTTAGTTAGAGTAATTGTTGCTAGTGAAAACCGAGTTGTGATGCGACCGACCTTAGAAGAAGCATTAAGAGATGTCTTTAAAGCCCGACCGATTCAACCCACTGCTCCGCTCAATTTACCTAAGCCAAAAGCCAGTTAGATCTAATTAATCCTGAAGAAATTTAACCAATTCTTGGAGTTTTAACCAAGCCGCACCACTTTGTAAAATCTCTTGAGCTAAACGAATTCCTTGCTCATGGTCGCCCATCGGTACAACACCCCCAACTTGTAAGGCCAAAGACCCATTCAGAGCTACCACATCTTTTTGAGCCTGTGTGCCTTTTCCCTGTAATAAATTTTTCAGAATCTGCAAATTTTCCTGCACCTCTCCGCCTTTGAGCTCCGTTAGGGGGGCTGGAGTTAGCCCTAATTCCTGGGGGTTGAGAGTAGCTGTTTTAACTTCCTCTTGGGATAAAATTGCTAAGTCGGTGATATCCCCTAAACCCGCTTCATCGAGTCTTTCCCGTCCATGTAAAACGATCGCCACTTCTGTCCCTAATTGGTTTAGGGCTTGGGCAATAATGGGGAGCATTTTAGGGTCAAAAACCCCAATAATTTGTCCGGTGGGATATAGGGGATTGACCAATGGCCCTAATAAATTAAAGATGGTTCGGACTTTCAGGGTTTGACGTAGGGGGGCCACGGCTTTAAGGGCTGGATGCCAACCCGGGGCGAATAAAAAGGTAATTCCGACCGTTGATAAGGCTTGTTTGACTTTTTCGGGGGGTGCTTTGAGGTTCACGCCCAAGGCTTCTAAGACGTCCGCAGAGCCAACTTTACTCGATGCGGAACGATTTCCATGTTTGGCTACTGGAACCCCCGCCGCGGCGGCTACAAAGGCAACGGTGGTGGAAATATTGAAGGTGGAAGCCCCATCGCCGCCGGTGCCGCAGGTATCAATCACACGATAGTTAGAAATGATGCCGGAATTGTTGGTTGTGGGGGTATCGGAGGAACCAAAGGATTGTAAAACCGCGGCCATTCCGGTTAATTCGGTGGCGGAGACGCCTTTGGCTTGTATCGCTGCCAAAATTGCCCCGGTGATGACGGGGGGAACTGTTTCTAGGAGCCATCCCTGCATTAATTGTGAGGCTTGGGTGAGGTCAAGGGATTGGCGGTCTAACAGTTGTTGTAATAATTGCGGCCAAAGATTGGGATTAATTTCGGGGGGAGCAGAATTTGTCATGAAAAGTGGAGCTTGCATTAATCAGTGTTTAGTTTACCGTATTTTTTGAGTCGGTTAACAAAATGAGTGAATGAGGACAATTATAATTAAAGTGCTGAACACGGATTAAGCGGATTTCACGGATGGCGCGGATTGGGTTTTTTGTGATAGTAATGGAATGTTAAAGTGCTGAACACGGATTAAGCGGATTTCACGGATGGCGCGGATTGGGTTTTTTGTGATACCAACAAATCATCAAAATCCGTGAAATCAGTGTAATCCGTATAATCCGTGTTCTAATCCGTGTTCTAATCTGCGTTATAACTATTATGACTTTCAAACACGAAGACATCACAAAAAAAATAATCGGCGCATCTTTTGAAGTTCATAAATTTCTAGGTAATGGCTTCCAAGAAGTAATTTATCAACGCGCCCTAGCTTACGAATTTTATCAAGCAGGATTAACTTTTGCTAGAGAAATAGAACAACATATCTATTACAAAAACTTACCCGAACCCATCGGTACACGCCGCGCTGATTTTGTCGTTGAAGATAAAATATTAGTTGAACTTAAAGCTACCAAACAACTAGAGGATGTACACTTTGCCCAAGCATTAAATTATCTCAAGGTCTATAAACTGGAAGTCGGACTATTAATTAACTTCGGTAGTACAAGCCTAGAATTTAAAAGGCTAATCCGAACATAAATATCTGAACACGGATTAGACGGATTACGCAGATTGCGCGGATTATAGTTATTTGCTATGTTAATAAATCTTTATTACCTATTACCTATTACCTATTACCTATTACCCATTACCCATTACCTATTCCCTGTTCCAGATAACAACTACTACCGATACAATAGCGATCGCGTCCCTGTTGTTTAGCATCATATAAGGCTTGATCGGCTAGTTCAATTAAGTAATTTGGCGGAACTTCTAAACGGGGAATAATTGAAGCGATACCCAAACTGACGGTTACAATTTCCCTAACATTGGAGTATTTATGGGGAATTTCTAAATGGTAAATTGCTTGCTGAATTCGTTGTGTGACTTGAATTCCTGTGGCTAAATCTTTCCCCGATAGCAGGACGACAAATTCTTCTCCCCCATAACGGGCTACAAGGTCAATCGGACGCCGCAAATCCTGGTGACGAGTACATTTATATACTGCCTGGGAAATCTGGACAAGGCAATCATCCCCCGCCAGATGACCGTAATGGTCGTTATAGAGTTTGAACCCATCAAGATCAAAAATAATCAGGGTCAGGGGTCGTTTTTGTTCGGCTAGGACCTGCCATTCTTTTTGCAGACGGGCATCAAAACAACGACGATTGGCGATTTGAGTTAGACTATCAAGATTAGCGAGTTCTTTTAATTTTTGATTGGCTTCTTGCAGGGCTAGTTCAATTTTTTTGCGTCCGGTAATATCGCGAATCGTAATAGCAAAACCATCCCCTAACCTGACCGCTACAAAATGATACCAGTAGGAGTCCCCAACGGGATAGTAAATATCCTGTTCTAAGGATTCCCCAGTTTCAACGATTTTAACAAAACGATAAAATAGTTCCGGTTGAATGCGATTGAGGAGTCTTTTCAGGATAATTTTACCAATCATATCTTCGCGAGTGCGGTCAAAAACTTTTGCTAAGATCGGGTTAACCACTAAACATCTAAAATCTTTGATTTCTCCGGTTTGCGGTTCCCGCAGGGCTTCTAATGCGGCAATACCATCAAGGGAACTATTTAATATACTTGATAACAGCGCCCGGGATTGATATAATACTTCCTCGGCATCTCGGCGTTTAATAATTTCCTGTTCTAAAAGTCTTTGTTGTCTTTGAATGGTTAACTGACTTTCCAGACGGGCGACAACTTCTTCCACTTGAAAGGGTTTAGTAATATAGTCAATTGCACCACACTGAAACCCCTTAACTTTATCAAAAACGTCGTTTAAAGCACTAATAAAAATAATTGGAATCTGGCGTAAATTTTCATCGGCTTTCAGAGCTTGACAGACCTGATAACCGTCCATTTCTGGCATCTTTACATCTAAAAAAATAACATCCGGTTGCTTAACTTTTACGGTTTTGAGTGCCATTCTGCCACTGGTAACACTCCGAACTGTATAACCCAGTTTAATTAACAAATCACTGAGTAATTGTAAGTTCTCTGGCAGATCATCAACCAGAAGAATATTCCCTTTGTTTTCTGTGGCTAAATCAGGATTCATGGCTAATAATGGGTTCAACTAAGTTAATAATCTGTTCAAATTCAAACTTACGTACAAGTTGTGTAAGGGATTGTATCAAATGAGTTTCCATATTAGGAATTTGTGTGATTAACTGCATAACTAGACCCGTATTCGCTTCCAGAGTAGCTTGATATAGCTCGATTATCCACTCCTTAGGCATACAGGTTAATTGTTGAGACGTCAAGGTACTATCTAAGGTAACATCTGATACAGAAGGTTTTGTTTCTGAATAAATATATCTTACACCTAAATGTTTGGTCAGGGTCTCAAAAATATTATGCTCCGTAAAGGGTTTTCTAATAAAATCATCACATCCAGACGATAGCACAATGGCTTTTTCTTCCTCTAAAACACTGGCAGTTAAAGCAATTACGGCCGTAGCATTGCCTTTTGTGGTGGATTTAATATATTTTGTTGCTTCATAGCCATCCATAATCGGCATTCGCATATCCATGAAGATTAAATGGGGTTCCCATTGATTCCAAATTGCGATCGCTTCTAGCCCATTCCGGGCTTCTTTTATCTGAAATCCTAGGGGTTGCAAAAGTTTAATTAATAATTTTCGATTCACTTCTTTGTCATCGACGGTTAGCAATTTGTAGGTCGGTTGACCCCGGACTAAACCTAATACAATTCGCTTGGCTTCCGTGGGCTTATCCTGATAATTTTGACCAATTTGGACTTGAATTTGAAATCTAAAGGTTGTCCCTTGATTCAATTGGCTTTCGACTTGAATTTCTCCCCCCATTAATTGGACAAATTTTTGACTAATAGCTAATCCTAAACCCGTGCCTTCTTGGGATTCTTTTCCCGCTTGGGCTTGAGTAAATACCTGAAAGAGTTTGGGCAATTCTTCGGCAGAAATTCCGACCCCGGTGTCCCGAACTTGAAACTCTAATATGGTGCGATCGCTGTCTTGGAATTCTCGTTGCAACACCGTTAAAGTCACCCCACCTTCAGGGGTAAATTTAATCCCATTACTGAGTAAATTAATTAAAACTTGACGGAGCTTAATTTGATCGGTATAAACATATTGGGGAACGGAAGAATCTCGCTCAAAGATTAAATTTAATCCCGCATTTGTCGCTCTGAAATGCAACATATCTTCTAAATCATCTAATAACTGATATAAATTAAAATGGGTGGGATTTAATGTGGTTTTTCCCGCTTCTATTTTGGATAAATCCAGAATATTATTAATTAGGGTTAAGAGATACTCCCCACTGCGATAGATAATTCCGGCATTTTCTAAATGTTCTAGGGGAAGATTGGGAGTCCTGAGCATGATTTGAGAAAAGCCTAAAATCGCATTCAAAGGTGATCGCAATTCGTGACTCATATTGGCAATAAAGATACTTTTAGCTTGATTAGCAACTTCGGCTTTTTCCTTGGCTTTTTCCAGTTGTAAGGTTCGTTCTTTAACTGTATTTTCTAAATTAGCTAGAGTTAATTCTAGTTTATTGGTTGCTTTTTGCTTTTCATCAATTATGGCGGATAGAATTAAAGAAGTAATCGAAAAAACACCAATAAATGATTGTAATAATAATAATGATTGGTTAATATATTCTTTAACAAACGGCCCCAATCCTAGGGTAGTGGCAATAATAGCCACGGAAGAAACGATGGCTACCATCAAAATTGAAAACTTTTTACCTAGGATGAAAACCGTTAAAATCAGTAAAAGTAATAGAATATATTCAACGGAATAATTTTTGATAAAAGTAACCCAAAAAATAAAATTTGTTGCCACAATAACAAATAATAAAATAAATAATTTAACCCTGGGCTTAATCTTATTTTTACCCATGGCAACGGAAGGAATTTTATTAATTAAAAATACCGGAGTAAAAATTAAATGGGTTAGGCCACTAGCGATCCAAATTGTTAAAAAAGGAATCCAATAATTTTCTTGCGGATAAAATCCTGTATAAACACTGGTAGAAACGATAAAAGCTGCCGAAATCATGGGAGAAAAAAAACTGGCTATTATAAATACAATAATTCCATTAATACTATTAAATAATGTTTGAATATTACTATATTTTTTAATAAAAAATGTAGCGGACAAGGGTTGTAAATAATTGCCTAAAATACAACCTGCATTCAAAATAAAAATATAAGGTAAAGATCCTACGGAATCAAATATATTATTCAGTCCTATCAGTGACCCCAAAACAATAGCAGGAAATATTTTTGAACCCCATAAAAGAAATGCCGCCAAAGTCATGCCTGAAGGCAACCAAATGGCAGATATTCCATGGAGTGATGCGATACTGACGCTGATTTTTGTACCGATAGCATAAGCAATTCCTAAGCAAATATTAATAATAATTATTCTTGATAATTCTGGGTTTAAATCTCGGAAAGTTTTTACAATATATCGATTTATCATTATTTTTAAGAATAAAAAAACTATAATCAATCATGCTTTATCAGGCGACAGATAGTGCAACACTATAAGTATATCTTACACCTAAATATTTGGCTATAGTCTAAAAAATTGGATCTTCGGGATCGTAGGGAATAGAAAAGCAAAGACTAATCATGGTTTATTAACGGCTCGGCTAAATCAATAATGAGCTCAAATCGAAATAGACCCACAGCTTTGCTAAGAAACTGAATTAAATCAGCTTCTGTGGCGGGAATTTCTCTAATTAATTCCAGAACTCGGTTAGAATCGGCTTCTAAAGCGGCTGTGTAAAGTTGGTTAATCCATTCTGGAGCCATGATTTTTAAATCATGATCAGTTATCTCTTGATCCCGATGATGATCTAAACTAAGGGAGGTTTCTGCATAGATATATTGTACTCCTAAATGTTTAGCTAGAACCCCAAAAATCTGATCTTCTGTAAAAGGTTTTCTCATAAAATCATCACAACCCGCCGATAAGACAATGGCTTTTTCTTCTTCTAATACACTGGCTGTTAAGGCAATAATCGCCGTAGCATTGCCTTTTGTAGTCGATTTAATCTGTTTTGTCGCTTCATAACCATCCATTATGGGCATTCGCATATCCATGAAAATTAAATGGGGTTCCCATTGATTCCAAATTGCGATCGCTTCTTTGCCATTACTAGCTATTTTTAACTCAAATCCTAAAGGTTCTAAAAGTTTAATTAATAATAGACAATTAATTTCTTTGTCATCAACAATTAGGATTTTATAGGTCGGCTGACCTGGGCTTAATCCTAATACTTTTTGTCGGGTTTTTAGGAGGTCAGTATTAATATCTTGACCCGGTTTTACCTGAATTGTAAATCTAAAGGTTGTGCCTTTCCCTAATTCACTTACTACGGAAATATCTCCCCCCATTAGTTGTACAAATTTCCGACTAATAGCTAGTCCTAAACCCGTGCCTTCTTGGGATTCTTTTCCCGCTTGGGTTTGGGTGAAGGCTTCAAATAGTTTCGGTAATTCTGCTTCGGAAATTCCCACTCCGGTATCGCGGATTTTAAAATTTAAGGTAATAACGTCCGTTGAGTCTTCTTCTTCCTGAAAAACTGTTAATATAATTTCTCCTTTAGTGGTAAATTTAATCGCATTACTAAGTAAATTAATTAACACCTGACGTAATTTAACTTCATCAGTACAAATATAACGAGGGACGGTTTCAGTCCGTTCAAAGATTAATTTTAATCCGGCATTACTAGCTCGTAAGTCTAGCATATCTTCTAAATCATCTAATAACCGATACAGGTCGAAATTAGTCAGATTTAATGTGGTTTTTCCGGCTTCAATTTTGGATAAATCCAGAATATTATTAATTAGGGTTAAAAGATATTCTCCACTGCGATAAATAATTCCGGCATTTTCATATTGATCAGAGGGAAGATTATGGGCGCGTAATATCAATTGGGAAAACCCGATAATTGCATTTAATGGCGATCGTAATTCATGGCTCATATTAGCAATAAAGGTACTTTTAGCTTGATTAGCAACTTCGGCTTTTTCCTTGGCAATTACTAGCTCTACCGTGCGTTTATTGACCCGATGTTCTAAGGTTTCAAAAGAGGTTTGTAACTGACTCGCCATCTGATTAAAAGAATCAGCTAAAGTTTCTAGTTCAGAAACCCCTTGGACTTCTATAACTTGACTTAATTCACCCTCAGCGATCGCCCGACTCGCTTGATTTAATTTTTTAATCGGTGTAGTAATTAAATTTGAGGCAATAATTCCTAATCCTGTGGCAATTCCTAAAGTCAATAAACAAAGTAAAATTGTGATTTTAGTGTTGGTATTAATTTTTCCCATAAAGTCAGACTGGGGGATCGCCGTTACGAGTAGCCAATCTAAACCATATTGATCTTGATAAGGTACAACTTGGGTAAAGAGTGTGTTTCCCTGAACAGGGACTTGAAAGTGTAAATCCGTTTGGATTTGGCTTAAATCTTGGTATTGCTGTTTAAGTTGAATCGCGATCGCCTTTGTCCATCCATTCTGACTTTCAGTCGCAGGTAAACGAGCAAGCGGTTTATTGATCAGATTTATAAAAGGACGCTCCAATGTAGATGTGGCGACGAGATCACCAGAACGCTCTATGATAAAGCTTTGTCCCGTTGGCGAAAATCGTAATTGACTTAAAAAAGTGCTAATATCCGACAACATTAAACTAGAGTTAAAAACACCTTGAAATTTTCCACCTCGATCAAAAATAGGAAATACAGCATTGATAGTCAATGATGGGGCAATTTTGGAAACATTAATTTTTGACCAAGTTTGTTTTTTAACAGCTTTAGCCTGTAAATACCAGGGTGCTACGGTATGATCAACAGGAACTGAATAAGTCTGTTTGCGAGGCTTACCCAAGGGATCAACCAAATATTGATTCTGTCTTTTTTTCTGTGTAGAAGTCACTTCATATAAGAAAACTGTGCCAATCTCGATATTTTTTTCCGCCGTTAGTTTTTGGGCTAATTCAACAAATTCTTGATTGATTATCCGTCCATAACCAATTTGTTTTCCCTGCTCATTAATATATGAGGTGATCGCTAATCTTGGAGCTAAATTAATCTGTTCCCATAAGTGCCGACGGATTAACTCAAAGTCCTTGATATTCAGGCGACCCTCTTGAGTGGCACGATAATTAACTGCTATGGTTTGCTGTGAAGTTTGTAAGGATATGTTGAGGTGATCCTGTACTCTATGGGTTGCCTGATTCATTAACTGATCTGCCATATCTTCTACCGCTTTTTGCCCACTACGATAGGAAAGATAACCAACTAATCCCACTGCGCCTACAATTTGCAATACAAACGGAACAATTAATAATAATCTCAGGGGAATTTGTCTGGTTTTTTTGACTGTTTTGGAGCGAGGGTTAATCATGGTTTATTAATATAACAAACCCGGTTTCTCGAAAGTCACCGGGTTTGGTTTATCAAGTTTTTCTTAGCCTAAGAAGCCACTCTTGCAGTGCTGCGAGGACGACGGCGACCTGTTAGTTTTGTAGCAGGTTCTTCTTCGGGAATTTGAACTAATAAAACCAACAACGGGTTACTAGCAATTTCACGGCGCAGGACACGCTGAATCGAGCGTTCCACTTGAACTTTCAACCCTTCCCAATCAACTTCTTTAGTTTCTGTATCAAAAGTGCGGGCAAATTCTGTCCAACGTTCACTTAAAACTGTTTCGATAGTTTGGGTTAATTGTTCTTGTAAAGAAGCCTGATTAACGCTATTTACAACCCCTTTTAAATGAATCTCAGGCCGTGCTAATAACTTACCATCGGTTCCAATAGCTACCGCCATTGTAACTATCCCTTCTTCGGCTAACTGACGCCGTTCCTTCATGGTTTCATCTTTAACCACCCCAGAGCGAGAGGCATCCACAGGTTCAATTCCGGCTTGAACTTTACCCGCAATTCGGATTGATTCTTTAGTTAATTCTACCACAAAACCATTATCAATTAACACCATATTTTCGGCAGGAATCCCCATACTTTTGGCTGTCTTTTGGTGTTGAACTAACATCCGATGTTCTCCATGGACAGGAACAAAGAATTTCGGACGGGTTAAAGCTAACATTAATTTCTGATCTTCTTGACATCCGTGACCGGAAACGTGAATTCCTTTTTCCCGTCCATAAATCACATTTGCTCCCTGCATCATCAATTTATCAATGGTGTTCACCACGGCAATTGTATTCCCAGGGATCGGGTTAGCTGAAAAGACAACGGTATCCCCTTGCTTAATATTAATTTGACGATGGGCTCCTTCAGCAATGCGGGTTAAGGCAGATAAAGGTTCGCCTTGAGATCCGGTGGTTAAAATCAGTAATTTATCATTAGGAATACTACCAATTGCATTCAGAGGCACAAATAACCGATCCTCACATTTGATATATCCTAATGTCCGAGCATGGGCAATCACATTCAACATGGATCGACCCACTACTGATACCAACCGTCCCTGTTTTTGAGCAATATCTAAAATAATATTTAGACGGTGAACCGAAGATGCAAAAGTGGTGACTAAAATCCGACCCTGAGCTTGGGAAAAAACCCGCTCCAAGTTAGGATAAACGGAACTTTCCGAGGGGGTAAATCCTGGGGTTTCGGCGTTTGTAGAGTCACTTAATAAACACTGAACTCCTTTTTCTCCGTATTCGGCTAACCGTTGGAAATCAAAAAATTCTCCATCTACGGGGGTATGATCAATTTTAAAATCTCCCGTATGAATTACCACACCCACAGGAGTTGTAATGGCGACGGTAAAACTATCAGCAATGGAGTGGGTATTGCGAATATATTCTACTAGGAAATATTTGCCAATTCTGACCATTTCCCGGGGACGAACGGAGCGTAATTCCGTGCGATCTGCCACTCCGGCTTCTTCTAATTTTCCGTGTAATAAAGCCATGGCTAACCGCGGGCCATAAATTACCGGAATATCAAATTGTTTCAGGTGAAAAGCAATACCCCCAATATGATCTTCATGACCATGGGTAACAATCATCCCCTTAATTTTTTCGCGGTTTTCCCGCAGATAGGTGACGTCGGGTAAAACAATATTAACCCCGTGCATTCCATCGGTGGGAAAGGCTAAACCCGCATCTAAAATCACAATTTCATCTTCATATTCAAAGACGCAGGTATTTTTTCCGATTTCATGTAATCCCCCTAAAGGAATAATCTTCAGGGAACCGGAACTATATACCGGATTTGAAGTTGGGGTAGCCATAGTAGAGCTTCTTTTTCTAATCACCGGAGTGTTTGTGTTTTTAATCATGCTGATCCTTTTTTGTTAGAGGTTGACAATTGAAATAATCAAGGCAAAATTTAAGAGTTGAGAGAATTTACAGAATCATCCTAATCATTTTGAAAATTCTGTCAATCCAGATGGATATTTAGTTTTTACAAAGCCAAGAAAACTGTGCCGAGATTCTACTTAACTAGATCTAATTGACTCAGCACGTCCTTCAATGCGTTTGTCACTTCAACCGTTGGATCACATAAAGGTAAACGGGTCGATCCCACATTCCAGCCTTGCAAGTTCAATGCCACTTTTAAGGGAATGGGGTTTGTGGTAACAAACAAGACTTTAAACAACCGCAATAACCGGATATGGATGTCGGTTGCGACTTGTATTTGACCCGCTTCAAAGGCTTGAATCATCTGTTGGAGTTGCGTTCCCACCAGATGACTAGCGACACTGACCACCCCGGAACTGCCAACGGCTAACATGGGCAAGGTCAGAGAATCATCTCCAGAGTAGATCGAAAATTCCGAGGGTGTCAACCGTCGAACTTGGCTGACCTGATCTAAATTGCCACTGGCTTCCTTAATCGCCACAATATTCTCAATCTCCGCCAAACGCGCTACCGTTTCTGGGAGGAGATTTTGTCCTGTGCGTCCAGGAATATTGTAAAGCATAATTGGCAAATCGGGACAAGCCTGGGCGATCGCTTGGAAATGCCGATACAAACCCTCCTGGGGAGGTTTATTGTAATAGGGGACAACCTGTAAAGTGCCATCTAAACCCAGTTTAGTGGCTTTTTGGGTGGCATTGATCGCCTCTTGGGTGCAATTCGATCCCGTTCCGGCGATTACCTTAGCTGTTCCCGACACCGCCTTCTGCACAACTTGAAATAACTCGTATTCCTCATCCCAAGTCAAGGTCGGAGATTCTCCCGTAGTTCCGCACACAACTACGGCATCGCTGCCGGTGTTCACCAAATGGGCGGCCAACTTTTCCGCCACTGCATAATTGACACTACCATCTTCGTGAAACGGCGTTACCATGGCCGTTATAACTCGTCCAAAACTTACCATTTCTCTTTAATATCAGTTATCGGTATTTCCTGCGTTTTGCGATCAGGTTTTGGGTTTTGATTGACGGTCAACACCTCAACGCCTCAAACCTAAAAGCTGTTTTTCCACTAATAATTCAGCAATTTGCACCGCGTTTAAGGCTGCACCCTTACGAATTTGATCGCCACAGAGCCATAATTCCAATCCACAGGGATGGGACAAATCCTGACGAATCCGACCGACTAACACCGGATCACGTCCACTGGCATCAATAGGCATGGGGAAATAGTTGGCTTTGGGATCATCCACCAGTTCCACACCCGGGGCGGTGCTGAGGATATGCCGTGCTTTTTCCACACTCAAGGGTTGGTCGAATTCCAGGTTAATCGCTTCTGAATGGGCACGCAACACGGGAACCCTGACACAAGTTGCCGAAATCATCAGATCATTGACCCCAAAAATTTTCCGGGTTTCATTGATCATTTTCATTTCTTCTTCACAATAACCCAATTCATTAATTGGTGTGTTGTGAGGAAAAAGATTAAAAGCCAAGGGATAGGGGAAAATTTCCGTTTTGGGGGTTTCTCCCTGCAAAATAGCCAAAGCCTGTTGCTTCACTTCTTCCATGGCCCTAGCTCCAGCCCCACTCGCCGATTGATAGGTAGCAACGACTATCCGACGAATTGGTTGTACCTGATATAACGGCCAAACCGCCACCGTCATTAAAATCGTGGTGCAGTTGGGGTTAGCAATAATCCCTTGATGGTGGTTAAGGGCCTCGGGGTTGACTTCGGGGACAACTAACGGCACATCGGGATTCATGCGGAAGGCACTGGAGTTATCGACCATCACCGCCCCGGCCGCGACTATTTTTGATGCCCAAACCTTAGAGGTTGCCCCTCCGGCGGACGCCAACACAATATCAACATTATCGAAGCTGGTTTCTGAGACCGCTTCCACGGGTAAGGTTTCCCCCCTAAAGGTTAACGAGGTTCCCGCCGAACGAGGAGAAGCCAATAACTTTAACTCCCCCACTGGAAAATTTCGACTTTCCAGAAGTTCGATTAACTCCGCCCCGACCGCACCCGTTGCCCCTAGAATGGCAACTCGATAAGAATTTGACAAAATTGTAACCTCCGTGATCAAAAAACAGCAATTTTAATAAATCTAAATTTTTATAACTTTTGGGTTAATGATTATTAATCGTTGGCTGGAGGCTGAATCCACCTTATCCATTATAGTTCGGCCGTTCTGATCCTGAGCAAAATCCAACAGAATCTAAGAAACAGTCACACAAGGGCGCATAATCAGTTACGATCATTATTTGATTACACAAACCGATATTAGCAATTTTACCTTGCTAATGGCGGTGATTATGGTTCCCCCGCGAGTTAAATGTGTTGGGGGTGTTGAATTCAGAATATCACGATTTTTTATGAAAGTAACCCAGGAAAAACTTCCCGCAAGTCAAATTGGATTAGACATTGAGATTACTGCTGAAATGTCTAAAAATGCTTATGAGCAAGTTGTTCGGAAAATGAGTCGTTCGGTGAATATTCCTGGGTTCCGCAAGGGCAAAGTGCCTCGCCACATTTTGATTGGGCGCTTGGGTCAGGAACGAATTAAGGCTGCTGCGTTGGATGATTTGATGAACCAGTATTTACCCAAAGCTGTCGAACAGGAGAAGATTCCGGCCATTGGCAACTTTGAGCCCCAAGGCGATATTGATCAACTAATTCAGCAATTTGAACCCGGACAAACTCTGACGATTAAAGTGGTTGTAGATGTGGAACCCGAGGTTAAACTCGGTGAATATAAGGGCTTAACTGTCCAAGCCGAGGAAGTGAAGTTTGACCCAGAACAGGTCGAACAGGTCTTAAAACAGGAACAGGAAAAAAGAGCTACCTTAATTCCCGTGGAAGGGCGACCAGCCCAAGCGGGGGATGTGGCATTTGTGGATTTTAAAGGCCATTTTACCCCAGCATCAGAAACCGACGAACTTGAAGAAATTCCGGGGGCTAAAGGTGATAATTTTCAAGTGGAATTGGAGGAAGGTCGGTTTATCCCGGGTTTTGTTGATGGCATTGTGGGCATGAATCCAGGGGAAACTAAAACCTTAAACCTGAAGTTTCCTGATGAGTATGGGGATAAAGATGTGGCGGGAAAGGATGCTACCTTTACCATTACTTTAAATGAAATTAAGGCGAAAGAACTGCCTGAGTTAGATGATGAATTTGCTGAAGAAGTCAGCGAGTTTTCAACTTTAGCCGAACTGCGGGAATCTTTGGAAAAACGCTTCCAGGGAGAAAAGGACGAGCAAACCAAATCTAATAAACGCAAAGCCTTAGTGGCGGCTTTAGCAGAAACCATTGAAGTCGATTTACCTGAAACTTTAATTCGTCAGGAAGTTGACCGACTGATTACTGAACAGGTGATGCAGTTGAGCAAAATGGGGTTAGATGTTAAACGGTTATTCACGGGGGAAATGGTACCTCGTCTGCGAGAACAAGCCCGTCCAGAGGCGATTGACGCTTTGAAGCGGTCTTTAGCTTTGAAGGAAGTCGCCAAACTAGAATCTTTGACCGTCACCGATGAAGAAATTAAAGCTGAGGAAATCAAGGTTCTTTTAGAACTGAAGGGCCAAGATGTTGATCCTCAACGGTTACGGGCTTTTGTTACGGAAGATTTAGTTCAACAAAAAACCTTTACCTGGTTGGAAGAAAACTCAACAATTGAGTTAGTTCCTGAAGGGACTTTAACCCCTGAAGAAGACGATGAAGATGATGATGAAATTGATAGTACCGAAGAAGAATAATCTACGGAACCACTATTCAGTCATCAGTTAACGGTTAACAGCTATCAGTTAAGAAGTTTACAGTCAATTTATTAACTCATCAACTGATAACTCTTTAACTGGTACGGGCGGGTTAATCCAGATTTAGGTGATTAACTCATATCTAAAATAACCCTCCCGTACAACTGATAACTGTTAACTGATAACTGTTAACTGATAACTGTTAACTGATTCCTACCTCCGTAGGAGTTGTTTTATTGTACTCAACAGTTCTTCAGGATGGAAGGGTTTGGAAATATAAGCATCAGCCCCCTGTTTCATGCCCCAATAGCGATCAAATTCCTCACTTTTACTAGAACACATCACCACAGGAAGATTCTGGGTTTTGGGATTTTTTCTAATATGGCGACACAGATCATAGCCATTCATATTGGGCATGACAATATCTAATACGACTAAATCCAGTTGTGTGAGCTGTTCAATTTTTTCTAAGGCTTGAACTCCATCTTCGGCTGAGATCACCTCGATCCCACTGTCTCGCAACATCTTAGCAATTATCTCTCGGAGAGCGTTGCTATCATCGACAATCATCACGGTAGTCATTTTTAATTTTGCCTATTAAAAGCTAGAATATATGGATTTTTGGGCTGGTTTTTAGGTTTGTTGATCATATTCTAGCGGATTTGACCAACCAAAATATCCACAACGGACAAACTGAGGTCTTGGGGTCGGTTCCATCATGGATCAAAATATAAATTGAGCCAGTAGATGTAACAATGGTAGATTGTTGTTTTTGAGTGCGGAGTTTTTCCCCATGGCGCGTTTAGCTTTATTGAGTGTATCGGATAAACGAGGACTGATTGAGTTTGCTAAAAGTCTCGTGGAAGAATTGGGTTTTGATTTAATTAGTAGTGGGGGTACAGCCGCGGCTTTAAAAGCAGCCGGACTTGCTGTTACCAAAGTCTCTGATTATACGGGATTTCCTGAGATTTTAGGCGGACGAGTTAAAACCCTCCATCCTCGCATTCATGGAGGAATTTTAGCCCGTCGAGATGTTTCTCAAGATTTAAGTGAGTTAGAAACCCATAATATTCGCCCGATTGATTTAGTTGTAGTTAATCTTTATCCCTTTGAACAAACTATTGCTAAACCCGATGTTTCTTTAGCAGATGCGATCGAAAATATTGATATCGGCGGCCCAACTTTATTACGGGCATCGGCTAAAAATTATGCCCATTTAACTGTATTATGTAATCCCGAACAATATGGATCTTATTTAGAAGAATTTAAGCAAAAAAATGGGGAAATTTCCTTAGAATTTCGGCAACATTGTTCCTTAAAAGCCTTTCAACATACGGGGGCTTATGATCGGGCGATCGCAGCCTATTTAGAACAACAAGAACTCAGTCAAGAATCTACCTTACCCCAAAGTTTTGTCTTAGCAGGAACTCAAATTCAATCCTTAAGATATGGCGAAAATCCCCATCAACCTGCGGCTTGGTATCAAACCGGAACTCAACCCACCGGGTGGGCATCGGGTCAGATTTTACAAGGCAAACCCTTAAGTTATAATAATTTAGTGGATTTAGAAGCCGCCAGACGGATTATTTGTGAGTTTCCCGATCAACCCGCCGCCGCGATTTTAAAACATACTAATCCCTGCGGTGTTGCTATTGCCAATAGCCTATCTACAGCCTATGAAAAAGCCTTTAATGCGGATTCCACCTCAGCTTTTGGGGGCATTGTAGCCTTAAATCGAACTATTGATCAAGAGACAGCAACGGCTTTAAGCAAAACCTTTTTAGAGTGTATTGTTGCCCCAGATTGTACTCCAGAAGCAGCGCAAATTCTCAAGAAAAAATCTAACCTACGGGTGTTAATTTTACCGGATTTAACTAAAGGTTCAAAAGAAACAATTAAACTGATTTCGGGTGGTTTTTTAGTTCAAACCGCCGATGATGTTGTAGAACAATCTACGGACTGGAAAGTAGTCACAGAAAAGCAACCCACCCCCGAAGAATTAGAGGAATTAATGTTTGCTTGGAAAATAGTTAAGCACGTTAAATCTAATGCTATTGTTGTTACTAAAAATCAGACGACATTAGGCGTTGGGGCCGGACAAATGAACCGGGTTGGCTCTGTTGAAATTGCTCTCAAACAAGCCGGAGACAACGCTCAAGGCGGGGTTTTAGGGAGTGATGCCTTTTTTCCCTTTGATGATTCCGTTCGCACGGCGGCGGCGGCGGGGATTTCTGCCATTGTGCAACCGGGCGGAAGTATGCGAGATCAAGATTCAATTAAGGCAGCAAATGAGTTAGGATTAGTGATGGTTTTCACGGGGATTCGTCATTTTCTGCATTAATTAAAATATGATCAATATTCCCATATAGCAAGTCTAAATCAGTTGTAAAAATAGCTGGAAATCCAAATAATCGTAGGGGGACGGCGCGTCCATTGGTCTCAACTTAAGCCGAAAACCTCTGATTATAGCCGAGATTAGATCCCCCTAAATCCCCCTTCCCAAGGGGGACTTGGATCTTCTGTCCCCCCTTCCCAAGGGGGGTTAAGGGGGATCATTGACTTCAGATCAGATCAAGGAAATTCTGGTTTGATCGCCTCATTTAGACTTGCTATAGATAACAACCTGTCGGAATATTGTGAAGAAAAAATTTAACATCAGATTACAATTACAAAGATGAAAACTAAACAGTTAAATTTAACCTGGTTAACAACAATAATTTTAGGAATAATTATTGTATTATCGTCGAAAGTACAAGCTCAAAATGATTTACCCAGTCCCAGCGAGTTGCGGGGTAAACCCAGTCAAGCGGAACAGGAAAAGTTAGATAAGAAAGAATCTCGACAAGCCATAGTTCGTCAGGGGATTCAACTTTATCAAGATCGAAATTATGCCGCTTCTGAAGCAATTTTTCGTCAGTTGGTAGAAAATCAACCTAAAGAAGCTAAATATCATTTTTATTTAGGAAATTCTTTATTTTATCAACGAAAAATTGAAGAAGCAACCCAAGCCTATCAAGAAGCAATTAATTTGAATCCTAAATACGCCCTAGCTTATAATAGTCTAGGATTTTTACACGCTAGTCAAGGACAATGGGATGAAGCGATCGCCCAATATCAAAAAGCGTTAGAAATTAATCCTGACTATGCGGAAGCCTTAAAAAATTTAGGGGAATCTTTATGGAAAAAAGGCAATACCGCCGAAGCCAATAATGCTTGGAAAAAAGCCTTAGAATTATATACACAACAGGGGAATAATAAAGCCGTCTTACAACTACAACAAATGTTAAGTCAAACCACACAATAATATTAATTGTAGGGGCGGGTTCCGTCACAATTGATAATTTTTACAGATCACCTTTGTTAACCCGTCCTATTACTACTTATTCCCTATTATATAGCAAATCTAAATGGATTGTACAAAATGACTAACGGTAATTGTTAATCCCCCAAAATATCTATATTCCCCTGTAGGGGCGAGGCGCGCCCCATGGGTGTCAACTTAACGCTAAAAGTAGGCGATCAAACCAGAATTCCCGCGCTATCTGATCCCAAGTCAATGATCCCCCCTAGCCCACGCCACTTGCTCCACTTGGGGAGACCCCAAGACCGCAGTGGCTCCCCTTAACAAGGGGGGAACAGAAGATCTAAGTCCCCCTTGGGAAGGGGGATTTAGGGGGATCTGATCTCGGCTGTGATCACGGGTTTTCCGCTTAAGTTGACACAGATGGGCGCGCCGTCC
>MNYZ01000090.1 GCA_001873365.1 Oscillatoriales cyanobacterium CG2_30_40_61 | reverse complement strand
GGAGTAGGGGGAGCAGGGGGAGCAGGGGGAGTAGGTAATGGGTAATGGGTAATGGGTAGATAGGAAGAATGTATATGGGGTGGGGAAACCCGTATGGGTTGTAACGGTTAGGGGCGAGTGCTAAATCAGAATAGATTATTAAGATTTGGCGACGAAGGAATAGCCACAGCTACAGCTTTGGGCGGCGTTGGGGTTTTGGAAGCGAAACCCACCTCCGATTAAGTCTTCGGAATAGTCAATAGTTAAGTTTTCTAGGTACTTTAAATTTTCCGGCTCAACTACAATTTTAATCTGATCAGACTGATAAACGATATCGCTCGACTGCTGGGTTGGATCAAATCCCATTGTATAAGACCAGTCGCAACAGCCGCCCTTTTGTACCCCAAGACGAAAGTATAGATGAGGATTATTTTCCTTGGACTGGAGGCGGAGCACCTCACGAGTGGCTGCTGGACTCAGAGAAATCATGGAACACCTACTCACAAAAACGTTAATCTATTTTTAGATTACCCGAAAGTTGGGTTTCCGTGCTCTTTATGCCGGGGTACGAGCATAGTCATCTTGGAATCGGATAATATCATCCTCTCCCAAATATTCCCCGTTCTGAACTTCTATTAAAATCAGAGGAATCACACCGGGATTTTCCAAACGGTGGGAGGTACATTGAGGAACATAGGTAGACTGGTTAGAGAATAAAACTTCTTCACTCTCTCCACAAACCACTTTAGCGGTTCCGGCTACCACAATCCAGTGTTCACTCCGATGATGGTGCATCTGTAAACTCAAACGATGACCGGGTTTAACTTCAATACGTTTAATTTTATATCCTGGCCCTTCTTCCAAGGTTGTAAATGAGCCCCAGGGTCTTGATTCCGTGGGAGTATTACCGATACTGGGGGTATTATCGGTGGAAGCTTTAGAATTTCCCACACTTTCCTTGACTGCTACCATAATCCTATTTCCTTATCAAAGATTTTACCTAAGTTGAATTGATATTAAAACCCGGGGTGGTATTCATAAACCCTGGGATGGCTCTTGTGCGTTCTCCAGAATACTCCCCACAACTACCTTAGTAAATACACCTGACTTGCTATGATCTATCATAGTCTTTCTTGAACCCTAATGATCTGCGATCGCAATTCCTAAACCGTTATGAACAGGTGCTACGGTTGAAAAAGGACGGTCTAAATAGTATCCTCCGAGATAGAGACTGGTGGAACTTCCCCCGTCTAAATTGAGGGCGGTTACTGCTCCTAATTTTTGCAGGATTTGAGCCAGTTCTGCTAGACTGGGGCCGGAACCATTGGGACGGTTATGGACGGCTACTAACAGTAAGGTATTATTATTAGTAATAGCAATAGCACTGCGAATAGCTTTTTGTTGTTGAAAAGCGGGATTAAATCGTTCTTGAGCGGTGTCTAAAACAATTTGACGATTCTGCATTAATAACGGCCCAGCCCCTAAAATATTAGGATAGTTTTGATATTCAGTGGGTTTGGTTTGGCTATTTAATTGTAAACGAGTTCCGACGGGTAATAATTGTAATAATTCGGGACGATCTCGGGCAACTAATAAATAACCCTGAGTTGGGATATTAACACTAGATGATTCTGGTTTATCTGGTTCAATATAACGGGCAATTTGGTTATTTTCAACTACAATAATATTTTCTTGCTGGTTAATCGGTGTATAGGATTTTCCCCAATCGGAAGTATAGCGAGAAATTCCAGCTTCAACATAGGCACTATTGAGGTATTGTAAGGGGAAAGTTTGCCCAGAAGTTGTAGTTAGGGTTTCTTTTAAGATTAAACGATTCATCAGAATAGGTTTATCCTTTCCCCAAGCAATGACTCCTCGATTTAAAATCGGACTCGATAACCAATTATTATTAAAGCGAATTGCTCCTAGGGGTAGTTGATTATTTCGATTAAAAAAACCTCCATTAATAGCTATGGGAACTTTTGCTTGCTGTGCTATATTTAATAGGGCTGAAGTGCCTTGACGAGCATTGGGATTACTTAAAATTGGAGTTAGATTAATTTCTGGTTGATTGATATTAATTTCTAACCAATACACCGGAAATTTATCAATTGAGGGTTGAGAAGGTTGTAAAATTTGATTCAGTAAAGATCCTAAAGATAGCTCGATTTTGGGAATTTCAATATAGTCCTGTCTCCATCTAATACCGGGTTTCCATAGAATATTTTTAGCAACTAGAAAATCGGGTTTAATCTCAATTATTAAACGATAGGGAGAGTTTAAAGTTGTGACCACCGGACGCCAACCTGGGGGAATACTAAATTTAACCTGAGTTTGACTATTTTGAGATTGTAATTGTAGATTAGGAGAATTAGGATTTGGTGGAATTAAATTTGGGCTTTTGGTAAGAATACTCGGCTTAAAAAATTCTGGACTATCGGATAAAAGTTTAGGGGTAATTTTAGCATCTAAAATTAAACTCCAATCTTGTAAAATCGGAGTAACAGGCTGAGGAGAATTAGTCTGATTTCGGATAGTTGGATCATCCGTTAGGGGAGGAGAAGGTTGGGGGGTAGTAGAAGGCGATCGCTTTTTAATTTCTGGGTTAGGCTGTTGCCAAATTGTCGGTTTGTCGAGTTCAATAATAATTATTTTAGGTGAAAATGTAGAATCAGTTTGAGGTAAATTACTAGCTCCAGATAAAGTTTGAATATGCAAAGATTTAATAGTAGAATGGGGAATAGTAATTTTTAATTTGTTTCCCTCCGGTTTGATTTGCCATTGGGAAGATGGGGCAAAATTAGATAAATCTAAATAGCGATAGGGATTAATATATTCCGCAGACAAAGTAGATTGATCAGAAAACCATTGAATCGGTTGTCGGGAACTATTATTAGTATCAAGGAGATTAATACCCAGATTTTGCATTAATCCAATATCACTAATTTTAACAGCAATTTTTGAGTTACGATTAGATTGATCAGTATGCCAAGGAATATTAATTAAATTACCATTAATTTCAATTGTGTTTCCCTGTTGTTGATTGGGATTTGTTTTGGGTTCAGCAAGAGCAGAAATAGGTAGAATAATTAAACCCAAAATACTTAAAAATAAAATAATATTTTTTGGTTGGTGAATTAAGTTAAAATTTAGCATATTACCATCCTAATAATTAGCCCATATTGATAGAGGGTTACTAATCAACCATCTATCCTGAGCAGTCTGATATGTCAACAGATCTTGAATTTTCACCCCTACCGTGACCCAATTGGGTGTATGCTAGTCAGACTAGGGTTTTTGAACTCGATGTCAATTTTGGTTAAAATTCAATCGCTTCAAGCATCCTCACCCAATAGAATCAAGATATGGATAACACTAGAGTTAATCACAACCCCCAACAAAACCATCAACAAGAGTCGGGAAAGATGGGCTACCCCTACCCAGGTCAACCCTGGTTAGTGGAAGAAAGAGACGCCTGCGGAGTGGGATTTATTGCCAACCCGTCAGGGGGTGCTAATCATTCTATTATTCAAAAAGCCCTACCCGCCTTAACCTGTTTAGAACATCGAGGTGGCTGTAGCGCCGATCAGGACTCCGGGGATGGGGCTGGGATCATGACCGCTATTCCTTGGGAATTGTTGGCTCCTTGGTTTGCTGAACACAAGATCGATATTTTAAAAGAGCCAGAATGTAAGTATGGCGTGGGAATGGTATTTTTACCCCAAGATATTGATTTAGCCATTAAAGCCCGGGAAATTATTGAAACTGACCTCAAACAAGAAAAATTAGTAGTTGTGGGTTGGCGAGAAGTCCCGGTGAAACCGGAAGTCCTGGGGTTACAGGCGCGGGAAAATCAACCCCGCATCGAACAGGTTATGGTTTATTCGGCTAAGGGGAATACCGGGGATGATCTTGACCGACAACTGTTTTTAGCCCGTCGATCCTCTGGGGTAGCTTTGAAACAGAATGGGTTAGTCTGGGGTGAGGATATTTATGTTTGTTCTTTTTCCTGCCGTACTATTGTTTATAAAGGTATGGTGCGATCAGCGATCCTGGGAGAATTTTATTTAGATTTAGTTAACCCCGACTATAAGAGCAATTTCGCGGTTTACCATCGTCGCTTCAGTACCAATACCATGCCGCGCTGGCCCTTGGCTCAACCGATGCGACTATTGGGGCATAATGGAGAAATTAATACGCTGTTGGGAAATATTAACTGGATGCGGGCGCGGGAAAATATCTTAGCCCATCCGGTTTGGGGCGATCGCTTAAAAACCCTAATTCCCTTTGTGGATGCGACCAATAGCGACTCGGCTAATTTAGATAATTGTCTGGAGTTGCTGGTGAGAACCGGGCGATGTCCCTTAGAAGCGCTGATGATTATGGTGCCCGAAGCCTATCAAAATCAGCCTAACCTAAAAGACCTACCGGAAATTACGGATTTTTACGAATATTATAGCGGCATCCAAGAAGCTTGGGACGGCCCAGCTTTATTAGTCTTCAGTGATGGTAAACAAATTGGGGCCTGTTTGGATCGCAATGGTCTGCGTCCCGCCCGTTACTGTATCACCAAAGATGGGGTGATCATGGTTTCCTCCGAAGCCGGGGTAGTGGAAATTCCCGAAGACCAAATTCAGGAAAAAGGCCGTTTAGGGCCAGGACAAATGATTGCGGTGGACTTGAGTACCCATGAAGTCCTAAAAAATTGGCAGATCAAACAACGGGTCGCCCATGAACACCCCTATCGCTCCTGGTTAGAACAGTATCGCACCGAGGGCCAACCCCAACCCTTTATTAGCGAAAAACAATTAGCATCGGACACCCTTCTCCAACAGCAAACCGCCTTTGGTTACGGGGCCGAGGATGTGGATATCCAAATTTCGGATATGGCAAGTACGGCCAAGGAAGCGACGTTTTGTATGGGGAATGATACGCCCCTAGCGGTGCTTTCAGATAAACCTCATTTGTTATATGACTATTTTAAACAACGCTTTGCTCAGGTAACAAACCCACCAATTGATCCGTTGCGAGAACGGATTGTGATGTCCCTCTCAATGCAGTTAGGGAAACGGGGGAACTTATTAGACCTGAAACCCGAAGACGCCCGACTGTATAAAATCAACTCTCCTGTGCTGAATGAGGCGGAGTTAGAAGCCTTGCGTCAGTCGGATTTTCCAGGGATCACCCTTTCTACCCTCTATAGTTTGGAAGGAGGGCCGAATGGTTGTGCGATCGCCCTGACCCAACTCTGTGAAAAAGCCGCCGAAGCAGTGGATCAGGGCCAAGAAATTATTATTCTGTCTGATCGAGGATTAACGGCCGAACAGACCTATATTCCGCCGTTATTGGCCGTGGGAGCGGTGCACCACTATTTAATTAAAATTGGCAAACGGTTACAAGCCTCCCTGGTGGTGGAAACGGCCCAATGTTGGAGTACCCATCATTTTGCCTGTTTAGTCGCTTACGGGGCTTCGGCAATTTGCCCCTACATGGCCTTAGAAACCGTGCGCCATTGGTGGTCAAGTCCCCTGATTCAGAACAATCTGGAGAAGGGCAAAATCCCCCCGATGACCATGGCAGATGCCCAGAAAAACTATCGCCAAGCCGTCGAAGATGGGTTACTCAAGATTTTATCAAAGATGGGAATTTCTCTGTTATCTTCCTATCGCGGAGCACAAATCTTTGAAGCCATTGGGATTGGGGAAGATTTACTCGAAATGGGTTTCCGTGGTACGGTGTCTCGGGTTGGGGGTTTAAGTATTTCTGAGTTAAGCCAAGAAGTCTATCAATTCCATGCGAAAGCATTTCCCCTAGAGGCGAAAAAGTTAGAAAACTTCGGGTTTGTCAATGCTATGAAGCGGGGGGAATATCACTTAAATAACCCTGAAATGACTAAATTGCTCCATCAGGCCGTTCGTTCTGAGGATGGAAAGGGGTTTGACCTGTACGAACTCTATCGTCAATTTGTAGAAAACCGCCCAGCCACGGCTTTACGGGATTTGTTGGACTTTAAGAGCGATCGCAATTCTATCCCCTTAGAAGCAGTCGAACCCGTCGAAGAAATCGTTAAACGCTTCTGCACCGGGGGAATGTCCCTGGGAGCCCTATCTCCCGAAGCCCATGAAGTTTTAGCGATCGCCATGAACCGTTTAGGCGGAAAATCCAACTCCGGCGAAGGAGGGGAAGATCCCGCCCGCTACCAGATTTTTAACGATGTCGATGAAAACGGGATTTCGGCCGGACGTCCCCATTTGAAAGGGCTGCAAAATGGAGATAGCGCCAGTTCAGCAATTAAACAGGTGGCGTCGGGACGGTTTGGAGTCACCCCCGAATACCTGATGAACGCCCAGTCCATTGAGATTAAAGTAGCCCAAGGAGCCAAACCCGGAGAAGGAGGACAACTCCCCGGGAAGAAAGTTAGCGAATATATTGCCATGTTGCGACGGTCTAAACCCGGTGTCACCTTAATTTCTCCCCCTCCCCACCATGATATTTATTCCATTGAAGATCTAGCCCAACTAATCTTTGACCTGCACCAAATCAACCCAAAAGCGACGGTTTCGGTGAAATTAGTGGCAGAAGTCGGAATTGGAACTATTGCCGCCGGGGTTGCTAAGGCTAACGCCGACTATATCCAGATTTCCGGCCATGACGGGGGGACGGGAGCCTCTCCCCTGACTTCAATTAAACACGCCGGAAGTCCTTGGGAATTGGGGTTGACGGAAGTTCATCGGGTGTTGATGGGTAATAAACTCCGCGATCGGGTGCGGCTGCGGGTAGATGGCGGTTTCAAAAGTGGCTGGGATGTGGTGATGGGAGCCTTAATGGGGGCCGAGGAATTCGGCTTTGGAACCATTGCTATGATTGCCGAAGGCTGTATTATGGCCAGAATTTGCCATACCAATAACTGTCCCGTGGGGGTGACATCCCAACAGGAACGTTTGCGGGAAAAATTCCCCGGAACTCCTGGCCATGTGGTGAATTTCTTCTATTTTGTCGCCGAGGAAGTCCGCCATATTTTAGCCCGGTTGGGATATCGGAAATTAGTCGATCTCGTCGGACGGTCTGACCTGCTAAAACGTCGGGATGGGGTAAATGTGGCTAAAACCCAACACCTAAATTTAGATGTATTTACCCAAGCTCCTGTTACCAGCGATCGCAGTTGGTTAAACCATGAACCCATCCATAGTAACGGCCCGGTATTGGATGATGTGTTATTAGAAGATGCGGAAATTGCCACCGCTATTCAAAACCAGGGGACGGTAACAAAAACCCTGCGGATCGTGAATACTGACCGGACGGTGGGGACACGCATTGCTGGGAAAATCGCCTCTATCTATGGAAATAACGGGTTCACCGGACAAATTAACCTGAATTTTACCGGGGCGGCGGGTCAGAGTTTTGGCGCTTTCAACTTACCCGGAATTAAGTTAACTCTGACCGGGGAAGCTAATGATTATGTTGGCAAGGGGATGCACGGGGGGGAGATTATTATTAAACCTCCGGCGGCTGTGACTTATAACCCTTCTGAGAATGTGATTATCGGGAATACCTGTTTATATGGGGCCACCGGAGGAACGTTATACGCCTACGGAAAAGCCGGAGAACGTTTCGCGGTACGGAATTCCCTTGGTAAAGCCGTTATTGAGGGCGCTGGCGACCACTGTTGTGAATATATGACCGGGGGTGTGGTTGTGGTTCTCGGTAAGGTGGGGCGGAATGTGGGCGCCGGACAAACCGGAGGTCTGGGCTATTTCCTCGATGAAGATGGGGACTTCCCAGAAATGGTAAACCCGGAAATTGTTAAAATTCAACGGGTGAGTACGTCGATGGGTGAACAGCAGTTAAAAGAGTTAATCACACAACACGCCGAACACACGGAAAGCGAGAAGGCGAAAACCATTCTGGCGAACTGGTCGGAGTATTTACCGAAATTTTGGCAAGTTGTTCCTCCTTCGGAAAAAGATAGTCCTGAAGCGTCGGATGCGGTCGTGGCGGTTGCGATTTAGGATGGTTAATCTGAAGGTATAACCCTCTGGCCTCTTTCCCAATTTGGGAAAGGGGCTGATTTAATATTTGTAGGGTCTAAGCATAGACTCATCGATGGGATCACGTTCTTGTCAGTCCAGAATAAAAGACAGCCTTAAATTAGATTAAGTTTAACTAGCAAGAAAAATAACTTTTATTTCTGTGACTCGATGTAAGGGTTTAGTGGGCTTTTCTGTAGTAATAAATTCATCAGCCTTGACTGAAATAGCAGCAGCAACTTGTAAAGCATCTAAAGCATTTAAGCCATATTTTGCGGCTAATTCTTCTGCTAAATTGAAAATAGTATCTAAATCATTAGCCCAAATAGCACAACTAGCAAAAAAAGTTTCATAGAAATTAACTTCGTCTTGCTGTTTATGATATTTAGCTTTAGTTAAAATTTCTAATTTGACAAAAGAGCTAGAACAAAATTGTCGGTGTTTATTATCTAAAATTAAGGTAGCTTTTAATGATAATATATTAGTCCCCCTAGCGGCAGCAATTAAAACTCCAGAATCTAAATAAGTTAGAATAATTGTCATCTATTTTTACTTCTGATTTCATCTAACTCAGCTTCGATATCATCCAAATTTAATAATTTAGTATTGGGATCTTTAATAATTTTTTGTCTGATTTCCCAAAGTTTTTTACCTAATTCGGTCTGAGGTTTGTCAACAGATTCAGTGGTTTCAGATAATTTTTCTTCTGGCTTTTCTTGGTCAATGGCATCTATAAAAGCTAAAACCCTTTCTTGATCTTCTAATTTTAATTTTTGCCATTTATTGAGTAGTAATTGTTCATTCATTTTGCTTTCTCTATTAAGTCCTATTCAAAGTTTTTGCTGCCATGAAGTGTTAGCCTATGCTGTTAGTTTCCGCGAGGCATACAAAAGAGATGCTTTTAAATCATCTGCTTCGAGATCGGGCATTTCTTCCAATATATCTTCAGTAGTTAGTCCAGCCGCAAATAAGTCTAACACATCTGACACCCGAATTCTCATACCTCGAATGCCGGGACGACCACCACATTGCCTAGGATTGATTGTGATTCTTTCCAGCAGGGTTGACATTCAAAATGGCTCCATAATCGCTTTTTTCTAGTATACACTCTTTAATATACACTCTTATTTTAGCAATTACAATTTGAATAAAAATCCTATAGATCTATTATATCCTTGATGTAATTATCCTATATAAAAACTATTTTTGTCTTCCATACTGGCAAAAATTTATTATAATGGGCATAGGTGCTATCTGATATTCTGTCAATATCCCTGATAAAAATTATATAATCATCCTAGATTAATAGTTAAAATAGGGAATATAAACTAGGAAACAGAAAAAACAGAATTAACTTTTTTGGGCCAGCAGGAATTACTTTCCTGTTTAAAAAATGAGACAAAAATTAGTATTTTCTATATCCTATCTTAAATATTTAATATGAATTACTATTCAAATAGTACACCTAAACCTGATATTCTGATTGTTGATGATATTCCAGATAACTTGAGATTTTTGTCTCAAATGCTGGTGAATCAGGGATATAATGTGCGGAAGGCAATTAATGGAAAAATGGCATTGATCGCCGTTAAAGCTGTCCTACCGGATCTGATTTTATTAGATATTAATTTACCCGAAATGAATGGCTATGAAATTTGTGAACAGCTTAAAAAAGATGAAACTACCCGTAATATTCCTGTGATTTTTTTAAGTGCTTTAGATGATGTTTTGGATAAAGTTAAAGCATTTAAAGCTGGTGGAGTAGACTATATTACCAAACCGTTTCAATTTGAAGAAGTTTTAATTAGGATTCAAAATCAACTAACAATTCAACAGTTACAATATCAATTAAAGCAACAAAATTCTCAACTTAAATTAACCCTTGATGAATTAAAAGCCACTCAATCTCAACTTATCCAAAAAGAGAAAATGGTTAGTTTAGGGCAACTTGTCGCCGGAATTGCTCACGAAATCAATAATCCCATTAGCTTTATTTCAGGAAATTTAGCTCCAACTCAACAATATATTCAAGACTTGCTAAATTTAATTTATTTATATCAAAAAGAATATCCTAAACCCAGTGTAAAAATTCAAAAAATCTTAGAAGAATTTGATTTAGAATTTGTCGCTAATGACCTCGAAGATATTCTGGGGTCGATGCAACGAGGCACAGAGAGAATTAGAACTATTATTCTAGCATTAAGAATTTTTTCGCGCTTGGGAGAATCGGATATTAAACCCGTAGATATACATCAAGGAATTGATAGTACATTACTTCTGCTACAATATCGCTTGAGAGCTGAAGAAAAACGGCCTGAAATTGAAATTATAAGATCCTATCATAACTTACCTATGGTCACCTGTTATGCTAGTCAAATCAACCAAGTATTTCTGAATTTATTAAGCAATTCAATAGATGCTTTAGAGTTAGGCGTTGGATCAGAAATTTCTTCTGATATTCTACCGAGAATCTGGATTATCACGGAATTAATTAACCCCGCTCAAGTCAGAATCAGAATTAAAGATAATGGCATGGGAATGTCAGAAACCGTAAAATCTCAATTATTCAACGCATTTTTTACGACAAAACCTGTCGGTCAAGGAATGGGTTTAGGGTTAACAACCTGCTATGAAATTATTGTTCAAAAACACCAAGGAAAACTAAGCTGCAACTCTAAGGAAGGAGAAGGATGTGAATTTATTATTGATCTCCCGATTAAAATGAATGCCTAAAATCAATGATAAAAATATTCCTAAAAAACGATATAATATAAAGTATCCCTAATTTCTCCTAATTGTTATTCCTATGGTCACTACCCCAGCAAAAGTAATCCGAAACTGGCAACCCTTGATTCAACAATTTGAAGCGGTTGTGGGTAAAAAAGGAGTGATTCAACGTCGAGAAGAATTACTGGTTTATGAATGTGATGGACTAACCAGCTATCGTCAACGTCCCGCCTTAGTTGTGTTACCAAAAACCACCCAAGAAGTTGCAGAAGTTGTTAAAATTTGCGATCGCAATTTAATTCCTTGGGTCGCTAGAGGGGCGGGAACCGGACTTTCTGGCGGTGCTTTACCCGGAGAAGATTGTGTTTTAATTGTCACCGCTTTAATGCGAAAAATCTTAAATATTGACTTAGAAAATCAACGCGTAGTTGTTCAACCAGGAGTAATTAATAATTGGGTCACACAAGCAGTTAGTGGCGCAGGTTTTTATTATGCTCCTGACCCTTCTAGTCAAATTATTTGTTCTATTGGGGGAAATGTTGCCGAAAATTCTGGCGGTGTTCACTGTTTAAAATATGGGGTGACGACTAACCATATTTTGGGCTTAAAAATTGTTACTCCCAATGGTGATATTGTTGATATTGGTGGCGATATTCCCGAAATGCCTGGATATGATTTAACTGGGTTATTTGTAGGTTCAGAAGGGACGTTGGGTCTTGCCACTGAAATTACTTTAAGGATTCTAAAAGCACCGGAATCAATTTGTGTTTTATTGGCAGATTTTACTGATTTAGAATCGGCTGGATCTGCGGTTTCTGATATTATCAGTTCTGGGATTATTCCTGGGGGGATGGAAATTATGGATAACCTCAGTATTAATGCCGTTGAAGACGTGGTTAAAATTGGTTTATATCCTAGAGATGCGGGGGCAATTTTATTAGTTGAGTTAGATGGTTTACAGGTAGAAGTTGATACCAATAAACAACGAGTTAGTGAAATTTGTATCAACAATGGGGCGAGAAATATTACCACCGCTAGTAATGCAGAAGATCGGTTAAAAATTTGGAAAGGACGGAAAGCAGCTTTCGCCGCCGCAGGTCATGTCAGTCCTGATTATTATGTTCAAGATGGCGTAATTCCTCGGACAAAAATGGCTTATGTTTTAAAGGAAATTGAAGCCCTGGGAGAAAAATATGGTTATCGTATAGCAAATGTCTTTCATGCCGGGGATGGTAATTTACACCCGTTAATTTTATATGATAATTCCGTTCCAGGTGCGTTGGAAATAGTTGAAGAAATTGGCGGGGAAATTCTAAAAATATGTGTGGAAGTGGGGGGAAGTTTATCCGGTGAACATGGTATTGGTGCGGATAAAAAATGTTATATGCCCCAAATGTTCAACGAAGTTGATTTAGAAACCATGCAATGGGTCAGAACAGTTTTTAACCCTAAAGGTTTAGCCAACCCAGGTAAAATGTTACCCACTCCTCGCACCTGCGGAGAATCTGCTAAACTGCAAAACGTTAAGAAGTTTGAAGGTGCAGAAGTATTTTAATTAATTTTGTTAAAATCTCTTGGTAGTGCGAGCGTCCCCGCTCGCTAATTATTATCTATTGGATAGATATAATAATCAATGCCGAGGTTATAATATTTGATTGTATGGGTTTCTTCAAAATCTATCCACCCAGCGAGCGAGGACGCTCGCACTGCATTATAATGAATAATAAATCCTATTTTTATTTAAAACTATGGCGATCGCAACCGTTAAAAAATTTACCACCGAAGACTATCACCGCCTGACTGAATTAGGCTTTTTCCAAGAAAATGATAGAATTGAACTCATTCGCGGAGAAATGATCGAAATGGCAGCAAAAGGAACCTCCCACTCTGTTTGTGAAACTCGCTTAGAACGAGAACTATACAAACTCATTGGAGAACGGGCAACCCTAAGAGGACAACAACCTATTATTTTATCATCTTATAGTGAACCGGAACCGGATAGAGTAATTGTTAAAAACCGAGAGGATGATTATTTAAACGGTCATCCCCATACGAAAGATATTCTACTCTTGATTGAAATTTCCGATTCATCTTTAGACTATGATCAAAGTACAAAACTATCAGTTTATGCTGAGAATAATATTACCGATTATTGGATCTTTAATTTAGTTGATTTTTGTTTAGAATATTATAGCGAACCCTATCAAAAATCACAAGGAGAGTTTGGTTATCTTCGTAAACTGATTTATTTACCTACTCAATCTATCACCTTACCATATTTTCCTGATTTAACCTTAGATTTATCTAAAGTATTCCCACCTAAAATTAATTAGGAGAAATTAAATAATAATAAAATCCATAAGGTATAAAAAACAAAGATGGATTAATCAGTTTTCTAGTTTTTTAAGCACAGCAATGATCATTCTAATTTCTTAGTGTCTTAGTGCCTTTGTGGTTTATTAAATTCGATTATACTAATTTAACACAATTCTGCGATAATAATAAATTAGTCTTTAATTTTAGGAAACATAACGATGCGACTATCTCAAATGCTATTTGTCACCCTGCGCGAAGATCCCAAAGAAGCGGAAATTCCCAGTCATAAACTATTAGTCCGGGCGGGATATATTCGCCGTATTGGAAGTGGAATTTATGCTTATCTTCCCCTGATGTGGCGGGTTTTGCAAAAAGTCTCTCAAATTGTCCGAGAAGAAATGAACGCCACCGGAGCCCAAGAATGTCTACTTCCCCAAGTCCAACCCGCCGAACTTTGGCGCGAGTCGGGACGCTGGGATACCTATACCAAAGCGGAGGGAATTATGTTTTCCCTAACTGACCGTCGGAAGCGGGAATTAGCCTTAGGGCCAACCCATGAGGAAGTAATTACAACTATTGCTAAAGATATGATTCGTTCCCATCAACAATTACCCTTACATTTATATCAAATTCAAACAAAATTTAGAGATGAAATTCGGCCTCGGTTTGGCTTAATGCGGGGTCGGGAATTTATTATGAAAGATGGTTATTCTTTCCATAGCGATGAAGAAAGTTTGAAGAAAACCTATCGAGATATGGATCAAGCCTATCGGAATATGTTAACTCGTTGTGGGTTACAATATCGAGCGGTAGAAGCAGATTCGGGAGCTATTGGAGGAAGTGGTTCTCAAGAATTTATGGTATTAGCAGAAGCGGGAGAAGATGAAGTTCTCTATACTGAAGATGGCAAATATGCAGCTAATACGGAAAAAGCCGTATCCCATCCGGTTGATGCTGAAATTTCTGGCTTTACCGAATATAAAAAGTTAGAAACACCGAATACTAACACTATTGCCACCTTATCCAAGTTCTTGAACTGTTCCCCGACACAAATTGTTAAAAATGTTCTGTATCAAGTGGTTTATGATAATGGGAAAACGGTTTTAGTTTTAATTAGTATTCGGGGAGATCAGGAGGTTAATGAAGTTAAATTACAAAATGAATTAACTAAATTAGCTCCTGAATTTGGTGCAAAAACCATATTATCTTTAACGGTTCCTGATCAAGAAGCTCAAGAAAAATGGGCAACAAAACCTTTACCTTTAGGCTATATTTCTCCCAATTTAGAAGATGGTTATATTACCCATCGAGAACAACTTGAGTCTAGGTTTTTAAGAATGGTGGATCAAACTGCTCTTGAACTGAAAAATTTTGTCACCGGGGCGGATGAGTCAGGATATCACGTTGTTGGTGCTAATTGGGGCAAAGAATTTAGCTTACCTAAAACTATTGTTGATCTTAGAAAAGCTCAAAAAGGCGATCACGCAATTCATGATCCTAACCAAATTTTACACAGTGCCAGGGGTATTGAAGTCGGTCATATTTTCCAACTGGGGATTAAATATTCTCAGGCCATGGGAGCAACCTTTAGCAATGAACAGGGGGAAGAATTACCCTTAGTCATGGGATGTTATGGAGTGGGAGTCTCTCGATTAGCACAATCAGCCGTGGAACAATCCTATGATCAAGATGGGATAATTTGGCCAGTGGCGATCGCACCCTATCAAGTAATTATTGCCATTCCTAATATTAGCGATGCTCAACAGATGGAAATTGCGGAAAAACTCTATACGGAATTAAATCAAGCCGGAATTGAAACCCTGCTTGATGATCGGAATGAACGGGCCGGGGTAAAATTCAAAGATGCCGATTTGATTGGGATTCCCTACCGGATTGTCACCGGACGTTCGATTAAATCGGGTAAAGTGGAATTGCTAGAACGAGCCAGCCACAATGCCCAAGAAATCGCCATTGAGGACGTCGTATCAACCCTCAAACAGAATATTAGAGCAGCATTGGAGAATTAGGGGTGTTGTTGGTTGAGGGTTAAGAAAGTAAGAAAGCCCTAAAGGGCTTACTACAATTGGTGCAAAATTAATTTTGTTTGAAGTGCTGTTGCCACAACATGATATTATTCATAGTGGCTTGCAGAGCGTGTTATGCGCTGTGTGCGTGAACTTGGGGAAAGTTAAAACTGTCAGTTTCGGATTTCCGAGCCAGCAGTTGTGACTGAACTAAAAATTGGTGAACCTGTCCAAGTACCTATGACAAACCCAGAGGAAACAGTAGAATCCGGGTCTAAACTGACTATAGAACCCGACCCTTCCATGCGAGAGTATTATCAGTTGCAGCAAGAGGTGTTACTGATCGCGATCGCTAGTGCCGGGGTCATTTTTGCTGTGGTTTGCTGTTTCTATCCTTTGGAAATTGCCCTGAACTATTTGCTGGGGGCGATGGTGAGTGTAGTCTACTTGCGGATGCTAGGCAAGGATGTAGAGAAAATCGGGCGAGAAAAAGGAAAACTTAGTCAGAATCGGCTTGGTGTCTTCGCGCTTTTAATCATTGTAGCCAGTCAATGGGAACAGCTAAAGATTCTACCGATTTTTTTAGGATTTCTCACCTATAAATTGGCTCTCATCCTCTATGTCATCAAGACAACGTTCACCCCTGAGCCGAAGTAGGTCACGCGGTTTTTGGAATCCTCCAGTCCTCAATCTGTAGAGGAAGCCTACTCTTGATGGAAATGCTGACTATCTTAAACAACTTTAATCATCTTCCCCTCGCCAATTTAGAAGTTGGCCAGCAGTTATATTGGGAAATCGGCGGTTTCAAACTCCATGGTCAGATTTTCTTGACCTCCTGGTTTGTGATCGGCTTGCTGATTATCGCCTCGGTGCTTGCTAGTAGCAAGGTACAGCGAATTCCCAGTGGAATGCAGAATTTTATGGAGTACGTCCTAGAATTCATTCGCAATCTGGCCAAAGACCAAATCGGGGAAAAAGAATATCGTGCTTGGGTTCCCTTTGTCGGAACACTGTTCCTATTCATCTTCACCTCCAACTGGTCAGGTGCTTTGCTTCCCTGGAAGTTGATCGAACTTCCTTCTGGAGAATTAGCCGCCCCGACCAGCGACATCAATACCACCGTCGCCCTAGCGCTGTTAACGTCTTTAGCGTATTTCTACGCCGGAATTAGCAAAAAAGGCCTATTAGGTTATTTTGCTGACTACGCTAAACCCGTTCCCTTCCTCGCTCCATTCCGAGTGATTGAAGATTTTACCAAACCCCTCTCCCTGAGTTTCCGTTTGTTTGGTAACGTTTTAGCGGATGAATTGGTGGTGGCGGTATTAGTGTTCCTGGTACCTCTGTTTATTCCTCTGCCTTTAATGGTTTTGGGTTTATTCTTGAGCGCCATTCAAGCCCTGATTTTTGCGACCCTAGCGGCGAACTATATTGGTGAAGCCCTAGAAGGACATGGCGGAGATGATCACGACTAGGGAAAGAAATAAAGACTTTAAGATTTATTTTCTTAGCTCGGAATTTTTCTAAAATGTTCCCTGGGGTTAAACTTGATCCCCTTTATTGGTAAAATAGCGTTTTGGGGACTCCAATCCATCTAAAAAATCTGGCAATTGTAACGGGACAAAGAAGAAAAGTATTTTCGTCGAAACTCCCAGTTTGAGCAATGCTGATCAGGATTGATTTCACATTTGTCTAAGCGATTGTTTGTTAACTCTTTTGTATTTAGAAGGAAGAAAATTATCATGGATCCATTAGTTGCCGCTGCTTCGGTTATTGCTGCTGCTTTAGCAGTTGGTTTAGGCGCGATCGGCCCTGGAATTGGTCAAGGAAATGCGGCAGGTCAAGCTGTAGAAGGGATTGCTCGTCAACCCGAAGCTGAAGGTAAAATTCGCGGAACTTTACTGTTAAGTTTAGCCTTCATGGAAGCACTGACCATTTATGGTTTAGTCGTTTCTCTGGTCTTACTGTTTGCTAACCCCTTCGCCTAAACAGTAATCCAAAACATGGATTTTAGGTTTTAGGTTTCAGGGTTCTGAAATTTAAGTCTAAAATCCATCTTTAATGCAACTCTTCAAGGGACAATAATGCACGGGACAATTCTATTTGCGGTTGAAGAGGCTGCCAAAGAAGGAGGACTTTTTGATCTGGATGCAACCCTGCCTTTAATGGCAGTCCAGTTCTTAATCCTTGCAGCAATTTTAAACCAGGTTTTTTATAAACCTTTAGGAAAGGCAATTGATGAACGCTCAGATTATATCCGCGAGCGGGAGTCCAGTGCCAAAGAACGTCTGGCTAAGGCGGAAAAATTAGCCCGTCAGTATGAATTAGAGTTAGCAGAAACTCGTAAAAAAGCTCAAGCGACTATTGTTGATGCCCAGGCTCAAGCTCAGAAAAATGCCTCTGAGAAAGTAGCAGAAGCTCTGCAAGAATCGCAAAAAGTGAGAGAAAAAGCAGCTCAAGAAATCGAGCAGGAAAAACAACAAGCCCTACAAGCATTAGAGCAACAGGTTGAACCGCTCAGTCGCCAAATTTTAGAAAAATTATTAGGGGCTGAGTTAGTTAAATAATCTTGGATGCCCTAGCTTGTGAAGCAGCAAAGCCGATTCGCTGGTTAGATTCCCAGAAAATTCCGATTTGAAGATAGCCCAGGCTCAAGTCTGACCTGCTAAATCAGAGGTTAGATCTTAGGCCGCGCATTTATGAGAAGAACATCATGGAGACTGTTTTATTACTAGCCACAGAAGCTGGCTCTGAAGCCCGATTCGGTCTCAATACCAATATTTTAGAGACGAACCTAATTAACCTAGCTATTCTGATTGGTGTACTGGTTTACTTTGGCCGAGGTTTTTTAGGAAAAATCCTAAGTCAAAGACGCTCCGCCATTGAAGAAGCCATTAAAGAAGCGGAACAGCGCCAAGAACAAGCCCAGGCTTCTCTGGCCGAACAACAGCAGAAACTCAGTGACGCTCAAACCGACGCCCAACGCATTTTATCCGAAGCCGAAGCCCGGGCTAAAACCGTTGCTGACTTGGTTCTGAGCAAAGCTGCTGAAGATGTGGAACGGATGAAGGCAACTGCCAGCCAAGAGTTAGATTCAGAACGGGAACGGGTGATCGCTCAACTGCGTTCTGTGATTGCGAGTCAAGCCATTGAACGGGCAGAAGCCCAAATCAAAGATCGGCTTGATGACCGAATTCAGGAGCGATTGATTGATCAGAGTCTAATGCTGCTGGGAGGTTAAGATGAGTGCGATCGCAGGACAAATTATTGAGCCCTACGCTTCGGCGTTAATGTCCGTGGCTCAATCTAAAAATTTAACCGAAGAATTCGGCAATGATATTCGTTCATTACTCGAATTACTCAACAGTTCCGCAGAATTAAAAACCTTTTTAGGCAGTCCGGTGGTAAAACCCCAGGATAAAAAAGCGATTCTGCAACGGATCACTGGAGACGAAATCAATCCCGCCCTGCGGAATTTCTTAATGCTCTTAGTTGATCGGGGCCGGATTTTATTCCTAGAAGGAATTGGTCAACAGTATTTAGCCTTACTGCGGAAACTCAATCAAACGGTATTGGCAGAAGTCACTTCCGCCCATCCGTTAACCGAGGCCCAACAGGATACCTTAACCGCAAAAGTCAAAGCCATGACTAATGCTCGAGCCGTGGAAATTTCCACCACCATCGAGCCTCAACTCTTGGGCGGTGTGATTATTAAAGTTGGATCTCGGGTGGTCGATGCCAGTTTGCGTGGACAACTGCGCCGAATTGGAATCAAATTAGCCCAATAAAATCTAGTGACCCGTCATGATCATGTCGGGGATCTTTTTTGAACTGATAACCTCTAACTACTAACAACAACAATGGTAGCGATCAGACCTGACGAAATTAGCAGTATTATTCAACAACAAATTGAACAGTACGACCAAGACGTTAAAGAAACTAACGTCGGAACTGTTCTCCAAGTCGGTGACGGGATTGCCCGGATTTATGGTTTAGATAAAGTTATGTCCGGGGAACTGTTAGAGTTTGCGGACGGAACCATCGGGATTGCCCTCAACCTAGAAGAAGATAACGTCGGTGCAGTATTAATGGGTGAAGGTCGGGAGATCCAAGAAGGTTCCGCCGTCACCGCCACCGGAAGAATTGCTCAAATCCCCGTGGGCGATGCCATGTTAGGCCGGGTAGTTGATGCCCTAGCCCGTCCCATTGATGGCAAAGGCGATATTAAAGGCTCTGAAACTCGGTTATTGGAATCTCCGGCTCCTGGGATTATTGCCCGTCGTTCCGTTTGCGAACCGATGCAAACCGGGATCACCGCCATTGACTCCATGATCCCCATTGGTCGGGGTCAACGGGAATTAATTATTGGTGACCGTCAAACTGGAAAAACTTCCATTGCCATTGACACCATTATTAACCAACAGGGCGAGGACGTAATCTGCGTCTACGTTGCTATTGGTCAAAAAGCTTCCACCGTGTCTCAGGTGGTAGCAACCCTGGAAGAAAAAGGGGCGATGGAATATACCGTGGTTGTGGCTGCGAGTGCTAGTGAATCCGCTACTCTGCAATACCTGGCTCCCTATACTGGAGCTACCATTGCCGAGTATTTCATGTACAAGGGCAAACACACCCTGGTCATCTATGATGACTTATCTAAACAGGCCCAAGCCTACCGTCAAATGTCCCTGTTACTCCGTCGTCCTCCCGGACGGGAAGCCTATCCTGGAGATGTGTTCTACCTGCACTCTCGTTTATTAGAGCGGGCGGCAAAACTGAACGACGAACTCGGTAGTGGCAGTATGACAGCCTTACCGATCATTGAAACCCAAGCGGGTGACGTTTCGGCCTATATTCCGACTAACGTGATTTCGATTACCGATGGTCAGATTTTCCTATCCTCTGACTTATTTAACTCCGGTTTACGTCCGGCGGTGAATGCGGGGATTTCTGTATCCCGGGTGGGTTCGGCTGCGCAAACCAAAGCCATGAAGAAAGTGGCCGGGAAAGTGAAATTGGAGTTGGCTCAGTATGCTGAGTTAGCAGCATTCTCTCAGTTTGCCTCCGATTTAGACCAAGCCACCCGTAACCAATTGGAACGGGGCAAACGTCTACAAGAATTGTTAAAACAGTCCCAAAATTCTCCCCTGCAATTGTTTGAACAGGTGGCGGTGATTTACGCGGGAATTAACGGTTATCTCGATGAAGTTCCCGTTGAAAAAATCGTGGCTTTTGCCCTGGGACTGCGGGAATATCTGAAAAATAGCAAACCCAAATATGTGGAAATTGTTCAAGGCAAAAAAGTCCTTGACGATGAAGCCGAAGGTTTGTTAAAAGAAGGGATTAACGAATTTAAACAAACCTTCTTAGTCTCAGCTTAATTAGTCATCACCTATCATTTATCAGTGTAAGAGTTAAGGGTGATCAGTGTAAGAGTTAAGATACTGTTCACTGTTGACTCTTTAACTGTTGGGTGATAGGGCAGTCGCGCCCAAAAGTGTTTGATAAAGACTGATACGGCAAACCTGTTCCGGTGTTCCCAGCTCCGGTGTTCCCTGTTATAGACAAAACTATGTCAAATTTAAAATCGATCCGCGATCGCATTGATTCGGTTAAAAACACTAAGAAAATCACAGAAGCGATGCGTCTAGTTGCTTCAGCTAAAGTGCGTCGTGCCCAGGAACAAGTCTTGGCTTCCCGCCCTTTTGCTGATCGATTAGCCGGAATTCTTTATGGGTTACAATCCCGTTTGAAATTTGAAGAAGCAGATTTACCTTTGCTCAAACAACGGGAAGTTAAAAAAGTCGGATTACTGGTGATTGCCGGTAATCGGGGCTTGTGCGGTACTTATAATAGTAGCGTGATTAAAAAGGCTGAAACTCGTGCCCAAGAGTTAGAAGCCGAGGGGATTGAATGTACCTATTTATTAGTCGGACGCAAGGCGATTCAATATTTCCAAAGACGGGATACTCCTATTCGGATTACGGTAGAAAATCCTGAGAAAAATCCCGCCTTAGAAAGAGTCAGGGATTCTGCGGATAATCTTCTGGATTTATTTTTATCCGGGGAATTGGATCGGATTGAGTTAATTTATACGAAATTTGTTTCGTTAATTGCCTCTCGTCCGGTAATTCAAACCCTGTTACCTCTTACTCCTCAAGGGTTAGAGCCAAAGGATGATGAAATCTTCCGTTTGACGACTAAAAATGGTCAATTTGAAGTCGCACGGGAAAAAGTCAAAAATAATCTCACGGATTTACCGAGAGACATGATTTTTGAACAAGATCCCGCTCAGATTTTGGATGCGTTATTACCTTTGTTTTTAACTAACCAATTATTACGCGCTTGGCAAGAATCTATTGCCAGTGAGTTAGCCGCCCGGATGACGGCGATGAGTAATGCCAGTGAAAATGCTGGAGATTTAATTAAATCCCTGACCTTATCCTACAACAAAGCTCGTCAAGCCTCCATTACCCAGGAACTTCTGGAAGTGGTCGGCGGTGCAGAAGCATTGAAGGGTTAATCTCTAATTCAATATTAATTTTAGGGTGGGTTGACGCAAGTTATAACTCACCTTATTTTTTTTAATGATTTACACGCACGACCCTAGAAACCCGGTTTCTGACAACAACTTTGGGATAGAATCAAGATTTTTTTAGAAACCCGGTTTCTGTATCATTTTAGTTCCAACTAGACTTGATAATATCTATCATACATTTTTTTTTGGTAGGAACGCAACTGTGCGATCGTCCTGGGGGGAGTCAATTCCGATGGGCGAAATTGTTCTGGAAAGCTATACCAAACCTCTAACAAAGTTGGCATACCTAATTGCAATTCTGCCAACAAATTAACATCTGTAAACACCGCCAGAGCTTCCCCTGATAATACCATTCGTCCTTGATGGAGTACGATCATCACATCAGCCCAAGAGTATGCCAGATCGAGATCATGGGTTGCCATCACAATAGTTGTACCCTGCAAGTGAATTCGATCTAACTCTTGTAACAAATTCTGAGTCTGTAGAGAGTCTAAATAAGCCGTAGGTTCATCTAGTAACAACAGTTGCGGCTGAAGTACCATAACGCCTGCTAATGCTACTCGTCGCTTTTGTCCGAGGCTGAGATGATGCAAGGGGGAGTTTGCTAGTTCTTTTAAGGAAAAGTCTATTAGTGTTTGTTGTAATCGCTGTTCTATTTCTGTTCTTGATAATTGTAAATTACAAAGTCCGTAGGAAATATCCTCGGCAACGGTAGCAGCAACCAGTTGTTGTTCAGGATCTTGAAATGCTAATCCAATCCGTTCTCGCCATATATTAAGGGAAGATGAATCATATTTTAATGGTTTTCCCTGCCAACAAATTACCCCGGAATTACAGCGATATAAACCATCAGCTAGAAATAACAATGTGGATTTTCCGCAGCCATTATGTCCTAGAATTGCTGTCTTTTGACCTACTGGAATAGTTAGGTTTAATTCCTGTAGGGCGGGACGATTTCCACCAGCATAGGTGTAGCATACTTTTTTAAATTCGATTAAGGGAGAAGACATATAAAATTAGGGGATTTAAAGTCTGAAATCCAAAATCACTAATCCAATACACCCGATCACAGATTCGATCGCATAGCGTTTGGAGTAGATATAGGAGTGATTTGAGTGGAATTGAAAGTTACCCTTAAAGCCACGGGAATTCAGGGCTAGGGAGAAGTGGTGGTAACTTTGGAGCGATCGCACCAGCAGTTGACTCACTAACAATCCCACACTATACATCCAACGCTGACGGGTACGATAGCCTCCCCTCGCCCGTTGTGCCAATTGCAATTGGGTGACAATACCTAGGAACAAGAATACAAACCGATACATTAGCAGCAATAATTCAGTTAAAACTGTGGGGAAATACCACTTTTGTAAGACCTTTAAAATATCAGTAAATGGGATGGTAAACAATACAAATAACAAACCACAGGTACAAGCTAGGGATCTAATTCCAATCTCGAAAGCTTGAATTAGTCCGCTTCTGCTGACAAACAAATACCACTGACCCACAGCCACACCCCCAACCTGATCCAGTTGCACAGAGGCAATTTCCTCCACCGATACCATATTTAATACTAAGGCCGGAATGCTAGTTAGCAGAAACAGTCCCGCCACCATCAGCACCCGCAAATACACCTTGACTGGAATCCGGGCGTAACCAACTGTCCACACCCCCAGCCACACAGCAATCAATAGTTGTGTAATCGGATGCGCCATTAATGCCATCAGCACTAAGGCGATCGCAAACCAGAGTTTCTGTTGCGGTGATACCTGTAGCAAATGATTCCTGTAGGTATAGGTATCCAGATTATTGTGCATAATAGATTATTCTTGATTGTGTTACAATCACTAACGGCGGTGGGAATAGCGCCCAATTACATACCCCATAACTCCGGCTCCTAACCCGGCTTGCACAGAAAATAACAGAGATTGAATTTCACCACTAGCCGGTTCAAATATGGGAGTAAACCAAGGCTGATAGTTAGGACTAATCTCCTGAATCGCTGCTTCAGCTTCGCCATCAGATCCGCCAAACTTACCTTCTTTAACCAACAATAGTGGAGCGATCGCTAACCCTACCACACCCAATACCAATAGCCAATTATTCCAACTCCGACTATTTCCCTTCATTGCTTATGACTCCTGTTTGATTAAATTCAATAACTGCAATTCCTCTATTGCGGTTTGATGCAACCAATTCCAGACTAACACCGTCAATAAACCCTCACTGATGGATAGGGGAATTTGCGTCAGTGCAAAGATAGTAGCAAATTTAGTAAAGGCAGCCAAAACTCCACCACTAGCTGCCGGAAATGCCAATGCCAATTGGATCGAAGTCATCACATAAGTGAGTAAATCCCCCAAAGCCGATCCCATAAAAATAGCCAGAGTTGATTTCCCACCGCCTTTAATCACTATCTGATAAATACCATAAGCTACCAATGGCCCCACAACCGCCATCGACACCGCATTGGCTCCCAAAGTCGTTAAACCACCATGAGCTAAGAGTAATGCTTGAAATAACAGGACTAGCGCGCCCAACACCGACATCACTCCCGGCCCAAACAGCACCGCTCCTAACCCCGTCCCCGTTGGGTGAGAACAACTACCCGTCACCGAAGGAATTTTCAGAGCCGACAATACAAAGACAAAAGCTCCTACTAATCCTAACAATAGCTTAGTTTCGGGATGCTCACGAGTGATGCGGGCAATTGATCGCAGTCCCCAAATAAAGAATGGAATAAACACAATCCACCAAAAAACAGCCCATTCTATTGGCAGAAACCCTTCCATGATGTGCATAGCATGGGCAGGCGTAGGAGATCCCACAACCAAATAACAACTCAGCCCTGCCATCATCCCAAGGCGCGAAAGTCTATGCAATTTTATCTCCATCTGTACCTCGCAGACCGGTTAATTTTAGATGAGCCTTAGTATCGGCGGGCATCCTGACTTACAGAGGTCAATCTCTGATCACAGTTGCGGGACAGCGGCAGCCTTGCACTGCTCTTTCCCCATTACTTCTGGTGGCTGTTCTCCACCAGAACCGACTAAGAATATTAGGATGATATCACATTCCTTGGATCTTGTCTAGCTTCAACGCTTTATAGGATCTGATTAATCAGCTCAATTTATCACTATAAGTACGGGACAGCCCATTGATTAAGACTTTACGGGGAATAACTGTACACAGGAATCTTGATTTTTGTGTAAGAAACCGGGTTTCTTACACAAAATCTTTGTTAAGATGCAAAGGTAATCGCAGAAACCCGTTTTTTTCTTAACAAAATCTTTATGTGCAAATGGGGTTAGAAGTTCAGGATAAATTTTCTCGTTCAGAAATACAACAAAAAGCTACTGCATTGATGCTTAACTTTATATTGTAACATTTTTTCTATCTGTTAACCTAGAGGTTAACAGATAGAAACATACCCCGCCTAAAAAACTTAACGGATTCTAATAAATCCCAGTTTTTCAATTAAATCTTGACCTTGAGCAGTTAATAAAAGTTGAGTGTAAGCTTCTCCGGCTTGTTGTTCAGTTTGATTATTTTGTTTAACAATAATAAATAAACTTCTGGTAAGGGGATAAGCGCCATTTTTAAACACAACAGGATCAATTTTATTCCGTTGTTGAGGGCAATTTTCAGGGGGAATTAAGGGATTTTTATAGGGTTGAATTAAAGCATCAGAGGTTAAACCAATGGCGATGGGTTTAATAGTACATTGTGCAACCACTTCTGGGGCGGAAGCGTAATAAATTCCCCCAGGATTATTAGCGATCACTCTTAGGGCTTCTGTGGTGGTAGGAATAAATTTTATCGACTCTCCAAAGCTCTCTCCTCCTAATACATTTGTAATAAAAAATTCTGTTGTTCCTCCTGCTTCTTGAGTCCGAGAATAGGCAACAATGGGAATATTTTGCCCTCCGAGTTGGCTCCAATTAGTGATTTTACCCGTATAAATTTGTTTTAATTCATTAACAGTTAATCCTCGAATATTTAAGTTAGGATTAACTGCAACTACAATCCCATCAATCGCCAACGGAACTTCGATTAAATTTAATCCCCTTTGTCGGGCTTGTTGATAGTCTGATTCCTGTAAAGGTCGGGAAGATTCAGCAAAGGTAATTTGATTATCAATTAACATTTTAATCCCACTTCCTGAACCTGGGGATTGACTAGGATTTTGAAAATATCGTAATTTAAATTGAGGAAAAATATTTTGAATTTCGGGATTAATTACTTTACGAATAGGTGCAAATGTGGTACTTCCGCCATAGGTAAAAAGTCCATTCGGAACATTAGGAACTTCAGCAAAGGTTTTAAAATCTTTTGTGGAGGTTTGAGGGACAGAGGTAGGTGGAATTGGGGCGGGTTTAGGTGGAATTGAACTAGAGGGAGAGGGATTAGAATTTAATACTGTTGACAAATTCATATTGCGAGTAAACCACCAAATTCCGCCACTAATTAATCCTCCGGTAATTAGTAAGGCGAGGATTAAAGTTGTAGTGTCATTTTTTTGAGCCATAAATATCAAGGGTTTTGGGTATTAGGGAAAATTTTAGCACTTTTGTATGATTATCGGGGCAGTTATTGATATAGTGTTACTAGATATAGGAACCACGGCTGGCGTTTAGGAATACTTATCGGCTGTCATTACCGCGAAAGCGGTAATCTATGTTTTAAGCGTTATGGATTCGGTAACAGATTTATTGAGTTTGCTTTATTTAGTCTAGTTTTTAAGTATTTTCAGTTATATAATTCGTTTAAGCATGATATAAATTAAACGAAATAGAGTAGTTACAGCTACGCTAAATATGGCCAGAATTAAAGGGACTATTATTAATGGGAACAGGCTATCAGGATTAAATTTTGATAAGATAAAATATAAAGCTGCAATAGAAATTAAGGGGATAATAATAAAATCTAACCCAACTTCGATCCAGCGATGATATTGGGCAAATATTAATCCCGTGACCCCAACTAAACCGATAATTAATAAAACCATAGGGTTAAAATTAAATACTTTAAATATAGCAAATCCTAAGCTGGCAAAAACCCCAACTTCAAACCCCACAAAGGCGGCATTAGATAATAATTCTAAGGTAGAAAAAGAACGAGTTGTTGTTAAAGGTTGAACTGGGGTTACAGGAGGAGAAATAGCAGGAGAAGGAATTGGAGGAGGTTGGGGAATAGGAGGAATTTGGGGCGGGTTTAAGGCGCTTAAAACTTGAGTAGCCGAACCAAAGCGATCGCTCGGTGTCGATAATAACATTTTATCTAAAATATTAGCTAATTCATCGGAAACCCTAACAAATTGTCTCCAGTTCCATTGATTACTATAACTATCAAATAAATCTTGAGGATCTTTTGCTGTTAATAATACAATACAAGTCACCGCCAACGCATATAAATCCGTGGAAGGAAACACGGTATGACCTCGCATTTGTTCAGGAGGTGCAAACCCCAGAGAATAAATTCCGGTCGATGTTCCGGCGGGACTTTGAGTGACTTGTTTAACCGCCCCAAAATCTAATAAATGTAAAATTCCTTGGCGATCACGCATAATATTAGAAGGTTTAATATCGCGGTGAATCACATCATGATCATGAACAAATTCCAGAATTTTGAGAATTTCCTGTAGGACTTCTCGAACTTCTGTTTCTGAAAATTTTCCTTTTGAATTTAGTTCTGCTTCTAAATTTTCTCCATTAATATACTCTTGAACAATATAAAAAAAACTTTCCGGTTTTGAAGTTTGCCATCCGGGTGCTTCCAAGGGAAAATAGGCAAATAAATCAGGAATTTGGGGATGTTTATTGCCTAACTGTTCCAAAACATGAGCTTCTCTTTCAAATAAAATTTGTGCTGTTGCTAATTGTTGAGGGTTTAAATCCGATGAGGGTTTAAATTGTTTAACTACACAATATTTCATGGTAGGAGAACGGCGATCTTTGGCTAAATAGGCTGTGCCAAATCCTCCTTGTCCTAAGAGTAGTTCGGGGAGATAACGACCATCTAAAATCAAAGGCATTCCGCAGGTGGTACAGAATTTTTGCTGTACGGTTTTGAGGGTCATTTGATCCTCTAAATCGGTAAAATTATTGCGATCAGCCCCCAAACAACCCGGACGAGTACAGTAGATTTTCATAGTGTTACTGCTGATAAAAAATTAAAAACGGAGGTTGTAACATTTTAATACTGATATGAAACAGTCAGAAGTATTATCCGGTGTTCCGGTGTTCCCTATTCCGGTGTTCCCTTTTGATCAAGACAACTCAAATAAGATTGCTATAGGTCTTGAGTTTCTTCAAAATCAGTAGGAGAAATAAACGTCTCAATATTAATCGGTTTTTTAGAAGAATTTGAGGAAAAGTTATGGGTGTTTAATGTCCAATTTTCGGCAGTAAACAAGGGTAAGATATCTCGACTAAAAGCCTCAGATGCCTTAGACTGATAGCGATGATGGTTAACAATGACTGAAAGCATTCTTTTAACCACCACATCTTCAATTAATATGCGGTGTAAAACCTTCATTTCTAATTCTTTTTCAATGGCTGAAATCGAAACAAAAGCGGCACCTAATCCGGCTTGTACGGTATTTTTAATTGCTTCAATAGAATTTAACTCCATTTCGACTTTTAGACAGCGTGGATCAATCTCGGATCGGGTTAAAACTTGATCAATGACTTTGCGAATAGTAGACTGGGAATCTAAAGCCACAAATTCCAATTGATATAAGTCTTCTTTGTGAATTTTGTCTAATTTGGCAAAGGGATGGGAAGGGGGAATAATTAAAGCTAATTCATCTTCAATATAGGGTTGAATTGTCAAAGCATCTTGTAATTCTGGTGGCACTTCCCCCCCAACAATTGCTAAATCAATTTGTCCGTTTGCCACACTCCAAGCGGTGCGTCGAGTCGAATGAACGTGCAGTTGTACCGCCACATCAGGATATTTTTCGCGAAATAAACCAATCATCCGGGGGAGTAAATAGGTTCCCGTAGTTTGGGATGCTCCAACAATTAATGTACCTCCTTGGAGATTTTGTAAATCCTCAATGGCGCGGCAGGTTTCCTGACATAAACTTAGGATTTTTTCGCCATAATTTAATAAAAGATGTCCAGCTTCTGTTAATTTAGCTCTGCGTCCTCCGCGATCAAATAAAGGAACACTTAACTGTCGTTCTAAATTTTGGACTTGTAAACTAATAGCGGGCTGGGAAACATATAAACTATCCGCCGCCCGTTTAAAACTTCCCTCAGCCGCGATCGCTCTGAGAATGCGTAACTGATCTAAGGTAAAAGGAACATCTGTCATTGTGAGAGTTGGTAAAGAATTGAGTAAAAATAGAATCAAAAATCAGATTATTTTAGATAATTTTAACCCCAAAGGTTGCAAAAATTCCGATCAAATCAATCTGATAAAGGTAAAGCCGTGTATTCCGTTGGGTATTGTACATCAATACTATGTTTGTTAAAATTAGGGCTGGCAAATTTGGGTAAAATTTCATTAGTAAATGCCTCGGCGGCTTTGGATCGATAGCGATTGGGATTATAAATCACCGATAACGTCCGTTTAACAATCACCTGATCAATTTTAACCCTTTTGATTACCCCCATTTGCAACTCTTTTTCAATGGCAGAGGTGGAAACAAACGCCACTCCTAACCCCGATTGCACTGCATTTTTAATCGCTTCAATGGAACTGAGTTCCATTTCTAATTGCAGGTTGTTCGTATCGATTTCACACCGGGTTAAAACCTGATCAATAACTTTGCGAATCGTTGATTGAGCATCCAAACTAATAAATTTTAACGAGTATAAATCCTCTTTGAGAATCGTTTCTCGTTGGCTAAATTCATGGGAAGTAGGAACAATTAACGCCAGTTCATCCTCCGCATAGGGAACAATTTCTAAAGCAGATATCAATTCGGGGGCAATTTCTCCCCCGACAATGGCTAAGTCAATTTGTCCATTTACCACACTCCAAGCGGTGCGCCGGGTCGAATGAACGTGCAACTGTACCGAAACATCGGGATATTTTTCTCGAAATAACCCAATCATCCGGGGTAACATATAGGTTCCGGTGGTTTGAGATGCCCCAATAATTAAAGTTCCCCCCCGCAGATTTTGTAAATCTTCGATGGCGCGACAGGTTTCTTGACACAGGGACAGAATTTTTTCACCATAACTCAGGAGTAGATGACCAGCTTCGGTCAGTTGGGCGCGCCGTCCTCCCCGGTCAAACAGTGGCACGTTTAACTGTCTTTCTAGGTTTTGCACCTGAAGACTCACGGCAGGTTGGGAGACATAAAGACTATCAGCAGCGCGCTTGAAGCTACCTTCAGCCGCGATCGCTTTCAGAATGCGTAACTGATCTAAAGTGAATGGAAGGTCAGACATATTCCTCAACCTCGGTAAAATAAGGAAGCGTGATGACTTTTTAGGATGGGGGATCAAGTTCTTTCAGCATACTGCAACGATGAAGGGTAATTGAAATTAACTTTATTATTAATGGAGAAAAGGTCAAAATGTCTGAGCATTGGCTAACGTCTAGCCATTTTGTGATGTTGGGGTTAATTTTGGGATTTGCGATCGCCCATAGTGGTTTAGCAGCCCTGCGACCCTGGGGAGAATCAAAAATTGGGGCGCGGGCTTATCGAGTTTTATTTGCTTTAGTGAGTATCCCCTTTGCCACGGTTCTAATTATCTACTTTTTTAATCATCGTTACGATGGACTACAACTTTGGATGGTGCAGGATAGAGTTGTGGTTAAACCGATAGTTTGGATCTTATCAGCAATTTCATTTATTTTTCTCTATCCAGCCACCTTTAACTTGTTAGAAATTGCCGCCATTCAAAAACCGGAAGTCCATCTCTATGAAACTGGAATTATCCGCATTACCAGACATCCACAAATGGTGGGTCAAGTAATTTGGTGTGTGGGTCATAGTTTATGGATGGGGACAAGTTTCACCCTGTTAACTTCCCTAGGGCTGATCTTGCATCATTTATTTGCTGTGTGGCATGGTGATCGGCGTTTGTTGGCCCGTTATGGCAAATCCTTTGAAACCGTGAGATCTCGTACCTCTGTAATTCCATTTTTAGCGATCGCCCAAGGTCGCCAAACCCTTGAATTAAAAGAGTTTTTCCGATGGTCTTATTTAGGAGTCGGTATTTTTATCCTGTTACTCTGGCAAATTCATCCCTTATTAATGCGTGCAACAGGTAACGTAGACTGGTAGCATGATCCCAAGGATATAAAAACTGTGATTAATAAAATTTGAGAGATGATGCTATTGTCGATCAATGAGCAGATGTTTACTCAAGAAGTTCTGGAATCTTCTTCTCCGGTTTTAGTACATTTTTGGGCGCCTTGGTGTGGAATTTGTAAGCTGATTATGCCCCAACTGAGTCAATTCCAGCAGGACTGGCGAGGCACAATCAAGTTAGTCAGTGTAAATGCCGATCAAAGTTTAAAGTTAGCGAGTACCTACCGCCTCCAAACTTTACCGACATTAATGATTTTTGATCAAGGTCAGGTGGTCTATCGACTCGAACATTTTCAAGGTCGAGAAGATTTACGTCGCCGTCTGGATAGTTTTATGACCAATTATCCAAACCATCATCAGTTATCAGTGATCACTAATCAGTTATCAGTGTAGAGACGTGCCACGGCGCGTCTGGATCAGTGATCAGTGTAGAGACGTGCCACGGCGCGTCTGGATCAGTGATCAGTGTAGAGACGTGCCACGGCGCGTCTGGATCAGTTATCAGTGAACGATAACAATGTGATCACTTTGTTATCATGGGCATTTTATCCCAAAAGTGAAAAACCAGGGACAGCCGAAGCCAAAAAACCGATTTACAAGTTTTGGCTTTGCGAAGATTTCAGGAATTTTTACCCATAAGGTTCATACTCTGTGTCAAAATTATCAACAGTTTTGGCAAGTTCATTAAGAACTATAAAGTTGACATAGTTATGGAACCTCTCTATCAATACGCCTGGTTAATTCCTGTGTTGCCCCTATTAGGTGCAACCCTGGTTGGGGTCGGGCTAATTTCTTTCAACACCGCCACTAACAATTTGAGACAAGTTTGTTCAACCTTTCTCGTCTCAACCCTAGGGGCATCAATGGTCTTATCTTTTGCCCTGCTTTGGAGTCAACTAAGCGGTCACGCTCCCTACACCTATATTATTGACTGGGCAGCGGCCGGAGACTTTAGACTAACGATGGGTTATACCATTGACCATCTAGCAACGGTGATGCTGGCAATTGTGGCTACCGTTGCCTTCCTGGTCATGATCTACACCGATGGTTATATGGCCCATGACCCCGGATATGTACGCTTTTATGCCTATCTGAGTTTATTTAGTTCTTCCATGTTAGGGCTGGTAATTTGCCCAAACTTGATTCAGGTTTATATTTTCTGGGAACTGGTGGGGATGTGTTCCTACCTGTTAATTGGGTTCTGGTACGACCGCAAACCCGCCGCCGATGCCTGTCAAAAAGCCTTTGTCACCAACCGAGTCGGTGACTTTGGTTTACTCTTAGGAATATTAGGCATCTATTGGGCTACCAATACCTTTGATTTTGCATTAATGGGAGAACGCCTAGAACAAGCCGTAGAAACCGGTTCCCTGAGCGTAATTTTAGCGACCCTTTTAGGGGTGTTAGTATTCCTCGGCCCCGTGGCTAAGTCGGCCCAATTCCCCCTGCACGTTTGGCTTCCCGACGCCATGGAAGGCCCAACCCCGATTTCTGCCTTAATTCACGCGGCCACGATGGTGGCCGCCGGGGTGTTTTTAGTCGCCCGGATGTACCCCGTCTTTGAAGGGTTGCCAACGGTGATGAATATTATTGCCTTTACCGGATGCTTTACCGCCTTCTTGGGGGCTACTATCGCCTTAACCCAAAATGACATTAAAAAAGGTTTAGCCTATTCGACTATTTCCCAATTGGGTTACATGGTAATGGCCATGGGTGTGGGCGCCTACAGTGCCGGACTATTCCACCTGATGACCCACGCCTATTTTAAGGCCATGTTATTCCTGTGTTCGGGTTCGGTCATTCACGGCATGGAGTCTGTTGTTGGCCATGAACCCGTTTTAGCTCAGGATATGCGTCTGATGGGCGGGTTACGCAAATATATGCCCGTTACCTCCGCCTGTTTCCTGGTGGGGACTTTAGCAATTTGTGGCATTCCCCCCTTTGCGGGTTTCTGGTCAAAGGATGAAATTCTCAGTAATGCCTTTGCCGCTAACCCGATATTATGGTTAGTCGGTTGGTTAACGGCCGGAATGACTGCCTTCTATATGTTCCGAATGTATTTTATGACCTTTGAGGGTAAATTCCGAGGTAATGACACCACCATTCAACAAAATCTGTTAACCGAAGCCAATGGCCCTCAATTTGCCTTTGGCCCTGGGGCGATGAACCCCGACGAGTTAGCCCACGGCGATGATCATGGCCATAGCCACGATCCCCATGAGTCCCCAATTACCATGATTTTACCGTTAATGGTATTAGCGGTTCCTTCGGTATTCATTGGGTTGGTGGGAACTCCGTTTAATAATATTTTTGAACTGTTTATTCACGCCCCTGGGGAAAGTGTGAAACAGGTTCAGGAACATTTGGCGGAATTTGAATTGACGGAATTTTTGATTATGGCTGGAAGTTCCGTTGGTATTGCTTTAATAGGAATTAGTATTTCCTATTTGATGTATTTAGCGGGTAAAATTGATCCCGTTGCAATCGCTGCAAAATATCCAGCCTTGTACAATTTTTCCAAAAACAAATGGTATCTGGATGATATTAACGAAGTCCTATTTGTGCGGGGTAGTCGTCGGTTAGCCCGACAAGTGATGGAAGTTGATTATCGCGTTGTCGATGGGGCAGTTAACCTGACCGGGTTAGTCACCTTAGTCACCGGAGAAGGTTTAAAATACCTGGAAAATGGTCGCGCTCAATTCTACGCCCTGATTGTATTTGTAGCCGTTCTTGGCTTCGTTGTCTTCTCAGGAATTACTGGTTAAATTCATCAGTTATCAGTTGTAGGGGCGGGTTCATCAAAATTTATATAATTAACAAAGATCTAACGGAACCCGCCCGTACCAGTTAACAGTGGTTAGACGTGCTAACTGATTGTAGCTTAATTTTAATTCCTTCATTTAGTGCTTAATCTATGGAACATTTTCCTTGGCTAACAATTACCATCTTATTTCCACTTATCGCCGCCTTACTGATTCCAATTATTCCCGATAAAGATGGAAAAACGGTGAGATGGTACGCTTTAATTGTGGGGCTGGTTAATTTTACCATCCTGATTTATGCCTTTAATAATGGCTACGATTTTCAGACCCCAGGTTTACAACTCGTAGAAAAATATACTTGGGTTCCCCAAATTGATTTGAATTGGTCTGTAGGGGCCGATGGGTTATCCATGCCCCTAATTATTTTGACAGGATTTATCACCACTTTAGCGACTTTAGCTGCTTGGCCGGTCACCCTGAAACCGAAATTATTCTATTTCCTGATGTTATTAATGTACGGCGGACAGATTGCCGTATTTGCCGTTCAGGATATGTTGCTGTTCTTTTTGGTATGGGAATTAGAATTAGTTCCGGTTTACCTAATTCTATCGATTTGGGGAGGGAAAAAACGCCTCTATGCTGCTACGAAATTTATTCTTTATACAGCAGGAGGTTCGCTATTTATTTTGGTGGGTTCCCTAGCCATGGCATTTTTTGGGGATACGGTTACCTTTGATATGCAGGCGATTGCTGCCAAACATTATCCCCTGAATTTACAACTTTTATTATATGGTGGGTTCCTCATAGCTTACGGGGTGAAATTACCCATTTTTCCCCTGCATACTTGGCTCCCCGATGCCCATGGAGAAGCCACTGCTCCCGCCCATATGTTACTAGCAGGAATTCTGTTAAAAATGGGGGGATATGCGTTACTAAGAATGAACGTCGGAATGTTACCCGATGCCCATGCGACTTTTGCTCCAATTCTAGTTATTTTAGGGGTGGTTAATATTGTCTATGCCGCCTTTACTTCCTTTGCCCAAAGAAACCTCAAACGAAAAATTGCCTATTCGTCAATTTCCCACATGGGATTTGTGTTAATTGGGATGGCATCCTTCACCGATATTGGTATGAGTGGGGCGATGTTACAAATGGTTTCCCACGGGTTAATTGGGGCAAGTTTATTCTTTTTAGTTGGCTGTACCTACGACCGCACCCATACCTTAATGTTGGATGAAATGGGTGGGGTTGGCGTCAAGATGAAAAAGGTCTTCGCCATGTGGACAGCTTGCAGTATGGCATCCCTCGCACTGCCGGGGATGAGTGGATTTGTGGCTGAGTTAATGGTATTTATTGGGTTTGCTACCAGTGATGCCTATAACTCAACTTTTAAAGTCATCGTGATTTTATTAGCAGCCATTGGAGTAATTTTAACTCCGATTTATCTGCTCTCCATGTTGCGTGAAATTCTCTATGGCCCGGAAAATAAAGAATTAGTGGAACATGAAAAATTGGTGGATGCTGAACCCCGGGAAGTGTTCATCATTGCCTGTTTATTAGTGCCGATTATTGGGATTGGGTTATATCCAAAAATATTAACCCAGGTCTATGATTCCACCACCACACAGTTAACAGCATTAATTCGTCATTCTGTTCCGACTTTAGCGCAAAAAACTCCAGAAGTTAAACCTAGTCAATGGAAATTCCTATCTGTGACCGCGCCTAAAATTGGCAATTAGTTAGTGATCAAATATTGATTTCATAAACCCGGTTTCTTGAAGAAATCGGGTTTGTTTTTATGTGTTATATATAGCACTACGCACTCTTATAGCAGGTCGTCCTGGCTTTTTTACAAGGGTCAAGCCTTAAATGTTACCACAAAGACACAAAGACACAAAGAAGTTGTAAACATTAACCTACTCATTGCTATAACTCTTTTTCCCGTTCAAGAAATTGATATCGAAAACTTAATTTAAGAGTTAGAAACGATGGGTAGGAGTGAAAAACGATTATTAGTTATTAGTTGTTATTTATAGCAGTTTTTCTCTATAAAATCAAACAACTGATGGGCTAATTGTAACTTGCTACAAGCCCCAATTTCTAACTGATGTCCCTGACGACTTAATAATATCCCTTGATTAGTTTCACTGCCAAATCCAGCATCAGGTAAATCGATAGGATTAGCAACAATAACATCTAAGTTTTTTCGCTTTAATTTATTTTCCGCCGGGGTACAAATTTCCCCGGTTTGTGCCGCAAACCCGACTAATTTTTGATGGGGTTGTTTGATTTTGCCCAATTCTGCTACAATATCAATAATAGGTTCTAATTGCAGTTCCTTGGGTAAAAGAGCTTTGGGTAATTTATCCTGACTATAAATAGCAGGTTTCACATCTCCCACGGCCGCCGCCATTACGGTTATATCCGCTTGGGGAAATTGTGTCAGCATCTGCCGATACATTTCCTCCCCACTGGTGACGGAGATTAACTCCACTTCGGTTAAATTCCCTACCAATTCCGTATTCATCGGGCCATGTACTAAGGTGACTGAGGCTCCTCGATGAATTGCCGCTTGTACTAAAGCTAGTCCCATTTTACCCGTTGACGGATTGCCAATAAACCGTACCGGATCAAGATGTTCCCGGGTTCCGCCCGCACTAATTAATATCTGTTTTCTAATTAAATCTCGTTTGCCTTTGGTATTTAATAAAGAATTAATATGAGCTAATATTTGTTTGGGTTCGGCCATTCTTCCAGCCCCTTCCTTAGAGGAATTGCTTGGGTTTGTGGCCAGAAGATCACAGGCAAGAATGCCATCAACGGGGGTAATACCATGAAACCGAGGATCTAAAAATAGGGTTTGCCAATTGCGTTGTACCGAAATTTGTTTCCACATTTCCCGATTCATGGCTGGAGCGAGTAACACTGGACAACTGGAGGCTAAAACCGTATTAGTGAGCAAATTATCTGAAAATCCCGTAGCCAATTTTGCCAAGGTATTCGCAGTTAGGGGTGCAATTAAAAAAATATCAGCCCATTCTCCTAACTGAATGTGTAGCGGACGGCCGTGGGTTGGTTGCCAGAATTCTCGATCCGTATAAGCTGCATGACGGGAGAGGGTGGCGAATGTTAAAGGAGTAATAAATTCTTGGGCTGAGTCGGTCAAAATAACTCGCACATCAGCCCCAGCTTTTGCTAAAGTTGAAACAATTTCACAGACTTTATAGGCTGCAATGCCTCCACTAATGCCAATTAGAATATGCTTATTCAAGGTGGAAGGCAAAATCATTTCCATTTGTTAACCTAATTCCAACCTAAAAACAATTAAAGGGTTAGGCTTCATCATAGGCTTCAAGGTCGAGCAGGTAAATATATGGCTCCACTAGCTCGGGACGTTGAAATGCGATCGCGCGCAACAAATGCCAATCATTGAGTCCTTCAAAGGCATTATCATAATCATCTCGTTCCAGACGCGCAGCCAGTTCCGCCACATCATCGGCCGTTAGATTTGACATATTCGGTGAGGATAGAGTCAAGGTTGCCATGAGTTAAACCTCCCGTGAATTGCATTTGCTGTGATATGACTGGCGGAGTTGCCATTAATGGATAACCCCACCTCTATACTAAGGCTATTAGGTTGATTGTGGTATACAATCTATTACAAAACTTCTGATTAAGCCTAAAACCTCGGGTCGAATTTCATGACCCATATTAAATTCTTGGTACTGAACTTTTGCCCCCAACTGTTCAAAGGCTTTTCTGGCTTGCCCGGCGGCTTCTATTGGCACAATCGGATCTTGTTTTCCATGAACCATTAATACCGGGGGTAAATCATGGTCTAAAGGTTCGGGGGAAAAATGCAAATAACCACTTAAAATAATTAAACCCCCTAAAGGAAAATAACGTCCCATATCCAACGCCATCGCCCCTCCTTGAGAAAATCCCCCTAAAATAGTTCGGGATAGGGGGACTCCGGTACTCACTTCTAGGGATTCTAGCCATTCCCTGACCTGCTGTTGGGTTTCGGCTAATCCTTCATATTCGGGGGTTTCTAAGGCGTACCAAGCCCATCCCATCGGGGCTTGAGGATGGGGAAAGGGGGCCTGGGGAAAGATAAATTGATAGTCGCTCAAACGCAACATTGGAACCAGGGAGGTCAGATCCTCGGCATTTGCTCCCCAACCGTGCATCAGCACAATTAACCCTTGAGGGGGTTTGCCAGTTTCCGGGGGGATGGAGATAAACTTTAAAGCCATGATTAATGATCTGTTAGATTATATCGAAAAGTTGAAAACAATAATATTTCAAGCATACAAGTATCGCATCAAGAAGTTGATAGATTATTTCCTTCTTCTAAAACTTGTAATTTCTGTCTAAATCAAGTAGGGGCGAATGGCTATTCGCCCCTACCGCTTTTTATTTTCTGTCTCAATTTACGGATACAAACCCCGATCTTTTAAGGCTTGAGCTACTCGACCAACGCCTAAAGTATAGGCTGCTAATCGCATAGAAACCCCCCGTTTTTTAGCTCGTTCACTAACACGAGCATAGGCCTGTACCATCAGGTGTTCCATCTCTGAGTTAACCCTTTCTTCATCCCAGAAGACAAAGGATTGACCCTGTACCCATTCCCAATAACTGACAACCACGCCGCCCGCATTAGCGAGAATATCGGGTAAAACCATAATTCCCCGAGCTTCTAACATTTGATCAGCTAATAATGTAATCGGGGCATTAGCCGCTTCAGCGATCATTTTAGCCTTGATTTGATCGGCATTTTCTTCGGTGATTTGATCTTCCATCGCCGCCGGAATTAACACATCACAAGCTAATGTTAATAATTCGGAATTACTAATCGGTTCACTATCAGGAAATCCCGTAATATCATGATTGTTTTGGGCTGCGTAGGCTTGCAAGGCCCGAATATCTAGGCCATTTTCTGAATAGATCCCACCATGGACATTAGAAACCGCTAAGACCGTTGCCCCCGCTTCATAAAACAATTGCGCCGCCGCCGCCCCCACTTTGCCGAAACCCTGAATCACAATGGCTGTACCTTCAAGGGATTTGCCCTGTTCAGCCAGGGCTTCACGCACGGTAATCATTACACCCCGTCCGGTTGCCATTTCCCGTCCTTTTGACCCGCCAATAGATAGGGGTTTTCCGGTGACCACCCCCAGCACTGCCCGTCCCATGTTCATTGAATAAGTATCCATAATCCAAGCCATTTCTCGAGCGGAGGTTCCAACATCGGGCGCAGGAATATCGGTTTCTGGCCCAATATCTTTAATCAGTTCACTCGCGTAACGACGGGTGATCCGTTCTAATTCATTAATACTATATTGATTGGGGTCAAAGCCAATGCCACCCTTAGCACCCCCGTAGGGAATTCCCAATAAAGCGCATTTCCAGGTCATTAACATCGCTAGGGCGGAAAGTTCTCCCAAATTCACCGAAGGATGATAGCGTAAACCTCCTTTATAGGGGCCAAGTACATCGCAATGCTGCACCCGATGTCCGGCTAATACCTCAACTTTACCGTTATCAAGTTTGACTGGAATTGAGACGGTGACAACTTTGCGCGGTTGTTGTAATACTACCAGCACATTGTCATCGAGATCCAATTCAACCGCCGCTTGTCCTAAATAGCTACAGGTGCGATCGTAGGGACAAATATAGGCTGGAGTCGGTGCGGGATTGATTCTGACGGGAGAGGATACCATTTGCAGACCTCCTATTGAGATCAGATAGTTGAATTTGTCTTCCTATCTGTAGCCTAACCTGTGATCCCGAAGAAAAGATTAAATTTGTAATAATTGTTACAGAATTTTACATTTATGAGTGATAGGGAAAGGAGATAGGGAACAGTTTGCTTTCGTAATTCGTAATTCGTAATTCCCTAAACCCCCAATTCTAAGGGACAAACACAGTGACTATCCTTTAACCAGTGTTCTCCTACCTGTTTCAAGGCGACTAAAATCGGTTGAAGTTCCCGTCCCTTATCGGTTAGACAATATTCTACCCGGGGAGGAATTTCAGCATAAACCGTGCGCAGGATTAACCCATGTTTTTCTAACTCCCGCAAGCGCACCGTCAGGGTTTTGGTACTAATTCCGGGTAACGCTTCTAATAATTCATGGGTGCGTTGATGTCCCCGAAATAACTCCCGGAGGATGGAGATTGACCATTTTGTTCCGATTAACTCCAGAATGAACTCAATGGGACAAATGGCGTCCAGACATTGGTTGCTTTCCCAGATCTGCGTGGTTTTGTAACATTCCTTAACTTTCATTCGCGCCTCCTAATAAAACTTAATGTTTCTTAAAATATCTCTCAGAAGCCGATAGGTAGCTATTCTTTCCTTTAAGTAACTAAGACTATTCTACCAAGAGGGATGTCAATTTCCCACAGACGAAATAAGATAAAAGTAGGAACAATTAAACGCCAAGAATTGAGTCAGCCACCCCCTGCTCTCCAACTTAAACAAAATTGAACTAGACGTTTAAACCATGGGGATCAAGGATTTTGATATTGTAAAGGAAACGTTAACTCCGTCGAAAGACAGAAAAAACTAACCTTTTCCCTCAACAGACTTATTTTGCAACAAAAGTACACACACCCTATCTAACAATTAGATAGTCCGTTGCGTTTGGAGAGATTTTAACCATGTTAAAAACTTTACCTTATAAACCCCTATCTGAATATAAAGAACAAGCCTTAATTCTATGGTTTGATCAAGTCGGAATTCAAGATATTGGTTTAGTCGGAGGAAAAAATGCTTCCTTGGGAGAAATGATTCAACAATTACAACCCAAAGGCATTAATGTTCCCCAAGGATTTGCGATTACTGCTTACGCCTATTGGTATTTTATCACCTATGCTAATTTAGAACAACAACTCAGACAATTATTTGCCAAATTAGATGTCGAAGATCTGAAAAATCTCCGTGATTGTGGTCAACAGGCGCGATCGCTAATTTTAAATACCCTATTTCCGCCAAAATTAGAAACAGAAATCCTATTCGCCTATCAAAAACTTGGCGATCGCTACGGTCAAAATACCGACGTTGCTGTACGTTCCTCCGCCACCGCCGAAGACTTACCGGATGCGAGTTTTGCCGGGCAACAAGAAACCTACTTAAATATTAAAGGAGGTAAAGCTGTCTTAGATGCAACTCGTCAATGTTTTGCCTCTATTTTTACCGATCGCGCCATCTCCTATCGGGCTTTAAAAGGGTTCGATCATCTAAATATTGCCCTATCCGTGGGTATTCAAAAAATGGTACGTTCTGACCTAGCAACATCGGGGGTAATGTTCTCCATTGATACGGAAACTGGGTTTAAAAATGCCGCCTTAATTACAGCAGCTTACGGGTTAGGAGAAAATGTTGTTCAAGGTACAGTTAATCCCGATGAATATTTAGTTTTTAAACCTACTTTGCGGGAAGGATTCAAACCTATTTTAGAGAAACGCTTAGGGACAAAAGCGATTAAAATGGTCTATGAATTGGGACAAACTACCAAAAATATTAATGTTCCGATTTGTGACCAGAAAAAATATGCCCTCTCGGAAGATGAAATTCTCAAATTAGCCCAATGGACAGTGATGATTGAAGATCACTATTCCCAAGTCCGACAATGTTATTCACCGATGGATATTGAGTGGGCAAAGGATGGTTTAACCGGAGAGTTATTTATTGTTCAAGCTCGCCCGGAAACCGTACAATCTCAAAAAATAGGGCGGGTATTAGAGAATTATAAATTGCAAAATAAAGGTCGGGTATTGCTTACAGGTCGGGCAGTTGGGGACAAAATTGGACAGGGAAAAGCCTGTATTATGACTAATGTTAAAAACATGGATCAGTTCCAACCAGGAGATGTATTAGTTACCCATCGCACTGACCCCGACTGGGAACCAATTATGAAAAAAGCTAGTGCGATTATTACTAACTCTGGAGGTAGAACTTGTCACGCCGCTATTATTGCCCGGGAGTTAGGAATCCCGGCAATTGTAGGATCAATTAATGCCACGGAAGTCTTAAATACTGGTGATCAAATTACGGTTTCCTGTGCAGAAGGAGAAGCAGGAAAAGTCTATCAAGGATTGGTTCCTTTTTTGGTGGAAGAAACGGTTTTAGACCATCTTCCCAAAACCCATACCAAAATTATGATGAATGTGGGAAACCCGGAAGAAGCGTTTAAATTGTCAGCTATTCCTAATGATGGGGTTGGGTTGGCGCGGTTAGAATTTATTATTGCCAATCATATCCAAACTCACCCCTTAGCGTTAATTCATTTTGATCAATTAGAGGATCAAAGTGTTAAACAACAAATCGCTCAATTAACCGAACAATATAACCATAAACCGGATTTCTTTGTCGATAAACTCGCCCAGGGAATTAGTATGATTGCGGCGGCATTTTATCCGAATCCTGTTGTAGTAAGAATGAGTGATTTCAAAAGTAATGAATATGCGAATTTATTGGGGGGTCGGCAATTTGAACCTATCGAAGAAAATCCCATGATTGGTTGGCGGGGGGCGTCCCGATATTATGACCCGAAATATCAAGAGGCTTTTGCCTTAGAATGTGAAGCATTAAAACGGGTCAGGAATGAAATGGGATTGGCAAATGTGATCCCGATGATTCCTTTTTGTCGCACACCGGAAGAAGGTAAAAAAGTGTTAGCAGAAATGGCAAAACATGGTTTAGTTCGGGGTCAACAGGGGTTACAAATTTATGTGATGTGTGAATTACCCAGTAATGTTTTAATGGCGGATGAGTTTTGTCAGGTGTTTGATGGGTTCTCGATTGGATCGAATGATTTAACTCAATTAACGTTAGGATTAGATCGAGATTCTGCTTTGGTAGCTCATATTTTTGATGAACGGAATCAAGCGGTAAAACGGATGATTGAAATGGCGATTACTACGGTTAAAGAATATAATCGTAAAATCGGAATTTGTGGTCAAGCACCGAGTGATTATCCTGAATTTGCTCGTTTTTTAGTGGAATTAGGAATAGACTCCATCAGTTTAAATCCTGATTCGGTGTTGAGGACAACTTTGGATATTGCTCAGATGGAAGCATCCCTTTAAGTTAATGGGTTTAAATATAGTGTAAGTCAATCTCTGCTTTAGCATCTGCTAGAGCAGTTTTTTGTCGGGTATTCCATCGAGGCGCACGCATCAAAATAATTTATAGCTAATTTAACCACAAAGACACAAAGACACAAAGAAGTTGTAAACTACTAACTTTGATCTTTGGAGTTGTTTTAAGTTAAATTGTAGATGGAGTTAATTGTTAGTTTTTGATTGAAATTAAATGTTTATTTATGCCAACTCAACCCCCTCGTTGTGTGTTAATTTGTCAACATCAGTCTTGTCAACTCCAAGGTGCAAGTAAAGTTATGGAGGTTTTCCAAAAGTGTAATATTGAGGGAGTTACCATAGAAGCCAGTGCTTGTCTGGGTCAATGTAATATTGGGCCGACAGTGCGGGTCATGCCTGATGAAATTTGGTATTATCGGGTTAAACCCGAAGATGTTCTCCTGATTGTTGAACAACACTTAAAACAAGGCGAACCCGTCGAAGATAAACTCAACCCCCGCATCCATGCCCGATATCAATATTATTAAACCGTTGTTGCGATTCATCGCATCTTGGCGTTAAAAGTTACCGAAAATCTATGATTACGCCACAGATATGATCCCCCTAAATCCCCCTTTTCAAGGGGGACTTTGAATAAGGTAGCTTACACCTGTTCCAAAACCCAAGAACGAATAATATTATTAACTTGTTCGGGAACTTCATCATGGGGGCAATGACCCGCATTCAGAAAGTATTCTTTTAACTGGGGATAATATTGATGAAACTTGCGGCTTCGTTCTTGACATTTCATCCAGGGATCTGCTTCTCCCCAAATTAATAATAGAGGAGCGGTTAACTGATTTAATAATACATCGACTTTTTCTCCTTGGGGACTTTTGAATACGGAGGCAAATACCTGTGCTGCACCAGGATCGCAGGAGGGACGATAAATTTCTTCGACTAATTGATCGGTAACTGCATCGGGATTAAGATAGACTTTCAGGAGGGTTTTACGAATAATTGAACGGCGTTTTGTCCATTGGAAAATTAAAAAACTTACCCAATCTTGGCGGAAAAGCGATCGCATTGTTTGAGAAATAGCCTGTTTCCAAACCGGCAGTTTTGGAGGCGGTTCAATCTCTGTAAATGGCCCGGCACTATTGAGTAGAATCACCCCTTTTGCGGTTGATGGACATTGGGCGGCAACACATAAACAGGCATACCCTCCTAGGGAATTTCCGGCTAAAATTACGGGTTGACCAATTACCTCGGTAATGAAGTCATGGAGTTGATCTCGCCACAGTTGACCGCTATACTGTTCCTGGGGTTTTGCCGAACGACCAAACCCTAATAAATCAATCGCCCAGACTTCAAAATCTCCTTGTAACCCTTGTATATTTTTCCGCCAGTGGTCAGTAGATGCTCCAAACCCATGCACTAGAAGCAGGGGCGGACGCTGGGGATGAGGTTCGCCTGCGCGGACATAGTAAATCGACTGATCCCGCCACTGCCAATATTGTCCTAGGATCGCTTCTGGGGTCATCGTTGGGGGGGTGATCATATATTTTTATCAAAAAATATTAAGTTACATTAATAATATTAACAAAATGATTATAATAATCAAAGCTAATTTGGTCTTTTGTATCAATAGCTACTAACTTTCACCGATTAGCATAAATCAAAAAGGTTGATTTTGTCATCGTGATCAATAGTCAAATCTAAGTCTTCTCTTGGCTTGTTTTCTGCAAAATCCCTTGATTTCTCGAAGGTTGAGATTATTTGTATTTCATTTATAATACATAAAAATACACTATTTTTCAAAATTAATTGTGTTTTTTCCTATTCTTTTGGTAATCTAATGAATGAACGGGTACTCACGCTCACCCAATCCGATTAAATTCCAGAATAGGAGAGAATTTATAACTATACAGGGTGTGAGGTTTATCCACCACGTTGCCAGGGAGTTTTCCGTGTGATTGCTTTAACATCGCGTCCGGTTAAACGAAACTGGGTCACCATTAGCTTTGCTTCCACATTGTATCTCTGTCCAGTTTTGGACTTGCTTCTGGCTGAGATTCCAGACCAGTTGCAAGCCGAAATTCGTCTGGGACTACAGGAAGCCCTTGTCAATGCTGCCAAGCATGGCAATAAGCTAGACCCAAGTAAAACAGTAGTTGTCCGTTTTTGTTTAATTCAAGATTATTGTTGGTGGATTATATCAGATCAGGGCGGCGGTTTTAAACCCCCTTGTCAATGTCAATGGCAGGAGCCCGAAGACTGTGAACAACAAACCCATGATTCTGATTTACCCCATGATGAGCATGAATGCGGACGAGGTTTGTACATTCTCTATCAACTTTTTGATCGGGTACAATGGAATCGAACCGGGACAGAACTGACGTTATGTAAGAAAGTGGCAAGTGCTTATAAACGACAGGATTGGTAATGGTTTTAATCTGTTAAAATCCGTCGAAACGACTTATTTGATAGGGAGTTGACTGATTATTAGTTAAGATTTTATCTCTAATTTTGTCCTCAATCGCTTGATTTCAACTCCCAATTTTAAGGTTAGTTTGTGATAGGATTGTTATGACTTATTTTTTTTAGTTGTACCATGGGTAGGACAAGGAGGAGCAGAAATCAATCGTTCTAACCAACCTACCGCTTGATTTAACCGAGGAATTACTTCTTTAGGCTGATTCTTGAGCAAAAACACTAAAGCCGCCGCCAAATGTTCCCCAGCGCGAGCATTGCGGTCAGACTTGAGGCGGTGCCAGTCTCGTTCAGGAATGGCTAACCGTTCTGACAGAGCCTGGGCGAGTTCTAATGTGCTATACTCGCTGAGACTAGCAGTGCGGGGACTGAGATTATGGTTAGAAAGGTCGGTAGTTGTGGAATTGGAGTTAGTCATAAATGATAGTTTTAATTGCGGGCTGAATTTGGTCTTTTATTATTATGGCAAGTCAACCCTCGTCTGAACCTCCATCAACAAATAATTCTGATCAGGATGGGACTCAAGCTATTGAACAGGGGTTAATCGAGGTTGAACAATCTTTAATTAATCTTAAACAACGATTGACGCAAATTCAACAGGACGAACAACGTCAAATTGAATTAAAAAACCGAATTGATCAAGTTATTCCTCAAATTCGTCAAACGAAATCGCCACAGTTAAAACAGGAATTAGAACAGTTAAAAACACAGTTAGAAACTATAGAATTTAATTTAGAAAGTCATTTGGTAACTTGGGGAAGTTTTAAGGAACCTTTTTGGCAAGCGGTTCGTTTTGGGGGGTTAGGAATTGTGATCGGTTGGGTTTTAAAATCTTGTTCGGGGGGATAGAATTGACATTCTCACAGTCTAAAGAAACGCTGAGATTGTATCAATCTCCCTCAACATAGGGAATAGTAAAATGGAACTGACTTCCTTGATTTTTACCCTGGGAATCTGCCCAAATTTCCCCGCCCCAACCGTTAACAATTTGTTTGCTGATCGCTAATCCTAAGCCCGTTCCGCCCACACTTCGACGCAAGGAACCTTCTTCTTGATAAAAACGCTCAAATACCGCGTCTAAACGATTAGGTTCAATGCCCCGCCCCGTATCAGAGATCGTTACTTCTATCATTTGATCTCCCTTACATTTGGCGTTAATCGTAACTTTACCATCAGAATCGGTAAATTTACAGGCATTATCTAATAGTTTAGAGAGTAATTCTACTAACCATTCGCCATCGGCTTGAACTAAAGGTAAATTCGAGGGAACTTCTGTTTCAATCCCCGGAACTTGATTTTGATTATGATGGGTACGAATTCCACTAATCGCTAAATCAATACATTCTTTGAGTCTTAAAGATTCGGGGTTCAAATCAACTCGACCACTTTCTAAGTGGGATAATTTTAAAAAATCTTGGACTAATTTTCTTAACCGTTCTGCATCTTCTAAGGCCGTATCTAACATTACTTTTCGCATTTCCAAAGGCATATCTGGTTCTTGATTCAAACTTTCTAAACAAATTAAAATGGTGGATAAGGGAGTTCTAAGTTCATGGCCGGTAATCGCAATTAAATTACTACGAGTCCGTTCCAAGGCTTCTAATTGTTGGTTTAGGTCTTCTAAGTTGGCATAGGTTTCTGCTTGAATAATTGCAGCACCAAGTTGAGTAGCGATCGCATCTACCATTAACAAATCATCTTCTTGCCAAACCACACTATTACAATCACATTGGTGTAATTCCACCATACCCAAGAGTTGACCTTGGTATAAAATAGGAATCATTAACCAGCCTTGAATTTGCCATTTTTGGGTTATTTTTTTTAGGGATTCTTTAGATTTTACGGCATCATTATTCGAGGTATTAATCGATTCTATTTCAAGGTTATCGCTGGCATTAATATAAATTGGTTCTTGACGTTTAACTACTTCTTGAAACAGAGGATTTTCTCGCAAAATCCAAGTTTTTCCGATGACAGAAATCACATTATTACATAAATATTCATTAGAAACTTTAACAGAATTATCCGTGGCTTTGCAGCGATAAATTAGACAACGACAGGCTCCCATTGCTTCCCCTAATTCCTGTGTGGCTACTTTGATCACCTCTTGAGGATTGAGAGATTGGCGAATGGTGGATGTAATAGAATTAACTAAACGTTCTTTTCGTTCCTTCGCAGCCAAAGACCGATAAACTCGTAAAAGTTTATGTTGACCCGCTTGTAAATAGGTGACTAAACGATAAGCAAAGGGATCATTCAGGGAAGAATAATCGCTAGAACTCGAATTAGATTTTGTTCGATTTGAAGATTTGTTACTTTTTTTAGTTGCGGAACGAATATTATAAAAGATCAATGCTTGTGCCACTTTTTCGGCTAATTCGGGACGGTAATATAAAATTCTTTCTAAGAGTAATTCGGCAACTTTAATACAAACTTGGCGATCGGATGTCCAAATTCCTTCAAAGGGACGAGCCTGATCCATTAATAACTGTTCGGGTAGATCAGAATTCTCAACTAAATCTTCTCGTTCAACACAAACTAAACAGGTTGAATAATATTGTCCTAAAACCAATAAATTCCATTCTTGACTCAGTTGATCTTGGGGATCAAATGCCACGGTTTCGTGAATATCCGAGGAGTTTTGAAACTCCGTTTCTAGCGCCGCCATCACATAAACCTGGGGTGTGATCGCGGCAATTTTTCGGTAACGGTGAGCCTCTTGACGATAAAATCTTTCCTGTTGAAAGGTAGCAATTACTAGAGGTTGTTCAGTGGCGGCTAAAACCTGATCCTCCATCGCATGAGATAGGGCAGTTAAAGAGGATTTAAAATAAATTTGGGGCTTTAAATTGGGCAAAAAATGCACCAATTCCTTTAGTACCGAGGTAGAGATACTCATTTTATATTAAATCGATAGCTTCAACTGGATTTTTAACTTAAGGGATATTTATTTTGATTTTAGCCTATATAAAGATGAATATAAATATTTTACCGCAAATCATAGAAACTACAAAAATAGCAAGTCTGAATCAAAATTTTTATTAAAAAATAACCAATAAAAATCCCCCACTCGAAAGCAGGGGATATTTTTAATTACCTATCAAACGAGGATTGAATTAATAGTTACATCAACCAAACTTACTCGCAGTCGAGGCAATTAGGAAGGCTGCGTAGGTGAGGATATAGCCAACGGTGAAGTGAGCTAAACCAACCACACGAGCTTGAACGATAGACAGAGCCACGGGTTTGTCTTTCCAACGAACCAAGTTCGCCAGAGGAGTCCGCTCATGGGCCCAGACAATCGTTTCGATTAACTCTTGCCAGTAACCCCGCCAAGAGATCAGGAACATAAATCCAGTGGCCCAAACTAGGTGTCCGAATAAGAACATCCAAGCCCAAACCGACAGGTTATTGGTTCCATAAGGGTTGTAGCCGTTAATTAACTGAGCCGAATTCAGCCACAGATAGTCACGGAACCAGCCCATCAGGTAGGTAGAGGATTCGTTGAACTGAGCAACGTTTCCTTGCCAGACGCCCAAATGCTTCCAGTGCCAGTAGAAGGTAACCCAACCAATGGTATTCAGCATCCAGAACATCGACAGGTAGAAAGAGTCCCAAGCGGAGATGTCGCAAGTACCGCCACGGCCAGGGCCATCGCAAGGGAAGGCATAACCGAAGTCTTTCTTGTCGGGCATCAGCTTAGAGCCACGGGCATCCAACGCACCTTTGACCAAGATCAAGGTGGTGGTGTGCAGACCTAGAGCAATGGCATGGTGAACTAAGAAGTCTCCAGGGCCAATGGTCAGGAATAGGGAGTTGCTACCAGAGTTGATAGCATCTAACCAACCGGGCAACCAAACGTTACCGGCGTTAGGCCAAGCGGTGCTGGCGATGCTGTCAGCGTTGGATAATAAAACATCCATGCCGTACAGCACTTTACCCGAAGCAGCTTGAACGAATTGAGCAAAAACCGGTTCAATCAGAATTTGCTTTTCAGGAGTTCCAAAGGCAACCACCACATCGTTATGGACATATAAGCCCAGAGTGTGGAAACCGAGGAACAGAGACACCCAGCTTAAGTGAGAGATGAGGGCCTCTTTGTGCTGTAACATCCGATCCAAGACGTTGCCTTTGTTCTGTTCGGAATCATAGTCGCGCACCAGGAAGATTGCCCCGTGAGCGAAAGCCCCGACCATTAGGAACCCAGCAATATATTGGTGGTGGGTATACAGCGCCGCCATCGTGGTGTAATCCTTAGCGATGAAGGCGTAGGGAGGAAGCGCATACATATGTTGCGCCACCAGGGAGGTGATCACACCCAGCGCAGCCAGAGCCAATGCTAACTGGAAGTGCAGGGAGTTATTCATGGTGTCGTACAACCCTTGATGAGGCAGGTTGAACGGCCCTTCATTTTTGAATCCGAACAGAGGATCTTTGGAATTCATCATTTCTTTGATGCTATGACCAATTCCAAAGTTTGTCCGGTACATATGGCCCGCAATGATGAACAACACTGCGATCGCCAAATGGTGGTGAGCCATATCCGTCAACCAGAGAGACTCGGTTTGAGGATGGAAACCACCTAAGAAGGTCAGAATAGCGGTTCCAGAACCCGTAGAGGTTCCAAAAATGTGACCAGCGGTATCTGGGCTTTGTGCGTACACACCCCAGTTACCCGTGAAGAAGGGAGCCAGACCTGCCGGGTGGGGCAGAGTGCTGAGGAAATTATCCCAACCCACGTGTTGTCCGCGAGATTCAGGAATGGCAACGTGAACCAAGTGACCAGTCCAAGCCAGGGAACTAACCCCGAACAGACCTGCCAGGTGGTGGTTCAAACGAGATTCAGCATTCTTGAACCAAGACAGACTGGGACGATACTTCGGTTGTAGGTGTAACCAACCTGCGAACAGGAAGGTAGCAGCCAAGAGCAACAGGAAGATAGACCCTTGATACAGGTCAGCATTTGAGCGCATTCCGATGGTATACCACCAGTGGTATACCCCAGAATAGGCGATGTTCACTGGGTTAGAAGCACCCGCTTGGGTGAAAGCTTCTACCGCAGGTTGGCCAAATTGGGGATCCCAAATGGCGTGAGCAATGGGGCGAATATTTAAAGGATCTTTAACCCATTGTTCAAAATTACCTTGCCAAGCGACGTGGAACAGGTTGCCTGAAGTCCAGAGGAAAATGATAGCGAGGTGACCGAAGTGGGAAGCAAAGATCTTTTGGTAAAGATTTTCCTCTGTTATACCATCATGGCTCTCGAAATCATGGGCTGTGGCAATCCCGTACCAAATCCGACGTGTTGTCGGGTCTTGGGCCAAGTCCTGGCTAAATTTTGGGAATTTAGTTGCCATAAGTCCTAACTAAATCGTGTTCTTTTTTATTCCGCTTCAGGGGGAGGGAGAAAGCTGATTCAGCCAATCCCAGCCCCTGAGCAGAGAGTTTTCATCCTACTGAAATAATTCGGGCTAGGAAGAATGCCCAAGTTGTAGCAATGCCCCCTAAGAGGTAGTGAGCTACACCAACCGCACGACCTTGAGTAATACTCAGAGCGCGAGGTTGAATTGCCGGGGCTAATTTCAGCTTATTATGGGCCCAAACAATGGACTCAATCAGTTCTTGCCAGTAACCGCGGCCACTGAACAGGAACATTAAGCTGAACGCCCAAACGAAGTGGGCACCCAAGAACAACAGACCGTAGGCGGAGAGGGCTGATCCGTAGGAACTGATTACCTGAGCAGCTTGCGCCCACAGGAAATCACGCAGCCATCCGTTAATGGTAATGGCACTCTGGGCAAAGTTGCCACTGGTGATGTGAGAAACGGTGCCGTCTGAACCAACGGTTCCCCAGACATCGGATTGCATCTTCCAGCTAAAGTGGAAAATTACGATGGAGAGGGAGTTGTACATCCAGAACAGACCCAGGAAAACGTGATCCCAGCCAGAGACTTGGCAAGTACCACCCCGACCTGGCCCATCGCAAGGGAATCGGAAACCCAATTCACTCTTGTCAGGAACCAAGCGAGAGCTACGGGCGTATAAAACGCCTTTTAGCAGAATTAAAACCGTGACGTGAATTGTGAAGGCATGGATATGGTGAACCATGAAGTCCGCCGTACCTAACACAATCGGCATCATTGCTACTTTGCCACCGACGGCTACGACACCGCCGCCAAACACAGGGCTAACACTGGCTAAGGCATGGGGAGCAGTGCTACCCGGGGCCAGAGCGTGAATGTTTTGCACCCATTGGGCAAACACGGGTTGGAGTTGAATCCCTGTATCCGAGAACATATCTTGAGGACGACCAAACGCACGCATGGTGTCGTTATGGACATATAACCCAAAGCTATGGAATCCCAAGAAGATACAGACCCAGTTCAGGTGGGAGATAATTGCGTCGCGGTGACGAAGCACCCGATCTAGCAAGTTGTTGACATTGTTGGCCGGAACGTAATCACGCACCATAAAGATGGAAGCGTGAGCTCCTGCACCCACAATCAGGAAGCCACCAATCCACACATGGTGTGTGAACAGAGACAACTGCGTGGGATAATCCGTCGCAATGTAAGGATAGGGAGGCATTGAGTACATGTGGTGAGCCACAATGATGCTCAAAGAACCCAACATTGCCAGGTTAATCGCCAACTGAGCGTGCCAAGAGGTGGTCAGGATTTCATAGATTCCTTTATGGCCTTCTCCAGTGAAGGGGCCTTTATGGGCTTCTAAGATTTCCTTCATGCTGTGACCAATGCCCCAGTTTGTCCGGTACATATGGCCAGCAATGATGAACAGGACTGCCAGTGCCAGGTGATGGTGTGCAGTATCGGATAACCACAGACCGCCTGTTTGGGGGTTTAATCCACCTTTGAAGGTTAAGAAGTCGGAATAGACTCCCCAATTCAAGGTAAAGAATGGTGTTAAACCTTCTTTAAAACTGGGATACAGTTCTGCCATCAGGTTGGGGTTGAGGATGAATTCATGGGGTAAAGGAATATCCTTCGCCGCCACTCCCGCATCCAGCAGTTTGTTCACGGGTAGGGAAACATGGATCTGGTGACCCGCCCATCCTAAACAACCTAGACCCAACAAGCCAGCTAAGTGGTGGTTCATCATCGACTCCACATTCTGGAACCATTCCAGTTTGGGAGCGCGTTTGTGATAGTGGAACCAACCAGCAAACAGCATCAAACCTGCCATTACCAGCGCACCAATGGCGGTGCAATAAAGCTGGAACGTGTTGGTGAAACCAGAAGCTCGCCACAGTTGGAATAATCCAGAGGTAATCTGAATCCCGTGGAAGCCACCACCAACATCACCGTTTAAAATTTCTTGGCCGAAAATTGGCCATACAACTTGAGCGCTAGGCTTAATCCCCGTAGGGTTAGCCAACCATGCTTCGTAGTTCGAAAATTTAGCGCCGTGGAAGTAGGCGCCACTTAACCAGATAAAAATCACGGCTAAATGGCCGAAATGGGCGCTAAAAATTTTACGCGAAATATCTTCTAAATCGCTGGTATGACTATCGAAGTCGTGAGCGTCAGCGTGTAGGTTCCAAATCCAAGTGGTTGTATTTGGCCCTTTGGCGAGGTCACGGCGAAAGTGTCCTGGTTTAGACCATCTTTCAAAAGATGTAGGAACCGGATCTTTATCAACCGTAACCTTTACTTTTGCCTCACGCTCTGGAGGACTGATTGTCATTTAGACTCTCCTCGACCTGTGACAAAAAATAAGTAACGTTGCAGATTTTGACAGAAGTTATACCCCTTTTTCAAAATCCTTAACAAAAGTTAGTGTTTCGTTAACTTGTTTCATAGATAAATTTCTATGAAACCAATTATTCAGGTTTATACCTGCACTAAAACCAACCTTTGTTCGGGGGCAACAGGACGCCCCTGGGTTTGCCTTAAGGCTTTTAAAATTTTATTTCGACAACTAACCCGCACCTAAACCCTTGCAGAGCAATGGCTTTCCGTTTGGGGTAGCTGTTGTCTTTAAATGATATATCATCTTTTTGAATCTGGGGGGAACTACTTGGTAACAATAATTAAAATTCCCGCTCATTCTTGACAAAATTACGATTTTGGAATTCATAAGAGTTTTAAAAAGTCAAATATTTCTCAATAAATGTTACAAAACTTAAAATTTATTAAAATAACTTAGAAGTTTGAAAACCTTGTCCCTTTCCAGAGGGAATCAAAATCAATTCCACCAGACTTTAATCTCTATGTGCTTGGTGTCCCAATTCCGCGCTAGGATTGGTCTGAACTCCTCAAGTGACACCCTACCGAACCCAGGGAAGTTAAATACCCCCCTAAAACCGATAGATTAAGGTTGGGCTTATGATTTTCAATAAAAAACTTATGGATAAAACTAGATTGGGCTTCCTTCAAAAAAATCAGGTGCTAAATTCCCTACTTCAGGTATGGACAAGGGTAAAAACCCAACTCACCACCCTGTTAGCACTCTTAATCATCGTTGGTCTGGCTGGATGTGGAAATTCCGCCTCAGAAGTTCCACCCCAAACTCCTCCAACCCTTACAATATCCAAATCCCCCCCACCAATTTCTCAGGTTTCTCCCCCCAAACTGATCCAAAAACTGCGTCCATCCCTTGACGTTTACCAGCCTCAAGTAACTATCCTCAATCCTCAACCCGATCAACTGCTCGAAGACGATAGGATTAATCTGCAACTCCAAGTTCAGGGTTTACCCCTATTCCAAGATTCTAAATTGGGTTTAGGGCCCCATTTACAAGTCATCTTGGATAATCAACCCAATATTGACGTTTACGATCTTACCACTCCCATTACTTTCGAGAATTTAGACCCTGGAACCCATACTTTAAGGGTTTTTGCCGCCTATCCTTGGGATGAAAGCTACAAAAATGAAGGATCTTTTGCCCAAACCAGCTTTCATATTTTCACAAAAACCCCTGATCATCACCCCGATCAAAATTTACCCTTACTAACTTATAACCGTCCCCAGGGAGTATACGGTGCGGAACCAATTTTATTAGACTTTCACCTAAATAATGCCCCTTTACATATTGTTGCCCAAGATAATCCAACAGATGAAATTGTTGATTGGCAAATTCGGATTACCGTTAATGGTGAAAGTTTCACCACCGATAAATGGCAACCTTTATACCTTAAAGGGCTAAAACCAGGTAAAAACTGGGTACAAATTGAATATCTGAATGAACAGGGAAATCCCGTTGATAATGTTTTTAATAAAACTGGCCGGGTGATTACCTATAATCCTAATTTAAACAATAGCCTGTCTCAACTTACTCAAGAAAAACTCTCCTTTGCCGATCTCAAAGGAATGCTTAATCCTAATTTTGCCACTCAAGACTTGATTGAAACACCTGAACCGGAAGAACTTCCCACGACCGAACCGGAAGTTATTTCGACTCCCGTAGACGAACCCACCACCGAACCTGTTGAGGAAACCGCGCCCGAAGTAGAATTAACAGTAGAAGTAGAACCTGAATCTACTCCACCCGAACCCATAGAATTAACAGTAGAACCTGAACCTACTCCACCCGAACCCATAGAATTAACAGTAGAACCTGAATCTACTCCACCCGAACCCATAGAATTAACAGTAGAAACAGAAGAAACCCAAAGTGTTGATATCGATTAAACTATAGCAATTCTCTTTGATTTACGGTAGGAACAATTCCTAAATTAATCCTACCGTCAGGGTTTTATTACTATAATTTATTAAAACCTATTGAGGATTGCTATATAGGGTTTGTTCATCAGTGGGCGATCGCTATTCAGAAATAGAGACTACTACTAATTCTATTAAACCCTATACCAGCTAATATTGATCAACGGGTCTTAATTTTATTTTCCACCCATTCTATCACCTGTTTTCCTAAATAAACTTCATCTAATAAATCAATTTCTCGAATCCCGGTTGGACTGGTGACATTAACTTCAGTTAAATATCCTCCAATAATATCAATTCCTACAAAATATAAGCCATCAGCGATTAATTGAGATGCTAATTTCTGACAAATTTCCCTTTCTCTATTTGTAATTTCGGTTTTAGCAACCCGTCCACCTACAGCCATATTTCCTCTAAATTCTTGACCCGTAGGAATCCGATTAATAGCTCCAATCGGTTCACCATTTAACAGAATAATCCGTTTATCTCCCTCTTTAGCTTCCGGTAAAAAAGTCTGAATCATCACCGGATATAAACCCTGTTGGGTACTAATTTCAATTAAAGAATTGAGATTGCGATCGCTACCTTCTAAAAACAAAATCCCCTCTCCTGCTTTTCCACCCAAGGGTTTTAAAACCGCCGCTCCTTGACGTTCAACAAACTCTCTAATCACCTGTTTATCGCGACTAACAATAGTTGTAGGAATACAATCTTTAAATTGCAGGGCGTACATTTTTTCATTTGCTGTTCTTAACCCGTGGGGAGAATTAACAACCAAAGTTTTTTCGGGGTTAATATAGTCTAAAAGATAGGTAGCATAGAGATAGGGAATTGTGACCGGAGGATCGGTGCGCATGAACACCGCAGCCATATTTTCTAGGGGTTGGAGTATGGATTTATCCACCGAAAACCAGGGTTTCTCAACTTTCCAATGATCCAGATCTCTAATAATAGGAGTCAGATGAACTGGAGTTAAAAGCGCCCAGGTTTGACCCTCAATTACATTTAACTGGTGAGCTTGTGTAATCCAAACTTCATGTCCTAAAAGTTGCGTAGCTTCCATTAAAGCAACGCTGGTATCATGACTGGGATTTAATGTGTTGATCGGGTCAATAATAAAAGCAAATTTCATCTTTATTTACAATTAACAGTTAACAAATCCAACAACAAATGATCGATAAATCCTGGCATTAAAAACCAAATCAGAATCAACCAAGATTGTTTTGTTTTGCCAGGATTGAGCATAGAATTAACCCAGTAAAGGATCAAGTTTTCCCTGACGATCTAAAGCATGAATATCATCACACCCCCCAATATACTGATCATTAATAAAGATTTGGGGAACCGAACGACGACCATTAGCTCGTTGTGCCATTTGATCTCGCGCCATTTCATCCCCATCAATGGTATATTCGGTGAAGTCTACACCTTTTTTTTTCAGTAATGCCTTAGCTCGGATACAGAAGGGACAGGTACTCCAAGTGTAAATTTCAACGTTTGCTGCCATAGAGAGTTCGGGAAATTGAATAGTTTTTCTTTATGTTAATATGAAATCAAAAATTGATCTATTTTATTCTGAATTTTCAGACCAAACCCACTCAGACTATCCTGATTTAAGTAAAGCCAAATGCCAACTTCTTTTTCTGCAATTGCACCCCAACCTCGGATTTCCGTTCCCACATCTGATCCATTCAATCCGGCTTATATTGTACAACCGGGGACAAATTTAGATGGTGTTGTTAAGATTCAAGACATTAATGGTGGCAGTTGTACGGGATCATTATTAATCACGGGGAATCATATTTTAACCGTTGCCCATTGTGTTACGGATAAATCGGGAAATCCCGAATATTTTTCTCCTTCAGAATATACGATTTATTTTGATTTACCATCGGGTCAAATTGCTATTCCTGTCTCTAAAATTTATATTCATCCCGATTGGACTGCTGACTTTAATTATAACAATGATATTGCTATTTTAGAGTTAGCTCAACCTGCACCCGCAACTGTCAATCGTTATGAGATTTATACCAAGTTTGATGAGGTGGGTCAAGTGATGCAAAAAGTCGGTTATGGTGTTCCAGCAACGGGTAATTCCGGACAAAATAGTTATCCTGATACTGTTGCAACCAAACGGACAGGAAAAAATCGTTATGATGCTCTGGGTGATTTATTTAAGGGTGCTCCGTATTATTATAATCATCAACCTGGAAAACAATTAATTTATGATTTTGATAATGGTTTACCCGAAAATGATGCCTTTGGAAAAGAATTTGGTATTTACGATTTAGGATTGGGATTAGAAGAAGTCAATATTAGCCCCGGAGATTCGGGGGGGCCAGCTTTTATTGATGGCAAAATTGCGGGTTTAACTTCCACGGGTTTTACCCCAGCAACACGGGGTATTGATGTTACCAGTAGCTTAGATGAGAGCTTTGGAGAATATGCTTCTGATACCAGAGTTTCAATTTATTCAGATTGGATCAATCAAATTATTAATCCCTCTATTTATAGCGGAAATGATAATATTATTGGCACAATTAATGACGATTTTCTCTATGGATATCAAGGAGATGATACTATTAAGGGTTTACAGGGAAATGATAATATATTTGGCGGCAAAAATTCTGATGATCTTTATGGAAATGCAGGTAATGATAATCTCTATGGAAATTTAGGATTTGATCTAATTTGGGGTGGATTAGGTAATGATTTATTGGCGGGGGGTCAAGATTTTGATTACCTCTATGGAGGAGCCGGAAATGATACCTTAACTGGAGATTTAGGGAGTGACTATTTAACTGGAGGAATAGGATCTGATCTATTTATTCTTTCCTTAGCAACCTCTAATTTAGATCAAAATTTAGCGGATATTATTGAAGATTTTGAACCAGGTATTGATAAAATTGGCTTAACCGAAGGTTTAACAGAAGGGAATTTAACCTTAGAATTATCAACAAGTTCTTTTTCTGAAACAGTCATTCGTGTCATGGGTTCAAATCAAGTTTTAGGGATAGTTTATAATGTTATTCCTGAACAACTTCAAGGCTCTTTTATTGCGGTTTAACTTTCCCTAGAAACCGGGTTTCTGCTGAGAGATGATAATCTGAAAATAGATATTGATAGAAACCGGGTTTCTGCTGAGAGATGATAATCTGAAAATAGATATTGATAGAAACCGGGTTTCTGC
>MNYZ01000116.1 GCA_001873365.1 Oscillatoriales cyanobacterium CG2_30_40_61 | reverse complement strand
AGTTTTAATCCAGCGATTCCTTTGCCTTTAAAAACTTTTTTCCAATGCCCAACAAAAAATTCGCTTACACCTAAAATTTGGCTGATTTCACGGTAAATTTTACCGGTGAGCGCCATCCTGACAGCTATTGCTCGTTTTAGTTCTCTTGCCGAAAGATTACTCTCAATTAAAATTTCTAATTCAGCTATTTCTTTGTTCCGCTCTTTTTCTGCCTGTTGTAAGTCATTCATAATTTTTATTGTCATAATCAAGTAGTGTATATCATTATATCATGCTCTTGATAATGATTTAGGACTGCTATATGAACGTTACTAATATTAAAAGAATCATTTTTGCAATTCAAAAAATAAGCTGATTGTGAGCGTTCTAAACTCGATATAATATTCGATTTCCTAATATTTTCACCTAAAATCCCTGAAAACATTTTCCATAATTCTGAGGCTAAATTTCTCACATAAGCCTCAGTACGATAACATTCTTCTGCGATTTCAGAATATTTTTGGCCATCCCATACACCGCGCAATACCGCTTTTTGCAGATCATCCAGATGTTTTTCTGTCTCCGAAAAAACCACATTGTCTGCTAACTTTAAGAATTCTTCTATGTCCATAACTCCACAAAATATCAGTATTTTCACTAGGATATCAGACTTTTTGTGATTTCACCTGACATTTCTCAAAATATTATGACAATTTATGACTAAAACGATTTTAATTATCCGCTTAAAAGTGATATTTAATTACTTTACAAAAACAGGTTTTTTGTGCATACTATTTTTTAAATCAGTTCGTTTAGTCAGTTACTTATATTTATCAAAATTATCTCACTTTTATCTAAATTCAGGGAAGATATATGTCTAATCCACTGTCGCCAGATCCTAACCAGAATTTGCTCCCATCTACCAGTTTTTCTGCTTTGAATTGGAACCCTCAAGAACCTAATCCAGCAGTTATTTTACAATCCGACTTATTAATCGGTCATATTAATCAAAACCCAAATATTACAGCACTCACGCCGAACCCCTCTGATAGTTTATTGCTGGCTCAAATTGAAGGATCAATTGCAACTATTGACCCTAATATAACGTTACCGAATGACAATTCCTTCGATGGGTTGACGGGTGAAGCAATGGATATTGTCAAGGAACAATTAACCCAGTTTGCAAAGGTTCCTAATTTTGTCGAAAAGATGAATTTAGCCTTTGGAGAAAGTTGGGATAATCAAGCTGCAAATGTTCTAACCCAAGATTGGTTAAACGGTGATTTTAGTTCGATTCCGCCAGTTGAATTTGTCTCGTCGGCTGAAATTGGTGGGGCGAATGGGGCTTTTGCAGCGGCGACAGATACGATTTATTTATCGAGAGAATTATTAGCCGAGAATGGGGCAAATCCGGCGACGGTGGCCGATGTGTTGCTGGAAGAAATCGGGCATTCTGTTGATTCGCGGTTGAATATTACGGATGCACCCGGAGATGAGGGGGCAGTTTTTGCGGCGGTTGTGCAGGATAAGGTATTGAGTGAGGGTGAGCTTCAGGGGTTGAGGGGTGAGAGCGATCGTGGGACTGTTGTGCTAGGTGGTGAAAATACCACAATAGAAATGAGTCAACAACAGTGGACGATACGGAGTTATTCTGACTGGAGAAATAGGACTGTTGATTGGAACAAACCTGATAAGACTAGCGATCAAAATGGAAATCGACAAGATGGTAAAGATGGTATTTATATTGATTGGCGCATAGGCTCTCCTTTTGATCCCCCTAATAACCTTGAAGGTGGCAATAACCCTGACTATTTTGCTACTTTTGGTTATACCAAAGCATCTTTTGAAGCTGGTGGTACTTATAAATTTAGAGTCAGTGCTGATGACGGAATTGTAATAGGTGTTCGACAAGTTGGTCAATCATCAAATCAGACCATCATTACGCCCAGGAGTCAGGATGGAAAAGTTCAATGGGAGATACGTCCCTGGGGAAAAGAGTATAGTTGGAGTCCCACTCAGACGGGGGAATATTATGTCATTTTTCAGCATTGTGAAGTAACTGGTAATGCTGGTGTTGATATCTCTTGGGAGAAAGCTACTCCAGTTCCCAACACTATCACAGTAGCAAACGAAACATTCCCAGTAGAGCTATCATTTTACAATGAGTTAGGTAATAATTTAGGGAAAGCTGAACGTAGCAATATTGACCCTAATAAAGATACTATTGTAGTGATTCATGGTAAAGGTGATGGGAATCCAGATAGCAATATGAATGAATTAGCACGAGTAGCATCTAATAGTAACTATTATCCAAACTCTCAGGTACTTTACTTAGACTGGAAAGAAGCAGCAAATGATGGCTTTTCGCCTCCTCTCTGGGCAGCAAGCCGGATTAGACCAGTTGCTGACTGGGCTGTGAAGAAGTTAAAAGAATTAGGAATAGATCATGAAAAAACTATTCTCTTAGGTCATAGTTTAGGCTCTTATGTTGCTTCTGAGATAGGAAGAATCAGTGGAGGTGTAAAGGAGCTTGTTGCCCTCGATCCTGCTTATGCTGGTGACAATTACGATATTGATGGCAATAATTCTGTAAGTGATCGTACAGTAAATTTTCGTGATGTCGCTACTAAGTCTATTGCATTAGTTGCTTCAGAAGATGGCGTAAGTGGTATAGCAGGTGATAATCTTAAAGCTCTTACTGCTGAGACATCTTATCTAGTTGATTTTAATGGCTATCAAGAAGGGTGGAACGCCATGACTGATTATCACAAGGCTGTTGTTGGTGTTTTCTCTGACATACTCTCCTTTAAATCTAATCCGTATTATACTTCATATTCTACTCCGTCTAATAATGAACAATTTTTAGCCGTTTTTTCATCTACAGGTTTATTTAAAAAAGACGGTTATGGGCCTTACGAAGCTGTTATATCAGTTGATTTAACTAATAAAAACAATCCTCGTATAGAGAGTTTAAATTATCTTGTAGATTCTCTTTCAGGTGTTTTTGTTCAAACAATTCCTGTTAATAGTTATTAAAGATAAGGTTTAGGTATCATCACTGACTTTTTATTGATAGGGTGATCAGTATTTATTTAGAAAATGCGATCGCTCTTGTTTTTCCTAAAGTGCGATCTGTTTTTATTAAAAAAATGCGATCGCTCTTATTTTTCCCAAAGTGCGATCGCTCTGTCCTTGCCAAATGTGATCGCTTTCAATCTTTCCTAACTCAAACTCAGTCAACTTTTTAGTTGAAAATAAATAATTATGACATTAACAGTGACCAATGATAATGGTCTTAGCCTATTAATTGGCGATAATACTTCTGAATTTATCACCCTCTCCCCTGGACAACTAACAAATTTTCCAGGTGGCCTGTTGGCTCTTGGTGGTAACGATACAGTCATAGGCTCTGCCGACAGCGAACTAATTTTCGGGAATGAAGGTCAAGATAGCATTTCCGGCGGTGCGGGTAACGATACCCTATTTGGGAGCAAAGATAACGATCAGTTAGATGGAGGAACTGACAACGATTCCATCCTTGGTCATCTCAGTGACGATATGCTGAGAGGCGGAGACGGAAACGACACCTTATTAGGTGGCAAAGGCAACGATCAACTATTTGGCGATGCGGGAAATGATTTTCTCTCAGGTGATAGGGATATTGATACACTTACTGGCGGACAGGGAAGTGATACATTTGCACTGTCAACAGGTGGCGGTTTAGACATCATCACCGACTTTGAAAATACGATTGATTATATTCAAGTACCAGCCGATGTGAGTATTAGTGACATCTTGATTCAAGCCGCAGGTGCTAATACCCTCATTATTCTACAAAGTACAGGTGAACAATTAGTCCAACTGAATAATATTCAGGCTTCTAATATTACAACAGCTAACCTTTTATTACCTAATCAATCAGGACTAACAGAGATGCCCAAAGGGCCAGGAGGAATTCCTCAGTCGGTTGATCCTCTTAACCCTCTGCCCGGAATTCCCCCTGAAATTTTGTCTTTTGTTTCTCCCATCCCCATAATTTAAAATTTACTGGTGTTTCTCCTTTTTTATGGGGGGCGATCAGTTTTTATTTAGAAGATGCGATCGCCCTTATTTTCCAAAAGTGCGATCGTTCTTATTTTCCCAAATAAAAAAAGGTGCGATCGCCATTCCTTAAGTTAAAATATAAGTTGTCATAACAGATTCATCAAAAGACAAGTTATGCCTGTAAACTGGAGAGAACATATCGTTAGTACCCCCGATGTACTGCGAGGTAAACCAAGAATCAAAGGGACTAGAATTCCCGTTAGTCTGATTTTAGGATATTTGGCATCAAATAACACTGTCGAACAAATTATGGACGAGTTTCCAGATATTGTTAAAGAACAGATAGCTGCTTGTCTTGATTATGCTCGTGATTTGTCAGATTTTGAAACAGTTGCCTAATGGGTTTAAGATTGTTCATCGATCAATGTGTTCCTAAGTCTATTATTTCAATCCTTCGTGATACCGAACATGAAGTTTTTGTATTGGGAGATTACATTCCAATTGAATCTCCAGATATTATTGTCATTTCCAAAGCTCAGGAATTAAATGCCATACTTGTTTCTCTCAATGGAGACTTCGCAGATATTGTGACTTATCCGCCAAGTTCATATCAAGGAATCATTTCTATTCAACTGAGAAATCACCCAGAAATTATTCCTCAGTTGATGGCAAGGCTAACAGAATACTTATCATTGCACGATAGTGAGGAGCATTATCGAGGTAAATTACTGCTGGTAGAAATTTACAGAATTCGCATTCGAGAGTAAAAATAAAGAGCGATCGCCATTTGTTCCCAAATAACAAAAAGTGCGATCACGTCTCTCCCAATCACCAAAAGCGCGATACGGCATAAAAACTCAAGGACTCACCAATAACATTAGCCAAACTTTAATTGATATTTGCTATCATATCCTTAACAAATAACCCAAGAAATGTATGAAAATTAGAGCAATCATCCATCCCGCCGAAGAAGGTGGCTATTGGGCAGAAGTTCCCGCTCTTCCTGGGTGCATTACCGAAGGAGACACCATCGAAGAAGTGATGATTAATTTAAAAGATGCTATTGAGGGTTGGCTCGAAGTTGCTAATAGTCGTGAAGCCATTGCTTCCACAGATAAAATTGTGGAGATTGCGGTATGAAATCTATTTCGGGCAAACAACTTTGTAAAATAGTAGAGCAGAAAGGTTGGGTTTTGAAAAGAATTACAGGCAGTCATCATATCTATGAAAACCCAGAATTAGAACAAATTTTGTCAATTCCGGTTCACCGCAATCAAGATTTGAAAGTGGGAACCTTGAGAGCCTTAATGAAAATAGCCCAGCTATCTGAGGAAGATTTACTCTGATTGTTAATTCAAGTTTTCGCAGTAATTTGAGGGATACGGAACTATCAACAAGAACATTCATGTTGTTTGTCGCTGTTGCTTGTAGTTATAATCTTCATCGTAGTCAATAGTACCAAACAATTCCAATATTTTTAATTGTTTACGACGTTGAATATACTCGCGTAAAGCTGCTTCAATTAATGTAGTAGGTGTTAGATGGTTACTCAAATCAAGAGCTTCTTGAAGAAGATTTTTGTCAATTTCGAGCGTAGTTACCATATATTTTCCTCCTGCAAGTAGGGTATGACACAATTGCCACCAGACAATACTGTAATTTTAGTGTAGCACTGAAATTCCATCAATAGTGCGATCGTTCCTATTTTCCCAAATAACAAAAGGCGCGATCGGTTTTTATTTAGAAGATGCGAGTGATAGGTTTAGAAAAATAACAAAATTTTGAAATATTGTTTTAATTTATTTATAATAATCTGCTTAATTCTTTCTCAATTAATAGAGGTTGATAGCCTAAATTAAAGGCTTTAGAACTATCTAAGGAAACATCGGGAGGACGGGGAGCAAACATTTTAATATCTGCTTGATAACCGGGTTGAATTAAATGTTTAGGCAGATCTAAAATATCAGCCATGAGTAAGCCAAATTCATAACGGGAAATTCGTTCTTTTCCCCCTAAATGCAAAATTCCTGATGTGGTTTCTAAGGCTAATAATAATCCCTTGGCTGCACTACTTCCCCCTACGGGAGTTCTAAATTCATCGACAAATAGATTTAAGACTTTTTCCTGTTTTAGTGTTTTAATAAAAGGCTGAATAAAACTGGTAGCATGGTTAGGAACATCCCCAAACATTAAGGGCATTCTACAAATTAATGTTCGAGGATAGCGTTCTAACATTCCCTGTTCAGCTAATACTTTTTGTTCCCCATAATAACTAATGGGTGATACAGGATCGGTTTCGGTATAGGGGGGATTTAAACCATTAAATACTAAGTCCGTTGAAGTAAAAACACAGGGAATATTAAACTCAGCACAGAGGTTAGCAATTGCTAAAGAAGCGATAACATTAATTTGATAGGAGATGTCGGGATACTGTTGACAAAAGTTAGGTTGAGATTGGGCCGCCGCATGAATAACGGCATCGGGTTTAATCTCTTGGAATAAAGTTTTAAGGGCTTGAATATTGGTTAAATCGGTTTTTAACAAATTAATATTAGCAAGATTAATCGCTTTAGAATGAGTTAAACCGTAGACTTGCCATTGAGTTTGAGCAAGTTGGCAAAGATGCCATCCTAAAAAACCACTAGCCCCCGTAATTAAGAGTTTATTCATAATTAATATGATAGACTATAGAATCTGAACGGCGATCGCATCTTCTATCCCAAATCATTAAAATCTAACCGTGATCATTTTTGATCCATAAAACCAATTATATCAGAAAATTAGGATAGAATTAAACATTAAGGATAACCTAAAATAGTATTCGGTTAACTGGAATAAAAACTCTTGATGTTTAAATATTAATACCCATGAATGAACTGACGCTAAAGTGGACAGAAGCAGGTCAGTCCCGCACCCAAACCTTGAATGATCAAAAAAACTATCGGGTTGGACGAGATCCGACACGCTGCGATATTGTATTATCCCATCCCACGGTATCGGGATTACATATTGAAATTTTTTTTCATCCAGGTAATCATAAATTCTATCTAAAAAATTTACGAGAAACTAACCCACCTTTGATTAATAATCAAAAATTAATATCAGGTGAGGTTATTTTAAATTCAGGAAATAATATACAATTAGGACAGCAGGAATTAGAAGTGATTGCGATTGCTTTTGAACCTTTTTTGATCACACCCACCCTATTATTTTCTCCCGATGAATTAACAACTAAAACTCCTGTTACTCCCCATCCTGTACAATATGGTTTACAGTGTCCTAAATGCGATCGCGTTTCCTCTTATGAACAGTTAAATATAGGTTGTCCGTGGTGTGGAACGTCCTTAGCAGCAGCAGTGAGTGTGGTTTTATCCACTTAATCAATTAACCTAAAAACTCAAGACAAAAAAACGGATGCAAATTCGACTGAGTTGGCAAAATTTAGAAACAGGAGAATGGCGAACCCCAGTTCTAAACCTACCCATTGCATTAGGAAGGGTTTTTGAACGAATGCCTTCTACGGTGAATGGAGAAAAGGTTTCTCGGATTGTTTTAACGGGGGAAAAAGTCTCCCGTTTTCATGGGTTAATTACCCGAGAACAAGGAAACTTGATGGTAACAGATACCGGAAGTCGTAATGGTATTTTAGTTAATGGAATTATTCAAACTCGTTGTTGTATTCAAGAGGGAGATACTTTACAAATTGGTGAATATAATATTACGATTTCTTTTATTACCCGTGCTTTCACAGTTCCTAATCAAAAATCATCTCAAATTTCCTTTAGTTCTCAAACGGATTTGCCCGATTCAGGTATTTCTGCACCCGCCATATCCCCCCAGGAGAGTTTTCCCCCCCAATCTTTTCTCGATTCCTCTCAGGTTTCTTTAACCCAATTACAAGCCACAGGATTACCAATTGAGCAAATTAATTATCTAACAATTGGGGCAGGATTAGGGAGTTTTGTTTGGGTTGATGCCCTGAGAATTTCCGGTGTTAAATCTGATCAAATTATGGCTTTAGGGATGGAAGATCAACCCTATACTCGTTATCAAAGATTGTGTTTAAATTCTCAAATTCCTACCTATGAACGGTTACGGTCTAACTCCGATTCCTGTCCCGATAATCTGTGGGGCTGGCCGAGTTATGCCCTACGAGAATCCTATACAGAATGGCGTCAAGGCAAATTTTTCACGGCTTTAAATTTGCTTTGGCAAGTATTTGCTGAACCGACTTTTTCCCAAACCTATACCCCCCGTTCCGGTGATGTTTTTGAGGCAATTGATCGAGAAGCTAATCGGATTGGCTGGTCGAAAATTTACCGCTATGGACGGGTAAAAAATATTAGAAAAACCACCGATGGACGTTATGTAATTGCCTATTCTTATTCCACAGAAAATCGTCGAGATCATGGTTTTATAATTGCTCAATATGTTCATTTAGCCACGGGTTATCCCGCCATTCAATTTCTTCCCGATTTACAAACCTATCGAGAACAAACCCAAGATTTTAAATCCGTTGTCAATGCCTATGAATATCATCAACATATTTATGATCATTTAGAACAATCGGGGGGAACAGTAATTATCCGGGGTCGGGGAATTGTGGCTTCTCGAATTTTACAGCGTCTTTATGAAGCCCGGGTAAAAAATTCTCAGATTCAAATTTTACATTTAATGCGATCGCCCAAAGCCCAAGGAAATCAATTTCAAAAAGCTAAAAGAACCATTGAAAATCATTTTGAATTTCAACCCTTTAACTGGCCTAAAGCCTGTTGGGGAGGTGACTTACGCCAACAATTAGAAGTAGCTAATCCCCAAGAACGATTACAACTCCTAGAACAATGGGGAGGAACCACCACCGCTAACCGAAAAGACTGGCGAAATATTATTAATCAAGGACTGCGACAGGGGTGGTATCGGATTACTTTTGGAACCGTTGAACGGGTGGAACCTAGCCCCACAGGTCGCACTTTAACCACCATTCGAGAACATGGGTTAAATGCTCACCTTCAGTTAGAGGCGGATTTTATTATTGATGCGACGGGATTAGATGCTAAAGTTAATACAAATCCCTTATTAAAAGATTTAGTAGTTCATTACAATTTGCCCTTAAATGCGTTAGGAAGATTGAGCGTGGCGAAGGATTTTGAATTGGTAGAACTGCGGAATTATCCAGTAGAAAATAATACTTTAGGGGGCCGGATTTATGCTACAGGTGCAATTACTTTGGGTGGCTCCTATGCGGCTGTCGATAGCTTTTTAGGATTACAATATGCCGCGTTAATTTCCCTGGAAAGTTTGGCTTCTATTTCCGCGCCCGGGGTAGGCAAATTAAAGGGATGGCGATCGCTTTTACAATGGTTAAAATGGGTAAATAATCAACCTCCAAATTAAAAATATTCAGAACTTCAAACAATCCCCGCTTGTTGAAAAAGTTGTTGAGGTGTGAATTGCAATCCTTCTAATAATCGTTCCGGGGGCTAAAGTCTTTCTCCCTTCCTTTGTGTCTTCGTGTTCTTGTGGTTCGTTTCCCACTTAAATCTATTATAATCATCAATAATACCCAGACCCAACCCCAACCCTCCCGAACTATGAACGACGCCTACTTAAAACTATTACTCAAAATAATAACAGCAATTGCAGAGAATACGGATAATCCTGAAGCGGTCTATCCCTTACTCCTAGAAAATAGCGATAAATTAGATCAAACCTTTATTCTCACCTTGCAAGAATGGGCAACAGAACAACTGCAAGACGCCGATGCCGACGAATCCTATAAAATTGCATCAAATTTATATTTATTCAATCAGATAATTTACGGGTTTCCTCTGGGCAACCCCGCCCTGAATATAGAAATTACGATTACTTGTTTAAAATTAGCCTTAACTGTTTGGACAAGGGAAATTAGTGCCCAAAACTGGGCAGTGATTCAAAATAGTTTAGCAATTGATTATTGTTGCCGCATCCAAGGGGAAAAAGCCGATAATCTTGAAACCGCCATAGCTTGTTACACCCAGGCATTTTCTGTTTATACCCGCCAGGCTTTTCCCCAAGAATGGGCGCTGACACAAAATAATCTCGGTAATGCCTACGGGAGTCGCATCCAAGGGGAAACAGCCCAGAATCTTGAAAAAGCAATTGCTTGTCACAAGGAGGCATTGTCTGTTTATACCCGCAACGCTTTTCCTCAACAATGGGGGCTGACTCAAGAAAATTTAGCCTATGCTTATGGGGATTTAGGACAATCGGACCAGAAAATTCGCTGCTTAAAATTATCCTTAGAAGTTCCATTTCCAAGGGGTATTTAGCCAGTAATCTCAACACCCAACGCCAAAAACTGCAACAGCAACTTAACAAACTCTTAACAGAAATTTATGAACCGGAATTCCTGCTCAACCAAAAATTACAACCGATCACAGTGGCGGAAATTCAAATCCTTCTTGATCAACAAACCCTTATAATAAAACTAACACTAATCAATTCCAGATATTATGGAAGAAATATTAACCCTAAAGGAATTATTGTTAAAAGGAGATATCCCAGGTTCCCTTGCTATCGTTGAAGAATTAGAAGAAATGGGTCGCAAAGATATTATTAAAACCATTCGTAGCTATGCTATCGTTTTATTAATTCATTTAATTAAACGTCAATTAGAAAAACGGACAACTCGGTCTTGGGATGTTTCAATTCGCAATTCAATTCGAGAAATTCAACGGGAAAACAAACGCCGAAAATCTGGAGGATATTATCTCGATTATCAAGAGTTAATAGAAACGCTGGAAGAAGCTTACCTCAACGCTATTGATCAAGCATCTTTAGAGGTTTTGGAAGGAATTTATCAAGCTAAAGAATTAGAAAAATTAGCCAATAAGGAAGAAATATTGAATCAAGCGATGGATTTAATTAAAAATGAATAAATCATAACAGAAATCAGGTTTCTAATCTTTATTTATGGGATAGAATCAATATTTTTGATGCAGAAACCCAATTTCTAGGAGTTGCTAGTTAAAGATGTTTTTCTCGTTCTAACCAAGCTCTCATTTTCCCCGGATTTAATAGCCCATAGGGGTCTACTTTTTGCTTAAATTGTAATTGTTCTAAATTGATCATTTTCATGCCGCCATCCTCTAAAATATAGGTGTGGGGATTAAAAATAACTGCCCCCCGTTCTTCATGGTAACGAATAATTTCATTTAACCTTTGTTCTGTGGTAAATCTCACTAACTGTAAAGAAGCGGGGTGCATTTCTCCGTGTAGTCTTAAAAACTCTAAATGCTGCATAACTTCATCCCCAAAATGATGATAAAGATGTTCTAATAATTCCAATTTACTATCCGCAGGTAGGAGGGTTTGTAAATAGGTAACAGACGGATCAACACTGCGGGCGTGTAAGGTGGTATGGTTCCAACTATATTCTATTATGGTTGTTCCTTTTCCCGTTTCTTGGGATAATTTCTGATAACGAATTTCACCGTTATATTGTTTAACTAATTCTTGAAAAGGCTCTAAGCTGGTTTCGGAAATCATTAATAATGCTGCGGGTTTTCCCTCTGGAATTATATCTTTAAACGCTGCAAAATATGAGGGAATAGGAGACGCACAAACGGAGACTAATTTTTTAATAATTCCGTCGGATAAAGCTAAATCTTGACCAAACCGAGCCGAGGTCATAAAATCATTAAAGGTAACAATTATTTCCGTCCAAGGATAGGCGGGAGCTAGGGGTATTTCTAACTCCGTAATAATCCCATTTGTCCCATAGGCGTGATTAACTTTTTGTACGTCATCTCCTCTTAATTCAATCACTTTTGGTTCATCTTCTAGGGTGACTACTCGCGCGGCTTGTAAGTTACCGCGATCGCGTAATTGTCCATAGGTAATAGAACCAATTCCCCCACTTCCTCCCTGAATAAATCCCCCAATTGTTGCGGTACGATAGGTAGAAGGAACCATGCGTAATTCCCAGCCCATTTCCCGCGCTTGTTTATCAAATGTTGCCATTTTTACCCCCGGTTCCACACAAGCTAACCCTGGTTTTATCCATTTAATATTATTCAATTTAGAGATATCTAAAATCACCCCTCCTTCCAAGGGAATACACTGTCCATAATTTCCCGTTCCCGCCCCCCGAACTGTTAGAGGAATTTTATATTTAACACAAACTTTAGCAACTTGTAAAATTTCGGCTTCCGTTGTTGGACGTACCACAATATCTCCGGTTTTATCCTTGAGTAACGGTTGCAAAATTGGGCTAAAATGATAATAGTCTTGGGATAGTTTTTTGACTTGAGTTTGATCCGTGATCAGTTCAATTCCTGAGAGTTCAGTACAGAAGTTATCCCAGTTAATATCAGTTGTCATAATTTTTCAGAGTAATTTGTTTAAATTCTAGGATAACGGATTAGTGGTAATAGTTACTCAAAATAGTCTAAAATCTTAAAATATTAGGTTAACGGCTCAAATATGACTACAAATCAACCTCGTTCTGGATATACTCTACCCGTGTTTGCTTGCGCGGCGACGGTGGCGGCTTTAGAATATTTACAAACTAGAAATCAGTCTATTGAACAGGTATCTATTGATTTAATTGAACCGACAGAAACCGTTAATATTCCGATTGAACAAATAGCAATTTTAACCGATAATTCTGCTTTAGCAATTACCCGTTCCGACCCGGGGGATAATTTAGATTTAACCCGAAATACTCCGATTTGGGCGATGGTGGAATGGTTGGATAGTTCATCTATGGAACTTGCTGGTCACGGGGATCAACTTTCTGAAGCCATTTTTATTAAAGGAGGCGAAGGAATTGGCTACGATCAAAAGACGGGAAAAACAGCGATCTATCGTTATGCCAAAACCCTATTATTAGCCAATATCGAGAAAATATTACCAGCAAATAAATCTATTTTAATTACCTTGATTTTACCCCAAGGAAAACAACTAGCAACCCGCACCTCTAACGCTGCTTTTGGAATAGTTGAAGGATTATCTTTACTGGGAACCACAGGAATTTCTCAACCCCTAACTGTTCCCGAACAATTAGAACAATATAAAATTCAACTCCAAGAAAAAGCAAAAGAATTTGATTCTTTGGTATTTTGTATTGGTGAAAATGGATTAGACTTGGCTGCAAAAAGGGGAATTTCGCCCCAACAAATGATTAAAACCGCCAATTGGTTAGGGCCGATGTTAGTCTGTGCCGCCTTGGCGGAAGTTAAGTCAATATTATTATTTGGTTATCATGGCAAATTAATCAAATTGGCCGGAGGAATTTTCCATACCCATCATCATATTGCCGATGGACGATTAGAAATATTAACCGCCCATTGTGCTAACTTAGGATTACCCACCTTCGATCTACAAAGGGTTTTTAATTGTTCAACAACCGAGGATGCTTTACAATATTTGCGAGAATTAGATGCAATCAAAAACGAAAATTGGGTTAGTCGGGTATATGGAGAAATTGCCACGACGATTGATCAACGATCCCAGACCTATATTTACACCCAATGCGAAAAAAATGTTAAAGTAGGTTCGGTAATGTTCGACCGCCAGCGTAAAATTATTATTAAAAGCGAAAATGCTGGTATAATTTTAGAGTAAATTTGTTATTCTAATCGGATACAACAATCAGGTTTATCCTTGGTTGACAATTAAAATTAAAACCCATTAAACTCAATATGTCTCCCCAGACTCAAACTCCAACTCAAACCGAAAATACTGATATTTCAGTAGAAAAATTGAACCGACAAATGATCGTGATTCTCGATTTCGGTTCCCAATATTCCGAGTTAATTGCCCGCCGCATTCGGGAAACCGAGGTTTATTCCGAAGTCATTTCCTACCGGACAACGGCCGAAAAACTCAAGGAACTCGACCCCAAGGGCATTATCCTTTCCGGTGGCCCCAATTCCGTCTATGATGACGGTGCGCCCGAATGTGACCCCAAACTCTGGGAGTTAGGAATTCCGGTTTTAGGGGTTTGCTACGGAATGCAGCTCATGGTCAAACAGCTAGGGGGTAAGGTAGAACCGGCTAAACGGGCCGAATACGGTAAAGCCTCCCTACACATTGATGACCCCACCGACCTGCTGACCAACGTGGAACAGGGGACGACCATGTGGATGAGTCACGCCGACTCCTGCACCGGGCTACCCCCTGGATTTCAAATTTTAGCCCATACCGAGAATACCTCCTGTGCGGCGATTGCTGACCATCAGAACAAAATGTACGGGGTACAATTCCATCCCGAAGTCGTTCATTCCATTGGCGGTCAAGCCCTAATTCGGAATTTTGTTTACCATATTTGTCGCTGTCATCCTACTTGGACAACCGAAGTTTTTGTAGAAGAATCTATCCGAGAAATTCGTAACCAAGTTGGGGATAAACGGGTTTTATTAGCCCTTTCTGGAGGAGTTGATTCTTCAACTTTAGCATTTTTACTGCACCGTGCTATTGGTGATAAATTAACTTGTATGTTTATCGACCAAGGGTTTATGCGCAAGCTAGAACCGGAACGATTAGTTAAACTATTCCATGAACAATTTCATATTCCCGTTGAATATGTAAACGCCCGGGAACGGTTTTTAAAACAACTCGAAGGAGTTACCGACCCCGAAGAAAAACGTAAACGCATTGGGGGAGAATTTATTCGGGTTTTTGAAGAAGAATCGGTGCGTTTAGGGCCTTTTGATTATTTAGCCCAAGGTACCTTATATCCTGATGTAATTGAGTCCGCCGATACCAATGTTGACCCGAAAAGTGGGGAACGGGTGGCGGTTAAAATTAAAAGTCATCATAATGTGGGGGGATTACCAAAAGATTTACGGTTTAAATTAGTAGAACCCCTAAGAAAACTGTTTAAAGATGAAGTCAGAAAAGTCGGCCGTTCGATTGGTTTACCCGAAGAAATTGTCCGACGCCATCCTTTTCCCGGCCCAGGTTTAGCGATTCGGATATTAGGAGAAGTCACGGCGGAGAAGTTAAATATCCTGCGAGATGCGGATTTAATTGTCCGAGAAGAAATCAATAGACGTGGAGTTTATCACGATTATTGGCAAGCTTTTGCCGTATTACTTCCGGTGCGAAGTGTGGGAGTGATGGGAGATCATCGTACCTATGCCTATCCAATTGTACTACGATTTGTGAGTAGTGAAGATGGCATGACCGCCGATTGGTCACGGGTTCCCTATGATTTATTAGAATTGATTTCTAATCGGATTGTGAATGAAGTTCGGGGCGTGAATCGAGTGGTTTATGATATTACTTCTAAGCCCCCTGGAACCATCGAATGGGAATAGAATAAACCTCCCGTAGAGACGTGCCACGGCGCGTCTCTAGTAATTATTGTTATTGAATAAAATTTGATATGAACCCACAAATTTGTCTAATCACAGGAGGAAGTTCTGGAATCGGTTTAATGACAGCATTAGAACTAGGTAAACAGGGACATCATGTTTTTATTGGCTGTCGTTCTGAACGAAAAGCCCAGCAAGCGATTAATTATATTATAACACAAACAAATCAAGGAAAAGTTGAGTTTTTACCCTTAGATTTAGCCTCTTTAGATTCAATTCGTGCCTGTGTTAATTTATTCTTAGAACGTCAACTTCCTTTAAATATATTAATTAATAATGCCGGAATTTTTAATCAATCTGGAACCACTCAAGAAGGATTTGAATTAATTTGGGGAACTAATTATTTAGGGCATTTTTTACTAACTTATTTACTATTAGATAAACTTCAAGAATCACCATCGAGTCAAATTTTATTTATCGCCTCCGATATGGCGTTATGGTCAAAAAATCTAGGATGGAAATTATGGATACAAAAAACCCCATTGAACTTTCTCAAACTCTATGCAGATTCTAAGGTTTGTTTATTATTATTAATGCGACATCTGCTACAAAATAGCTTAAATCAAACCTCCGTTAGAGTTAACGCTTTGCATCCTGGTTTTGTTAGGTCAAATATTAGTTTATCCCATCGTTTAAGCCAATTTTTAAAGGTGGGAAACTCTCCTCAAAACATTAGTCGAAATATTATTAAATTTTTAACTAACCCCGAATATCAATTAATCAATGGTGAATTTTTCAACCGAAATTTTCAACCCATGCCCTTAACTAATCTGGCAAAAAATGATAATTTAGCCCAAGAATTATGGCAAAAGAGTTTATTTTGGACAGGACTATCTAACCCCATTTCCCAAACCCCAACTATTTATAATTCAGAGGATGGCATCTGGGGGCCCTATTCTTTAAATTTAACAGAAACTCAACTTCAAGAGATTCAAAAACAGATCTTTACTACGGTTTTACCCCGTTCTCCGATTCATGTATTTTTTAATAGTTATCAATTCATCAAAAACAGAGATTTTGGATCATTAATATTACTATTAATTCAAAGCTATAAACGACAATTTAATATGGAAAGACACCTAGATTCTCCCGTAATTTTAGAACTCTGTAAAAATCCCTATTTACTAGCAAAAGCCAAGGAATATTTAGGGGAATCTCCCTTTCTTTGGCGTTCAGAATTATGGGTTAATTATCCAGCAAAACAATTAATTCCCCTTTGGCATCAAGATCATTATCCTCAATTATTAACTAAAACTGGAAAAACTATTCATGTCTATATTGCTTTAACCGAAGTCAATGCCGGAAATGGATTTGAATATTTACCGAAACAATATCATAATTTATGTCCTATAAAAATGAATGATCCCTTTAGTGGAAATCCTTTTTTTGAAGTCAAATCAGAAATCGAAAAATCCGCCTTACCCGTGACTCTAAAACCCGGAGAATTTATCTTTTTTACCGATGATTTAATTCATCGCTCTATCTGTAATATTAGTGGTAAAGTTCGTCTATCTTTAACCTTACGTTTAGCAGAATCTACAGTCAAAATCCAAGGAAATTATAGTTCTCATCTCCAATCCCCGATTCTGTTTTTATAATCATTTTATCAAAAATAATATTATTGCCCATCCCCCATTATATCAATAAGCAAATGATTGTTTACAACTTCTTTGTGTCTTCGTGTCTTTGTGGTTAAATTAGGCTTTATTGCTATAGAATTTGACTGTAGACAACTTAACAAATCAATGGCAATGGATTACAAAACAGCCTATAATTTTTTAATTGACCAAGGGATGGCATTAGAAACCCAAAAAAACCCCGATGCCTTTTTAATTCGATTGAAACAGGGCCAACCCCCGATTCCCGGTCAAGTCACCTCTATTTTATTATCCTTAAAAATTGCTTATGATACCTTAAAAGATAATACAAGTTTTGAGAAAATTTTAGTCTTAGCCTTACATCAATTAGTCATGGAAAGTCAGCAACAATTTGCCGCGGGTCGAAATCGAGGCGTTGAATGGCCTCCATTATTACAAGAAGATTTACAGCGTATTTCTTTAGGGGTTAAAAGCATTTTTTCCGGTCAATGGTTGGTTAAAAAATAAACCCGGGGTTGATTGTTAATAGTTAACAATCAACCGTCAACTATTCTAGCAATAGGCCGAAATATCTTCTCCACATTCATCCGCCAAATAACATAATGCTTGAAACCGGAGATAGACTAATTCTTCATAAAAAGGGTTGAGTTTACATAAAGGTGGAATATGAAAAATCACCCGACCTAATACTTTAATATCTCGTTCAAATGGACATTGAGCCGGAATTAGTTGACACAAACGGTGCGCTAATTTTGGGTCTTGGATTTTAATACTTTCTAACCAATGGCGAAGCGGACGTAGGGGTGCAAATCGACGTTGTGGGGAGAAACTAGACGGGTAAACGGGAGCGGGTTCAACCGGGGTGATGCCGCGAATCAGGAAAGTCAGGTAGGACATGGTAGCATTAACTTTATTCATTGTTCTCATTTGGGATTAAAACCAAACGTGGGTAACTGTCTATGTAGTGTCTACGAAATATTGTTGTAAGTTCCCGTAGAAGATTTGTAGTCCACCACAAAGATTAAAGGTTTCAAAGCCTAAGCAACAAGATATCTGGCCAGAATCTAGTCCTTAGTAAAGGTTTGTATCCTTCTGTGATCATCATGCCCTAAATTTCCAGAGTTTTCCCATAATTTTTATCTAAATTAAAAACTTTTGCCATAAGAAATACAAATAATACATTCCCAGATAAAAACTTGACAAAATCATTAAAATATGATATCAAACGAAACATTGTAACAGTCAGACTGCAACCCTAGTAGAATTGAAGCTATTAGCACTCAATGGTCAGGAGTCAACCATCCCATGTCGGAAGAATTAACCTCCTCCTTATTTCCTGTGGAAACCCCCCCACAAACTCCCCCCGCTTCGGGATTAGGATTTTTAGGCATTTTTAAAGCATGGCCTCAATATCATCAAGGCAATCGATTCTATAAATTAGGACGCTATGAATTTGCCTTTGAACGTTATGATCAAGCCGTTAATTTTAAACCTAATTGGTATTCCGCCTGGTTACGACGGGGAAATAGTTTAAGAAAACTCAAACGCTATAAAGATGCCCTAGCTTCCTATGACCGAGCAATTAAAATTAAACCCGAAGATTATTGGGCTTGGACATTTCGAGGTATTGCTTTAGCCAAATTAGAACGGTTTGAAGAAGCAGTTGCCTCCTTTGATAAAGCTATTACTATTGAACCAGAAAATTTTGAATCTTGGTATGAACGTGGCTTGGCATTAGAAGCCCTATTTCAATATAAAGCAGCGGCAGCTTCTTATAAACGGGCTATTGAAATTAAACCTAATATTTCTGCTATTTGGTATCATCAAGGTAATGCGTTAATGAATGAAGAACGCTATGCCGATGCCGTGGCTTCCTATGATCGTTCAATTCAACTGCAACCCGCTAATTATGAAGCCTGGTTTAATCGGGGTGAAATGTTATTAAGTCAACAAAAATATGCCGATGCTATTACCTCCTATGATCAAGCAATTCAACTGCAACCCAAAAGTTATCAAGCCTGGTTTAATCGAGGAATTGCCTTACAAAAAATCCGCCGCTATCCAGAAGCTATTACCTCCTATGATACCGTAATTCAACTACAACCCCAGGATTATGAAGTCTGGTTTTATAAAGGTATGGCTTTGTTAAATAGTCAACAGCATCAACAAGCCTTAACCTGCTTAAATCAAGCATTGCAAATCAATCCAGATTTAGCAGCTATTTGGATTAGTCGCGCTCAAACTTTATTAGAATTAAAACAATATCAAGCCGCGATCGCATCTTTTGATAAAGCCACTCAATTAAACTCTAATTTTCCCGAAGCTTGGTTAGGACGAGGAAAATGTTTATGTGAATTAGGACAATATCAAGAAGCAATTATTGCTTATGATAATGCCTTACAAATTCAACCCGACTTCATGGATGCTTGGAATTGTCGTGGAGAAGCCTTAGAAAAATTAGATCGATTTGAAGAAGCCTTAATTGCCTATGATAAAGTGGTACAAATGACCACAGAAGATCCAAATTTAGCCACAAAAGCCGGATTACAACGGGGAGAAGCCTTAGAAAAATTAGAACGTTATGATCAGGCGATTATTGCTTATAAAAAAGTAATTAGGGTGCAACCGGATAATTTTGCAGCCTGGGTACATTTAGGAAAAACTTTAGAAGCGGTTGAAAAATATTCTGAAGCCGCCGAAGCCTTTAATCAAGCTGTTAAAATCTGGCCCGATTCCTATGGGACTTGGTTACAGTGGGGACTCGCATTAGAATCAGGCCAACGCTATCAGGATGCCTTAAGTGTTTATGATAAAATTATTCAAAGAAAACCCGATTATTATGCGGCTTGGATTCGTCGAGGCATGACCTTTGAACAGATGAATTGTTATCAAGATGCCAATTCTTCCTATGGTGTAGCGTTGGAAATGCAACCCAATTCTGCGGAAGCAGTTATTCATCGAAATCGGGTGAATTTGAAGTTAAAAAATAATCCACACTAACTCCCGTAGTCAGCCCTTTAGGGCTCTCTTAACTTAATGGGGAAAAGATAGCCCTAAAGGGCTGACTACGTTGGGTTGTCAAAAACTCTTGCTTCTGGGGTTGCTTTTTGGCAAAATAGAGCATTCAGTCCAACCTCCGCCCAATGCAGTCATACCCTGTTCCCGAATGAATCCCCGCGAAAAGGCTCTTTTTTTCTTTCAATTAGCAACCTTATTAAACTCCGGTTTAACTGTAGAACAGAGCTTAACTTTGGTGGGGAAAGATAGTTATCCACAACTCGGACGCTATCTCAACAAAATGACAGCAGCAACATCCAGGGGGGGCGATTTAGCTTCAGCCTTGGCCTTAGCATCCCGATATTTTGATCGTTGGACAATTGGTCTAATTTCCTTGGGCGAATCTCAAGGAATGTTACCCGAAATTTGCTATCGAATTTCTGAGATCGAAGAACGAAAAGCTCGCCATCAAAATCTATATCGGTCTGTAACCCTGGCAGCAATTACCACCGGCATTAGTATTCTCCTTTTGATTCTGACCCTATTTTATTTATCGGGTTTATCAGGTCAGTGGTGGTTTTTTGTATTAGTAATTTTCGCGATAATTATATTAGCAATTCCTAAAATTTTGCCTCGGTTGTCAATTATTAAAAAAATTTCCACCGCCCGGATGATGTTGTATTTAGGAGAATTAAAATTACCCTTAAGTTGTGGGATGTCCTTATTAGCTGGATTAGAATTAGTTCGCGCCCATATTCCCAAATCGGAAATGAAAGCGACAATTACCATTGCATTAGGTCAAATTCCCGCCGAAAAAACCCTGAGTCAAAGTTTAGAAGGTCGTTTACCTGCTGTGGCCCTGCAAATGTTAAGGACAGGAGAAGCGACCGGACAATTAGATTTAGCCCTGCAAAAACTGACAAATTACTATGAGGAGGAACTTGAACAAACCCTGCGCCGTCTACAAAGTGTTTTAGTTCCGGCCACAATTGTTATGGCGGGTACAGTTGTCCTGCTGTTAGCACTACAAGCTCTGAAATCCCTATTAATTTTGTTACCCAAGTGAATCTTGGGAATTAACTTTCTTTTTAGCCACACCTGCCACTCCCAAAGGATTTCCCAGGTCTGATTCCCAGTTTTTGCTAAAAAATTTGACTTTGCTCTTGTGAAACTAAGCAACACCCTTTAAGCTATTAAGTCAAAACACGAAAGTAAGCGCAATTGCAATACTGGGTTTTTCCCGTCGTTGTTTTGAGCGTATAGTGGGATATTTGACTATCTCTTTTAAGCATAGATGAAAATACCAAAACCTCAAAGACTACAACCAAAATGGATTTTGGGGATACTGGCTGGAGCATTAGTTAGCAACGCTGCTGTGCCAATTCCCCAAGCCCAAGCTCACCACCCCGGCTCCTGTCCGCCATCGTCGGATTACGCCCAAGTTCCTTCACCGATCGCTAACTTTCCTAACCCGGATCGTACGGTATTCTGTGGGGAAAATCGCGTAATTCTGACCTATGGCCCATTCCAAGTGCCGATCTTGGTCAGTGAACTCAAGAATTTTGCTGAAACCGGGGAAATGACCAAGACGATTAGCCAAATCGTTAAGGCTTCCAAAATTGAGCCCGATACCCTTCGCGGTCTGATGACCTTAGAAGTCGGCTTTGATTTAGTTCCCTTTGCTTGCATTCTTTATTCCCCAGAAGGTCAAGAATTGACCGATACCATTGGGACAACCATTAGAACCCATCGTCGTGTTGCCAATGGTAAAGCGATTCGGGCGGCTCTAATCAATGCCCTGAGTCAAGATGGTAAGCTCTCCTTCTTGGATATTATCAGCTACTATCCTGTCCCTGGAATGTATGTTGATGTCGCTAATATTCCCGAGACGGTAGATAAAGTCAAAGGCCTAGCGGGGAATCTTGATTCTCTGTTTAAAAAGGCTTCTCAATTTGGCAAAGGTGGCTGTTCTCTACAACAAGTAGATTTCCCAGCAGCACCCCCAGCCCCACCAGCCCCAATGCCACGACCCCCACTCCCACCC
>MNYZ01000072.1 GCA_001873365.1 Oscillatoriales cyanobacterium CG2_30_40_61 | reverse complement strand
CATTGTAACTGATAGACACGCAACCATCACCCTGACATTTCTGCTCTTCAACGGCTCAACTATACCGATTAAAATCAATGATTTGTAGTGCGATCGCCCCTCCAATCATAAAGAGCGATCGCGACTCTCCCGTAGGTTAGATTTCCTCCTTCACCGCCTAACAACCTCGTCAAAACAGTTGATATTGAGGCAAATAAGACCTATTATTGATTTAAGCAATACTCTAAAAAACATTATGGAATACCATAACATCATCACGATTGAACCTGGAAAACGCAGTGGCAAGCCGTGTATTCGGGGAATGCGAATCACTGTGTACGATATCCTAGAGTATCTCGCAGGTGGTATGGCAGAGGCAGAAATTTTAGAAGATTTTTCGGAACTAACTTCAGAAGACATCAAAGCTTGCCTCACCTTTGCTGCCCAACGGGAGAAAAAATTATTTGTGGTATCGTTGTGAAACTACTACTGGATGAAAACCTATCAGACCGGATTATTCACAGGATTATCGACTTGTATCCCGATTCTGCTCATGTCAAAACTTTAGCACTTACCAATACTGATGATTTAATTATTTGGGAATATGCTAATACAAATAATTTCGTAATTGCTTCCAAAGATTCTGATTTTCATCAACGTAGTTTGCTCTATGGTCATCCACCCAAATTTATTTACCTTCGTATTGGTAACAGTCCAACATCCAAGATTGTTCAGATATTGAGAGATAATTTTTACACTATAATTTTATTTTGGAATAGCGAAGTAGAAAGCATCTTGGTATTGATGTAGTGCGTAGGCGAACCCAAGGTAAGGTATCAATACTATCCTGCATTTAGAATTTAGATTTCCTCCGTCAACCCAACATTCATCGGCGTTTAATATAACTTTCGTAAAGCGCGATCGCAACTTCAGAAACCGGGTTTCTCAGATAACTAAAGCATCCCAGCCAAGATTTTATTCAGAAACCCGGTTTCTCACTCCACGCGATCACCTAAAAAGAAAGAGCGATCGCCATTAAAACGCGAGTTTAAAGGTTAAAATAAACATATATACTCTTAAACAAGCGATATGCCTCTCAGCGAACTTTTACCCACAGTTAATCAATTATCTCATCAAGATAAACTGCGACTTATTCACTTTCTCCTACTTGCAGTTGCCAAGGAACAAGGATGCAGCCTAGAACCGGCTGAAGATACTAATTCAGAAAATATACTTTTGAATCAACTAGCATCAACGAGTGCAGTTGTATGGTCTCCACAGGCAGATCAGGAATCAATTCAAGCATTATCAGAACTTCTAGCTACCGCTCAACAATCAGCCCATGCTTAATAGTCAGCGATTTCCATTTATAGAGCGAATTGAAACAAGATGACTTGTAGTGCGATCGCCCCTCCAATCATAAAGCGCGATCGCAAATGCGTTGAAGATTAAAAACCCGATAACTTTCACGAAATCGGGTTTTTAGGGCATACCTCAAGCGATCGCAAACCCTTAGATGTCTAAATCAGTTAAATTTAAGCGGGGGGCGTGGGTTTCAATGAACTCCCGACGAGGGGCCACGCGATCGCCCATTAATATGGTGAAAATCCGATCAGCTTCGGCGGCATCTTCCACTTCCACCCGTTTAATCATCCGAGTTTCTGGGTTCATGGTCGTTGTCCAAAGTTGTTCGGGCATCATTTCCCCTAACCCTTTAAACCGTTGAATATTGTAGTTAGCATTGGCGGGTAAACTTCTCAAATGCTCCTGTAATTCTTGTTCATTGTAACAGTATTGATGGTTGCGTCCCCGTTCTACTTTGTACAGGGGAGGACAGGCAATATAAATATAGCCTTGATCCACTAATTCCCGTTGATAACGATAGAAAAAGGTGAGTAATAAAGTTCGGATGTGAGCGCCATCAACGTCCGCATCAGTCATAATTATGACTTTATGATAACGCAACCCGTTAGCATCGAATTCTTCTCCCTTAATTCCTAATCCTAATGCTGTAATTAAGGATTGAATTTCATTATTTTTGTAGATTTTGGCGTCGTCGGTTTTCTCAATATTGAGGATTTTTCCGCGTAAAGGAAGAATGGCTTGGGTACGGCGATCGCGTCCTTGTTTGGCGCTATTGTGCACAAATATACCCGCCGATAATGCGAAGTTATGGCTATGGGGAACTTCGATATCATAGACATCATGGCGTTCTTCTAACCATTCAATAGAAACTACCCGATGGTTATAATTCCTAATGGCAGTTCTGGTGGCAACTTCATCTCCTTCAAAATAGCGATCGCAAAAAGTTTTAAACGTCAATATACTGTTATCTTTTTGACGTTTGCGATAGTTTTCGTACTTGTCAACGTCCATATACCCATAATGGGAATAGACTTTATAAAGCGCAGCCAGTGTTTTGGCATAATAGGTTTCATCTAATGCTTGACGACGTTTTTTACGAAACTCTCTTGTCCATTGTTCCTTTGTTTTTTCCCGTCGCCATTCCAAAAGATCTTCATCTTCCCATTGTTTTTTCGCTGCTTCAGAATAAGCTTCTCGTAATTCCGGGTTATCTGCAAACTGTTGACGCACCCGTTCTGATTGTTTTAGGCGATTTTCTTCATGACTCCAATATTCTTGCTGTGCCTGATATAACATTTCATTATTTTCTTGGCGATACTCCTCATTACTTTCATAAAACTCTCGCCATTTCTCCGCCATATAAGCTTTATATTCCTCATTTTCCCATTGTGCTTTAGCCTGTTCTGACAGGATTTGTCGGGTTTGAGGGTGCATCATTCGCTGCTTCATAAATGCTCGGAATTCTTCACTTTGATGCACTTGGCGACTTTTTTCAATCACATCAGGACGATGTAAGGTTTTTTCCAAATGAGCCCGATGTAAGGCTAAATGTTCTTCTGCTGGTAAGCGTTTAATATTGGTGGGATTATTGTTGAGTTTATGAAAATCAACATGGTGACGATGATTGCCCTCAGATGCTTGATAAACCCCCAGTTTTAAGTTATAAAAATCGGCTAATAAATGGGTATAAATCCATTTATCATAACCGGGGTTCCAAACCATTTCATAACCGTTTAATCCTCCATCTATTCCTTTCTGAGAAATTTTGCGATGAAACGGCATCAAGGAATCTTCTGGGGTTAATTCTGCCGCTGCTTTATAGGTGCGATCGCGCAACATAAACGGGTGATCGGGAGTACAAATCAGGGTTTTTCCATTATCTAAAGTTAATTTCACGACTTGGGCATTTTTCTTCGTTAGTCGTGCATTGGTGATCCGTTCAATGGCTATATTGCCACTTTGATTAATGGTGTAGCAAAAATGCTCTTTCCCCTCAGCCTGCTCATCAACAATTTCTTTGATAGTTTTTTCTGAACCATCAGCTAGTGATATATAAGTAAAACTAAACCAACAACCGCCGGCGCTGTCCCCTTCAACTAAGAAAATCTCGGATTCATGGGGATCTCGGGTACTACAGTCCGCTAATTTACCTGGTAAAGGAGAGGATTCTAAGACCGATTTCCGACGAACTAAATCCCGTGCTCGACGAGCGGCTTCTGCGGCTTTAAAGGCTTGAATAGCCTTCTCAATTACCGCATCGGCAATTCCTGGATTAAATTCTAAATATTCGGTTAGGGCTTCCCCCACCAAGGAGTCAACAATTCCTCTAACTTCTGGATTTCCTAATCGGGTTTTGGTTTGTCCTTCAAATTCAGGATCGGGAACTTTGGCAGAAATAACGGCGGTCAGACCTTCCCTAATATTTTCCCCGCCTAAATTAGCCTCTCCTTCTTTGAGTTTATTCCGTTTACGAGCGATCGCATTTAAGGTTCGAGTCAGAACAGTTTTTAACCCTTCTAAATGAGTTCCACCATCGATAGTTCTAATATTATTAGCAAAACCTAAAACCGTATCACTATAGGCATCAGTACACCATTGTAAAGCCACTTCAATTTGAACATTACTCCGTTCTCCACAAATATAAATAATATCTTCATGGAGCGGTTGTTTATCGTTGTTCATGTAGGCGATATACTCCCGAATTCCGCCCTGATAACAGTAGGTTTCTATCCTAGGAGTTTCCCGTCTTAAAAATTCTAAACGACTATCTGTCAGAGTAATTTTAACTCCCGCATTCAAATAGGCGAGTTCGCGTAAACGGGAAGCAATGGTATCACAATCAAACTCAATTCCACTGGTAAAAATTACAGTATCGGGGAAAAAGGAAACGGAGGTTCCGGTTCGGTTTTCTTTGATCGGTTTTGAGGTAAGTTCCGTCACAGGAGTCCCCCGTTCAAAGCGTTGGGAATATTCTTTTTTATCCCGAAAAACCTTAACTTCTAACCATTCTGATAGGGCGTTAACAACAGAAACCCCGACTCCGTGTAAACCCCCAGAAACTTTATAACCGCCACCGCCAAATTTACCTCCGGCGTGGAGAACGGTTAAAACCGTTTCTAAAGCAGACTTTCCCGTTTTGGAATGGGTATCAACGGGAATACCGCGACCATCATCGGTGACGGTGACGGAACCATTGGCGTTGAAATCGATTTCGATGTGGGTGCAATAGCCCGCCAGTGCCTCATCGATCGCGTTATCTACAACCTCATATACTAAATGGTGGAGTCCTCTTGGCCCTGTGGAACCAATGTACATTCCAGGGCGTTTGCGAACGGCTTCCAAACCTTCAAGAACTTGTATTTGGTCGGCGCTGTAATTGCTGGTCATTTGATCACGACTCCAGTATTAGTTGAGTAAAACGTCCCTTATGACGTTCTTACAATAAAATGATAAAACTTTCAAAAATTGTAGCATAAATAGGTTGGAGAGGATCTTAGGGCATTCTCAAATGATATTTGGAAGCGGTTGATCTAGTCGTGTATCCATCATGCACTGAGGAGGAGGACAGTTGACTATTCACACCATACCACAATCCCCGCGCTTAATCGTCATTTGTGGTGCGACGGCGACGGGAAAATCGGGGTTGGCGATTCAGTTAGCAGAGCGTTTGGGGTCGGTAGTTTTGAGTGCGGACTCCCGTTTGGTTTATCGAGGTTTTGATATTGGGACAGCTAAACCTACTCTGGAAGAACGTCGGGGTATTCCCCATTATTTGATTGATATTTGTGAACCAACCCAGACGTTAACGGTAGCAGATTATCAGGATCAAGCCCAAGAATTGATTAATTATACTTCTAATTCTGCTCCTTTATTATTAGTTGGGGGGACGGGTTTATATATTAAATCTATTGTGCGGGGGATGAAAATTCCGCGAGTTGCTCCTAATTCAGAATTGCGATCGCAACTTCAAGGTTTAGGGCAAGTACAATGTTATCAGATGTTAAAACAAATCGATGCGATCGCGGCCCAGAAAATTCATGGCAATGATCAGGTTAGAACTCTACGAGCTTTAGAAGTTTATTATATTACAGGTCGTCCGATTTCTGAACAACAAGGAGAAAATCCCCCGAATTATCCAATTTTACAAATAGGTTTAAATTGTGAATCAGAAGCATTAATTCATCGGATTCACCAACGAACAGAAACTATGATAGAAAGGGGATTTGTGCAGGAAGTTGAACAGTTATGTCATAAATATGGTACTAATTTATCGTTATTAGAAACCTTGGGATATCAGGAAATAAAACAATATTTAGCGGGAGATATTGGTTTAGAAATAGCCCAGGAATTAATAGTATTACATACCCGACAATTTGCCAAACGACAAAGAACTTGGTTTCGGGCTGTTTCCGAAATTCAATGGTTTGATGCTGATAGTTCTAATTTATTAGATCAGGTTTGGCAAGCTATTCTTGAGCATAGGTGAAATCATTATGATGATATTGATAGGATGTATGATAAAAGAATTAATACTGATGATCAAATCATCAATAAAATTCAAAATTGGACATAACTAAAGTTTAGATTTTAACTTATAAGTACCTAAACAAAATTATGGGAAAGGTTCACAAAGGTCTGAACAATTGCCGTACAGGGAAAAGCGGACGATGGGACTCGAACCCACGACGTTCAGCATGGGAAGCTGACATTCTACCACTGAATTACGTCCGCGCTTGGGTTTTTATCTCAAACCTTGATTGATTATAACCCAATTTTCCAAATTTTCAATACCCCAGATTCAGTAAAAAACAAAAACCCGCGAACAGCAGTGCTAGGATCAGGAGTTGAGAGCAGTGCGAACGTCCTTGTTCACTAGATTATCAAGGGATTTCCGGATAAATACTAGGGAGTGAGGACACTAGCACTGCCATAGAGTCAAAATCGGATTAGGAAACCTTACTAATAATAGGTGTTTGAGAATCACTTGAGCTACTGTTGAAAGTATCAACATCGACTGGAAGGTTAATCAAGGTTAAAGCCTGCTGTAAGGCTTCTTTTCGCACCAAAATCAGATGATGAGGGGGCATCATATCTACAATTTTGAACCTTTGTAAACGTTCTTTGATTTTCCCTTTTGCACCGACAATAAAGACGTGGCGGCCTTTTTCCACCGCATCTTTAATAGCATTTTCAATAGCTAGACAAGCCGTTACTCCTAACATGGGAACATCACTCAAATCAAAAATTAGTACGTCATAATTTTGAATCATGGATTCTTCACGGGAGATGGCTTTAGCAACTCCAAAGATCATCGGGCCACTGAGGTAGAATAACAAAACTCGACCCTTTCCGGCGGCGAGTAATTGTTTTTCTTCCGGGGTCATAACAATAGCATCATCTTCATCGGTGATGGCTTTCACATCTTGACCCTGCATATCACTCAAGCGTTCAATCGTGAGAATATTAGCAATAAATACCCCCACACCTACGGCCACAATTAGGTCAACAAATACGGTTAATAACATCACCCCATACATAATCATTGCCCCTTTCAGGGAAACAGCATGGGCGCGTTTAAGGAAACTCCAATCGAGAATATCAATCCCCACTTTTAGGGCAATTCCTGCTAAAACTGCCATGGGAATATTTTGGGTCAGACTTGCGGCTCCTAAAATTACAACTAATAAAATTAACGCCCGGGTAATTCCAGATAAAGCACTTTTTGCCCCGGATTGAATATTAACAACGGTTCCCATGGTCGCTCCAGCACCGGGTAATCCACCACAAACCCCCGAAACAATATTAGCAATACCTTGACCAATTAATTCTTTATTAGAATCGTGTTGAGTCCGGGTAACACTATCAGCAATAACGGCGGTTAATAACGTATCAATACAACCTAACATTCCTAACATTACACCATTGACAAACATAACTGTCATTTGGTTCAAGCTGAATACAGGCATTTGTAAGCTAGGAAGTCCCGTAGGAATTACACCAATTCGCCGAATATCTACTCCTTGAAAGAAGATTAAAGAAACTAATGTTCCAATTACTAATGCAACTAATTGAGGCGGAACAATCCGTTTAAATTTAGAGGGCATTAAGAAGATAATCCCGATGGTTAAGGCGGCTAAGGTGGCGTCTACGGGATTAATATTGGTTAATAATTGAGGGATATTTTGAATTGTTCCTAAAACTCCCCCTTTGGGTGTGGCTTGTCCTAAGAAAGGCGGGATTTGTAAGATAATTAAAATGATCCCAATTCCTGACATAAAGCCTGAAATCACGCTGTAGGGCATTAGGGTAATATATTTACCCAGTTTGAATACCCCAAAAATAATTTGAAATAACCCAGCAATCATCACCACGGTAAAGGCCATTGCCAAACCGTTATCGGGGTCTTTGGCCATGAAACTCGCAACAATGGTGGTCATCACCACGGTCATCGGGCCAGTGGGTTCGGAAATTAACGTGGGTGTGCCACCAAATAAAGCGGCAAACAAGCCGATACAAACTGCACCATAAAGACCCGCCACCGGGCCGACTCCAGAGGCTACCCCGAAGGCGAGGGCTAGGGGTAAGGAAACAATCGCGGCGGTCATTCCCCCAAATAAATCACCACGTAGGTTGTTAAAGTTGATCTGATTAAAGACTTGCATAGAGAGAGTTAGAGGATAGTTATTGTTTTTTGGCTATTATTTTGCAATTAGCCATCGATTTTTCTTAATGAACAAGATTACCACTACCCCCTCGCGATCACAAGACCTAAGAAAAAAAATTTTATCCCGGAATGGCAACGCCGTCGAAAACCCCACTCTGATTGCCCTAGAGCAACTGCTCATAGTGAACCGAGGGTTGTGGCTACCCCTTTTGATTTCCCGATTTCAATGTTCTCGATTCGAGGATTGATTAATCAAATCATGACTATAATTCAATCTAATCTAAGCTAAACCTGTTGACTGGCAAGGGTTGTACAGAATTGTTTGATCTGAGTTAATTGTATTTTTAAAATTATATGTGATACTATAAACTTATAGACTTATATCTATAATAAAAATCGCGGAAACCATCAAGTATTGGAGGAGATATAGAATTTTGATACAGGCAACATTACACCAACTAAAAGTCTTTGAAGCGGTGGCCCGTCATAGTAGTTTCACCAAAGCCGCCGAAGAAATGATGATTACCCAACCAACGGTTTCTACCCAAGTTAAACAACTAACTCAGACCGTGGGTTTACCGTTATTTGAACAAATTGGCAAACAACTGTATCTGACCGAAGCCGGGGAATCTTTATTATCTACCTGTCAGAATATTTTTGAACAGTTAGACAATTTAGAAATGCAGGTGGCGGCTTTAAAAGGGACAAAACAAGGACGGTTACGGTTAGGGGTGGTTTCCACGGCTAAATATTTTATCCCCCGATTATTAGGTTATTTTTGTCAACAATATCCTGGGATTGATATTACCTTACAAGTCACTAATCATGCCACCTTAATTGAACGGATGCAAGATAATGAAGATGATTTATATATTCTCAGTCAACCGCCGGAAGATATTGCCTTATCTAGTCAACCTTTTCTGGATAATCCTTTAGTGGTGGTGGCGAGACAGGATCATCCTTTAGTGGGAGAAAAAAATATCCCGATTAAATCTTTAATGGGAGAACCTTTTATTATGCGAGAACAAGGTTCAGGAACGCGACTGGCAATTCAAAAGCTATTTGAACGCTATAAAATTGATGTAAAAGTTCGGTTGGAATTAGGGAGTAATGAAGCAATTAAACAAGCAATTGCTGGGGGTTTAGGAATTTCCGTTTTGTCTAAACATACTTTAATTGCTGAACAATTAACCGGAGAATTAACAATTTTAGATGTGCAACACTTCCCGATTCATCTGCGTTGGTATGTCACCCATTTAGAAGGGAAGCAAATCTCTATTATTGCAGAAACCTTTTTAAAGTTTTTATTAGAAAATAGTAACCATGTGCCCACGATAGAAACAATCACCTTAAATCAGCAACGCTCTGTAACCAATGGTCATGAAGATTTAGTTAAAATGGGAGCGGGGATTAATAATTTAAGAATATAGATAATCCCTAAACCTCAGGTAGAGACGTTGTATGCAACGTCTCTACACGATACTGTCCTCCCTTGGGCAGTCCACCCGCCTTAACCCCGTTGTTTTGGAAAAGGAATCCCCAAACTGCTATGAAAATCCTGTTGAGTTTTTGCCGAAAGACGTCGAGAAACCTGTTTAACAATATTTTTGAGCAGCGCATCCCCGGTTTTTTGAATTAACCCTTCCGACTTAGAGCGAATAAACTGGGGAATTTGTACCCCGACGGCCAAATTTAAACACCATTGCGCCCCGGTGATTTGAGTCGGACATTCCGTTACTTTAATCCCGCGTTCGGCACAAAAGTCGGCCGTGGGTAATTGTACTAACTTCATCGTCGATTGAAAATCCACCTCATAACCGGGAGCCGTATAATTGGGGATAGGAACCGTCCGAATCCGATAAATCCCCTCTGCATCCGGTGGAACTAATTCCAACCCAATCCGAGCTTCCACCCGATAACCCAAGGCTCCAAACCGTCCAATTAATAAATCATAGGAATTATTTCCCAGGGGTTCGGTTTTCATCGGTAATGCACACCGACAAAACCAGCCGCTATGTTGTCCCAAATATTCCGCCACCGTATCCACAGGCGCGAACATTTCCATACAGTCTTCAAAAGTGCTGTGAAACCAAATTAACTCTTCAGTGTTTTCCTCTGGGTTGGCCAGAGCCAGAGAATCATCAACACCATCAGATGATGCTCTTGACGGTTGAGGTTCAGAGATATCGGACTGCATAATCTGTTCTCCTACGAGGGTTTCTTCCTATTTCCAGAATGCCTTGTATTGTCTTAAACCGCTACAATCAATATATGGAACTTTTGATATTGCTTACCAAACTTAACCACTACTGAGAAACATTTAACCACATGAAAGCATTTGTCGCCGGGGCAACCGGAGAAACAGGACGGCGAATTGTTGCCGAATTAGTCAAGCGCGAAATTCCGGTTAAGGCTTTAGTTCGGAATATTGAAACCGCTCAACAAATTTTACCGTCCGAGGTGGAATTGGTGGTCGGAGATGTTCTAAATACCGATAGTCTAGCTTTGGCTCTCCGAGATTGTACAGTCCTATTATGCGCCACGGGAGCCAGACCCAGTTTTGATTTTACTCGGCCCTATCAAGTCGATTATCAAGGAACAAAAAATTTAGTTGATGTGGCAAAATCCCAGGGAATTGAACATTTTGTTTTAGTTACTTCCCTGTGTGTATCCCAATTTTTTCACCCTTTAAATTTATTTTGGCTGATTCTTTTCTGGAAAAAACAGGCGGAAGCATATCTACAAAATAGTGGTTTGAATTATACTATTGTTCGTCCGGGTGGGTTAAAAAATGAGGATAATGATCATAATTTAGTTATGCAGTCGGCTGATACCCTATTTGAAGGCAGTATTCCCCGAACAAAAGTGGCTCAAGTTTGTGTAGAAGCCCTATTTATTCAAGATTCGCGGAATAAAATTATTGAAATTGTAGCTAACTCAGAGGCTCAACCACAGCCCTTAGAACAACTATTTGCCCGTGTAAGTGATTGATGGAATATTATCAAAGAAGAAAGAATCTTAATCGCCGTAAACGGCAATTCTGGAGTGTTTTACTGCTATTTACCTTAACCTTAATTGGGGTCAGAAGTTGCCAGGGAAGATCGAATTTTGAACCGTTAATTGATCAACAGGTAGAAGCACAATGGCCACCTTTAGTGATGCGGGGAGGAGATCCCTATATTCGGGCTTTGATGCGCACTATTTCTGCCAGTGAGTCCAGTTATGCTGACCCCTATCATGTGTTATATGGGGGAAAATATGTCTCTAATTTACACAGCCATCCTGACCAATGTATGCGGATTTTGGTCGGCCCGAATCAAGGTAAATGTAGTACCGCCGCCGGACGCTATCAAATGTTAAAAACTACCTGGGATGAAAAAGCCGAACAGTATCATCCGAAACCAGCCCAATTTTGGTTTTGGCTCCCCTATAGTTTTGAACCGGAATATCAAGATTTAGTGGTTTATCGATGGTTATTAGATGACAAATTTTGGGGAGTTAGTATTTCTCAATTATTACGGGAAGAAAAAGTTGATGAAGTGTTAAAATTATTATCAGGAACCTGGACAAGTTTAGGCTATGGAATTGAAGATAACATGGTTACGGATTCCTTACCCGAAATTTATCAAAAGATTTTGCAAAATGAACTCAATCACGAAAATGGGCAGTTATTTAAGATGGCTCCCAAACCCTAATCCAGATCAAAATCTGTCCTCTATAATTACTTGAATTGATCTCCAAGATCAGATAATATTAAGAGTTAAAGACAGAGCTTTTTAGTTCTAAATATTTCCCCAAAATGTTGTTGACTCACTCACCAAATATGATCAACTCAACTCCCTGGCGTTCCCGGTATTCTTCTATACAATCTATTCCCGAAATCTGGCCGATTTTGGCTCAAAATGTCGGTCAAATTATTGCCTTAAATGACCCCCACGCCAAGCCAGAAGTCCGTCTGAGCTATGCTGAAATCTGGCAACAGATTCAACACTTTGCCGCCGGGTTACAAACTTTAGGAATAGCAGCCACCACCCAAGGTCTACCCCCACGCATTGCATTGTTTTCTGATGATAGCCCCCGTTGGATTATTGCCGATCAAGGTATTTTAACCGCCGGAGCCGCCGATGTGGTGCGAGGAGCAACGGCTGACCCCCTAGAATTAGCTTATATTCTTAAAGATAGTGGCAGTAACGCCCTGGTGGTGGAAAACTTCGCCCTATTAAAAAAATTGCGATCGCAAATCGAAGATTTACCGATTCAATTTGTGATTTTATTATCGGATGAAACGCCCAATTCCCAGGATTTACCTACTATTCCGGTATTAAATTTTAATCAATTAATCGAAACCGGAAACAAGACAACTCTTAAACCTTCTAAATCTAACCAAAACACCTTAGCTACCCTGCTCTATACTTCGGGTACCACAGGACAACCCAAAGGAGTAATGTTAACCCATAAAAACCTATTACATCAAATTAATGCCATTCCGGATGTGATTCAACCCGAAGCCGGAGAAGTATTTCTGAGTATTCTTCCTACTTGGCATACCTTCGGACGTACCGGACAATATTTTTGTTTATCCCAAGGATGTACTATTGTTTATACGAATATTCGCTATTTTAAACAGGATTTAAAGCAATTTAAACCCCATTATATGATTAGTGTGCCTCGAATTTGGGAAGCGATTCATGAAAGTGCTCAGAAACAATTTCGAGAGCAGTCTGCCCAGAAACAAAAAATTGTTGATTTCTTCTTTTCCTTGAGTGAAAAATACATTCTAGCCCGTCGTATTGCCCAGGGATTAACCTTAGATTTAAAGCCCGCTTCTGGTTCGGAAAAATTTCTAGCCCAGGTCAAAACTTGGCTTTATACTCCCTTTCAAATTATAGGTGATCGCTTAGTTTACCAAAAAGTGCGAGAAGCCACCGGAGGACGGCTGAAATTTGCCATTAGTGGGGGGGGTTCCCTAGCTATGCACCTAGAAAATTTCTATGAAATAGTCGAAATTAACTTATTAGTCGGATATGGTTTAACTGAGACATCTCCGGTGTTAAGTGCCCGTCGAGAATGGCATAATTTACGCGGATCATCGGGTAAACCCATCCCAGAAACGGAACTCTGCATCGTTGACCCCGAAACCCGTCAAATTCTGCCCTATGGTAAAACCGGGTTAGTCTTAGCCCGGGGGCCCCAGGTGATGACCGGATATTTTGAAAATCCCCAAGCGACGGCTAAAGCCATTAATTCCGATAATTGGTTTGATACCGGAGATTTAGGTTGGTTATCCCCGCAAAATGATTTAGTATTAACCGGTCGGGCTAAAGATACTATTGTTTTAACCAATGGCGAAAATATCGAACCCCAAGCCATAGAAGATGCCTGTTTACGCAGTCCCTATATTGACCAAATCATGTTAGTTGGTCAGGATCAAAAAAATTTAGGAGCGTTAATTGTTCCGAATTTAGAGGCTTTAAAACAGTGGGTAATTCGACAAAATCTCACCTTAAAACTGTCTGAAGAACCCGTTACCCAAACTCAGGAAATAACCTTAGAAAGTCCCGTGGTACAAAACCTCTTACGGGAGGAACTCAACCGGGAAGTTAAAAACCGTCCAAGTTATCGAATTGATGATCGGATTGGCCCATTTCAGTTACTTGTAGAACCCTTTTCGATTGAAAACGGAATGTTAACCCAAACCTTGAAGGTCAAACGCCCCGTTGTAATGGAACATTACCGCGATATGATTAACAAAATGTATGAAACCGTCACCCGCTAACAATTGAGCTTCTGTGCTCCCTATGCCAAGGTAAATCGGAATCGGTCAACTCATGGTGATTACCGTCGGTCAACCTTCTTGTAATAAATTGTGTCGGGGTGACGCGCGCGTTACCCTGGGTGACGGAGGACTGATCACGGAAATAGCATAACCACTTATGGACAATCTCAAACAATTACTGTTAAAACGACCTATCAACGTCAAGGCGGTGGTCACACCCCGTTGGAAAGACGAAGCCCAACAGCAACTTCAAGTCCAAATCAATCAAATTGATAGTCAGTTGCAACAGTTAGAAATGCAAGGACAACGCATGGTGGCGGAAATTAAACGCCAAAGCCTGCAACCCCTTGGCCCGGATGCGATGCAAAAAGTAGACAGTATCCAAGTTGAGGTGAATGAACGAAAAAGTCAACTCTTAGAGCAGAAAAATCAAAACTTGCAACAACTCCAACAGGTGCAAACCCTAGAACTGGAACAGGAAGTTGTTCAAGGACAAATTGAAAGTATTTTTACTGTAGTAGAAGGCGACAATTTGGTTACCAAAATGCAAGTAGAAATTCTTCTACGAGATGGTGTAATCGAAGAAATTCGCGGCGATATTTAAAGGGTTTCGGTTAATGGTCTTCTGTTAACCGTTAACAGTTAAAACTCCACCCCTATTGATAACATTTGAACTCTATTTCTTTTAACGCTTATGGCCATTCATGAAGTTTTTATGCCCGCCCTGAGTTCCACCATGACCGAGGGTAAAATCGTTTCTTGGCAAAAATCCCCCGGCGATAAAATTGAAAAAGGCGAAACGGTTTTGATCGTTGAGTCCGATAAGGCGGATATGGATGTGGAATCCTTCTATGAAGGGTATCTAGCCATAATTATTACTCCGGCCGGAGAAGCCGCCCCCGTGGGAAATACCATTGCCTTAATCGCGGAAACTCAAGCGGAAATTGAACAGGCTAAACAAAAAGCCGCCTCTGCTAACCCGGCAACCCCCGCCCCGGTAGCTCAACCTGTTTCCCCCAGTCCCGTCGCTGCTACGGCTGTTGCCGCTACCCCGACCCCCCCTAAAAATGGCCGGATTATTGCCTCTCCTCGCGCCCGCAAATTGGCCAAGGAACTAAATTTAGATTTAGCCATATTAACCGGAACTGGGCCGAATGGTCGGATCATTGCCGAAGATGTGGAAACAGCCTCTGGGCGTCCGGTTGTGGCTCCGACTCCATCTCAAATCCCGGCTCCGGCTGTTAGTAAGCCCGTGGCAGCCCCGACCCCCGTGGCGGTTCCCTTGGGTGAAGTTGCCCCGATGAATACCCTACAAAACGCCGTGGTCAGAAACATGATGGCGAGTTTGTCGGTTCCAGTGTTCCGGGTGGGATATACAATTACTACGGATGGCTTGGATCAGCTTTATAAACAACTGAAATCCAAAGGTGTCACCATGACGGCACTATTAGCAAAAGCCGTGGCGGTGACGTTACAAAAACATCCGATTTTGAATGCCAGTTATGTGGAAAATGGGATTCAATATCGGGCGGGAATTAATATTGCGATCGCCGTGGCTATGCCCGATGGCGGTTTAATTACTCCGGTATTAAAAAATGCCGATCAAATTGATATTTATTCCCTGTCTCGAACTTGGAAAGATTTAGTCGAACGGTCTAGGGCAAAACAGTTACAACCCGATGAATATAGCAGTGGAACTTTCACCCTCTCCAATTTAGGAATGTTTGGAGTAGATAAGTTTGATGCGATTTTACCTCCGGGTCAAGGTTCGATTTTAGCTATCGGTGCGTCCCGTCCCCAATTAGTAGTTTCTGCCGATGGTTCTATGGCGGTTAAACGCCAAATGCAAGTGAATATTACTTGTGATCACCGGATTATTTATGGGGCAGATGCGGCGACTTTCTTACAAAGTTTAGCTAAGTTGATTGAAACTAATGTTCAATCTTTAACGATGTAAATTTGTTGTTGGGATGAGTGCCCTTCAATTCTGGGGATGAAGCCCAACAACAAAACTTAATCACTGGTAAATTATGAAAGCAGTTCTGATGACCGAAGTTGGAGAACCCAATGTTTTACAACTTCAAGAATTACCCGATCCTCAAATTAAATCTGACACTGAGATTTTAGTCCGTTTAAAAGCGGCGGGAATTAATCCGATTGATACTAAGTTACGCAGTAAAGGCACTTTTTATCCCGATCAAATGCCTGCTATTTTAGGTTGTGATGGGGCGGGAATTGTGGAAAAAGTTGGTTCCCAAGTCAAAAAATTTCAAGTCGGAGATGGGGTTTATTTTTGTCAGGGGGGTTTGGGTGCAGAAGCGGGAAATTATGCGGAATTAATTGTTGTTGATGAAAAATTTGCCAGTTTGAAACCCCAAAGTTTGAGTTTTGTGGAAGCGGCGGCGGCTCCTTTAGTTTTAATTACTGCTTGGGAAGCATTGTATGATCGGGGACGATTACAACCCGGACAAAAGGTATTGATTCATGGGGGCGCGGGTGGTGTGGGTCATGTGGCGATTCAGTTAGCCCTATTACAAGGGGCAGAAGTTGCCACCACCGTTAGTTCTGCCGATGCTGCTGATTTAGTGCAGGAGTTAGGGGCCGATTTAGTGATTAATTATAAAGAAACTAATTTTGTTGAGAAAGTATTAGAATGGACGGAGGGAGAAGGAGTTGATTTGGGCTTTGATAACATTGGCGATAAGGTTTTTTATCAAACGGTTTTTGCGGTGAAAAATTATGGGGATTTGGTAACTATTTTAGAACCCGATCCCAAATTAGGAAATTTGAAAGAGGCTCGGTTAAGAAATTTACGAATTAGTTTAGAGTTGATGTTAACTCCAATGTTACAAGCTCGGATTCACGATCAATTAGATCAGACTAAAATTCTGCAACAATGCGCTCGGCTAGTTGATGAAGGGAAATTAAAAATATTAGTGAATCAAACTTTTCCCTTAGCCGATGCTTCGGTCGCTCACAAAGTATTAGAGGCAGGAGGAATGAAGGGTAAATTGGTGTTAACAATAGAATAATTGAAATAAACAGTAGAGACTGAGGATATGAATTGTACAATATAAATCTCCGTTCCTATCCTCTATCTAATTTTAATTGATCACAAACGCAAAAACCGGGTTTGGTGAACGAGAAATCTTGATTTCATCCTTAGAATCAGGGCCAGAAACCCGGTTTCTTTAGTTTTGTGCGTAAGTCCTGGTTATGTTAAAGTGTAATCAACAAGACCGCTTTTGAACTTTAACGCACACCGAATCAGTGCCGTGTCTATTTCTAAACCTGAAAAGCCACAGTCTTTAAAACCGATTAATCTCCCCGATATTAAAATGCGAGCGATCGCGCTTTGAGTTTGGGGGATGGGAGAGACGCGATCGCACCCTGAATTAACTGACGAAAGAATGATAAGGAGAGCTAACACAATACTAGAAATTTGTTTCAATTATGGGGGATACACAACACCATCAACACTAACAGCTATTGTGCCATCAGGTCTGCGAGTTACGATATCAGGTCTTGCCTTGAGTAAATATTGACCTACTTCCTCCGCAGCATAATCGATAAACGAAGATAGTCCAACAACTTGTATTTGATTGCGATTGTAAGCATACTGCAATCTAACGTACTGCCTCCGCACGCTATCTTTATAGGTGAACTCCAAGGCATCCAATAAAACCGTGTTTACAGCATCTGCTTTCTTCAGGAGTGTATCAACAACTTTAGCTTCTGAAAAAGGAATGGAAAGACCACCTATAATCACCTCGACAGCCTTGGATTACATAGTTGCTGCAATATAAAATTTATCGAAATCATCTAAAGCATTAGTAGCTTGAGGTTGGCGCAGCAGGTTGTTTTTATCTATAATATCCTTTGCTGCCAAGTAAATTTTTATTACATTGGCTGATCCAGCCACTTTCCGATCTTGAGCATTAATTAATTCTATGGTTTCCTGAGCACCTTTAAGAGCAAGCTCATTAATCTTGTCAGTGTCAAAGCTCTGTAAAGCTTTTCCTGAATCTTTCAGAATTTCTTCTACCGCAATAGTATATTTAGGCCCCCCTGCAATTCGATTCAAGTTATACTGGTTAATTGATCTGAGGGAAGTGATAGTTTCTGCTAAATCTTTGATTTGTGCAAGAGTAGCTGCTACCTTAGTAGATGTCTTGAATAACTCCCATGAAAAGTTAGCTGTATCCTGGATGGTTTGCTCCATAACTACGCCAATCCTTTCTGTAATTGGCAAGTTGGCTTGCTCGTCTTTTAGCCTCTGCTGTTCTTTGACATTGTTCCATCTTTTGTCCCACTCTGAAGTAAGATTTTGACCTACATTAAGTCCCCCATATCGCTGATCTTGAAAAAGTCTATTCTGGTACTTAGGAATTTCGTCATAGACTTTCATACCATTCTTGAAAACACCTATCTGCAAGTACACTTTAAGCTTCAAATTAAGATAATCTGCGTAAGTGATTTCTGTGGATTCACAAGAGAAACCAAAACTTTTACAATCTACTGGGCGAATTTCTGGTATATCTTCAAGTATATCTTCAAGAAAGTCTGTTTTCTGACCATTGGTGATGGTGTCATACTCACCTCTTGCAGCTTTTTGTAATGTTTCTTGAGCAGATTTTAACTCTGTAGTTCCCCGCAAAAACTGTGCCATTCCCAATGATTTAACACTACTAAAAGTTTGTATTACTGGTTGTATTGTTCGTGTTGCAGTCTGTTGATTTGGAGAGGGTGATTGCCCAGTGGTACGCCCAGTGGTAGTCTGTCCGATTTCTCTTTCTGAATGCAAAATTATGGTAATTTGTTGGTTAGTCATAAAAGGAGCTTCTAAACAAGTCAGCCTTAAGCATCCTTGACCAGATTTCTCGGAAAATCTAACTTCAGTATCTCTTCCATGGCGTTGATAATAAACGGCACCACCTCCCCAGTTAAACTTAATTGCGTTGCCGGATTTTACATACCTATCTCCCACAGCATAATCAATTTGTGTTATTGCATTAAGTTTTGGTGGATACCCAGACAAACCTTGCTTAAGAATATAAGCTGTATTATTATCTGCTCCTATATTGATGTAAACATATCCATTTCTAAACTCACTAGGTAGGTCATAATCAACTTGAATAAAACGTCTCCCACCTTGTTCTATAAATTCCCTCCAAGTTAGAAGTTGAGATTTTGGTGGTTGAGCAAGATTTTGCGATCGCGCAGTTGTCGTTTGATTTGAAGTATATTGAACAGTTACATTGAGGGAACCTTGATTGTCATTAAATGTTCCAGGCTTATCATTCATTGATAAATATAACCAGCCATCATTAGCAGCTACAAAGGTTAAATTAGAGCCGATAGCAAATGGCTGACTATTGCCTATTTGTCCAATTAAAGAACCAGCTAATGTTGTTGGTACTAGCAGCTCAGTTGTTGGATCTGATGTATCGCTGAAACCATCAGGCCCGTAGAAGGGTCGAAACACTGTTCTGTCAGACCTTGTATAATTTCCATTACTCCACTTTCCCCTAGCAGATATTTTGACACGCCAACCGCGTTTGACATAGACATTTGTGTTAATCCATCCCGCAGTAGCTGCTATATCTAATACATTTAACTCTTCATTGGTTGGATATTGTTGAGATTGTGCAAAAACTGGCGAACAGCCGGTACCCAACACTACTAAGCTCACGATCAACCCCATAAGTGGTTTGTTTTTCATAAGTATTGACAGACTTACTATTAAGCTAAAAAGCGATCGCACTTTCATAATCATTTTTTCTTCCTTTTTCGATTGCGGCACTGGTTTACCGTTGAACAACTCCTCGCCAATCTCTACTTCTTTATATCTGTCTCCAACCCCAAATTTTACGCAAAAAGTCGAAACTTGTTAAGTCGTTGTTCATTGGTTGATCTCCTGAAGTCTTGAGTCTGAATTTTTCGCGAAAAACCCGGTTTCTCGGCTATTTGTACATTGTAAATCTCACCTATATCTGAAAATATCCTCACAGCATGGGTATTTTTTGCTGAAAGACTCACTGGGATGTTCAAACGTCAAACTCTTGTCAATAGGACTTACGCACCAAACCGGGTTTGGTGAACGAGAAATCCAGATTTCATCCGCAAAATCACCGGCCAGAAACCCGGTTTCTTTGGTCTTGTGCGTAAGTCCTGGTCAAACTAACAAATTTGATAATGGCAATAGATTAGCACCATCTCAGGTGAAAAAAGTTGCCAAAAAGTGACGCATCAGGTAGAAAAAAGTGAATTTAGATTTTATTGAACCTTGCCTCCAGATTTACTTTTAGAAAAATAAGTCTGAAACATCGCCTTAGCAATAGGGGCGGCTGCTTGAGAACCATACCCGCCATTTTCCACTAAGACCGCGATCGCAATTTCTGGATTTTTCGCTGGGCCAAAAGCCACATACAAGGAGTGATCTTTTTGTCCCAATACCTCCGATGTCCCGGTTTTCCCTCCGGTTAAAGGAATCGAACCATCATTCATGCCTTGACCCGTCCCGTACTCAACCACAGAGATCAGTCCATCTTTAATCACTTGAACCGCCTCCGGTTTCAGTCCGGTTAGTTCGGGTTTAGCTGCTGGGGTCTTGGTCAAATCCATCAACAGATGGGGTTTAACCCGATATCCGCCATTGGCAATCGAGGCTACCATAATGGCTAACTCTAACGGCGTTACTAATACAGCCCCTTGACCAATGGACATAGTGACCGTATCCCCCAAATACCAAGGTTCTCCATAGGTTTTTTCCTTATCCTCTGGGGTGGGGATAAATCCCTCTGACCCTTCCTGCAACCCTAACAGTTTTAAACTATTATTTCCAATCCCTAAACGCTTACCCCACTCGGCGATCGCTTCCGGGCCAACAGCCATCCCCAATTGATAATAAAACGTATTACTACTAAAGGCGAGGGCATCTCTAAAACCAATCACCCCGTAACCCCCACTATGTTCATTAAAGGTAATTCCCCCCACCGTAATCGAACCATAAGTCCCAATCACCGAGTCGGGACTAAATTTTCCCGAACCCATAGCCGCGGCGGAGGAGACAATTTTGAAGGTACTCCCCGGTGGATATCCTTGCAGGGCTCGATTTAAAAAAGGATCATCGCCATTTTGGAGTTCTTCCCATTGTTTTTGACTAATGGGTTTAGTAAACATATTCGGATCAAACCGGGGACTACTAGCCATAGCCAGAATTTCTCCAGTTTTGGCATTTAAAGCCACCGCAGCCCCCCGACGGTCTCCCAGGTTGGCTTCGGCGGTTTTTTGCAATTCCAAATCCAGGGTTAATTTAACATTTTCTCCCCCTTTAGAGGGTTGATCATCGAGTTCGCGCAATTCTTGGTTCATGCTATTGACTTCAATTACACGAGAACCCCAGACCCCGGAGAGTTTCTGATTAGCTTGGGCTTCAATTCCTAACTGTCCCACAATCATCCCCATCGGCCATTGCGGGTGTTTTTTCAAATCTTCCCCCGTAGCTTCACCAATGTAGCCGAGGATTTGGGCGGCTAAATTTCCTTGGGGATAATAACGATTTGATTCGCTTCTGACTTCCACACCAGTTAAGGATTTTTCTCCCAACCAAGTAAAAGATGCCGGGGTCACGGACTGACTAATTCGGACAGAGGCGCCCGATTGATATCCAGCTTTTTCAATCATCGCCAAAATCCGTTCCGAGGGGATGTCAATAACTGGACTGAGCATTTTAGCAATCTCTTGCCATTCCCGTGGGCTGTGTTGCTTGGGCCAAACATATAAAGCTCGGGTGAGGTGATTGGCAGCTAAGGGTTTATCATTCCGATCTAAAATATAACCTCGATTAGAGGGAATCGGAATTAGCCGAATCCGGTTTTCCTCAGCTCGTTCTCGGTTTTTGTTTCCTTCTATAAATTGCAGTTGTACCAGACGAAAAGAATGCACACCCATAGCCAGGGTTGCCAGTAACATTAAAAAAAACGCACGATGGAGGGGACGAACTTCTCGTTTTTGCTCCGATCGCCAGGAGATTTCCGTTGTACGAATATCCCTATTCCGACCCCAAAAATAATTAGTTTCCATAATTTGCCAGATTTTAAATATAGATTTTTGTTGTAGTCAACCGATACTTTTTTGTTAACATTTGCTAACAAATACATAAGTTAAGACGATCTCTTAACCAAGGCGTATCAACCAATGCACGAAGGAAAATCCCTCGCGCACCATTTAGATCCCTGTCCATCTTTAATTGAGTAGATGTCGATTTGATTATTTTCGCTCCACCCAATTTATTGACAATTTCGCCTGTCCATGACACCGTTTTAGAAGTATAGGCTTCGTTACAATCAATCACAACTTTATTATTTTCCCAAGATTTCCATTTCAGAAATTGCTTAAACTCATAATGA
>MNYZ01000111.1 GCA_001873365.1 Oscillatoriales cyanobacterium CG2_30_40_61 | reverse complement strand
ATTCCTCTTGCTCACCATACTCAATTCCATATCGACAACACAAAGCTTGAAGTTTTTGTTTCAACTGCCAAAAAGGAATCTGGACAAAGTTTTGATTATTAGAACGTCCGATATTAATCTCTTGCTTGATACCCGGATTGTAACCAACTATCAATTTACCAATTTGATCAGTCAAACAATGGTTGATTATGATTCGAGATTCGTACAACGCCAGATTAAAAAGATTCTTGCTCAAACGCCACAAAACAGTCAGGGCGTTAAATTCCTGCTGGCTAAGTCGTCTAAGTTGGTCCTTTTGAGTGGCGCACATCTTCTGGCGATGTTTTCACTATTTCTCCAGTATATAGCGAAAACCTCTAAATGTAAAGCCGTCCTAAAAGGACGGGGTTTCTACCCAAATTTCCGATGAATGCTGATACCCCAGAAGAATTAATTCAAGCGATTGATTTGGCCCTGGGTCAAGGGAATTTTAATCAAGCTCAAACCCTTTCTAATCAAGCCAGTCAAGATTATCCGAATCACGATAAAATTCAACGCTATGCTCGAATTTTATCCTCGGCCAATATGCCTTTTTATCAACTCTCTCCCAAGCCTGATACTCCTTTAAATCTCGATTGGGTGCTCCGGCATCGCCAGGATTATCGAGGCCGATGGGTGGCCTTAGAAAAAGGTGATTTAATTGCGGATGCTAGTTCCCTTGATGAATTATTTACTCAGGTGGGAAAGGAAAAAATGAACGATTTATTTTATACCATTGTTTATTAGGAGTAAGCACAATTCTCTGGTCTGGGTATGGCGCAGATATTAATCAAATAAATACAACATTTCCCCATGAGTTAAATTAGAAATGCTACTATTAATAGTAGGGTTTAGGTTTATTGGTGCAAAAGGTTAAGTCTATCTTCTGGTAGAAGGTGAACTCTAATCAAGCCAGATACAGTATGTTTAGCCAATTAATAAAAAATCAGGAGAAAATCATGGCTACGGAAAAACGTGGATTTGCTTCAATGGATCAAGAAAAGCAACGGGAAATTGCTAGTAAAGGCGGTAAGGCTGCCCATGAGTCGGGACGCGCTCATGAATTTACTTCCGAAGAAGCCCGAGAAGCCGGACGCAAAGGCGGTAAGGCGGTCAGCCAAAATCGCGAACACATGGCAGCCATTGGACGCAAAGGTGGCAAGAATAGCCATAAAAAAGATAAAGAAAATGAAAACAATGCTGACGAAAATCCCTAATCTTAGGGAAGGATGTTTTAGTAAACTGTAATAAAATCTGAGTTTTTTAACAAAAAACTATTTCTGTTGGCGATCGCTTACACAAATTGGGTTTTTTATCGGATCAACTCTGTGTTTGTGAGCAATACCTTCGTTATTTTTTCTGTAGAAAAAACCACAAAGACACCAAGACACAAAGGAAGATATTAAGGAGGATATAGTTAAACTTTTTGGCGAAGGTATTATGCAGGTTGAACTCTTATAACAGGTTTTTAGACTCCGACAGAGTGATTTATCCTCCGTTGGAGTTTTAAATTATCCGCCCTAACCTAAAAATATAGGACTTACGCACCGTCGCCCGAGCAACCGGGTTTTTTAGAGAATATGTGGGTCACAACCCAGTATTTTCGTCAAAAACCCGGTTTCTGTGCGTAAGCCTAAAAATAGCAAAAAAAATACTTGACATTTTTGGATGGCTTGATTATAATGGATACACCTAGTTATTAGGTTTGAGCAGAAAATTGACTTCTGTCTCATCTATCGGAATCAAAAATATAGCAGTTGACAATGCAGTTAAGACATTAATGATGGCTGTAGTCCTTGATTGTTAAGCGTTTTTCTCCTGTCTTCTGTCCGTTGCCTGCTGCTATATTTCTGATTCCGATAGTTGAGACTTTAGCCAAAAACACTCAAAACTAAGGGTTTTAATTCACTCCTTTGGACACTTTGCTGAAAGCGCTAGTTTTGGAGTTCTGTATTTGGACTCGGAAATGGCGAATAGGTTTTAATTCAGGTAAAAGTGTCTTAGGTGTTAGAATTACAAACTTGATTAATGCTAGGCATCTAATTCCTCAAAAAAAATTAGGAGCCACTTATGAAAGCGAAAACAGCAATTTATTGGGATGTTCAAAATGTTTTGATTTCTCCTGAAAACATTCCATTGTTAAATCTATTTTTAAATCAACAAGGTGATATCTTGATTTACAAGGCTTATGATTACTGGAACCCCAAAAATGAGCTATTGGGACAGACTCTATATCAGAAGGGTGTTAAAACAATTCATGTTCCTTCGAGGGAAAAAAATGCAGTTGATGATCAGATTATTCAAGATTGCAAATATGATATAATATTAGATAGGAGCATTAGAAGTGTAATTTTAATTACAGGGGATAAAGACTTCTTATCTTTAGTTAAAGAGTTGCAACAGTTAGGGATAAAAGTAATATTGATTTCTCGTACTAATGTTAAGAAATCTTTTCAAAAAGCCGTTGATATAGCCTATAATATTGATAAATTAATCGACTCTGTTAAGCTCGATCAAGCAACTCCAGAAACACTAGATTCCCCTGCTATGATTCCTTATGAAGAAGCTAAAAAATGTTTAATTGAATTGATCAAAAAAATGCAAAAACAAGGAAAAAAAGCTACTCTGGCTGTGTTGGGTTGTTTAATTAAAAAACATCCTCGGCTTTCAGGATATAAAAAAGTCTCATCCATTGCTAAACCCGATGGAAAAATTTTTGCTAAATTCGGTAAATTTGTAGAAGCGGTAATTCAGGAGGGAATTATTCAAAAAAATTGTAACGGAGAATTGATTTTAGTCTGAGTTGAGAAAAATTGCGATCGCCTAAATATAATATGATAAAAACCCAACTACCAGAGATCAAAAACGAAGAATTGCGATTACAAGCATTAACCCATCGCTCCTATTTGAATGAACATCCCAATGCTGGAGAAGACAATGAAAGATTAGAATTTTTAGGGGATGCTGTCCTCGGGTTTTTAGTGGGAGAATTGCTCTTTAAAAAACGCTATCCCGAAGATATGACTAAAATGAGTGAGGCTAATATGACCCGTTTACGGTCTGTGTTGGTTGATGAAAAACAACTGGCTAAATTTGCGGTACAATTTAACTTAGGGGAGTTATTACGGTTAGGAAAAGGAGCGATTCGAGACGGGGGACGCACCAACCCCGCCTTGCTTAGTGATGCCTTTGAAGCCTATATTGGAGCCTATTATTTAGATACCAATATTGACGCTGTGCGAGAGTTTATTCATCCGCTCTTTTCTGCTGTGGCGAATGAAATGGTCTTTCCCCAGTCGGAAACTACCCCTCAAACCTTGATTGATTGTAAAAACCGCTTTCAACAATGGGCGCTAGAAAAATCCGGTGAAAACCCCAAATATTATGTGGTCGGAGAATCTGGGCCAGATCATGCTAAGGAATTTCGTATTGAAGTGCGGGTTAGGGATAAGGTATATGGCTATGGAAAAGGGAAGCGGAAGCAGGATGCGGAAAAAAAAGCTGCCGAAGTGGCGCTGCAAAAGTTGAGTCTATTGTAGTGAGTCCTTTAGGACTCTGGGCCCTGAAGGACTCTGGGCCCTAAAGGGCTTACTACGTAGGGTTATTCTTCTTCTGAAATGGCATCGAGATCCTCATCATCATGGCTATCAACCTGGGTGACAGAATTAGCTGAAACCACCGCCCCACTATCTAAAGCCCCTCTAACTTTTTGTTCAATTTCTTTCGCCAAAGTTATATTTTCCTCTAAATAAGTGAGGGTTTTATCCCGTCCCTGACCAATATTATCGCCGTTGTAACTATACCAAGCTCCTTTGCGTTTTAATACCCCGGTTTCTTCTGCTAAATCAATTAAACAGCCTAAAGTAGAAATGCCTTTTCCAAAAATAATATCAAATTCGGCAATACGGAAAGGAGGGGCAATTTTATTTTTAGCCACTTTAACTTTAGCCCTAATTCCGTATTCATCCGTTCCCCGTTTTAAGGTTTGAATTCGACGAATATCTAAACGTACAGAGGCATAGAATTTTAAGGCATTACCTCCGGTGGTAGTTTCCGGGTTTCCATAGACAACACCAATTTTTTGACGCAATTGGTTGAGGAAAATCACGGTACAATTTGACTTACCAATATTCCCAGTAATTTTGCGTAACGCCTGACTCATTAACCGAGCTTGTAAACCCATGTGGGAGTCCCCCATATCCCCTTCAATTTCAGCCCGGGGAACTAGGGCGGCCACGGAGTCAATTACAATAATATCAACGGCCACAGACCGTACCAGTTGATCCACCACCTCTAAGCCCATTTCTCCGGTGTCCGGTTGAGAAACCAGTAAATTTTCGATATCCACCCCTAGGACGGCCGCATAGCTGGGATCTAGGGCGTGTTCGGCATCGACAAAGGCAGCTACTCCTCCGGCTTTTTGGACTTCGGCGATCGCGTGCAGGGCTAGGGTGGTTTTACCGGAACTTTCTGGCCCATAGATTTCAATTACCCGTCCCTTGGGTAAACCGCCCCCCAAGGCTAGGTCTAGGGTTAATGCTCCACTGGGAATAGTTTCCACTTTCATTCGGGTGGAATCCCCTAACCGAACAATGGCCCCTTTGCCAAAGCTGCGCTCAATTTGGTTTAATACAAGAGTTAGAGCTTTTTTCTTTTCTGCACCAGAATTATCTTTAGCCATTCGCTGTAATTTTAAGTAACGGTTAATTGTCAACATCCTAGCCACCCTAGCCACCAGTGGCGCATAATTGGTATGGTAGCAGTTATGCCGGGGTTCTGACTATGGTGGATCTCCCTTGCTATCGACGAGCTTAACAATTTTTTGCAGTTTGTCCGCCCAAGCTCTGAGGGAATTTCTTCCCATTATAAGAGGGATTGATGTTTTCGTCAATATAAAAATAATATTTCTGTCGTTTTTAACGGATTAAACTTATATTAATCACCCATGTCCTATCGATATATTTTATTTTATAAACCTTATGATGTGTTGAGTCAGTTTACCGATGATGATCCCACAACCGGTATTCGTAAAACTCTAAAAGATTTTATTTCTATTCCTTTAGTTTATTCTGTGGGAAGGTTAGATCGAGATAGTGAAGGATTGTTACTTTTAACTAATGATAATTTTGTCAAACATCGCTTAATTGATCCTAAATTTGCCCATGCTCGAACCTATTGGGTACAGGTGGAAAAAATCCCAAATGAAACAGCGTTACAACAGTTAACTCGGGGGGTACAATTATCAGATTATCGGACAAAACCCGCCCAGGTTAAACTACTTGCTTCCGAACCCAGTTTACCGCCCCGTGAGCCTCCAATTCGGTTTCGTAAAACAGTACCGACGGCTTGGCTAGAATTAACCTTAACCGAAGGTCGTAACCGTCAAGTGCGGAAAATGACGGCGGCGGTAGGGTTTCCAACGTTGCGTTTGGTTAGGGTGGCGATCGCCCATTTAAGTTTAACAGGACTCGCGCCCGGTGAATGGCGAGATTTAACCGAGGTTGAACTGAAACAATTAAGGCAAATTTTAGGAAATTATTAATAAAAACTCCCTAAAATCAAACCCTAATTATTGATTGGGTTTTCCGCCTCCAATTAAATATAAAAGTGCCATTCTAACAGCAATTCCACTGGTAACTTGTTGAGAAATTAAACTTAATTCTGGATCATCCATTAATTCCGAACTTAATTCTACTCCTCGATTTACTGGCCCGGGATGCAATATTTTTACATGAGGTTTACAGACTTTTAACCGTTCGTGGGTAAGACCAAATAATTGATGATATTCCCGTAAACTCGGTAATAAATGGGCGGTCATCCGTTCTTTTTGTAAGCGCAAGGTCATAACAAAATCAGCATTTTCCAAAGCCTCCTCTAAATTCCAATGTAAAAACAGTTTTCCGGGGCGATTTTTGCCAAATTCCGCAAATAATTTTGGCAGTAAAGTTGGGGGGGCGGCTAAGTGTAATTCCGCTTGGGTGGCGGTCAAACTCCAAATATTAGAACGGGCGACCCGAGAATGTAAAATATCTCCAACAATGGCTATTTTTTTGCCATTTAGTTGTTCAATTTGAGGGTTATCGGGGTTAAGAATGCGGCAAATGGTGAATAAATCTAATAACGCTTGGGAGGGATGTTCGTGTTGACCATCCCCCGCATTTAAAACCGCTACTTTTGCATTTAAACGATCTAATTCCGCCGCGATCGCCAAGGGAACTCCCGCCTCCTTATGACGAATTACCATCATATCCGTCCCCATGGCTAAATAGGTTTTAGCGGTATCGAGAATAGTTTCTCCTTTGGTTAGAGAAGAAGTTCCCGGAGCGAAATTTAAAGTATCTGCTGATAGTCGTTTTGCAGCTAGTTCAAAACTATTGCGAGTTCGGGTTGAGGGTTCAAAAAATAAATTAGCGACCACTTGACCTTGGAGAGCGGGGACTTTTTTGGTGCGACGTCCTAACACTTCTCGAAAGCTAGTGGCGGTTTGTAAAATGGTATTATATTCCGTCGCTGTAAAATCAGCTAAGGATAAAATGTGGCGGCGAGTCCAGAGAGCAGTAGCCATTGTAAAATAATTAGAGGTTAGAGAATTTTAGAATCAGAATTTGAGGTTGAAAATCATCGGAATTTTGATCCAAAGTTTAATCATACTGGGTAATCTTTCAAAACGGAATAGAAACCTCAAGGCTTGAACAATAAACTAACAGTTATTTTTAGAATACCTTTTGAACCATGAACAGTATCCAATCTTTTTTGACCGTTGGTATCCTTAGCGTTACTATTCTTAGCTTGAGTAGCTGTAGTACCCCTCCGGTAGAAACCGAAACCTCACCCACGCCTGAAGCCACCGTTTCCCCTCAACCGACCTCCGAACCTCAAAAACAAACTCTCTCCCCGGCTGACACGGTTCCCGTGACCATTTATCAGGTGGATACTCAATGTTCTGAGTTAGTTCCTCGACAAATTACGGTTGCCAAAGAACAGGCTTTAGAAAGGGCGATCGCCGAGGTTTTAGCACAACAAAGTAGCTCGGATTTTACCTTAAATTATCGGGTAAAAGTGGAACCAGATCAACAGGTTGTTACGATTGATTTTCGGGTTCCGACTAATTCAGATCGGACGTTTAACTCCCTATCGAGTTGTGAACAATTAGCCCTATTTGGTAGTTTGCGTAAAACGATTACCAGTAATCCTAATTGGCAAATTAATCAGGTAATTTTTACTGAACGGGGAGAAGAAATTACCTTATAAAATATTGCCTAAGAGTTATTTTTCTTAATCACAAATACCCAATCTTGTTGAGTCGGAGGTTGCAGAATAATTGAGTCTTTTCCAGTAAAATCGGGGAGTTCAGAAAATTCACCCAAACGGGGATCATACAGTTGGATCCGGTAAGAACCTGTTGTTTCTGGTGGTAAAGATAGGGAGAGGGGTTTATTTGTATCTCGAACATAAACAATATACTGTTGATTTTCGTTGCCTAAAACATAATAGGTTCCCTCTCCTTTAACCAGTTTTTCTAGGGGTTTAAATTTCCACCAATCTAAACTTTTAAACAGTTTAGGAAGTTGCTGAATTTGAGCTTCCCAATCTTGATTTTTAGGGTCATTTACATTAAATGGCCCCGGATCACGAATTCCTCCAAAATAAGTAGTTCCCCATCCGGTGACAAAATAGCCTCCGGCCATGACAATATCCCAAGTCGCATGGCGAATTTCATCTAAGGTGGCACTATTGGGTTTATCAACTTTTCCATCCTTATTTTGATCCCGTAAATAATAGGCATATTCAGAATTAATCACGGGTTTATTATACTTTAGATTCTCTAAAACTCGTTCATATAATTTTTTATAATTTTGTTGATAATCACCGAAAGACATCCAATCTTCTGTGGCAAATTCAGCTACACTATAACTTGATTCTCCTGGATGAATGCCAATTAATCGTTGATGCGGGTCAAATTTAACCATTTCTTGGGCAATGGTTTGATATAGGGATTTATTGCCATATTCATTCCATTCTCCAGCCACGGTAAATGCCACATTAAAGGCACTATAACGAGCCATAATATAACGGGCATATCGGAGTCGAGCGTCCTGATTTGGGAAGACTTTCCAATCATGTTTTGAGCCTCCACCTTGCGCCCAACTTAAGAACAACATCGGTGTAATTCCTTTGGCATTTAAGTATTTAATTCGAGTATCAACCTCTTGCCAATAACCGGGATTTAAGGTTTCTGCTGATAGATTTTCAAAGGCTAATCCCCCTTCATTTTTTGCCCTGGATAGCAGGTTAGAATGGATATAGTTAAACCCCTGTTTGGCGCGTTTATCAATATATTGTTTAACAGAATTTCGATCTAATTTTTCTTCGGGAATCTGACTATATAATGTCCAATGGGTATCTCCAAATAACCAAAAGGGTGTGCCATCTTGATAGATGAAATGACCGGGATATTTAGGGTTGACTTTAATACCTCCTTTGCTTTGGGCTGCAATGGTTTTAAACGATCCAGATTGATTATTTAATCCGGGGTCATTAGATTTTACTGACCATTTCCAATTTCCTTCCATATTAGGAGAAAATCTCAATTTCCAGGTTTTCCCACCATCCCAAAATAAAGGAATAATTTGAGTTTCACCTTTTGGGGTGGTAAAAGTTGCCGTGGCTTCAACTTCAGTATAGGGATTTTGATAGTTTCCTGTATAAATAAAACCCTGTTCAAAAATACTTAAAGCCGGGATTTGCCGTTGAGAAACGCTATTAACCTGCACAGTCACTTGCTCCTGACTAGAATACTTTGCACCCGTCGCGCTCAACTCTAAAACATAGGTTCCAGGTTGAGAAAACTCTGCTTTTGTCTGCGGAATTTCGGCATTTTTAAAGGTAACAGTTCCAGGGCCACTAATCTTTTTCCATTGAGTTTTTAGATCCTTTGAGTCTCCTAAATAGGTCACGTTTCCATAGAGTTCAACGGAGTTTTTAGGTAAAATAACTTGAGGAAATCCAGCACTCACTACCGGGGTATAATTAACAGGTTCTGGGATAACTTCTGGCTGGGAATTGGCTTCTGGAGTTGGGCGACAACCGAGGATTAAACTAACTAAAGTAGCATTCAAAATTATCGATTTCAGGATTGAGGGATTTTTAAGATGATTACTCATGATGGTTATTCCTTTTTTTAGTAACTTAAAGGTTTTTAAAGGGAATTAAGAAATAATTCAAAATCGGAGTGAATTGAAGCATTATTTTAGACGGCACTTTAGACTCATCAAATCTCTTTAATAAATCACTGGCTAAATAAATCGTGATCAGGGTTGTCCCTAAAAATAAAGATTCCGTTAGCAGGTCGGCGACGAGGTTAGGAGTGTGGGGGAGAATATAATTTTTTATTTGCGGAAATAGACGGGTAAAGGGTTGATGGGTGAGGTAAATATAATATGACCAAACCCCGATAATACTGACGGTTTTAAACAGCATCGGAATCTTTTTCTGGGTAAAATCAGCAAGATTAACAATCCAAAGAATTATTCCTAAAGCAATCACAAAATCTGTAAAAATCCATCCCCACAAGCCGATATAAAGTAGAAATTGTCCCCCCATCCAAATCAAAAAACCCAACCATCCCATATAAGGATTAATCATGATTTGATTAAAACGATTACTATTTTTAGCTAGGACTAATCCCGCTACCATTCCCAGGGTAAATTCCCCGATTCTAGCCAGAATAAAACCAAAAGGCGATCGTTCTTGAAAGAAGCCAAAAAACCAGTCTGGATAACGATTCAGGGCGTGAACTGTTGTAGGGAAAATCGCTAGGAATTTATCGGTATGGGCAATGGGAAGTCCATTTAAATAATAAATAGCAATGCCTCGATAAATAAATTCTATCCCCAAGGTGATCAATAAAATGATTAAATATCCCCGCCAGGTTGCATATTTTTGGAATCGATTATATAATATGGGAAAGAGTAAATAAGCTCCAACAATAAAGGGAACATACCAAAAAGCTCCGGTGGCTCGTCCCCGAAAATCCTCGAAAACATTAGTCAGAAGAAAACAATCTAAAATAGTTCTAATGACGGCAAATTTTAAATTAGTTAAATAGGCTAATAGGGGAAAGGAAAAAATAACTGCTATCCAGTACACAGGAAGAACCCGTTTTATCCGGCGAATAAACCAATCCACCCAGGAAATTTTTTGATCTTGTTTAGCACAGGAATAAGCTAAACCAAAACCACTTAAAACAATAAAAACATGGACACCCTGCCATCCAAACCAACCGCCCCGATAATGCACTAAAACCACAAGGGCGATCGCTAATCCTTTACAGAAATCTGTTAGGTTTAAAACATTCGGTTTCATCTTAAATTAGTCCTCTTATTAAAATCAAAACTATTTCTAATCATTGATTTTTAACCAATTATCGACATAATTTACAAAGGTTAAAATAGCTGTCCCTTGAGCAAATCCTTGATTGAGAATTAACCCGGTATTCAAATAGTGATTTGCCTGGGGAATTGTCCAATAATGAACCGGGGGAACCATTTTTTGTGATAAATTCCTTAAAAATTCTAAATCTTCAGCGGGTTCCAATTCCGCATCTAGGATTAATAACGGAATATGCCCGGGTTGAGTAAAATCTTCCAAATAAGTTTCTATATCCAATGATACCATCACTGGTTCCCAAAAGCCAAATTTTAGGGGTTTGGGTAACTGCATATCTATTTGCCAACGAAACATTAATTTTTCTTTTTCCGGGGCTTCAGGACTCAAAAAACGCTCTCTCAAACGACGGGGCGGAGAGAATACCACCGCTTTAGAAATGCGAGAATCTTGGGCTTGAGCCGCCATGGTTACACCCGCTCCAAAGGAATGTCCTAAGACATAAATCTGATGATTTTGACTGGGAAAATTAGTGTTTAAATAATTAATAGCGGCGGTCACATCTTGAGCAAAATTAAATCCCTCTGGGGTATAATTTGAGGGCTGTTCAGATTCTCCATGGGCGCGAAGATCAAAAGCAAAAACCCGATAACCTAAATTTTTAAAACCCTGAGCTAGGGCGAGAATAATTGGTAATTTTCTCCCAAAAATTGAAGACCCATGGAGTAGAATAATTGTTGGGGCAGTTGCGGAATTTTCTGGTAAATATAAATCCCCTTTTAACTGTAACCCATCGGCTAGAAAAGATCCGGTTTTTGAGGGTTGATAAGGAATAGATTGTAATTCTTTAAAAGAAGATTGTTTTAAAAGATTGAGTTGATGATAACGGTATCTCAACAGATTGTATAAGGGTTTAAATTGCGGATAGGTTTGAGCGAGAAAGGGGTATAACTTTGGTTTTGCCATGATGATTTGAAAGGGGAATTTTAAAGGGTTTTAGTATTCGTTCTCATTTTAATAATTTTAGCAGGAACACCCGCGGCAATGGCATAATTAGGTAAATCTTTGGTGACAACTGCTCCGGCTCCAATAATACAGCCTTTGCCGATTTTAACCCCATCTAAAACCACGGCGCTCGCTCCCAACCAAACATCATCTTGAATTGTAATTTTTCCCCTAGTAAAAACTCCCTGTTCCATCATGGGAATATCCAAACGGTCTGTAATATATCGACCTCCTCCAATATAACAATTTCCAGCAATTAAAACCGAATTACCAATGGAAATTCCACCACTAGAAGATAGAATGGTATTACAGCCTAAGTCGGTTTTTTTACCAATAGAAATTCCGCCAATTTTGCCTTGGATTACACAATTTCGAGAAATAATCACATCATCATCTAAAAATATGCCCTCCTCTCCCGCACCACTGGCATCAATTAAGACATAATCATCAATAGCAACTCGGTTGCCTAAACTAACTTTTTTGGGATGACGTAATACAATCCCTTTGCCTAAAATTATCCCTGCACCCGTACTTTTAAATAACCCTTTATAAGCGGATTTCCGAATAACATAACCTAAAGCACCTGATAAATTACCAAAGAAAAAATTAGCTAATTCATATTTAATAAAATGTCCTAAATTATCTGTCCCTAATGCTTTAGTTTGATAGCGTTTTAATAGAGAAGATTCAGCTTGATTCAGTTGTTCAGATAGAGAAACTTTGTTAATAATTTGGCGATTTTCAGTTTCATTCATAAATTTAAAGGTGGGGGATACCCACCTAAATAAAGGGTTTAAAATAGTTAGGATTTGAGAGCGGATGACGCTTCTAATAAACCGGAATCTTTATACCAAAGGGCGGTTTTTTTCAAGCCTTCATCTAGGGGAACTTTAGGTTGATACCCTAATAATCTTTGAGCTTTAGAAATATCAAAAGCCCGGTCTTTAATAAAGAAATCCACCCGACGACGATAAATAGGGGGAGAAATCTTCAAAGGTAAACAAATTAGTTCGCATAAATAACCCGCCCACCACACGGGCCAGACCGGAATTTTAAACTTAGAAACGGGTTTATTATAGATATCAGCAATTTTCTGAACTAATTGATTTAAGGTAACAAATTCATTGCCACCAATGGTAAAAATTTCACCGATAGCCGCTTCTTTTTCCCCCGCCAAGGCAATACCCGCCACCAAATCTTCTACATAGGTTAAATGATAGAGAACTTCCCCACTACCGATCATTTTAAACTTGCCCGAATAGATATATTTAAACAGTTTCAGAAACCGTAAATCTCCAGGGCCATAAATACCCACGGGACGAACAACACAACCCGCTAAATTTTCTTTTTTGAAAAAATCCAAGGCGAAAAGTTCTCCTTCCATCTTAGATTCTTGATAATAGTCTCCGGGGGAATAGGGGTCTTCTTCCTTTGCGGGCGGGTTTTTAATTTCTCCTTGAACTCCCACGGTGCTGCAATGAACAAATCGTTTCACATTGGCTTTTTTTGCCGCTTCTAAAACCTTGCGAGTTCCCTTAACATTAACATCCCAAAAATATTCTCTGGGGACATTTTCCGCCCGATATAAAGCCGCAATATGATAAACAATTTCTACCCCCGCCATCACAGAATCTTCTAGGGGGTTATCATCGGCAATATCGGCAAAAGCATATTCAATTGGTAATCCTTCCAACGCACTTTGATTGGAATTTTTACGGACTAATACCCGCACTTCATAGCCTTTTTCTAGTAAGTGTTTGGTTAAATAGCTGCCAGTAAATCCGTTAGCACCTGTGACTAAAACTTTCATAAAAATTTGCTCCAATTAATAGTATGAAAAACAGTAATTAAATGTTAATTAGCTAAGGTTAATTCCTCCATACCGCAGGTCTGATAAAAACCTTCTAAACGTTGAATTTCCTGTTTAGATTTTTGCTCATCCCAGTTAAACAGTTGACAAACTAAGGGCGCAATTTTTAGGGCTCGTTTGGGATTATCTCCTAAGCTAGTCCGACGTAAGATTAAATCATCTAAATGTTGTACGGCTTCATGTTCAATAATATCTTGTAATTCCGTTTTCCAGTCAGTTAATTCGGGCTGGGGATACCAATGATAATCATATAATCCTTGGGGACGTTGCGCTTCTGCTGGGGCGGTTTCTGTTTGATTAACAGATGGAAAGTTAGGAAAAATTTGTTGAATTGTTTTTTCCGCTACTAGGCGAGCCGTTGTAAATTTCACCCCAGAAACACTATATAATCCTTTAATTCCTTGATTCAGGGTTTGATGATTTAAAATAACTTCCCTGACCGCCAGTTCATTACTATTAGGTTTTTCCCCAGGAAGTAAACCGGAAAAGATCCTCAAAATTTCAGTTTTACTTAAATTTAACCCCGGAATAGCTAGATTGAGATTATCAATAAATTCGCTAATTTCTGAGGGGTCAGGGTTGGGGTTAGGTTGAATTTCTTTAAACCAGGGATTATGAATTGTTCCCGCTAAAAGTCGGCCTTTCCAGGGATGGAGAAAATAGGTTTGAGCCTTGGGTTTTTTGGGCTCTACGGCTAGGGCGAAATCCGATAAGGTTTCTCGATCAAATAGGATATTCCAGGCGATAGACTTGTAGAATAAATTAGGAACATCTTGATCAAATTTAGTCGCTAATTCTCGACACCAAGGCCCGGCGGCATTCACAACAATTTTAGCTTGAAATTCCTGGGTTTCTCCGGTGATTTTGTCTTCAGCTACAACACCGGAAACCGTTTGATTAACTTTTAATATTTCTTTGGCTTCGACATAGTTTAAAGCCGTTGCTCCCAAGGAACAGGCCCAGCGTAGAATCCCGATTACTAATCTTTGAGAATCGGGCATACAAGCATCATGCCAGATGGCTCCCCCGGTTAATCCTTGGGTATCTACATCGGGAAAATGGGTTTTTACCTGTTCGGATTTAATCACTTCTCCGGGGGGTAAATGACGGTCTGGACGAATGCCTTGGTTACGATTAATTGATAGGGCATCGTTAAGTTTTAAAGCGGTATAAAGAATGGGGGGACGGCGGATTCCTTTGTTATATAAAGGCATTAAACAGGATAGGGGTTTTACTAAGTCGGGGAAGGTTTTTAGAAACCATTTCCGTTCCCCTACGGATTCATAAAACCGCTCTAAATCGAGGTTTTGTAAATAGCGAAATCCGCCATGGACAATGCGGAGACTATTATAACTGGTGGCTCCGCCAAAATCGGCTTTTTCTATTAATAGCGATCGCAAATTTCGACGGCAGGCTTCTAAGGAAAGCATTACTCCATAAATGCCTCCTCCGATAATAATTATATCATAGGAAGATTGGGTGGCTGTGGCTAGATTTCGGTTAATTTTTGTCATGGCTAATAGAGGGTTTACGACTGATTTTTTTTGAAAAAACTAGATAATTTTATTCTCCTTTGAACCAGCGTTTGTACCAACTTTGAAAGACAATTAATGACCATAAAATATGGCTATGGTTGGCTGTTCCAGCTAGATGTTCTTCCTTTAGTCGCTTAATAGTATTGACTTGGAAAATTCCCTGATCTTTAATGGCTTGATCACTTAATAATTCCTCCATTAACGGCCGAAACTCATTACACAGCCAGTTTTTAATCGGAATACTAAATCCTTCTTTCGGTCGATATACACATTCCGGGGGAACATGACGGGCGGCGATGGATTTTAACAGGACTTTAGTTTCACCATTTGCTAATTTTAACCGATCGGGAATTTGAAAGGCTAACTCGACCAAATCAGGATCAAGATAGGGAACTCTTGACTCTAGGGAAACCGCCATGGACATTCGATCAACTTTGACTAAAATATCATCACTTAAATAGCTTTTGACATCAACATACATACTGCGATTTTGGGGTTGACGATCGCCTGCTTTATTGAATAAATCAATAATATGGGATGCCGAAGATGTGACTAATTCTTGATTTGCTTCTGGGGTAAATAATTGCGATCGCACCGTATCCCCGGCAAAAATTCGCCAACGAGCATGGGATAAATCCACGGGATTTTCTAACCCTTCAATGAATCTTTTAGCCTTATTGACTAAGCCTTTTTTCTCCGGTCGAGGACGTAAAGAATTAATTAAAGGTTCGACTAAATTTTTTCTAAAAATAGCCGGGATTTTATAATATTGTTCGGCTTTGTCATTGGCTAAATAGGTTTCATAGCCTCCAAATAGTTCATCACCCCCATCCCCACTCAAGGAAACCGTTACATATTTTCGAGCTAATTGGGAAACTAAAAAGGTAGGAAAAATTGAAAAATCCCCAATGGGATCATCTAAAAAATACATTAAATGCTCGAATAATTCTACCACGTTGGGCTTAATCACTTCATTGATATGTTCAACCCCTAAATGGGAGGCAACTTTTTCCGACCATTTCAACTCATTGTAGGAGGGATCATCAAACCCAATACTATAGGTTTGTGCCTTCCCCATTAAGGCAACGGTTAGAGAAGAATCCACACCTCCTGATAGAAATGCACCCAAAGGAACATCGCTCACCAGTTGCATAGTTACGGATTTTCTGAGTTGAGATTCAACTTTATCCGCCCATGCTTGATCGGATAATTCTATTTCCCCCGTAGCCGGAATATCCCAATAGGTTTGGGGCTGACATTGGGGATTTTCTAAGTCAATTTCTAACATTTGTCCGGGTTCTAATTGCCGGATTTCTTTAAAAAGAGTAGCTTTACCCGGAACATATTCCCAGGCTAAATATTCCCCTAAAGCATCAAGATCTAAGGTTTTTTTCACCAGTCCACTAGCGAGAATGGCTTTAATTTCCGAACCCCAAACTAAATAGTTTTGATCAAAGGAATAATAGAGAGGTTTAATTCCTAAATGATCTCGGACTAAATACAGTTTTTTCTTAACCGTATCATGGAGGGCGATCGCAAACATTCCATTTAGGTATTTAGGAAACTCTAGCCCATATTCTTCGTAAGCATAAACAATCACTTCCGTATCGGTTTTAGTGGCAAAAGTATAACCTTTGGCTTCGAGTTCACTACGGAGTTCTCGGAAGTTATAAATTTCTCCATTAAAAACCGTTAAAATCGTCCGATCTTGATTAAAAATCGGTTGTCGTCCGCCACTTAAATCGATGATTGATAATCGTCGCATTCCCAATGCAACCCCGTCTTGAACGTGCATTCCATCTTGGTCTGGCCCCCGATGGAAGATGCTATCACACATGGTTTTTAACTGTTCCAAGGTGGGATGAGGTGAGCCATTCAACGCCGCGACTCCTGTTATTCCACACATCGAATTTAATCCCCCAACGGACGGTATTTAAAATTTAGGAATTAGCTCCTAAGTTTGTTCTATCTTAATTAAAAAAAATGGCTTCGGCAAGTTTTTGAGTTAAAAAAAAACCGGTTTCTTAACATTTAATCTGGGTTTTAACCCTAAAATCATCAGAAACCGGGTTTCTTAACATTTAATCTGGGTTTTAACCCTAAAATCATCAGAAACCCGGTTTCTAGTTAGCTTGATTTCAAATTCAAGGAATTAGCAGACTGATTTTCAGAGGACTCTGAACCTGGAGACCTTTTAATCGGAGTGCTAGTCACAAACTCTAACAAATTAATCATTTTTTGGGTATAAACTGCACGAGAATATTTTTCTTGATACAGAAGTTGAGCATTTTTAGCTTTTTGTTTGGCTTCAGTTTCATTGCTTAATGCTTCGATAATTCCCCGGGCTAAATCTTCCGGTTCCGGTTCAACTAAGAAAGCTACATTATCATCTAAAACCTGAGTATGGGAATATATTCGAGTCGCTACTAATGGAACTCCACTGGCTAATTGTTGATAAACTTTTAGGGGGGTATTAGTACCACTGCGACGGGGTGAGACTTGAACTTTCGCGCGGTTAGCGTAATTTTGAGCTAAAGATTGTTCTACCCGACCTGTTAATAAACACTGTTCAACAATGCCAGATTCTGCCACTAATTTAGAGAAAAATTCAGTTTGTTCTGGACTACCGCCCACGATTAATAAAAAGGCTTGGGGATCGGCTTTAGCAACGAAAATAAAGGCTTGAATTAGAATATCAATGCCTTGATAGGATTCTAAGGTTCCAGCATAAACAACTAAATTTTTATCAAAAATAGTTTCGGGAACTCCTATTTTTTTTTCTCCATTAGATTCAGTCATAGCCATTAATCTCCTGATAATTCATTCGACAATTTAGCGGGATAAACCCATGAAATTTAAGTGGTTTTTTGAACTAAGTTAACTTCATCAAAAATGGAATTTTCAATCAAGAAAACTTTTTGTTTATCCCCAATAATTCCTAGGGCATAGTTATATAAACTCGGACAAATTGTAATGGTGGCATCTGAAGTATGTAAACAAGCATCTTCCATAGTTTTAAACAGATCAATTAACCATTGAGATGTGGTAAATCGAAAGTTGGTTAACTGTTCGGGAAGACTGGAGTGCATATCATAAATCAGCCGAAATTTAAAAATGGGTTTAAACAACGCACATACAAAGATAGCTTCTTCATGGGCGTGAACAAAATCATAGCGATTTGTAATCAATAAACCGATCGTCCACAGGGTAATGAAAATATCTAAAAATAGCTTCAGTTTTGAAGGGCCGATTTTAACATTTCCTAATATCGGAAAGCTAGGAATTCTAATAATTCTTACCCCAGGAATGTCTATATCTTCGCCTTCCCCATAGGTGAGTAAATCAATATCCACCCCTAATTCCGCCGTAATTAAAGTACGGTAATAGACGCTAAACGGTGTACCGCGAGGGGTGTAAAAGGGTTGGGGAGAAATCACTAATGCTTTCATAATTTTATCCTTTTTTTCTCATACGTTTAACCAGTTGCATTGCAATTTGATTGCGAATAAAACGCAGGGGAGTTTCCTGGGTTCCATAGCTTTGCAATTGAGTCTTAGGATCTAATAAAATTTGCTTAATACTGTGGGCGGGTTTGTCAGGATCAATAGTGCCTTGTAGGACAAATCCAAAACTTCCAGGTCGCCAAGATTCGGAAGCAAAAGGTAGGGGATCGGTTCCGGGCAAAATTTTAAATCCCTGGGCTTGGGCTTGTTTAAAATAAATCGGTTGACTCCAAAAGGTAGGACGACCTCCGTTGTCACCCAGGAACAAAGGAAAGGATTCTTTTTGTTCTAATAAACGGTTAATAATTGTGCCCCTTTCCCCCATCCATTTCCCGAAACCCCAAGGCAGAACGGGAATACCGCCCTTAGAAATGACTTGTTTAATGGTGGTTTCAATGGGTAAACCTTCGGCAAATTCTTCGGCTGTTAATAGGGCGAGAACTTCTAAATTTTCGGCGGTGACAATTTGACGACCCGCAAATATAAAAATACCCTGTCCCGTTGAATGTTTGGCGTAGACAGAGCAGTTTTCTCCCGTTTTAAACAGATGCCAATTTTTTAAAATTGGGTTAGAATTTTCCTCTGGTTCAGTTAATTGAATCAGTTTCTGGAAATAGTGATCCTGGGAAGTTTCTGTTAAAAACATCAGGGCTGTTTCTGCTTGGGAATACCCGGATTTTTTAGCGGTGGCATTAAAATTTTTTAATGCTGCATCCAAAAATTCCTCCAGGTCATAGCAGTCATAAATATGAACGTGAGCGTCAGCCCAAATCCTTGAGTTTGGATGAGTTGAAGTTATCATAAATCAATATTTCAAAGTCCAATCAAGATTTAATTTGCTAATAATATACCCTGTTTCCCTAACTGCTTTATTTTAACGGTGTTTTTCTGTGAGCTTTTATTATTTTGCCAGGATAAAGGGCAGGGCTGTTTCATTCTCAGGGAAACCAGGGTTTTGTAGGGGCAGTGCCCCCGTGCCTGTCCTCTGCCCTCTGCCCTCCCCATCCACGATTTGCAGGCGTTTCAGGGATGGGGGCAACCACGGGGGGATTGCCCCTACAAAGAATCAAACAGCCCTGGGATAAAGGGATGGGTGCTATCTGAGCTAGGTGTTGATCCTAACCTCTATACTCTGTAAAAGTCAGGGGGGTTTTGTGAAGAATTAAGACATCTTAGTTCTATTTATGTAAAGATTTTGTAAAGTTAGGACGTTCAGAGGCTTCTAAATCCTGTTCTGGGCCCTTTGCTTATTCCTTCTATTCATGTCTAATCTTTCCGAGTGGACTTGCTTACATACCCAACTCCATCGTACCCTACGCGCTCGTAATATTTTACCTGGATCTCAACGGTTATTAGTGGCGGTATCGGGGGGACAGGATTCTTTATGTTTAATTCAATTATTATTAGATTTACAACCTAAATGGCATTGGCAAATTGCCATGGTTAATTGCGATCATCGTTGGCGTTCTGATTCCCAAGCTAATGCCGATTATATTGAACAATTAGCTAATCATTGGCAGATTCCCTTTTATCGAGAAACTGCTGCTATTATTCCCGCTACAGAAGCCGCCGCTAGGGAATGGCGTTATCAGGTTTTAACTGAAATTGCCCAAAGCCATAATTATGCTTATATTGTTACAGGTCATACCAAAAGCGATCGCGCTGAAACTCTACTTTATAATTTAATTCGAGGCAGTGGCTCCGATGGTTTACAAGCCTTGACTTGGCAACGTCCTCTGGATTCAATATCAACAAATTCGATAACTTTAGTTCGTCCTTTATTAGAAATTACTCGGGAACAAACCGGGCATTTTTGTCAAGAAAAATCCCTAAAAATTTGGGTAGATAGTACCAATGATGATTTGCACTATGCTCGCAACCGGATTCGTCACGAAGTTTTACCCTATTTACAAACCCATTTTAACCCCCAAGTCGAATCCCATTTGGCTCAAACCGCAGAATTATTGCGATCGGAAGTTAACTATTTAGAAGCAGTAACAGAAACCCTATTTCAACAGGTTGTATGCTGGGAAAATGACAGTCAAAATCAATTAAAAATTAATCGTTTAGTCCTGCGCCAAACCCATGAAGCCATCCAACGTCGAGTTAGTCGAAAAGTCTTAGAAAAAGTAATGCAAAAATCTGCTAATTTTGAACAAATTGAAAAATTAATCGCTTTAATTGATGCCCCAAACCGGACTCAAACTGACCCTTTTCCTGGGGGAGCGATCGCAATTGTTGATGGAGAATGGATCGTTTTTAATTTTTTCTCTGAGTAGTTTCTAATACAATTGTTAAGAAACTCCATCCTTTGAGAAACTCAACCCTACAATGCACAATAACACTATAGAGTTGACAAAGGAGCCTTCCTATGGCCTATGTATGCCAGCTAGGGGCAGGTCAAAGCGTTTATTTAGAAAATCAGGCTGCACAAACTGTTGTCACCCTGATTAGCAGTGGCCCTGGACAACAGCAACAAGCCAGCAGCAGTTTTACCACCGGAGTTTGGACGTCACCTCCCCAGGTGTTTCAAACTCCTCGCGGAATGGTACTCAAAGTGACATCCGAACAGGGGGAAAGGATGTTACAAATTCAAGGGAGTAGTGTGAGTCTCCTGGGTGAAATGCCCTTGGCGGCAGACTCTAAGGCACTAACGGTTCAGGAAGTCCCCAGCTTACCTGTTGTGCCGGGAATACAACCCATGGAACCCATGGCCATGAAACCCATGGAACCCATGAAACCCATGAACCTAAAAATGGGGGATATGGAGATGAACATGAACCCGATGTCCATGCAAATGGGCAATATGGAACTGCGTATGGGTTCACCGGCAGCAGCAGCCAAATCTTTTTGTAGTCAATGTGGAACATCGGTACAACCGGAAGACCGATTTTGTTCTAATTGTGGCCATCAGTTGTAAGTCATCAGTCATCAGTCATCAGTTAACAGTTATTGGTTAACAGTTATTAGTAACGAGCTAATATTGCAGATCTAATATATCTAAAAAATGTCTATTAAAGTTAGTCTTAACCATCAGATTTCCTATCAGTTTGAACGTCCGGTTATTGTTGGCCCTCAGACCATTGGCTTGCGTCCTGCTCCCCATTGTCGGACACCAATATTAAGTTATGCCCTAAATATCTTCCCCTCCGACTATCAACTAACCTGGTTACAGGATCATGATGGGAATTTTTTGGCTAAGGTTAACTTTCCCCAAACCACCGATTATTTTAAAATTGAAGTTGATTTAATTGCCAAAATTCAACCAATTAATCCGTTTAATTTTTTAATTGAAAGCTACGCTACCAACTATCCCTTTGAATATGAACCCCGTCTAGCCAAAGAACTAAGTCCATTTTTAGAGATTACGGAATCGGGAGAATTACTAACAAATTGGGTAGAAATTCATCGTCAACAGGATGTTTATACTTCTAATTTTTTACTAGATTTAAGCCAAAAACTATCCCAAGATATTCAATATCAAATCAGATTAGAACCCGGAATCCAAACCGGAGAAGAAACCCTAAATAAAAAAATCGGTTCCTGTCGAGATACGGGATGGTTATTCGTCCAAATTTTACGACATTATGGATTAGCGGCTCGATTTGTTTCGGGATATTTAATTCAACTAACTAATGATATTCCCCCCCTAGATGGAGCACCGGGGCCAGTTTATGATAACGGGGATTTACACGCCTGGGCGGAGGTTTATCTGCCGGGTGCGGGTTGGATTGGACTTGACCCTACCTCGGGTTTAATGACTGCCGAAGGTCATATTCCTTTAGTTTGTGTGGCTGACCCCCAGGATGGGTCGCCAGTCCGGGGAACTATTGAACCTTGTGAGTCAAAACTAGACTTTTCGGTAACGGTTTCTCGTTATCACGAAATCCCCAGGGTAACAAAACCTTATACAAAAGAACAATGGCAAAAAATTAATGATTTAGGGGAAATTATTGAAGACAACTTACACCGTTTAAATGTGGGTTTAACCATGGGGGGAGAACCCACATTTGTTTCAATTGATGATTTTGAATCTTCCCAATGGCGAATTGCCGCATTAGGAGAAGAAAAGCGCAAAATTGCCGGGCAACTACTGAACCGATTAGAAGCTAAATTTGCTCAAAAAGGTGGATTACTCCATTATGGATTAGGAAAATCCTATCCGGGCGAATCCTTGCCCAGATGGGCTTTAGGTTGCTATTGGAGAAAAGATGGCATCCCTTTATGGCAGAATCCAGACCTCTATGCCCAGGAGGAGCAAGACTATAATTATACCTCAAAAAATGCTGAGATTTTTATTGAATATTTAGTTAGAAATTTAGGTGTTAAATCCGATTGTATTATTTCAGCCTATGAACCAAATTCTAATATTATAGCCGGATATACATTACCAATTTTATCCATTGAAAGACAGGAAAATATTTATTGGAGTAGTTGTCAATGGCGACTGCCTACCCCCAATAAAATAGAACTTTTAACCGGAAGTTCTCCCATAGGATTTCGTCTGCCTTTAAGTTCTTTGAATTGGCAAAATGATCCACTGGAACAGGAGGCCATTCTTCCCCTAACCCATGCTCCAATTATTCCCAGTTTTGAACCCTTAGAATCGGCAATTAATTCGATTCGGGTGGCTTTAAGTGTAGAAGTTAGACAGGGAAAAATTTATGTTTTTTTACCTCCAATTTCTTCCCCTAGAAGTTTTGTTGATTTAGTTACCGTCATTGAAAATACCACTGCTCAACTCAAATATTCAGTCCTAATAGAAGGATATACACCCCCAGTTAATGCAGGAATAATCGGATTTCAAATTACCCCAGACCCCGGAGTGATTGAAGTTAATATTCATCCCGCCTCTAACTGGCAAGAATTAGTCGAAATTACTACTATTTTATATGAAGAAGCTAGATTATCCCGTTTAGGAACGGAAAAATATCTATTAGATGGACGACGAATTCCTACCGGGGGAGGAGCCCATGTTACCCTAGGTGGAAAAACCGTTTATGATAGTCCTTTATTGCGTCGTCCCGATTTATTAAGAAGTTTAATTAGCTATTGGCAAAATCACCCCTGTTTATCATTTTTGTTCTGTGATTTATTTGTCGGGCCTACCAGTCAATCTCCCCGGGTGGATGAAGCTAGACACGAAAGTTTATATGAGTTAGAAATTGCCTTTCAACAGTTAAAATATGAAGCCCATATTCCACCTGAATTAGTGGATAGATTATTAAGAAACTTGTTAATTGATATTACCGGAAATACCCATAGGTCGGCTTTTTGTATTGATAAATTATACCCGATTGAAAACCCTAGAAATCAATTAGGATTATTAGAATTTCGGGCTTTTGCCATGCCTCCCCATCCCCAGATGAACCTATTACAAATGTTATTAATTCGGGGGTTAGTGGCTTGGTTCTGGGAAAGACCCTACACCCAGCCCTTAATTCGTTGGGGTACGACTCTCCATGATCGATTTATGTTACCCCATTATTTAGGAGAGGATTTAAAAACTATTATTGAGGACTTAAAAACCGTTGGTTATCACTTTGATTTTACTTGGTTTGCACCTTTTCTGGAATTTCGGTTTCCCCGTTATGGAGAAATTATCAAAGAAGGGGTAGAATTAGAACTGCGTCATGGAATTGAACCTTGGCACGTTTTAGGAGAAGAAACGACATCGGGAAGCACAGCCCGTTATGTTGATTCCTCAATGGAAAGGGTACAAATTCTATTAAAAAATGCCCTAGGAAATTCGGCTAATCTTGATAGTTATTCGGCTCGATATATTGTTACCTGTCAGGGTCGTCCCGTACCCTTAAAATCCACGGGAAATCCGGGGGAATATGTAGGGGCGGTGCGGTTTCGGGCGCGACGCTATACCTCTTTATTGCATCCTGCGATTGCTCCCCATGATCCCTTAATTTTTGATATTGTTGATACTTGGTCATACCGTTCAATTGGGGGTTGTACCTATTTTGTCACTCCGCCTAATGCCAAAATCTATCAACAATTTCCGGTTAATCATCGAGAAGCAGAAAGTCGAATGTTAGAACGATTTGTAGCCATGGGTCACACATCTGGATTGATTAAAGTTGCGCCTTTAAAATTTAATCCCGAATATCCTTTAACCTTAGATTTGCGCCAAATTCCCTAACATTTCTAGGACTTACGCATAATACCAATTATACACCATCTGTAGGGGCGAACAGCCGTTCGCCCCTACTAGATATGGTTGTTTTGCGTAAGTCCTGATTCATTTAGACTTGCTATAGTTGATTCAATTCCGAGACTTTTTGCGGGTGTTTTTTTCAGAAGTTTGATTTAAGCGATTAAAAATATAACGAGAAATGTCAGGGAAAACCCGTTGATTTTTTGCATAGGCGGGATCATCTCCAAATACGGCTAAAATATAAATAGCTTGATCATTTAAGGTTCTCACAAAAGCGACTTCTTGACGAGAACGACTGGTATAACCGACTTTAGACCCGTAATAAATATCGGGGGGTAAGGATTCTCCTAAAAATCCTTCAACCGAGTTAGCATCAATATTTTTCCAGGCTTTGGGGTTTAAATCTCGGGTTAATAAATAGGCCATTTTCGTACTCGCTAGGGGAGAAATAGCTTGTTTGGTGTAAATCTCATACATTAATCGTGCGGTTTGGTCGGTGGTGACGCGATTTCCTTGGGAATAGACGGGATTTTCTCGGAGTTGTAAATCTCTACCTATGGGTTTTTCTCCTACTCCGGTAATCGGATAATTTTTAGTGGTTAAATTAATCCCTGTATAACCGGATTTTTCAAAAAATTGATTAACTTGGCTACGTTTTTCTACCCATTTATCTAATTCGGATGGATCTAAATTTTCCCCTGATTTAGTTTGGGTAATTGCATCAACAATCCGACTGGCTGAATCATTATCGGAAATTCGCATCATCTGGGATAGGTCAGTATAAAAGGGGGATTCCTGGGGAATATATCCTTTTTCTGCATAGCCAAAAAATTGAACCATCCAAAATAATTTAGCAACACTGGCGGGAAATCTTAGGGTATTATTGTTATATCCGGCGATGGTATGGGTTGAGGCGTTACTAACATTAATTAAGGTAATTGATAAAGATTCCGTGGGTAATCCTTGGTTTTTAGCAATATCAACCGCACCGTCAATAATCATTTGTAACTCTTGACTTTGGGCTAAATTAGGGGGCGTTTTAATATTATAAACAACGGTTTGATCCGTATCCCCAACTTTTTGAGGACTTGTCGCCGGAGCCGAAACCGGAATTGTTTGTGTTTTAGGTTGAGGTTTGGCTGCTGGGAATAGGAGTTTTAATATTCCTCCCACTGTCCAGCTAAGGGTTAGGAATAGGGCAATTAAAAAGATAATTCGAGAGTATTTTAATCGGGTGAATCCCTGGGTAATTCTAGTTTTAACTTGAACAGGCGATCGCCTATTAAAACGACGGGGAGCAGAAGAATTTCTCACAGAACGACGACGCTGGTTGATGTAAGCCATATTGAAGAAAAATATAGAATAATGGGACAAAGAAAGGGCAAGGCAGGATACTTGATTATATTAATTAACGGTTGACGATCAACTATCAACAACCTAATCATTTATACCTCAATATTTGATTCCGTGCCATCGGGTAAAGTTAAGGCAATTTGATAGATTTGGCGACGGGGGACGGAGGTAGCTTCGGCGAGTTGGCGACTGGCTTGGGAGCGGGTAATCCCTTGCTGGAGTAAAGATTGGAGTTCGGTTTTAAGTTGCTCCTCAGTAATCACCGTTGGGGTTTCGGTGACACCCGCAATCACTAAAGTTATTTCACCTTTAGGGTTGTGATCTTGATAGTATTGTACGGCATCTTCTACGGTTCCACGCCAAAATTGTTCATGGAGTTTGGTTAACTCCCGGGCAATTACAATAGATCGTTTTGCCCCTAAAATTAGGGCTAAATCCTCTAAGGTTTCCAGAAGCCGATGGGGAGCTTCATATAAAATTAGGGTGCGAGATTCGGTTTGTAAAACCCTTAAACGTTGTTGACGTTCTTTATTTTTGGTGGGTAAAAATCCTTCAAAAATAAATCGATCTGTGGGAAGTCCCGCCCCACTTAAAGCCGTTAGACAAGCGCTCACCCCAGGAATCGGAATTACCGGAATATTCGCTTTAATACAGGCTTTAACTAACTCATATCCGGGATCGGAAATTCCTGGCATTCCAGCATCAGTAACTAAGGCAATTGTCTGTCCCTGACTCAGAGATTCCACTAGGCTAGGAATCCGGCTTTGTTGATTATGTTCATGGTAACTAAGTTGGGGAGTTTTAATCTGAAAATGGTGTAATAGTTTGCCCGTATGACGAGTATCTTCCGCCGCAATCCAATCGACAGTTTGTAAAATTTTTATTGCTCGCAAGGTGATGTCTTCTAGGTTCCCAATGGGAGTTCCTACAATATAAAGGGTTCCAGCTTGATTAGTCATTTTAAATTTAATTTTCTACGGAAATATAAATGTGATATAAAACACACTCCCTCAAGGATAATATTAGGTATGCTTGAGCAGAGGAGATATCCAGTTGATTGTTAACCATCGGATCAAGGTTGATTAATCCTAACCTACAACAGTCATGAACTGAACCAAAATGCTGACCATATCAGGGTTTCACATAACTACTTTACTTCATAGTACCCCCACCAGTTTAGTCTATCGAGCCTATTGGATTCCCCATCAACGGCCTGTGGTGCTCAAAGTCCTGGGAGAGCAGGGACGCACGCCAAAACAGGTGGCTCGGTTTCAGCGAGAATATGAACTGATTCAGTCTTTAAATTTGCCAGGAGTGGTTAAGGTTTATGGGTTAGAGTCCCATCATGATCACTCCATGATGATTTTAGAAGATTTTGGGGGATCGTCCCTGAGCCAGCTAAAATTGGCGGGTCAGTTAACCTTAATTGAATTTCTGGAATTAGCTATTGGGATTACTAAAATTGTAGGTCAAATCCATGGGTTTAATATTATTCATAAAAATATTAATCCGAGTAATATTATCTTGAATCAAAATACGGAAGTTATTAAACTAATTGATTTTGAAATTGCCAGTATTTTATCTCAAGAAAATCTCAGTTTTATTTCTGCCAATACCCTAGAAGGAACCCTAGGATATCTGTCCCCAGAACAAACCGGACGGATGAATCGAACCATTGATTATCGGAGTGATTTTTATTCTTTAGGGGTAACTTTTTATGAATTAGTCACGGGTCGATTACCTTTTACCAGTGAAGATCCTTTAGAATTAGTTCATAGTCATATTGCTAAAACTCCTATTTATCCCGATCATTATACTAAATTTAGTCTACCGGAAACCATATCCGAAATTATTCTAAAATTAATGGCAAAAAATGCCGAAGATCGTTATCAGTCAGCCTATGGAATTAAAAGTGATTTAGAACGCTGTTTAGAACAAGTTAAAAGTCAAGATGTGATTGAATGCTTTGAACTTGGAAGCCAAGATTTATCGGATAAATTACAAATTCCCGAAAAATTATATGGTCGAAAACAACCCCTGGAAACTCTATTAACCGCCTTTGAACGAGTCACCCAAGGACATCGGGAATTAATTTGGATTTCCGGTTATTCTGGAGTGGGAAAATCTGCTTTAGTACAGGAAATTTATAAACCAATTACGGCTAAACGGGGAATTTTTATTTCTGGAAAATTTGATCAATATAAACGCAATATTCCCTATTTTGCCCTAGCTCAAGCCTTAACTGAATTTTGCCATCAAATTTTAACAGAACGAAAAGAAATATTAGAGCAATGGAAACAAAAAATTTTAGATTTTGTCGGGGATAAGGGGCAACTTTTAATTGATATTATTCCTGATTTAGAAAGAATTATTGGCAAACCTGCGATCGCCGATAATTTAGATTTACAAGAAACCCCTAACTGTTTTTTATGGGCATTTCAAAAACTGATCCAAGCCCTCACCCAACCCCAACACTCTTTAGTGATTTTTTTAGATGATTTACAATGGGCGGATTGGGCTTCTTTAAACTTAATTAAAACTTTGAGTCAAGATGAAAGCATTCAATATTTAATGATTATTGCAGCCTATCGTAACCATGAATTAAATCTTAATCCCGCCTTAAAATCAACCTTAGAAGCGATTAAAATTACCCAAGACCCCGGAGTTGAAATCATTCTGGATAATTTAAGTTTATCAGATATTAATGATTTAATCGCCGACGGATTAAACTGTTCTACGGAAGCTAGTCAATCCCTAGCCCATTTAGTCTATCAAAAAACCCAAGGAAATCCTTTTTTTACTCGCGAATTTTTGAAATCCCTTTATACAGAAGGATTATTACAATTTGAGTATCCCACTCAATTATCTTGGACACAAGGACATAATAAGGGCAAATGGACATGGGATTTTGAAAAAATTCAGGCTAAAAATATTACAGATTATCAAGAGATTTGTCCTAAATCTTCCCAAGAACCTCAGCCCATTAACTCGCCTAATTCCTTAGATATTGCCAGTATTTTTAAAGCCTCTCAAGCCCTTTCCCGGGAAATTTCGATTCAGCATTTACTAACAAAAATCATGAAAATTGTTGTAGAAAATGCCGGAGCAGAAAAGGGATATTTAATTTTAGAATCCAATAAACAATGGTTAATTCAAGCTTACGTTACCACGGTTCACGATGGAGTTAAAGTTTTACAAGCGATTCCGATTGAAAGAATTAATCCTGAAACAAATACCCCAGAAGTTTGTAATTCAATTGTTAATTATGTGATTCATACTCAAGACAGTTTAGTGATTCATCAAGCGACCAAAGAGAGTAAATTTATCAGCGATAATTATATTATTTTAAATCAGCCTAAATCAATTTTATGTGTGCCTCTTTTGAACCAAGGAAAACTAATTGGGATTCTTTATTTAGAAAATAATTTAATGATTGGAGCCTTTACCTCTGAACGTTTACAAGTGTTAAATTTATTATCTTCTCAAGCGGCAATTTCGATTGAAAATGCTCTCCTATATCAGACCTTAGAAACAAAAGTTACTGAACGAACTCAAGCCTTACAACAGGAGATTTTAGAACGCAAACGGATTGAACAAGCATTACGAGAAAGTCAAGAACGGTTAGAGTTAGCCATGCGAGGAGCTAATGATGGTTTGTGGGACTGGAATATTAGTACAGGTGAAACCTATTATTCCCCTCGCTATCAAGAAATGTTAGGTTATACGGAACAGGAATTTAAGCCTAAAATTGATGAATTTATTCAACGAATTCATCCCGAAGATCAAGAATCTGTGCTTGACCAAATTTATAAATATATTCATCACAAATATGCTAATTATGAAATTATTTTACGAATGCAACATAAACAGGGTCATTATATTTGGATTTTGAGTCGAGGAATTGGTTTACCCGACCGTCCTGGGAAAATGGCAAGAATTGTGGGAATTAATATTGATATTACTGAACGTAAAAAAGTTGAAGAAGCCTTGAAACAGGCTAAGGAAGATGCGGAGGCGGCGAGTCGGGCGAAAAGTGAATTTTTGGCAAATATGAGTCATGAATTAAGAACCCCTTTAAATGGAATTTTAGGCTATACTCAAATCTTAAAACGTTCAATCACACCCTCGGAAAAAGATCAAGCGGGAATCCAAGTTATTCACCAATGTGGAACCCATCTTCTCACCTTAATTAATGATATTTTGGATTTATCTAAAATCGAAGCAGGAAAACTAGAAATATCTACGAAAGTTGTCAATTTAGATACTTTTTTACAGGGAGTTATAGAAATTTGTTCGATTAAGGCCAAACAAAAAGGTTTAGCTTTTATTTATCAACCCCTCTCCCAACTTCCTCTAGCCGTAGAAATAGACGAAAAACGCTTACGACAAATTTTAATTAATTTATTAGGAAACGCGGTTAAATTTACCGACCATGGTGGAGTCACTTTTAGAATTAAAGTCCTAGAAAAACTGCCGAATTATTCGAGTTTTCATCAAACTATTCAGTTTCAAATTGAAGACACGGGAATTGGAATTAATCCCGAACAATTAGAAAGGATTTTTCTACCATTTGAACAAGTGGCAGAGATGTCCTACCGTTCCGAGGGAACTGGGTTAGGATTAGCGATTACCCAACGATTAATTAAACACCTAGGAGGAAATTTATCCGTAGAAAGTCACCCCGGAAAAGGCAGCCGTTTTTGGTTTGAATTAAGTTTACCAATTTCTACAGAAATACAAACTCTATCTGAGGCTAATTCTTTATATTCAATTGTAGGATTTACAGGGAATAAACGCAGAATTTTAGTTGTAGATGATAAACGAGAAAATCGCTTAGTATTAGTAGATTTACTACAACCTTTGGGATTTGAAGTTATAGAGGCGAGTAATGGTCAAGAGGGTTTATATCAATTGGAAAACATTCAATTTGATTTAGTGATTGTAGACTTAGTTATGCCGATCATGGATGGTTTTGAAATGACTAGACAGATTCGTTCTTCACCGGAATTTTATGATATTCCTGTCATCGCAACTTCAGCTTCTGTTTATCAATGGGATAGGGAACAAAGTCACCATGCGGGATGTGATGATTTTATTTCTAAACCTTTAGAAATAGAAGAATTATTTATTAAACTAAAAAGTTGGTTAAAATTAGAATGGGAATATGATTATCCCCCCGAGGATTTGTCCCAGACTCCACCAGAAAACAACGTTAGTTTAGTTATTCCCAGTCCTGAAATTTTATCGGATTTAATCAAACTAGCTAAACGAGGAAGGGTTTTAGAACTGGAAGAAGAAGTGAATAAACTCAAACAGATTAATCCTGATTTAAGTTTATTTGCTGGTCAAATTAAATCTCTGACCCAGGATTTTAAATTAACACAAATTAAGGAGTTTCTGAACCAATGTACAATCAACTAATTTTAATTGTTGATGATAATGCTACTAATTTAAAAGTTCTTTCCCAAACCTTAACCAGTGCTGGGTTTCAGTTAGCGGTGGCCACCAATGGAGAAGAAGCCTTAGAACAAGTCATAGAGGAATTACCAGAAATGATTTTACTTGATGTTAAAATGCCTAAAATTGATGGATTTGAAACTTGTATTCGTCTAAAAGCCAATCCTAAAACTAAGGATATTCCGGTTATTTTTATGACGGCATTATCAGAAACTATTGATAAAGTAAAGGGTCTTTCTTTGGGAGCAGTTGATTATATTACAAAACCCTTTGATGAACAGGATGTTTTAGCTAGAGTTCGAGTCCATTTACGGTTAAGAGCGGCACAAAAACAAATTATTTCTCAAGAAAAATTAGCCTGTTTAGGAACCATTACCGCCGGAGTTGCTCACGAACTAAGAAATCCTTTGAATTTTGTGATTAATTATGCCCAATCTTCCCTTGATAACTTAAATCAATTGTTAGTTAATATTCAGAAAAATTCAAGTTTAGAATCCCAAGAAATTGTAACTCAATTGCAGGAGATGATCACCGATGTAGATGCTATTTATACTCACGGACAACGGGCTAGTCAAATTATTCAAAGTATGATGCAGTTAGCTCGTTCTGAACCTGGGGAATATCAATGTATTAATCTCAATGATCTTTTACATCAAGCGATTAAACTCGCCTATCATAGTTTTCGAGTCAAATATCCACAGTTTGTGATTACCATTAACACACAATTTGATCCTAACCTTGAGGTCATAGAATTGATTATATCTGATTTGCACAGAGCTTTTATTAATATTATTGATAATAGTTGTTATGCCCTTTATTTAAAAATGCAAGAAAACATAAACCCCGAAGAAAAATTTTATCCGACTTTGTGCTTAACTACAAAAAATCAAGATTCTGAGATTGAAATTAAAATTTATGATAATGGTATGGGAATTAAACCCGAACTGATTGATAATATTTTTACTCCATTTTTTACCACCAAACCCCCAGGACAAGGCATTGGACTCGGCCTATCTTTAACTCATGATATTATTGTCTTACAGCATGGAGGAACCCTGCAAGTTGAAACAGAATGGCAACAATACACTGAGTTTATCCTAAGATTGCCTAAAAACCAAGAACGGAATTAATAAAATTGTATTTTTTCTTGAGAAATATAGAGAATTAAATTATACTCAATATTAAACTCTTAAAATCTCAAAAAAATTGTACTTTAGTTGACTTTTTCATAATAGATAGTTTCACTAGATTATTCAAGCCTAAATCCTATGACCAATTTCCCCGCCCAATCCCTATCTTCCCCCACAGAACTTAAACTATATTTGGATTCTGTTACTATCCCTTTCACCCCTGCTTGTATTTTAGTTGTTGATGATGAACCGGAGTTACAACGATTAATTGAAAGACGATTAAAACCTCAGATTGAAACGGGAGAATTTCAGTTTTTATTTGCTAATAATGGTATGGATGCTTTAGATATTTTACGTTCAAATTCTCATATTTCTGTCATTTTAACCGACTTAAATATGCCCGGAATGGATGGCTGGGCATTGCTGGAACAAATACCTAAAATTGATCCCCTACTGAAAGCCATTGTTGTTTCTGCCTATGGGGATATTCAAAATATTAGAACCGCCATGAATCGGGGGGCTTTTGATTTTTTAACAAAACCGATTAATTTTCAAGATTTAATTGTTACCATCCGAAAAACCCTAGATATTGTTACTAATAGTCGCCTCCAAAAACAACAACTTAAAACTGCTGTTGAGAATTTACAATATTTAGCTCTTTATGATAAACTTACCGGACTTCCGAATCAAAATCATGTGTTAGAATGTATTCGATCTGCGGTTGAGCATCAATTAGATTTTGCGCTATTTTATTTAGCATTAGATCGATTTAAAGCGATTCGATATGGTTATGGAAAAACCTTAGCTGAAAAGTTTTTAATTCAAGAAGTTGAACGGATCAAAAGCTGTTTGCAACCCTGCGATATTTTAGCTAGAATTTGGAAGGATGAATTTGTCCTATTTTTACCTAATATAAAATCAGAAATTGTGGCTTTAGAAAAAGCCAGTAAACTCCATCAAGCCTTTAAATTATTTATGCCAGAACGCCGAATTACCGCCTCGGGAAATACCAGTATTGGCATTGCCTTATCTAGTTTATTATATGAACAAGCGGAGGATTTTTTAAGAGCAGCAGATACGGCGATGCACTATGCTAGAATCCAGAGCGATAAAAATTGTACGGTATTTTTTAATCCAGAAATGCAAGTGGCTGTTTTGAATCGATTACAGTTAGAATCTGATTTAGAAATAGGACTAGAAAATCAAGAATTTCAAGTCTATTATCAACCAATTTACAACTTAAAAAATCGAAGTTTAGTCGGTTTTGAAGCCTTAGTTCGTTGGCAACATCCCAGTCGAGGATTAATTCCGCCCTCTGATTTTATTCCTCTGGCAGAAGAAACTGGACTGATTATTCCTTTGGGAGAATGGGTACTTCGAGAATCCTGTCGTCAATTTAGTTGTTGGAAAAACCAATTCCCTGAGCAATTTCCCCTAAGTTTGAGCGTTAATTTATCGGGGTTACAAATCTTGAAATCTGATTTTAGTGGCTTAATTGATGATATTATTGAATCTAACATTTTAGAAGGATTCAGTTTAAAACTAGAAATCACTGAAAGTATTTTAATGGAAAACCCTGAAGCAGTTACTCAATACATGAATCAATTCAAGAGTCGCAAGATTCAATTAGTGATTGATGATTTTGGGACGGGTTATTCTTGTTTATCTTATTTACAATCTTTGCCTTTAGATACTTTAAAAATTGATCGTTCATTTATTATGAATATTAATTATAATCCCAAAAGTTTAGATATCATTAAAACCTTGATTACTTTAGCCCACAGTTTGAATTTAGATGTGGTTGCGGAAGGCGTAGAAACTGAACAACAAATTAATACTTTAAATGATTTAGGCTGTGAATATGGACAGGGGTATTATTTTTCACCCCCAATTAATGTTGATAATGTGACTCGATTATTCCAGAAAAATAGTTAATTTAATTAGATTTTGATGTTTCTGATTTAGAATAAAAATCACGGGTTAAATAATTTTATGGCACAGGGTTTATTTGTGGGATTAATTACACTCGATCTGATCTATTCTGTTAGTGAATATCCCCAGGAAAATCAAAAAATAGTCGCTTCTGATTATACCGTTGCCGCCGGAGGGCCAGCAACAAATGCCGCTGTTACCTTTAATTGTTTAGGAAATCAATCTATGCTATTAGGGGGATTAGGTATCCATCCCCTAACACAACTGATTCAAACAGATTTACAGCAATATTCTGTTAATATTATCGACTTAGACTCAACTCGTTTAGAGCCACCTCCGGTTTCGTCTATTCTTGTGAATCATGCCACTGGCGATCGCACAGTTATCTCAATTAATACTACAAAATCTCACATTTTAAACCCATTAAATTTATCCCAATATTTAGATAATACTGATATTATTTTAATTGACGGTCATCAAATTTCTGTCAGTAAAAGTTTAATTCAACAGGCGAAAATTAAACAAATTCCTGTTATTTTAGATGGCGGAAGTTGGAAACCGGGCTTAGAAACCGTTTTCCCCGATATTCATTATGCTATTTGTTCTAATAATTTTTATCCGCCCCATTGTCAAACCTCTGAAGAAGTTTTTACCTATCTTCAAGCGATGAATATTCCTAATATTGCTATTACCCAAGGAGAAAAACCGATTCAATATGTTAGTCTCAAAGCAGGAAGTGGAAGTATTCCTATTCCTAGTATTCAAGCGGTTGATACTTTAGGTGCGGGAGATATTTTTCATGGGGCATTTTGCCACTTTATCCGATCCGAAAACTTCCCCACCGCCCTAACTAAATCGGCCCAAATTGCCACCCAATCTTGCTTACATTTTGGAACTAGAAAATGGATAAAATTCTTAAATAATTAATAATTCTTGTAGACAACTGGTAACAATTAGGATATAACAGTTAACAGTTAACTGTTAACTGTTATATCCTAATTACCCATTACCCATTACCCATTACCCATTACCTTAAATTAATATGACCGATATTCAACCATTAAAAATCACCCTTCCGCCTCTACAAATCACCTTAAGTGACGGACAACAAGTTAGTTTACAATGGCTTCCTCAATCCCCCCTGAGTGAGTCTTTACAACCTCCTCACCCCCCTGAACTTCCCCAAGTTTCTCAACTTCCTGATGGTTGGAAAAAATGGGTAGCAGCTAATAAGTTTATGAATCAATCCGATGATGTTTTAATTGAATGTATGGTTAAAAACGGGATTGATGTTAAGTTAGCGGTTGAGGAAGTAACAAACCTCGCCAACCAACCCTATTTTCAAGCCGCACAAGAGGTTTTGCAAAAGCTAGAAAAACTAGAATCTATTTTACAAATTAAAAACCAATTAGCCGCTTTAGGATCTGATTATCATTCTATTCCTAGGGTTCCGTTTTTATCTAAAGATGAATTTTTAGATCAATATTATTCCCAAAATAAACCCGTGATTCTAACGGATATTATGAAAAATTGGCAAGCCATGGAGCGATGGACACCGGAATATTTAAAAGCAAACTATGGGAATGTGGATATTCAAGTCCAGGGAAATCGCAACTCCGACCCGAATTATGAAATTAATTTAGAACAGCATCGAAAAACGATGTTATTTGAGGATTATATTGATTGGGTAGTGCGGGCGGGAGAAACCAATGATTATTATATGGTTGCCAATAACCATACCTTAAATCGAGAAGAAATGCAGGGTCTTTTTGAGGATATGGAGGTGTTTCCTGAATATTTAGACCCGGCGCATAAAACCGGAAGAACGTTTTTTTGGTTTGGTTCATCGGGAACAGTTACCCCTTTACATCATGACCCGGTTAATATCTTTTTAGCTCAAGTTTCAGGACGAAAACTGATTAAAATGATTTCCCCCGAACAGACTCCATTTCTTTATAATAATATTGGGGTATTTAGTCCTATTGACCCGGCAAATCCTGACTACAATCGTTATCCGTTATATCGTAATGTTCGCTCTATTGATGTCATCTTGCATCCGGGGGAAGTGATTTTTCTTCCCGTGGGATGGTGGCATTATGTCAAAGCATTAGAAATGAGTATTTCCGTTTCTTTTATTAATTTTATATTTCCTAATAATTATGATTGGAAAAACCCATCTTTTGGTCATTATTCCTAGTCCGAGTTAACCTAACTTTTTAATAGCCGTAAACCACTTAATGTTACTAATAAGGTTGATCCCTCATGTCCAATAATCCCCGTAGGCATATTAATCAAGCCGAAAAAATTAGAGATTAATAATAATACAATAAACGAAAGGGAAAAAGCAATATTTTGTTGAATTACTCGATTAGCTCGACGCCCTAATTTAATCGCTTTTAATATTTTTCCTAATTGATCGGTCATTAACACAATATCCGCCGTTTCTAACACCACATCATTTCCCGCCCCACCCATGGCTATGCCCACATCAGCTAATGCTAAAGCTGGAGCATCATTAATTCCATCTCCAACCATTACTACCCCATGATAACGATTTTTTAATTGTCGAATAATGGTTAATTTATCCTCGGGTAATAGATTAGCATAAACCAGATCAATATTTAACTGTTTAGCCACACTATCGGCGGTTCGTTGATGATCTCCAGTTAACATTACCACCTGTTCAATCCCAAATTTTCTCAAATTTTTAATTAGGGTTTTTGCCTCTAAACGTACCGGATCTTCCACGGCAATTAATCCCAAAGTTTGATGATTTTGCGTCACCCAAACAACGGTTTTACCATCGGTTTCTAGGTGGTCACTAATTTCTACTAACTCAGGACTTACATAAATATTATGTTGATTAATCCACTCTAATTTGCCCACAAAAATTTGATTTTGATTCACTTCTCCAATAATCCCTTCACCAATTTGAGTCGCTACATTCATGGCGGCAATTCTGGGGATATTTTTGGTTAAGGCAAATTGAGCAATTGCCTGTCCAATCGGATGTTCAGACAGTGATTCTACGGCTAAAGCTAATTGCAATAATTCGGTTTCCAATATACCCGCCACCGGAATAATATCAACAATATTTAACTTCCCCGTTGTTAAGGTTCCAGTTTTATCAAATGCGATCGCATTAATTCGTCCAATTTTTTCTAATTGCGCCCCATTTTTAAATAAAATTCCATGTCTAGCCCCATTTGCTATTCCTGATAATAAAGTAGGCATAATTGAGGCTAATAAAGCACAGGGAGAGGCAACCACTAAAAAAACTAAAGCCCGATAAATGGCGGTTTCCCAATTCCAACTTAAGAATAAAGGCGGTATAATTGCTAATCCCAGACCTGTCAGAATAATAACTTTAGCATAACCGCGTTCAAATTTTTCCATAAATTGTTGAGAGTGAGGAGCATCGGTTTGAGCCCTTTCTACTAACTGAATCACCCGTTGAATTAAACTACTTTCCGGCGATTGATCAACTTTTAATTGGAGCACTCCATAGCCATTTAATGTTCCAGCAAATACTTCATCGCCCATGGTTTTATCTACTGGAATTGACTCCCCGGTAATTGCCGATTGATTAATCGAACTATTTCCAGATAAAATTATTCCATCGGTCGGAATTCTTTCCCCAGGTTTGACTAATATAATATCTCCGATCTTTAATTGATTAATCGGTATTGTTTCCTCTTGTTGATCATTATTAATTACCCGGGCTATATCAGGGGTTAATTGCATTAATTTCTTAATATTACGTTCTGTATTTTCCATGGCAATCCCTTCTAAGGCACTACTCAAAGCAAAAATTAAAATTAAGATTCCACCGTCTATAATTAGAAAATAATCTTGTTTCCAAAATCCTAAAAAAGCCGCCCCTAATGCAGCCACAATCATTAATAAATCAACATCAAATTGTTTTTCTTCTACCAGAGTTGTTAACCCGTCTTTGGCACTTCCATAACCGCCGATAACATAAGCAATAGGTAAGGCGAAAAATGCTAAACCTACCCAACCCATTTGTAAGCACATCCAACCAATAAATACTAAAACAGCGCAAACTACCGCCGCCACTATTTCAGAATAGTGCTGAAAAAAGTCCTGCACAGAAATTAAAGAATTAGAACGTTGAGTCATTATAAAAGAATAGAAAATACTTTTTTTAGCATAAACCGTTAGTAATAATTTTGTACTTTAGATTTTCGATAGGTTGACTGTTGATGATTTAGCTTGCTTATTCAAGCACATCTAGGGTTGACTAATCTGCACGCACATCTGATATTCCATCATCAAATGTTGGCTACACATTCCCCCGGTGTAGAGACGTTGTATGCCAAGTCTCTACACCCGACGGTCTGGAGGTTAGGGGGATAATCTGTTTGACCGACTTTGGGGAAGACAACGCCCCTAAAATCCCACCCTCTTGACAAAAAAATGAAAACGATTATCATTATTATTAAGCCACCCCTGTTCCCATGTTACCGTTTCTGGGACTGTGTTTGGCTGATGAGGTGCAAAACTGTATTGAGGACATCAAGATGAGATTTTCGATTTACGCCCGAATGGTAATGCTGTTATGCAGTATGAGCATAATTAGTGGGTGTAATTCCGTTTCTACACCGAAAAATTCCGTTGAAAATAATTCCCCTGAACTTAAACAAATAGCAACTGAAACTGTTAATAATTCTATGGATATTACTGTTAGTATTATGCCCCAAAAATATTTTGTTGAAAAAATTGGAGGCAAAAATGTTAGAGTAAATGTTATGGTTCCCCCCGGGATTGATTTACATAATTATGAACCTAAACCGCAACAGTTACAATCTTTAAATGATGCTCAGGCTTATATTACCACTGGAATTGCTTTTGAATCGGCTTGGATGGATAGAATTAAATCTGCTAATCCCAAAATGTTAGTTATAGATTCAACTCAAGGGATTGAGAGAATTCCCATGATGGAACATCATCATCATGGCGGTGAAGAAAATCATCAAGCAGAAGAAACTTTAGATCCTCATATTTGGTTATCTCCTAAGTTAGTTAAAATTCAAGCTCAAAATATTTATGATGGCTTAGTCAAAATTGATCCAAAACGCCAAGTAGAATATCAATCCAACTTAAATCAGTTTATCACAGAAATTGACCAACTTGATCAACAAATTAGCCAGAAATTAGCCCCGGTCAAAAACCGTAAATTTATCGTTTTTCATCCCGCTTGGGGTTATTTTGCTAAGGATTATAACTTAGAACAAGAATCAATTGAAGTGGGAGGACAGGAACCTAGTGCAGCCGAGTTAGCTAACTTAATTTCTGAAGCTAAACAAGAGAATATCAAGGTAATTTTTGCTCAACCGGAATTTAATCCCAGTTCTGCGGAAACCATCTCTAAAGAAATCGGGGGAAAAGTTATTTTTGTTAGTGATTTAGATGAAAATTGGTCTAATAATTTGCTGAAAGTCTCTGACCTGTTATCACAAACTTTAAATCCATAAATTAATTTAAAATTTTACCATGATTTTACTACCAAAATTTAGATCAACTTCCGTGAAACATCCTCAAGAATTACCTCCAAAAAGTTATCAAAAGTCCGAAGTCATCCGTTTAAAAGAAGTTTGGGCGGGTTATGAGGCTCAAGAACCAATTTTAGAAGATATTAACTTAACGGTTAATGAATTAGATTTTATCGGATTAATTGGCCCGAATGGGGGTGGAAAAACTACCTTAATTAAAGTGCTTTTAGGACTGCTACAACCATTAAAAGGGGATGTAAAAATTATGGGTTATACTGTTAGTCAAGGGCGACGTTATTTGGGTTATGTTCCTCAAATTTTAGAATTTGATCGCAATTTTCCAGTCCGGGTAGATGAAGTTGTACGAATGGGACGGTTAGGAAAGCGTCATTTATTTAAACCTTATACCCAAAAAGATGAAGAAATTGTGATTCAATCTTTAGAAAAAGTGGAAATGTTAGACTTAAAAAATCGGGCTATTGGTGAACTTTCAGGAGGACAACGACAACGGGTTTTTATTGCTAGAGCTTTAGCCAGTGAACCCCAAATTTTACTCTTAGATGAACCTACGGCCAGCGTTGACCCCAAAATGTGTGCTAATATCTATGAGTTATTGTTAAAATTAAATGAATATATGACCATTTTAATGATTACCCATGATATTAATACCATGTCTTCCTATGTGAAAACCATTGGCTGTTTGAATCGACGTTTACACTATCACGAAGAACAACAAATTACCCCAAAAATGTTAGAACAAACCTATAGAGGAAATAGATCACAGATTTAAAAGGATTTCACGGATTTCACGGATTTTAATTTGTGTAATTCTCTTAAATCCGTGATGCGCTCAGTAATAGGGTAATGGGTAACTCTTACACTGATAACTGATAACTGATTACTCATAACTGATTACTGATTCTCGTTGGGCTTGTTCTTGATTTCGACGATATAATGCAGCCCGATTTTGGGCGGTAGCATAGCGTTCAAAATCGGGAGAAACTGCTTCCATATAATCGGCGGCTTGCTGCCATTTCTGGGCTATTTCCAACCATTCTTGACGGGTATCAGCAAATTTTCCCTCGGCGGCGGCTTCTTCTGCTATTTTCACTCCTCGACTAAATTGCTCGGCTGAAGATAAAGTTTCTGGTGGTTTAGGAGATGATTCTATCTCGGTTTCTGGCTGAGACTGTAGGGATTCTAATAATTGAAATTGTAACGCATTGTACAGAATAAATCCCATTAATATTAATACTACAGTAACAGCAATAGCCCAGATTAAATTTTGTTGTAATTTACCGGATTTTGGCTGTTGAGATAGGGATTTAAGGGGTAAATCACTTTGATTTGAACCTGAAATTTTATGAAAAATATTAGGTTTTTTAAGAATAATTTCTTCAGACCATAACAGTTGATTTTCAGGATCTTGAGTAATATCTTCTAACCAAAGTAATTGATTTTCTTGAAGGATGCGACCATTAATCTTGACTCGACGAATATTACGCGGTGCAATTGATTCTAAAATCCCACGAATTTTACTAACAATTATTGATTTTTCTAAGGATTCAGCATTCCTCGCTTCACATAGCAATTGCAAAACATCATTAATAAAAATAGCCCGATTAGTTACCCCTAAATCCGCCATTTGTTCGTTAAGGATTTCAATGATAGTTGCAATCCGGCCCCTGTGAGCTTGTTGATTCATATTTTGAACTGGATAATGCGGTTTTTACCTGAAAAATATAAAGGGGATTTAGAAGTTATCCCCCGTCTATTTAATCATCTTTTATTTTTGAATAAACTCTCCTAATTTACGAGCAATAGTTTCAATCAGTTGAGCTTTAGAAGTAGAGGGATTATCCATCTCAACTTCTAAGCGTTTAACCACATCTGGAGGCAGATTTAGTAAGTCTAATAATTGTTGATAAGCTGCGGCTTCGTCGGGGTTAATTTTAGGTTCATCCGGGGTACGAGAACTGGAGTTAATTACTTCATATCCTAAAATTAGTACCAGTTCTCGTTCGGCTTGGGTTTCTAGTTTAGGAATTAACTCCTCTAAGGGGATATTTTGCATTAAATAATCCCTTAATTCCTGTTCAAGTTCCTGGTGTTGTTGTTCCTGTTTTGTAAACACACGGCTCAACTGATCTAGCATCACATTAACTTCTTCAGTGGCTAATTCTCCATCTGACCAAGCCATCGATGCTACAACCCGCAAAAGATTCATTTGACGGGGTGTAATTGAAGGAGGCGGCGGGACTTCCATGAACCAAACCTGTGAATATTTCTCCCTGATTATGTCATATAGGGGGGAACAAGGATCACGGATTTAAGCGGATTTCACGGATTTCACGGATTTTAAGCTGTCCTTCTATCAAGTCGAGGGTAGGGTTAATCTGGCTAATCCGCTTAAATCTGTGATTGGTCATGGGGGAGACAAGATTTCATTACTTTTTTGAGAGTGTCAAATGTTGTGGTAGGGACAGCCTAACCAACCTTCAAAGTTTCGTTTTTGTTGGGGGGTGGGTTGGGCTACAGAAACAATTTTGTAATGATTGGGACGGGGATTGGTCAGGGTAACTTGACAAGTTCGCAATAAATCTTGATGAAAAAATGTTAATTCTACTATATCCCCAGGTTGGTAATCTTTTAAGCGTTCATGGAATTGGTCGGAGGTGACTTTAAATCCATTTAATGCTAAAAGTTCATCATTAATATCTAATCCGGCGGTTTCTGCGGGACTATCGGTTTCTACAAATTTGATCATTTCTCTGCCTTTTTCCGATACAACTTTGCAGCCTAAATAGGGGGTTTCATCGGTGGTTTCTGCAACTAATTTTAATCCAAATGGTTCTAAATATTCATGATAGGGAAGTTCAGTTATTCCATACAAATAGTGTTGGAAAAAATTGCTTAAAGAAGTTTCCGCAACCGACTCTATAATCTGTTCTAATTGTTCCGGGGTAAAGCCAATTTCCGGTTGACCAAAGGTTTCCCACATTTGGCGCATAACATCATCCAAAGAACGAGAATTTCCATGTTTATTTCTAATTAATAAATCTAGTAAAAATGAAACCAATTCTCCTTTTAAATAATAGGAAATTTGGTTATTATCACTATGGGATTCTCGCCGATAGAGTTTAATCCAAGTATCCCAACTTGATTCACTCAAGGGTTGAACTAACCGCCCGTGGGTGGTTTGTAGACGAGTAATTTCTTTAGAAATAGCATTAAAAAAGCCCTGAACATCAAAAATTCCCGCCCGATAGGGAATTACCATATCATAATAGCTGGTTGTTCCTTCGGAAAACCACAGGGAAGGAGTATAGTTTTCCTGTTCATAATCAAAGACTTCCAAGGCTTTAGGACGAATGCGTTTAACGTTCCATAAATGGAAAAATTCATGGGCGACTAACTGCATAAATCTATTATATTTATCGGGGCTACGGAAACCAAATCGAGAATAAATTAAAGAGCAAGACTCTTTATGTTCTAAACCGCCAAACCCATGATTAGAAAGATGTAATAAAAATAAATAACGTTCATAAGGTAGTCCCCCAAATAATTCCGATTCTACGGTGATAATTTTTTGGAAATCCTTAATTAACCTTTCAGGATTAAGATTTCCCTCGCCCCAAATCGCTAATTGATGGGATTTTCCCTCGACTTCAAATTCATATAAACCATGGGTTCCAATTTCAAAGGGACTATCAACCAAGGTATCAAAATTAGGAGCATAAAACCTATTAGGTTGATGGGAAATAGGGGATAAAGTTGTGCTAACTATCCAATTTTTAGGAGGTTCTATGGTAACTTGAATTGGTTGTTGTTCAGATCCTGGCACATATAAAAATAAAGCCGCCCCATTAAAATAACCATGAGAACTATCTAAATGATTAGTTCTTACACTTAATTCATTCGCAAAAATTCGATAATAAACTATAATTTCTGTGGCGGAATTAGTTTGAATTTGCCAATGATTTTTACTAATTTTTTGCCCGGTTAAAGGGTTTCTATCCTGGTCACAAACAGCAAAATCTTGTAAATGTCGGGAATATTCCCGAACTAAATAAGAGCCCGGAGTCCAAACGGGCATTTTTAAATCTAATACCGAGGATGAAATAATATCTCCTCGAAGGCGTAAGCTAACTTCAAATAAATGGGATTCGGGTTTGGAAATGGCTACCCAATACTGTAGGTTAGGAATAATTGTAGCCTGATTATAAGCACGGGTTTGAGTGGCTTCAGTCATAATTTTTATCAATGAAAATTGTTAATAAACAATAATTTTCCCCTCCGTGAACCAGAAGGGCTATTTCATTCTCAGGGAAACCAGGGTTTTGTAGGGGTAGTGCCCCCGTGCCTACCCCTACAAAACCCTCCCCCTCCACGATTAATTAGCGTTTCAGGGATTGGGGCAACCACGGGGGGATTGCCCCTACAAAGAAAGAAACAGCCCTACCGTGAACTGAATATACCGTTAAACAGAAGGGAAAATTAACAACGCTAAATTTTAGCGTTGGATGTTTGAGATTTATTGGCTAGAAAGATGGTTTAAATGTTTGAGATTGAGTAAGTGAATGACTTGTCGTTCTTCATCAATATTCATCCAACCTTTACTCATAATTTTATCCATAATTTTAGTTGTTTCTTCCCAGGAAATATCAGTAACATCCGCTAAATCTTGGAAAGGAATATTAAAAATATCCGCCCCTTTTTCTGTTGGCTGACCGTAATTTTCAGCTAATTCTACCAGGGTATTAGCAAGTTTAACCGCCGGAGGTCGGTGACGAATTTGATACCGTTGGTTGGTTTGACGCAAACGACGCACCATCAACTGCAACATTCTATGGTGAAGTTGGGGATCTTTAAACAATGTCTGGATAAAGCGTTGGGCTGAAACACTAATTAATCGTACCGAAGATAGGGCGATCACATCATTGGCCCGGGGAGATTCATCTAAAATTGCCATTTCTCCGAAAAAATCTCCTCGCCCCAAAATGGCTAATGTGGTCACTTCATCCCCTGATAACCGTCGGACTTTCACCCACCCAGAAACGACAAAATAGACTGCATTCCCCCAAGCATCCTCCATGACCACCGCCCGATCAGCCGGATATTCATGTTTGACCGCAACGGATAGCAGCCATTCTAATGTTTCAGGATTGGCCCCTTTGAATAGTGGAAAAAGCTCGCTAAAAGCTTCAGTTTGCATGAGAATTTGCTACGTTTTTTAAGTAGTAGATTACCGATCCACTATAATTAATATTACCAAGATATCCGATAAATTGATCGAGTCGCAAATAGAAAAACGGGTTAACCCCTATAAATTTAGGTTAACCCGCCAGCTTGGGAACGCTTAGACCAACTATTTTTGGACAACCAATTTCACGTTGGCGTTTTGCAGACCGCGCTGTTTGACATCAGCCAAGGTCTTGTTAACGGCGTATTTTTGGTTAATAGAGTTGATCAGTTCGGTTTGGTTGTGTTTTTTAGCCACACCCCACAGATCAGCAATTAAATCGAAAGTACCATCGCTGTTGCGAGACCAACCGAGGTCATATTCGCCTTCAAGGACTGCAACCAAGTCGGCACGAACCCGTTGGCCATTGTAGCCACGGACATCAGCATTAGTTTTAGTGCTAATACCAAGATCACTCAGAGAAGCTTTCAGGATTTCGGAATCGGCGATTTTAGTACGCAGTGTGCTAAAGTGAGACATTTCGGTATCCTCCGTGAACTGAAAACGAAACAACAACGGTTTGGTTAGAATCGATGCCGTCTTTATCAGGGGACGGCTTTTTTCCGTTTTGGGAACTGCTAGTCAGTTTTGGGGACTAGCCTTAACTCCTATTTGGACTAGGAGTAAGCCTTTAGAACTCCAGGCGCTGATATTCAGCGACGGAGGACGCAGCCGGACGCGCACGCTGTCTTGCCCAATCTCGTAGTGCGGTGACCTGTTCGTTCATGGTCTTGGACAAGGGCATCGTGGATTTAACCGCGGCAATAATATCAAGCTGCGTAAACTCGCGGTCTTGAGCAAAGGCCTCGTACATCGAAGCGATTACGGCTTGCTCAATTTCTGCTCCAGAAAAGCCTTCGGAAACGGTAGAGAGTTGCTCTAAATCGAAGCGTTCGATTTCCCGACGGCGTTTGGACAGATGAATTTTAAAAATATCTTGGCGTTCTTCTTTAGTTGGTAAATCCACAAAGAAGATCTCATCAAATCTGCCTTTTCTGAGGAATTCCCCAGGGAGACGTTCAACGCGGTTGGCTGTTGCCATCACAAATACAGGAGAGTTTTTTTCCTGCATCCAGGTCAGGAATGATCCAAATATCCGGCTTGAGGTGCCACCATCGGAATCTGCTGATCCGCCACTACCCGCAAAGGATTTATCTAATTCATCGATAAATAAAATTACGGGGGAGATTGATTCAGCCGTCTTCAAGGCGTTTCTCAGGTTGGCTTCGGAACGACCCACCATGGAACCGTCATAGACCCGACCCATATCTAACCGGAGTAGAGGTAATCCCCATAACCGAGATGTGGTTTTAGCAATCAGGGACTTTCCGCATCCGGGTATCCCTAAAATTAACATCCCCTTGGGTTGAGGTAGACCATATTCCCGGGCTCTTTCGCTGAAGGCGTTGGAACGTTGGTGTAACCAGCGTTTCAGTTCTTCTAAACCGCCTACGGAGTCTATGGTTTCATCGACATCAATGTATTCTAAAATGCCATTGCGTCGAATTAGTTGTTTCTTTTCGGTCAGAACAACATTCACTTCTTCTTCCGTCAGACGTCCGGCCGTGACTTGGGCTTTCCGGTAGACTTTTTCCGCCTCATCCTGGGTTAAGCCTAAAGCTGCTTTGAGCAGTTTTTCTCGTCCTTCGGTGGTTAAACGTCGAGACCGGGCTTGCTCCAGTTGGGAGGTTAATACTAGATTCAGTTCCTTCATATCGGGCAGAGCGAAGTCCAGAACCACAACTTCTTTCTCTAGCTCGATAGGAATAGATTGGATCGGCGACATTAAGATGATGGTCTTATTTGTGCCTTTGAAACTGGCGATCGCATCCCGCAAACACCGGGTCACTTCAGGGGAATCCTTGAAGGGATGCAAATCCTTAAATATATAGATACTTCCGCTTACGTTAGGCTCTTTGTGCCGAATCGTCCACTCAATCGCAGCTTGCGGAGAGACTGTGTTAGATTGAACCGCCGTTCTCGTCTGATCGTATTTGACTAAACCGCGAGTGACTGTCCACACATAAACCTCTCTCTGGCGTTTGGCTTGTGCGATTTTGGCTATAGCCTGCTCAGACCGCTCTTCCTCAGAGGTAACGAGGTAGATCAGAGGATATCGGGCTTCAATTAAGATACTGAGTTCTTCTTGCATAGTCCTCGATCCTATAGAGACGGTGTAACGTTTACAGAATCTGCTAGTCCTAACCTAAGATGCAGCTAGGGACTTAGCAGGGAACCAGTTTTTCCTCTCCTGATTGGGCTGTGGTAGATTCTACCTCTCTCACGGCCCCCACGGGAAGTTCGTCATCGGATAGGATGCTGGGTTGCTCTCGCAGGGAGGTCAATTCCCCTTCCTTGAGGATGATGGAACTGGAACAGTCTGGACAGGAGTAAACCCGATGGGTTTGTCCATAGGATGCCTCCACTTCATCGACTAACTCGGAATTGTTCAGGTAAAAAACAATTGCCCGTTCAGCCAGGGATGACATCGGCTCTGATTCAACTGCCGCTTTTATTTTTAATTGGCGATGCAGTTCCGGCGGAATATAGAGAGTTACCTTTTGCTTATTTTGCATAGGACTGTGAACTTGTGTACCCGGGTATGTGTCTCAAGATAACCAACCTTTTTCCAGATGTCAAGACGTTATGCCTCTATGACGGCATTTTTGTAATATTTCGTTACATTTAGGAGTCTGCATATATATATGTAGAGTCAGAAACCGGGTTTCTCAACAAGTTTCTGGGTGAGTTAGCCGGATCAACACAGAAACCCGGTTTCTTTGGGATGTAGAACATAGAGTCAGAAACCGGGTTTCTCAACAAGTTTCTGGGTGAGTTAGCCGGATCAACACAGAAACCCGGTTTCTTTGGGATGTAGAATTAATTCGGAGGTTGAACCTCTAGTCATTCTCTGGCTTCAGCCCGGGAACGATGCTCGGTCTTGTTTCTTCAGGTTTTGATCATGAACAATCACGCCAAACGACCCAGAGAATCATTAAATAAAGCATTTCTGAAAGTCAAAGTCAGCCGCAGCGATATTGAACAATTCAAGGCTAACTTGATTAACCTCCTAGAGTACATCAATGAGAAGGAATCAGAAGAATTTCATAAAAATCTGATGGCTGATTTCCTGAAAAATACCTATTATAGTCCTAACTTTTTTATTAATACCAAAGAACGTAACGATCTAGTTATTCACAATCAAAAAGATTCTCAAAGCAGTGTAGGTGTTATTCTGGAAGTCAAGAAACCCAAAAATAAAGCAGAAATGATTAAGGTTGAAAACCTGAACTCCAAAGCATTACAAGAGTTGGTTTTATACTTTTTGAGAGAAAGGATTACCAATAATAACCTAGAAATTAAACATTTAATTGCTACCAATATTAATGAATGGTTTATTTTTGATGCTCAGATTTTTGAAAAATGTTTTTGTGAAAATAAACAATTAATTCAACAATTTAAAGATTTTGAATCCGGACGCTTAACAGGTAAAACTACCGATTTTTTCTATAAAGAAATTGCCAAACCTGCCATAGAAAAGATTAAAAATGAACTGCAATTTACTTATTTTAATATTCAAGACTATGAAACATTTGTTAGAGACAATAACCCCGAAAATGATGAAAAACTGATCGCTTTATTTAAGTTACTTTCCCCGCAACATTTATTAAAATTACCGACCGCTAATGATAGTAATACCCTGGATAAAAGTTTTTATAGTGAATTACTCTATCTTATTGGTTTAACAGAAACCAAAGAAAAGAATAAAAAACTAATCAAACGTCAACCGGAAGGACAAAGAAATCCAGCCTCACTGCTAGAAAATGCTATTTTACAACTCGATAGTTTAGATAAAATTTCCCGACTAGAAAAACCCGAACAATTTGGAGAAACCGCATCCGAACAGGTTTTTAATATTGCTTTAGAGCTATCAATTACTTGGATAAACCGGATTTTATTCTTAAAATTATTAGAATCTCAACTCATTAGTTACCATAAAGGCGATCGCAATTTTGCCTTTTTAAATTTAGATAAAATCCATAATTTTGATGATTTAGATCGGTTATTTTTTCAGGTATTAGCAGTTAAATCTAGTGAAAGAAAACCCGATGTAAACAAGATTTTTGCCAATGTTCCCTATCTGAATAGTTCCCTATTTGAACCTACCGAACTCGAACATCAAACCCTAGTTATCAGTAACCTGAGAGCCGAAAAACTCCCAATTTTATCATCAACAGTTTTAAAAGATCCTAACGGAAATAAACGCCAGGGAGAACTCAATACCCTACAATATTTATTTGAGTTTCTCGATGCTTATGATTTTAGTAGCGAAGGTTTAGAAGGAATTCAAGAAGATCAGAAAACCCTGATTAATGCTTCGGTTTTAGGACTAATTTTCGAGAAAATTAACGGTTATAAAGACGGGTCATATTTTACCCCGGGTTTTATTACCATGTATATGTGTCGGGAAACTTTGCGGAAAGCAGTTGTCCAGAAATTCAATGAAATTAAAGGTTGGAATTGTCAAACTCTGGATGATTTATATGATAAAATAGAAGACAGGACGGAAGCAAATCAAATTATTAATAGTCTCAAAATATGTGATCCGGCGGTGGGGTCAGGACATTTCTTAGTGTCGGCGTTAAATGAAATTATTGCTATTAAAAATGATTTGAAAATTTTACAGGATAAAAACGGGAGACGATTAAAAGAATATCAAGTTATTGTAGAAAATGATGAATTAATTATCACCGATGAAGATCATCAACCGTTTAGCTATACTCCCAAAAACCCCGAAAGTCAACGCATCCAAGAAACCCTATTTCACGAAAAGCAAACAATTATCGAAAATTGTTTATTAGGTGTGGATATTAACCCCAACTCGGTTAAAATATGTCGGTTACGGTTATGGATAGAATTGTTAAAAAATGCCTATTATAAACCGGAGAGTAATTACACGGAATTGGAAACCCTACCGAATATTGATATTAATATTAAATGCGGTAACTCTTTAATTAGTCGTTTTCCCTTAGATGCGGATTTAAAACCTGCGTTAAAGAAAAGTGGTATTGATATTGAAACCTATCAAAACGCTGTCCAAACCTATCGCCATGCGGAGAATAAACAGCAAAAGCGGGATATGGAAAGGTTAATTAATAGTATTAAAAGTAATTTCAAAACCACACTTCAAGGAATTGACCCCAGGAAAACTAAATTAAGACAGTTAGAGGGGGAAGTTTATAATTTAGAGAATCAACTTTCGTTATTTGAGGAAACTAAAACCGAACAAAAAGCGAGGGAGAAAAAAGTTATTAAGTTAAATAATGAGATTGATAAGTTAAGGTTAGAAATTGAAGAAATCGAAAGTGGTAAAATTTATGATCATGCTTTTGAATGGCGGTTTGAGTTTCCTGAAATTTTGGATGATGAAGGCAATTTTATCGGTTTTGATGTTGTGATAGGCAATCCTCCTTATGTTTTTGCGCGAGAAAATTTTAACGAGAATCTAAAAAAATATTTTGCAGATAGTTATAAAACATCTCAATATCAAGTTAATTTATTCTTCCTATTTATAGAAAAAACAATATCTATTTTGAAAAACAGAGCAGAGTTTACTCTTATTATTCCTAATTCGATGTTAATGATAAGTTCAGCACAAAGTCTTAGAAAATATTTACTAAGTGAAACATCCTTAAATGAAATCATTAATTTAATTGGTTATTCCTTTGAAGGTGTCAATGTTGAAACAATTATTATTTCGAGTAAAAAAGAAAGGGCTACCGAGACAACTGAGATCAGAATTTTATCCGATTTTAAGCTAAGGCATTGCAAAAAACAATTGAGTTTTATGCAAAATAAAGGTTTTGAATTGAATGTATTTTCTGATCAGGAAAGTGATAGTTTAATTCAGAAACTTATTCTTAATTCTGAAATATTGGACAACTTGGTTTTAATAAAAGCAGGTTTAAAGGCTTACGAATCAGGCAAAGGTAATCCTAAACAAAGTCCTGAAGATGTAAAAAAACGCATCTATGATTACAACTATAAATTTGATCATAATACTCATAAATATCTGGAAGGAAAGGATGTTAATCGGTACTTAATTAATTGGTTAGGTACATATTTACAATATGGTGAAAATTTAGCCGCACCCAGAGGATTTAATTTATTTAATGGTAAAAAGATTATTATTCGTGAAATTACTGGTAAGCATCCTCAGTCAATAATAGCCACTTACACAGAAGATATTTATCTTTTTAATATGAGCAATATTGCTATTCTTGAAAAAGAGAATTTAGAGATTTCATTAAAATATATTTTAGCTGTGCTTAATAGCAAATTAATGTCGTACTATTTTATGAAAAATACTGCCAAATCCGTAAGACAAATGTTTCCAAAACTAATATTAGAGGATTTACGAAAATTTCCGATTAAAAGAATTACAGCAAAAAAACAGCAAGATTTAATTTCACTTGTTGATCAAATCCTCACCGCCAAACAATCTAACCCCAATGCAGATACAACAATATTAGAACAACAAATCGATCAACTGGTTTATGAATTATATGGATTAACAGAAGCAGAAATTAAAATAGTTGAGGGTAAAACCTAAAAAAGATTATTCACTTCCTCTCATTTTCTCCTCTTACTATAGTTTTTCCCATTCATCTCGGCTAATATTCGCCTGACGTAACAGCCGACTCAGTAAATTTTTACTAATATCACCTTGATGGGGATTAGGAATAGTTAACCTGACTTCATCCTTAATCATATATTGATGTTTTCCCCCAGGATATGGCCCTTGAAAACCAGCTAGTTTCAAATAACGCACAAAATCTTTCCATTTAATCGCAGAAAATGGTGGCATTAAGCAACCTCGTTTTCAATGTTTAAGTTAATATAGTCTAAAATTGGTAATTGATGACCCAAACGTAACCCTAAAATGATCCATCCTTCTAACGCATCTTGTAAATTTTCTCGACATTGTTCTAAGGTTTTACCACTACTCCAAACTCCCTGACAGTCGGGTATTTCTCCATAAAATATCCCATCATCTAATATCTCATATTTTGCCCGATTCATGGCTGCGTAAATATAATCTGTTAACATCATTTAAAGTTTCCCTAACAATGACTTGAACTCAACTTCAGGATAATTAGCGATCGCAAATTACTTGATATAACCTTGATATTTAGCCTAGCAAATCCCTTGAGGTTTGGGTAGGGGCGATCGCATATAATATTAAAAAAGAGAAATAAAGACGTAGTAACTTTAATTGATCACATGAAGGCTTAATCTTTATCCTCTCTTTTTAATCGTCCAAAATTTCCTGAATAATATTTTTAAGTTCTTTATCAGGAGGACGTTTAGCAAATTGTTCATGATTATAAATCCAGACTAATCTAATTACAAAATCAGTTGCATTGACTAAATACATTAATCTGACCTGTCCAGAAGCACCTTTAGAAATTTTTAACTCTAGTTTGTAAAATCTCCATTCTGGAAGTAAATGAATTTTTCCGGGGAGTGGTTCTTGACGAGAATTAATCGGATAGGGATCATCCGTTAAATTTTCTATAACTTCTGTTAGCCGTTCAATAAAATTAGCTCCTAAAGCTTTTGCTAATTTTTTGAAAGAACGTTTAAAATTATCAGAATATTCAATCGAGAAGGGAGTTAATCCAGTCACGCACTTCTCCTTTATGAATACGAGTTGGAGGTTCTGATTGATTATTTACGGAAGTTATAGTATCTTTCAAAACTTCAGACATTACAGGTTCATAAGCCAGATGATCTCGTTCTATAACGTCTAATTTTTGATATCCTAATGCTTTCATATCCTCAATCAAAATTGGTTGAGTTGATCTTGCTTCTGAGGATAAACCTTGACGCGCTTTTTTCCAAGGAAATTCTAGGTGAGTCATCCCACTTAATCTATAGGCGTGATACCCGCCAAAATAATCCCAAACTTCTTCTAAAACTAACTTCTGATCATCAGGAATTTCTAAGATAATTTCTGCATCAGGAATTGGCAGTTGTTTGGCTTCAAATTCACTATAATATTGATAAGCAGGAGGACAAACAGGGCCATAACGCCAAGCTTGAATTTCTTCTTCAAATAAAGGCTGATCATAGAGGGCTAAATATAAGCTTTGTGCATAATATAAAAGTTTTTGTACTTTCATATTTGTCATTTCTGCTTCTATACCATCCTGATAAGCTTTTACAATAAAATAGCGAGCTATGTTGAGAGAATTAATCATGTCTCTAACCTATCCAGCTAAATTGAAAGAGTTAATTTGACAAACATTTAAAACCTATCTATATTATATCATAATTGATTCAAGAATACAATTAATCAAAAGGGTAACTTCCATGCAATATGCTGTCCTGAACGTAAATAATCTGCGGGTGGAGTTTGAAACCGACGAACGGACGGTCGCCGCCGTTGATGGTATTTCCTTCCAGGTCGGACGGGGACAAACCCTGGGAATTGTGGGCGAGTCCGGTTCAGGAAAATCCGTCACAGCATTAGCAATTATGGGGTTACTTTCGACCGCAACTACTCAAGTTAGCGGGGAAGTTTGGTTTCAAATTCCCGAATCTGAAGACTATAATCCCTATTCCCAACCTGTTAATTTATTACAACTTTCATCACCTCAAAAACAAACCTATCGAGGCGGTCAAATTTCCATGATTTTTCAGGAACCTATGACCTCCCTTAATCCCGTATTTACCATTGGGTTTCAATTAACAGAAGCTATTATTCAGCATCAAAAAATATCTCCTAAACAGGCGATGTGGAAAGCCGCATCCTTATTACAGGAAGTTAAATTACTCCCCAGTGATGACCAATTAATGCAGCAAGCATTAGAAGAACAAAACCATCAATCAACATCCCGTTCTCCCCAGGAATTGCAAGATAAACGCACCAGAAAAAGAGAATTAATTCAACAAGTGAATGCTCAAAAACGAGCAATGTTAGATCGCTATCCCCATGAATTATCGGGGGGACAATTACAACGGGTAATGATTGCTATGGCTATTTCTTGTAACCCGATATTATTAATTGCGGATGAACCTACCACCGCCTTAGATGTGACGGTACAAGCAACAATATTAGAGTTACTTCAAGAGTTACAAGAATATCGGGGAATGGCGATGATTTTTATTACCCATGATTTGGGAATTGTCGCTCAAATTGCTGACCAAGTGGCGGTCATGTTCCAGGGAAAAATAGTCGAGTCAGGAACTATCAAGCAAATTTTTACATCCCCTCAAAATCCCTATACTAAAGGTTTATTAGCCTGTCGTCCTAGCTTAGATAACCCGGCGGTAAGATTACCAACGGTGGCGGATTTTATGGAAGTTGTTACTTTAGAAAATGGAGAAAAAGAAATTCGGGAAAAACCTCAATTAGAAGTTAATAAAATTTATAATAATATTTCTAATATTGCTTTAAGTTCTAAATCCTTTTTATCTAGTCTCCCCTCAGATAATCCACTTTTATCCGTTAAAAATTTAAGAGTTGGTTTTAAAATCCCCGGACTATTGGGTGAAACTAAACGGTTATTTATGGCGGTTAATGATGTTTCCTTTGAGGTATATCCAGGGGAAACCCTAGGATTAGTTGGAGAATCAGGCTGTGGAAAAAGTACCTTAGCTAGAGCAATTTTACAACTAATTAAACCCTTGAGTGGTCAGGTATTATTTGAAAGTCAGGATATTACCGCACCTTATTTAGAAACAGCTATATTTAGTGGATTTAAAAATTATCGAAATCAACAACAATTTAATCATAAAATGCGTTGGGTGCGGCGGAATATGCAGATTATCTTTCAAGATCCTTTTAGTTCCCTTGACCCTAGAATCAGTATTGGCGAGGCGGTAATGGAACCTTTAATTATTCATCAAGTGGGAAATAATTTTAATGAAAAACGCGATCGCGTGGCTTATTTATTAGAAAGAGTCGGGTTAAATCCTGATTTAATGACCCGTTTTCCCCATGAATTTTCCGGGGGACAAAGACAACGGATTTGTATTGCTAGAGCTTTAGCTTTGAATCCTAAATTTATTATTTGTGATGAATCGGTTTCCGCCCTGGATGTGTCGGTACAGGCGCAGGTTTTGAACCTATTAAAAGAGTTACAATCGGAATTTAATCTGACTTATATTTTTATTTCCCATGATTTAAGTGTGGTTAAGTTTATGAGCGATCGCATTATTGTAATGAATCAAGGAAAAATCGAAGAAACTGGAACCGCCGAGGAAATTTATCGCTATCCCAAACAAGCCTATACTCGTCAATTAATTGCGTCTATTCCTTCAGGGAATATTAGAAGTAGTAACTTTAATTAAACGGATGATCAGAAAATGCTGCTATTAAGCAACCTGACTTTCAATATTTAAGTTAATTTTTTATCATCCCCTGGTTATAACCATGGGGGGATGTCAGAATCAACTTTGTAAGATAGCATAGAAAAGGAAGTTTCAACGCCGCTTAAATTAAACCTTGGGAGCCACTGACTGGTGTAATAGATTATGGGGCAAAAGCTCAGACAATCAACGGAGCTAAAGTGGGGAGTACCAATGGCTATCATCGGTGTGATCGCCGTGGGACTGTTTGTGTCTCTTGGGTACAGTTTTTCGGTAGCCATGCCTTGGATACCGATTATTTCCGTCATCGTGGCTTTTTTTAGTTCTTTAATGGCATGGATTTATTATCAAAATCTGCAACAGTTAAAACAAAAAAATGCTTCCTTAGAGGCACTATTGGAAACTAAAAAAGAAAGGTTTCTACAGGAAAAAGCCGATCTGGAAAAACAACTAAAAACAACCGTTGATAAATACGGCGGTATTGAATCTAAAAATAAAGTTTTGGAGGAGATGAATCATCGAAAAGATGAGTTTCTTAGGCAAACTTCCCATGAGTTAAGAACCCCGATGAATGGGATTATTGGTTCCTTACAACTCCTATTAGATGATTTATGTGATGACCGAGATGAGGAACTAGAACTTTTAAAACAAGCCCACGATTCTTCCTTGCATTTATTAACCTTAATCAATCAAGTTTTAGATTTGGCTCGCATTGAAGAAGGTAAAATTTCTTTTGATATTAAAACTATTGACTTACAAGCCTGTTTAACGGCTGCTATTTACCTACAATTTTCTAATATTCGTCAAAAAGGACTACGACTCTATAAACAAGACTATTCTCACCGGATTAAGGTGAAAGCAGATCCCACTAAACTTAAACAAATTTTTATTAATATTATTGGGAATGCGATTAAATTTACAGACCGAGGGAGTATTTCAATTAGTACAGAAATTCGTCATGGTGATCACCCTCAAACTCAAGAGAGCGAAGAAATGGCGGTGATTACGATTAAAGATACGGGAATCGGGATTTCACCTCACATTCAAGATCAACTATTTCAACCCTTTGTTGTGGAAGATGAATCCCGACTCCATGCCCTAGGAAGTACGGGATTAGGATTAGTGATTTCCAAAAATTTAGTCGAAATGATGGGGGGTAGAATTCAATTAGTTAGTCCTGGGAAAAATCAAGGAACTCTGGTTGAAATCTTTTTACCCTTAAGTGATGGAGAAACCAGTAATTCCGATTTAACCGGATAAACTAACCTCAAAGGGTCTCAAAAAATAGAAAGGAAGATGTTAATAATTGTTGGGGTTGAATGTTTTCTAAAAAGCCAATAATTTGACCCGTAGCTTGAACTTCTATTAAGGTTCCACCGCCGAGGGTACGTTCAATACTAGGAAATAATCCTCCCACGGCTTCCGGGGGAATGGAAGTTAAATTCAACTGAGCAAAGGAAGGAACTCCACTAACAATTATGACATCTTCTCCGGGGGTAAAATCCGTAATTATATCGGCATTATCGGGAATAAAATCCGATACATTACCTGTATTATTGGCAGGAAAAGCTCGAATAGAAAATTGATCAGCCCCAAATCCTCCGGTTAATTGATTCACGCCTTTATCTCCAGCCAATAAATCATTTCCTCCTCCCCCTAAAAGGGTATCATTTCCCTGTCCGCCATAAATAAAATCATCTCCCTCACTACTATTAATATAATCCGCACCTAAATTTCCTTGAATAATATCATTCCCATTTAAACCAATTAAAGAATCATTTCCTTTCCCTCCAAATAAACTATCATCTCCCGCACCTCCTGATAGGGTATCGGGCTCCTCTAAACCATAAATAACAAAGTTAAACGGGGCTAAAAATGGGGAAACCTCAATATAATCTGGGCCAGTTGTTCCAATATATTCACCTTTTCTATTGACATCTGTTTGGGTAATAGTAATGATATTAACCCCCACTAGGGAGGTTGTAGTGGCTGTAGACATGGGTACGGGTTGGGGGACAGATGGGGATAAAAAATCTGGTTGCATCGTCATAAATCGACTCTCCCTAAAACATTAAAACAAAGTAAATCCCTGGCTTTAAATAGTATAAATTATTTTACTATAAAATTCCTAAACCTAACAATAATTTGTCGAAAATTTAAACTATATACTGATTTTTTTCTCAAGGGCTGCATAAATTTTTCTAACTCCTGAATTCCATTGTTTTTTTCCTGTATAAATAGGTAATTCCGCTTGAGGCATTTTTTCAATAAACTCATGAATCCTGTCTAGTTGCTGTTCTTTGATTGTGGGCTAAGTCCAGGCAAAAATTTAACCAAAAATCCAGAGGGTTTCCAATGCTATAATATCCTACAGGGATTGATCCTACCCCAGATTCAGGACGATCTCGACCAGAAATTGAAAAATTTTAATGGTTTACTCTTAAATTATGCCGATAACAGTTAAGATTTAAGGAATAGTCGGGACTCCCGTTTGTATAATGAATCCAGAATCCACACTCAATCAACTCAAAGCCTCCCTGCCTGATGGTCAACTGCCGTCTAGTTATGGTGTCTACTTTAAAAATACCCTAGTTGCCCTGTGTCATGCCCTCGAAGATCACATTTTACAAAATAGTGATGCGACAAAGGATCAACAACCCCTGGTATTAGTCACATTTCAGGAAGGAAAATGGTATCTTCAAGAAGCCGAACGGTATTTTGAGATGGCTCAATCTTGTCGCCATATTGTGATTAGTGCCGTTGGGGATAGTGGATTTTCGACCCATCGCACCGGAGAATTAGAGAATGTTTCTTTAATTAATTTAGACCGTTCTGATAGTTTGGTAATGGAGTGGAATTTAATTATTTTAGCTCCAAGTTATACGACCATGCTATTGTGCCATGAATTGATGGAACATGAATATGCTCAGCATAGTAAACCTACCATTGATACCGAACGAAAATTTTATGGATTATGGACATTTGATCAAACCTTGGTTCGTAAATCGGCGGAAATTTTAATCGAACGTTTTCGACCCTATAATCCTGAATTAGCCGATAATTTATTGGCAAAATATCAGCAAATTGTAGCTACACCTTATCACCAGGTTCCTGATTTAACCAGCGTGGTTTCTCGGATTATCAGTTATTTACAATCTTCTCAACAAGAATTAATTACGGTTAACCGCCAAACCCGCGAATTATGGGAATTAGAAGGCCAAGCCAAACGAGTCAGCCGTAATATTAGTGCCAATAAATTACAGGCATTTTTAAGAATGGCACAACGGGTTGATGAACGGGATCACGATAACCCCTGTGCTTCCTTACAAGTAGCGGCTTTAACTGAAACCATTGGTCAGATTTTAGATTTACCAACGGTGACATTAAGACGGTTACAATTAGCAGGATTACTCTATAGAATTGGGTTAGCATCTGCACCGGATGAGGTGTTTAATCAAACCCCGGAAGAAATGGATGATCCCACGAAAAAGTTTTGGTCGGAACGGACATTAATTGGGGCTAGATTATTAGAATCTATGCCAGAATTATCGGAAGTTCGGCATATCATCTATCACTATTTAGAACATTGGGACGGCACGGGCAAACCTGATGGTTTAAAAGGCGAAGAAATTGATATTAAATCCAGAATTTTGGCAGTTGTGGCTTATTTTCAAGCATTTATTCAACCCCGGGGTAAACGTTCTGCCCTAAGTTTGACAGAAGCCTTAGAAAAATGTCAGGATTTGAGTGGGACTCGGTTTGATCCAACTTTGGTTGAATCCTTAAAAACCGTTGTCAAATTAACAGAAATGGGGTTGATGCAATTGCCGACTCAACCCACTCAATTGCCCAATATTTGGTTAGAGGAGGAATTAACTTCCAAATCTAAATTACAAAAATAATCTAAAATTAAATCATCACTGATTATGACCATGACTATGACTCGCACCCTATCGGTTGATCTTAATGCTATCAAACAAGGAAAAATTAAAGATCTAACTAATATGAATTTGTCCGGTATTGATCTATCCGGGGCAAATTTGGCGGAGGTTAATTTATCCGGGGCTAATTTATCCGGGGCTAATTTATCCGGGGCTAATTTACAAGGAGCCCAACTCCGAGCCAATTTAAGAGGGGCTGATTTATCTGGAGCCAATTTATCCGGAGCTGACTTGAGAAATGCTGATTTAAGGGGGGCTATTCTATTCGATGCTGAGGTAAAAGAAGCGAGTTTTGCGGGAGCTTTTTTAACCGGAGCCACCTGTGGAAATTTGGATTTAAGTGGGATTGATTTAAGGGGTGCTGATTTACGCGGCGTGAATTTATCCCAAGGAATTTTATATCAAGCGGATTTAAGAAATACTAATTTATCGGGGGCCGATTTATCTCAAGCCGATTTAGAAGAAGCCAATTTATCCGGTGCAGTATTGCGAGGAACAAATTTACAACGGGCTAATTTACTATGCGCGATTCTGGAACAAACCTTATTTTTAGGTGTGGTTTTAGATGGCGCTTGTCTCGAAGGAACAGAGTTAGGGAATGGTTGATGGTTTCTAGTTTAATTGGGTCTAAAATTTGTTAGATTATGATTATAATTAAGCAGTTGGGGAGGAGCTATGCGGTCAATTGAAAAACTGACGGAAGAACTTTTATCTCTCCCTAGTGCCTCAAGGGCGCTTTTGGCAGAAAAACTCGCAGAAAGTTTAGAATTCGATACCGATCCCAAGATTCAGGCAGCTTGGACATCTGAAGCCCATAAACGACGTAACGAGATCCGAAGCGGTGCTGTGCAAGCAATTCCAGGGGATGAAGCCTTAGCTCAAGTGAGGATGTTGCTTGACCCATGAAGTATGTATTTCATCCTGAAGCACTGGCTGAATATGCGGAAGCTGTCCAATACTATGCAGAACAAAGTTCTGAAGTAGCACAGGCATTTATTAATGTTATTGAGGATGCAGTGTATCGAATTAAGGAATCTCCGACTCGCTGGGCTGTACTGGACGAAAATGTTCGGCGATGTTTGACCCGCAAATTTCCCTATAGTATCCTCTATACGATCGAGCCAGACTACATTTTGATTCTAGCAGTGACGCATTGCAGTCGAGAGCCGGGGTATTGGAAAAACCGCCAATAATCGAAACAGTCCGCCCTAGCATTCTTTAGTTTAACTTTGAACTATCCCTCCCATAAGTATTACTAATTTTTACAAAACTTTATAAAAAGTTATAATAGGCAAGTCAGCTAACGAGCAATAGGAATGGTACAGGCTTTGTTTGGAAGCACTTCTTTTAAGAATCAAAGTGGCGATCGCCTTGTCAGCAAGGTGGTGGGGGCTGCGATCGCAGCTTTATTCAAGCGTTCTGAAAAAATTGAAGCCAACGTTCGGGCGGAACCTGTAGCCAAGCTTTGCACCGGAAGCGTCGATGGTTTCGATTTTATCGGCAACGGGATGCTGATGTATAATGGCCTCCGCATTGCCGTCATGGAACTCTATGTGCAAGCGGTGTCCATTGATTTCAGCGCGATTTTCACAGGTCAAGTCAAGTTACGACAACCTACTCAAGCCAGTTTGCGGGTGGTATTAACCGAGGAAGACTTAACTGACTCTTTTAACACACCCTTTGTGGTCGAAAAACTCCAGCGTCTGCAATATCAGGGAGAACCGTTAACCTTTACAAAAACCCTGATGACGGTTACTGCTGAGAAAACCCTAAGAATTCAATCAGGAATTCAATTAGGAAATTCAGAAGCACCCGTCCAAGTTGATTTTACAACTCAGGTGGAGGTGGAAGACCGTCAGAAAATCCGATTTGTTGATGTTAAATATAGCGGAAATCAGGAGGAAATTAACCTGAGTCAAGCCCTAGTAAACCATGTTAATGATTTATTAGATCTGGACAAATTTGCCTTAGATGGAACCCAATTAAAGGTAGATAGACTGCGAATTCAAAACAATTCCCTGATTTTTTATGGGTCAGCCCAAATTAATCAATTTCCCAAAGGAAAGAAAAGCTAAACCGTTGTTAATTTACCCTTAAAAATTATATTGACGGAGAAGAATTGTTCACGACCATCGCTTTTAGTTTAAAGTCGGGAAAAGCAACCATTCTTCCCGACTTTCAGCTTAAAAGTAGACCAATAACCACCGATAGTGGTTACGACTTCTTCGTGTCTTTGTGGTTTAATTAACCTTAACCCTTACTTTTTCTCATCTTCTTGATTCACTTTAGGAATATAATCCGGTCTTCCTTTATCTTCCCAACCCGGGGGACGCTTAGAGTTATACCAAGCAATTGATCCAATACCCACCGCCGCCACAAATCCGACAATCAGCACAGCAATCGGAATCCATAGAGTATTACTACTTGCCATAATCTTGATTTTTCCTTAATTATAATGATACCTTGACTATTATCTCATTTTTGGTTAACTAAACCTTAAAGGTTATATCGATGACATCCTACCCCAATTAACCCTAGGATCTTAGGGGGAGGATCTTGGTAATTACCGGAGAATATTTCTCATGTCTTTTTGGATGATAGGATTACTGTTGGCGGGGAGCTTTATTTTAGGGACATTACCCCTAACGGGTTGGGTTGTGCAACTCCTATCGGGAAAAAAATTATCAACATTAGGAACAGGAAATATTAGCGTTTCCGCAGCTTTTTACCAAGGGGGAAAACCATCGGGAATTGTCGCGGTGATCCTAGAAATAGCCAGGGGGATAATTCCAGTAATTGCTGCTAAGATATTATTCCCGAATGATCCAGCTTGGCAATTAGTGAGTTTAATTTTATTAGTCGCAGGACGATATTTTGTCGCCAAAGGTGGCGGGGTTACAAATGCAGCTTGGGGAATATTAGTGTATTCTCCTATTATTGCGATTAGTAGCGGAATTACGGGATTATTAATCTGGAGATTCAGTTATGTATTATTGCCAATTTCTAAATATTCATCCCGACTTTGGGCATCCCGTTTAGGGTGTTTAAGTGGGCCATTTTGGGTAATTTTTTGGCATCAAACTCCTGGGGAATTCGTCGCAGCTCTAGGAATAGCCTTACAATTAGTTATAATTAACTTATCACAAAAAGATGATCTCGCATATTATTATATGAAACAACAATTTTTAAATCTGGAAGATAAACTCAATATTCAACAATGCGGTGAAAAAGCCACCCGATTAAGCGAATTAAAACGGGCAGGATTTAAAGTTACAGTAGGTTGGGTTTTACCTGCTATTAACCGTTTAGAAGATATTAATATTACTTTAAAACCAGAAATTGATCCAAGTAATTTTCCCCTAATTGTCCGTTCTTCTGCTATTGGAGAAGATAGTAATACTTCTTCGGCGGCCGGACAATATCAAAGTATCGGCCCTGTTTATTCAGCTTCAGAATTACACAAGGCAATTATTCAATGTCGCCAATCCTATTGGACTCCAGAAGCCATTTCCTATCGTCAAAATCAACAACTTCCTGATACCGGAATAGCCGTATTAATTCAACCCTATTTAGCCAGTGAAGTCGCCGGGGTAATGTTTACCCGCAACCCCTTAGATGGCGGTTCACAAATTATTATTGAAGCCTTACCAGGAGGGGCAGAATCCGTTGTTGGAGGGCAATGTACTCCCGTTCATTTAGAAATAGAAATTAATACCTCTATTGATGGTTTAGAACTGCCTGATATTTTACCTAAAGCTGTTATTTTAGAATTAGTTAGACTCGCCCAAGAAATAGAAACCTTTTATCACGGTTTACCCCAAGATATTGAGTGGTGTTGGGATGGGGTAAAAGTCTGGATTTTTCAAACTCGCCCGATTACCAATTTACACCCTATTTGGACGCGAACTATTGCCGCCGAAGTAATTCCGGGGGTAATTCCTCCCCTAACTTGGTCAATTAATCGTCCCTTAACCTGTGGGGTTTGGGGAGAAATCTTTACTTTAGTTTTAGGAAAAAAAGCAGCACAATTAGACTTTAATCAAACCGCGACATTATTAGGTTCCCATGCCTATTTTAATGCTACCTTATTAGGGGAAATCTTTGCAATGATGGGATTACCTGAACAGGGGTTAGAATTTTTAGTCCGAGGGCAAAAAATGGGAAAACCCCCGATTCGTAAACTTTTACCTTCCTTACCGGGTTTATGGCGATTAATTCAACGGGAACGAAATTTAGAAAAGGATTTTGAACGGGAATTAGAACAGTTATTTTTACCCGTATTACAACAATTAGAAGTGGATTTATCCCTAGAATCCCTAACTTTAACTCAACTTTTAGAACGGTATGAAAGTATTCAGAATATATTAAAATCAGCGACCTATTATAATATTATAGCACCCATCGGGTTAGCGATTCGACGAACTTTATTTAAAGTTTCTGATAGTTGGATACCTACCTATACAGCTCCAGAAATTGCTTCGATGCAAGCCTTACAAACCCTGGCTGATCGGATTAGAGAAACCTCGGAAGAACCAGAACAAATAAGCTACCAATACTTTTATCAGATTCTAGCAGAAAATCCCCAATTTAATCAACAATTTGAAGATTGGTTACAAACCTATGGTTATTTAAGTGAAGTGGGAACGGATATTTCTGTGCCAAATTGGTTAGAACAACCAGATATATTAAAAGAAATGCTGTTTAAAATTGTTAAAAATACCAACTACCGGATGGAAAATTCAACGGTTTCTAACTTAACCCGATGGGAAAGATGGCGACAAAAACAATGTTATCAACGCACTTTAACAAAAAGCCAAATTGCTGAAATTTACGGTAAACTATTAGCCTATTTACGATGGACAATATTAGCCATAGAATCCCAAGCCATAACCCAAGGAATATTAGAAAATGCCGGAGATATTTTCTATTTAGAATGGGATGAAATCAAAGATTGGATACAATCGGATATTGCCCCAGATTTTATCTCTAAAATTAGTCAACGTCGGCAAACTTTTCAAGAAGATAGCGATCGCAGTGTCCCCCCCGTTGTCTACGGTAACTTATTACCTAAACCCCGATCAATACCCATTCAAAACTCGGCAATTTTACAAGGGATTCCTGCTAGTATTGGTTGTGTAGAAGGAACAGTTAAAATCTGTCGTAGTTTAACCAATATTATTGATCAAACAGAAGATATAATTCTCGTGGTTCCCTACACTGATGCGGGATGGTCGCCCATTCTCCTAACCGCAAAAGCGATTATTTCTGAAGTGGGCGGACAACTTTCCCACGGCGCAATTATCGCCCGAGAATATGGTATCCCGGCGGTAATGAATATTCAAGGTGCGACTACCTATTTAAAAGACGGTCAACGAGTCCGAGTCGATGGCTACCAAGGGACTGTTGAAATTTTATGACTATAACTAATTTTTACTTGTGCAAATTTAGCATAAGTTCCATCTTTAAGAACAGCTTGAAATAACAATTCTGTTTGTTCAGACAAATTTCTGAGTTCAATGGTTTCACAAAACCCACAAAACTCAGAATTGGGGTTTTCAGGATGCAATAAATTCACATCAGCCCGGGGGAAATTAGCCGGAATTTCCTTAATAACTTGGCCGTGATTCCCAATAATTTGAACGGTGGTTATTTTCTCCCGTTTTCCTAGTACCCAACCTTTAAAACAAATTTGACTAACGCCATAATAAGTTCCAATTTCTGGTTGATCAATTGAACAATCTTGTAATTTATTCCGATCAAAATCTAAGGCTATTTTACTAATTTCTACCTCAGCAAATCGTCTTAAACTATAATCCGATGCCGATAGAGTTAGATTAGGATTATAACAAGGATCATGATCAACATAACGTTGCCATCTTTGTCGGGTAATTGTCACTTCCCGCATAAATCTTTCTACCTGATCCGGTGTGGTATCATAACCCCGACTTTTGGATTCATAATGATATAAAACAACGTGAGGTAAATAAATATTCCGATACCCTTGTTCAACAATTTTTAAGCAGAAATCAACATCATTATAAGCCACTGCTAACTGTTGATCAAACCCTCCCACCTGTGCAAATACTTCTCGCCGACACATCAAACAAGCCGCCGTCACCGCCGAATAATTACTAATAGAAATAATTTGACCATAATATCCGGGGTCTGTTTCCGATGCCAGGCGGTGACTATGGGCGGCAAAATGACCAATTCCCACCACAACGCCAGCGTGTTGAACGACTTTATCAGGATACCTTAATAACGCCCCCACCGCACCAATAGAAGGCCGTTGCGCCTGTTCTACCATGGCATCAATCCAATCAGGATAAATCACTTCGGTATCATTATTTAAGAATAGCAAATAATCCCCGGTGGCTTTACTAACGGCATAGTTATTAATCTTAGAAAAATTGAAAGGAATATCTAAAGCATAATATCTAAACCGATTTGGTTCTTTTTCTTGCCATTTTTCTAAAATCTCCTGGGTTTGAGCTTCCGTACTGCCGTTATCAATGACAATCACTTCATAATCGGGATAAATGCTGAGAGTAAAGATAGATTCCAAACAGCGATTTAAGATATTTCCTAAATCCCTAGTGGGAATAATAATACTCACCCGTTTATAATCTAAAATTTTATAGCGGATTTGATAATGCCCTAAATACATGGGCACATCTTTAACAATTCCTGGTTCTCCCCGGCGGTTAATTGCATCTTGTAACGCCCGTTTTGCAGCTTCATAAGCATAGGGTTTAGCTGCTGTTCCTCCAGCGGCTGAACTGCTATGAATCCGCCAATGATATAGTATTTTAGGAATATGAAAAATATGATCGGTTTTTTCAGTAAATCTCAAGACTAAATCATAATCCTGACTACCTTCATATCCGGTTCTAAAACCTCCAATTTCGTTAATAATTTGCCGTCTATAAACTCCAAAATGGCAAGTATACATCCGAGACAAAAAGGAATCGGGACACCAATCAGGTTTAAAGAAATGACCAGTTAATTCTCCCTTTTCATTCAGTTTATCTTCATCGGAATAAATCATATCCGCAGTTGGATGCTGATTTAACAACTTCACCACTTCATATAAAGCATCGGGAGTCAGCACATCATCATGATCTAATAACCCAATAAATTCCCCCGTTGCTAACTCTAAAGCGGAATTAGAAGTTGCTGAAATATGACCATTTTTAGTTCTGAAAACTACTTTAATCCGGCTATCTTGCTGTTGATATGCTTCTAATATCGGTTTGATATGGGAAGCAGTCGAAGCATCATCCGCAATACACAATTCCCAATTAGTATAAACCTGATCTAACACCGATTGAATTGCTTCGCACAGAAACATTTCCGGGGTATTATAAACAGGCATAATAATACTAATCAGGGGTTTTTCTATTGTAGTAAGCCCTTTAGGGCTATCAGGCGTCTCACTACCAGTAGTAAGCCCTTCAGGGCTATGAACCCTAAAGGGCTCACTACGAATGCTGTTGTATTTTAGCCACGCCTGATAGAGTTGATCATATTCGGATTGAGATTGAGAGACGGAAAAATAGGGGGTTAACCTAGCTTTTTTTTTTCCACAATTCCCTCTAATTTTTTAACCACTTCAGGATGATCGGGTTCTAACTGCAATGCCATTTGATAGAATACGATCGCCCCATCCAAATGATTATGATTAACTAACGTATCTGCTAACTGAATATATAGTTGAGGATCATCGGGTTTAATCTCAATGGCTTTATGATAAGCCGCCACATGATCGGGGTTTTCTTGAATCACTTGATAATAATAATCTAAGGATTCCTGTAAATCTAATTTAGCTCGATTTCTCAAAGCATCGGCAAGTTTTTCTTGAATATTGGGTAAGTCGGATTGAACTTTAATTGCACCCCGATAGGCGACAACAGCTTCTTCCCAATTCTCTAATTCTGTTAAAAGTTTCCCTAAGTTATAATGAGACCAAGGGAATTCAGGATTAAGTTTAATCGCATTTTGATAGGCGGGAATTGCTTCTTCCCAGCGTTCCAAATTAACTAAAGCATCAGCTAAACTATTGTATGACCAAGAGTAGCTAGAATCTAAAGCGATCGCATTTTGATAAGCAGAAATAGCGTCTTCCCACCGTTCTTGTTTAAAGAAAATATCCGCTAAATTATTCTGTGTCCAGAACACATTAGGATTCAATTCAATCGAACGTTGATAAGCAGTAATAGCGGATTCAAACTGTTCTTGATCTCGCAATAAATCCCCTAATTTTTGATAAACTTCGGCTTGATTTTGATCCAGTTCGGTCGATTTTTGATAGGCGCGGGTAGCGGCTTCAACTTCCCCAACTTTCGCCAGAGCATCTCCGAATCCTTTATAGGCTTCCGCATCTCCACTGGGGTTCATTTGCACCGCCTGACGGAAGACCTGCACCGCTTCTTGCCAACTTTCCTGTTTAACTAAAATTTTCCCTAATCCATAATAGGAAGAAACCAATTTAGGATTCAAGGAAATCGATTTTTTATAAACGTTAACCGCTTCTTCTAAACGCCACTGACGGTTAAAAATCTCTCCAATTTTGTAATAAGCAACGGCTTGATTCGGGTCTAATTCCAAGATTTTATTATAAACTCGGATCCCATCATCCCACCGCTCTTGACGGCTGAATAAATCGGCAAAGCCATAATAAAATTCTAACCGAGAGGGTTCTAATTCTAAGGCTTTTTGATAGGCAGAAATAGCCGATTCAATTTCCCCTTTAGTTTGATGTAATTGCCCTAATTGATAATAAACTACTGCCAACTGAGGATTCAGTTGTAGTGCATTCTGATAGGCTGCGATCGCTTCATCAAATTTACCTTGTTTAAAGCGAGTATTTCCTAGGTTAAAATGTTCCTCGGCCGTGGCTTTTTCCGGTTCCAAACTATAGGCTTTTTCCAAACATTTGGAGGCTTCTTCTAACTGCCCCATTTGGGTTAAAACCTTAGCATAATTTCGATAAACTCCGGCAAAATCCGGTTTTAAACTAACAGCTTGTTGATAATAGGAGGCAGCTTTTTCTAAGCGTTCTTCCTGAGCATATACACTGCCCAAATTCGCATAAACTTCTGGATATTGGGGTTGAATTTCTAAGGCTTTTGAATAACACCGAATTGCCGCCGACATTTCCCCTAAAATTTGTAACGCATTCCCTTGAATCTTATAGGCTTCTGCTAAATCGGGCTGTAATTTTAAGGCTTTTTGACAGGTGGCGATCGCTTGATCCCATTCCTTCAAGGCACAATAGGCTTGAGCCTGTTTTAAGTAGGTTTGGGGATTACCAGGATGATTCATCGGGGGTTTTGTGTTATGACTCAGCGTTTGCTGACGAGTTGCCCCGGCTAAAGTTTCTTGGGGTGATAATTCCCGGGCTGTGGCCGCGGCCAAGGTATCAGCAGGGGCTGGCGCGCCTAGGGTCGGAGTATTCAATTTGATCGCTTGACGGTAGACCTGGGTTGCTTCCTGGGCCTTTCCTTGATCTTTGAGCAAAGTGGCCAAAGCTTGATGGGCTGCGGTTAAATTGGGATCGAGTGTGATCGCATTCCGATAACAGATCTGCGCCTCGTTGGTAGCTCCCTGTTGTGCCAACTGCTGGCCCAGGTTAAAATGTTCTTCGGCGGTGGCTTGATTAGGTTCTAATTTAAGAGCTTGATATAGGGTCTGTGCCGATTTTTGGGAGTCGCCCAGTTGTGTCCAAACTTTCGCTAAATTCCGATAAGCACCAGTAAAATTCGGTTTTAGGGTGATAGCTTTTTGATAACAAGCGATCGCCTGTTGCCATTGTTGGGATTTAGCGTACAGACTGCCCAAGTTCGCGTGAACTTCTGGCCAATTGGGTTGAAGGTTTAATGTTCGAGTATACCAGTCCTGTGCTTCTCCTAATTTCCCCTGTCTTTGGAATATATCCGCCATCAATTTATAACCGGGGGCATAATCAGACTGAATTTGTAATAACTCTTTGGCAGCTTTAATTGCATCCTCAAACTGCCCTTGATTAATATAAATTTCTGTTTGTTGATGGAGAAACTGTACACTACGGGCGCGAATTTCGTTAGGTAACATAGTTGGTTTGCTGTTGCTGACACTCAATAGGGATCTTCCCAAACCTAATTCTATCGGGTTTTGGGTTTCAACTATCAGATTTTTGAAGCTTAAACCCAGTAGGGGCGAATGGCCATTCGCCCCTACCGCAGTTTCCCTACAAATAGTATTTCTAATAGCCGTTTCAGGGAAATCAGATTTAACCAAATATCTTCGGTCAGGGGATTTTGATACATCAACCCCCGGAGGGGATAGCAAGAAAAGCCTTCCCCCGTCAAACAATAATGTTCTAATCCCAGATATTGACTAATCACCCAATAATAATGACGATTATAGTGGGGCGACATCCACTCAATCACTTGGGTTCCCGGTTGACAAAACAGAATATTAGTTAAACCGCTACCATGGGCGCCCATAATCACCTTAGCCTGAGCAAACAAAGCCACCTGTTCCCCAAAAGATAGGGTTTCGAGTTGTACGGTCACAAAACCCCAAGGACGTAAGGTTTCAATCACATTTTTCTCATTTAAAATCCGACGATAACTCGCATTTCCCCGACTAATATAAATTCGTTCGGGATAATTTCTCCCCAGATTTTGACTTTTAGGGAGAAACCAACGGCGTAAAGTATCAATCGCCCAAGGTTGCAACCATCCCATATATCCTGTCCAGGAGGGAACAATTAATTGCTGTGCCTGAATATGGGGAAACCGATCACTTTCGAGGATTTTAAACTCAGGAATTCCTAGGCGAGTTAGGGTTTCCCGTTGAAAGGGTGCTTGGTAACTATTGACTAAAAACCAATCAATTTGATCGAACTTAATCCCACTTTGGCGCAGCAATTCCAGTCTTGGTAAAATATCCACCATCCAATGAAAATAGACATTTCCCGACAACCCGGACAACACCGCCACCCGACCTTCAATCTGTTGTAGGGGGGGTAATTGTTCCTGGTGAAACACTTGATGCTGTTGGGGGTCATAGCTGGGACAACCGGGCAGGGGGGCCGGATATTCCCTAGAAACATCGGCTAATAGTTGGTTATCCGGTGTAATAATCGCGATCGCTTTACAAACCAGCCAATAATTCTGTTGGGGAACAATCCAGGCTCGTCCATTGGGAATAACGGCCACAAATAAAGGCGTTGAAACTCTATTATTTTTCGACTTCAAAGCTTTTTGAATTCCCTGTCCCAAATTCTGCCACTGAAAACATTTGAACACACCCTTGAGACAGGCTTCACAATCTAAACCCCCACATTGATTCGGCTTAGAGGGTGGCTGTTGACCGTATTCCTGTGTACCGGATAATCCTGATAGATCACAATAATTACTATCCTGTAAATTACTATTTTTTAGCCAGGTTAGGGTTGAATTACAAACCCCTTGGGGAATTTCCGTCCCTTGAATATAGGGAGCATTCGCCCATTCTTGCAATAAAGTTAAGGTTGAGGGAGAGTTAATAATCCACGACTGAAACCGACTATCTTGCTGCATCTGCAAAACCTGACTATAGTAGTCGGTAGCAGACTCCCAATATCCTTGTTTTTCCAGAATTCTGCCCAATTGCAAATTAACTTCTAGTAACTGAGTTGGGTAAAAAGTAGATGACTGTTGGAGTAAACTGTGAGCCGTTTGATAAACCGTTAAAGCCGGATTGAATTGTTTATTTTTGAATAGACAATTGCCTAATTTTAGATAAATATCTACTGAATAGGGTTGAATTTGTGCAGCTTTTTGATAGTAACCCACCGCCTGATCAAATTTGCCGTAAATAGTTAAGGTATTTCCCAGATACAGATAGGTTTGATAGAGATGTTCATAGACTGTTTTATCCCCATTATCCTGTTTTTGTAAAGCCGTGAGAAAATCAGCACAGGACTTTCTGGCTAAAGACAATTCATCAAATCCCGAAGATTTCTGCACTCCCTGACAGTAACTATCTACAAATTTAGGTTCGAGATCAATCACCTTTTTAAAACAACTCAAAGCTCCATCAAGTCTTCCTAAATTAAGTAAAGAAGCTCCACAGTCGGTGTAGGCAAATAGATTATTAGGTTCTAATTCAATAACTTTTTTAAAGTAATAAACTGCATTTTTATGCTGATTTTGTTGTTGAAGAATTTTTCCTAGATTAGTATAAACAAGAGGAAAGTCATCTTTAATTTCCAATGCTTGATAATAGGCTTTAATTGCTTCTTTTGTTTTACCTTGGGCTGCAAATACCTGACCAATATTATTATAGATTAAAGAATTTTCGGTTTTATTTTTATTATAAATTAAGGAGTTATTCCAGGCTTCCAATGCTCCATCATAATCATTTTTTGAAAATAATAAACACCCTAAATTATTATAGGCATTTGCTAAATTAGGCTGAAGTTGAATCACTCGCTGATAGAGAGCGATCGCCCGTTTTGTCTCTCCCAACTGCCCGTAGGCCATGGCTAAGGCAAAATAGGCATGAACATGATTAGGGTTTTGTTCTAAGGTTTTTTGATAGCATCGAATCGCCTTGGGAATATCTCCACTCCACAAATAAGCCTGACCCCATTGAAAATATAATTCTGTCCAACCAGGACGAAGATTAAGAGCTTTTTTATAGGATAAAAATGCTTGTTCAAACTCTCCGGTATTACGAAAAACCTGAGCTAAATAGCCATGGGCTTCAACAAAATTAGGGTCTAATTCAATAGCTTTTTGATAGGCGGAAATGGCTTCTGGAAATAGTCCTTGTACTTCATACCAATCCCCTAAAATTTTATAGGTTTGAGCCCGATCAGGATCTAACGCTAAAATTTGCGAGATTGTCTGATGAGCTTCTCGCAGATTTCCTAAATCTAAATCGGCGATCGCTGATTGGATTAAGTCTTCAAGGCTTGGATTCACGTTTTTTGCGCTCGGATTGAAAAATGGGAGGGGGTAGAAAATTTTAACAATAGTTAGATTTATTTTAACATGGAGACTGCCATATTCGTTCAACTAGCTTGAGCATCTAAAAGCCCAGTTTATCGGCTATTTTTTATAGTTATACTTTTTTTGAATCATTATTATTCATTCATTTTATTTCATTCCCAATCTTCAATTTGCAAATTTTCAATTCTTTGAAATTCTCTGGTATTATGAGTGACTAAAATAAGATTATTAGCTAATGCGATAGCAGCAATTTGGAAATCATAAGCACCGATAGGAGTTCCCAGTTTAGACAACTCAGAACGAATCTCTCCATAAATTCTAGCTGATTTTCCATCAAAAGGCAAGCTCATATATTGGGAGAAAAATAACTCATATAAAGCCAGATTTTGTTCTTTTTTAACACTACGAAAAGCACCATAGTACAATTCTGATTTAACAACATCACATAAATAAATATTTTGACGAGCAGTTGTCTTGAACTTATTGATTACATTGTCACTACGTCCGGTTAAATATTGAATACAAGTATTCGTGTCTAGCAAGTACATTATTATTCAATATCCCAAATTCTTTTGTCGCAAGCAACTAAATTTTCTCTAACTAAAAGTTCTCCTTGCCATTGGCCAGCAGTTCTCTCAAAAAAATCAGCCGGATAGCCTAATTCTTCCGGTGTTAGCATTTTTTCTTTAACAGAATCAATAATAATTTCTAATTCTTGATTGGCGAATGCTTGAGGAAGTTGTAAAAATAACTTACCTTCGGCATCTACTGTGGATTTTAGTTTTAGTTTCATAGTTAAGTTTTTCCTTAATATATTTTTATTTTCTTATTTGCCGGGTTAGCTAAACTTTCTAATAAACTGTTTAAATTCAGTTATGAGTTTAGATATGGATTCTCGTTGAACCCAAAATCCCCCGAATTCTATCCGGGGGATTGTCAATGTTACTTAGACTCGTTAATGGCTAAGGGTCGATTTCCACCCAGCCCCGCCAGAATAGAAATAGCTTTGGCGTAAAAAGGATCTTGGGATGTCCCGATTAACTTCGGATCAGTGACCAATTGTTTTTTCTGATCATCGGAGATATCGACCTTAACATCAGGAGTGACCCCTTTATGGCTAATATCAATACCATTAGGTGTGTAATAATGGGCGATCGTCACCGCCAACCCGGAACCATCAGAAAGGGAAAACACCGATTGGACTAAAGCCTTGCCAAAGGTTTGAGTTCCCATCACCACACCCCGTTGATTATCCTTCAATGCTCCGGCTAAAATTTCACTGGCACTAGCGGAATTACCATCGACTAACACGACAACAGGTAATTTTGTGATCGAGGTGCGGTTGTTGCGAATTTCCTGGGTTTTGCCATTGCGATCAACGGTACTCACAATTGCCCCGGTATCCATCCACATCCGGGCAATATCAATACTCGTACGCAATAATCCCCCTGGATTTCCGCGTAAATCCAACACAAAAGCCTGAACATTCTCTTTAGTTAAGGCTTGAATTGCGGATTGCATTTGTTCGGCTGCATGGGAATTAAATTCCCGCAGTTGAATATAACCGATTTTGCGATTTCCTTCGTTATTGACCCGATAGGTCACGGTTTCCAATTGAATGCGGGCGCGAGTCAGGGTCAAATCAAATTCTTTTTGTCCTTGCCGTCCAATGCGTAAACTGACATTTGTGCCGACAGACCCCCGAATTTTATTAGCCGCTTGTTCGACAGTCATTCCCTCGGTGGAAACTCCATCAATAGAAAGCACCCGATCTCCGGGCAAAATTCCGGCTTTAATGGCGGGAGAATTTTTAATCGGTTCGACCACGGTAATGGCTTTGGTTTTTTCGTCCAGGGTCAACTGCATTCCCACCCCGGAAAGTTCCCCGGCCGTTTGATTGGTTAACGCTTCATACTGTTTGGGATCCATGAAGCGAGTATAGGGATCTTGGAGTTTTTCTAGGGCTTTTCGCAGAGCGGTATACGCTTCTTCCCGGGAGGTATAGTTTTTGCTCAGGAGTTCTTCCCTTTGGGCTTGCCAGTTGACTTTATTAAACTCGCCATCGACAAATTCTCGAAAAACAATCTGCCAGGCCTCATCCAATACGGCTTTAGGACTATCTTTGAGGGTGGTACTGACGCTACTGCTCCAAGCGGGCATGACGAAAGCGGTAACGGCTGCGATCGCGCCTGTAAATAAAGCCTGACGGAGTACAGAAAAGCCTTTCACGTTTTGATTCATTGAGTCTCCCTATATCGCTTGATATCCTTAACTTCTGGTTGGAGTTAGGAATGAAAGCCTAGATTTAATTTTAAAGTGATCTGATTCTGAGTTGGGCTCGCAAAAGGAGAAAACTTGTTAAGATTGATCATCTTTACTGTTTACCCTAATCTGACCCTAGTGCCAAATTTAGGGAAGGCAAAACCGTTGCCTGAAAAAAGCCTCTTGTTGCTCCTTCATGATACCGCGTGGATTTTCCTGAATTAAATTGTTTTTGCTACTGCGATTATAGCCTGACTCAGAATGTCATGGGTAGGGTTAATATCGTTGATTGATATAGATCAAAGAATCAGTCGCCCCTACCGATCGCCTCTATAAAAGTTTAACTTGAGTTTTTCAAATTGGGTAAAAAAATTCATGCTATTATGGCAACCGCAGCAGAAATTATAGCAATAATTGTGGTTAATCTTTCAGTTAAGTCTGCTTTGGGAAAAGGATTTTCCTTTCTGATCCCGACGGCGATCGCTGGCATTGCCTTAGTTGGGGTTATGGCTGTACAACTCTATGCTCCAGATGGGTTAGAAGTTTCTCGGGTACAAACGACACCACCAGATCCAGAGGCGAGGAGCGCGGCTCAACAAGAAAAACAACGGGAAGCCGCGCGGTTAAAATTACTGAAAAATTTACCCTCATTGGGTTATGGAAATTTAGTCGCGAGTTGGACATTTTTAAACTTTCTGCAATATTTTGGGGATGATCTAGCCCGCGAAAAAACAGATTATGAACTGTTAGATGATTATTTTGAGGTGATTGTAACTCATGATCCCCTTTGGGTAGAAATGTATAATTTTTTATCGACATCGGTTTCTTTTTACCAAGGACGACCGGATTTAACGGTTAAACTGATAGAAGGGGGATTAAAGTCGATTTCTCCAGAAAAGAATCCTCTATCTTGGTTAGTTTGGAGAACCAAAGGCGTTGATGAGTTATTATTAATCGGGGATACCAAAGCTACAATTAAATCCCATGAAATGGCGGCTAATTGGGCAGAGGGAACGCCCTACAAAGATTTTTCTCCGCGTTTACGAGAATTTGCCCAATCTTTAAGAAAAAATCCCGATCATAAATTAATCCGTATTCAATCTTGGTTGATGGTTTATGGTGCGACACAGGATCAACTGGTGAGAAAACGAGCAATTCAAGAATTAGTTAAATTGGGTGTGAAAGTGGAAGTTCAAGAAAATGGAGAATTAAAGTATACTATTCCTGATGAATCTCCAAAATCTAAAACTAATATGAAATCCTGAAATTATTGCTATAGGGAGGGAACAGGGAACAGGGAACAGGGAACAGGGAACAGGGAACAGGGAACAGGGAATAGGGAATAGGGAATAGGGAATAGGGAATAGGGAATAGGGAATAGGGAATAGGGAATAGGGAATAGGGAATACTTCGACTTCGCTCAGTAACAAGGGAATAGGGAATAGGGAATACTTCGACTTCACTCAGTAACAAGGGAATAGGGAATATAAAAAAGTGATTAGCCAACGGATTAAGTATTTGTTGCAAATATTAAAGGATTTCATATAAAAACAAATAAAATAGGGGGAGGGGTAATTCGTGAATTACCCCTCTATAGAAATGATGAGTAAATCGGGTTAATTAAACTAAATCGGGAAAAACTTCTCGAACAGCCGGATGAACTAAATGATGATTTTCCACATTTAATCCTTTAGCTAAAACTGGGTTTAATTCTAATGCCTTAATTCCTTGATCGGCTAACTGAATAACGTAGGGTAAGGTACTATTATTCAGGGCTTGGGTTGCTGTCCAAGGTACAGCCCCTGGCATATTGGGAACCCCATAATGAACAACACCTTCTTCAATATAAGTAGGATGAGTGTGAGAGGTCGGACGTAGGGTTTCAATACATCCCCCTTGATCCACTGCTACATCCACAATTACAGAACCGGGGCGCATTTGGGCGACTAAATTACGAGAAACTAATTTAGGAGCGCGTTTTCCTAGGATTAAAACCGCACCAATTAATAAATCAGCTTCAGGAACACTTTCTTCAATTTGAGAGGGATGACTATAGAGTAATTCCACACTCGAACCAAAGACTGTTTCTAAATAAGTTAACCGATCCAAATTGACATCTAAAATTTGCACCTTTGCCCCCATTCCGATCGCAATTCTGGCTGCTTCAGTCCCGACTACGCCCCCGCCTAAAATTACAACTTTTCCAGCTTTTACTCCTGGAATTCCGGCTAAAAGAACTCCTCTCCCGCCCTGTTGTCGTTCCAAATAACGGGAGCCAAACTGAATAGATAAACGCCCGGCGATGATACTCATGGGTGTTAATAAAGGTAATCGACCGTCGGGAAGTTCTACGGTTTCATAGGCGATCGCCTGGACACCACTTTGAATTAAATTTTCTGTGAGTTCCCGGTTGGCGGCCAGATGGAGATAGGTAAACAATAGTTGATTTTTGGGGATGAATTCATATTCGGGGGGTAAAGGTTCTTTGACTTTAACCACAAGTTCCCGACTCCAGGCATCCGTGGCGGAATTAACGATTGTAGCCCCGGCTCGTGTATAATCGCGATCGCTAAACCCTGAACCCTCCCCGGCACCTATTTCTACAAAAACTTGATGACCTCTTTCTGTGCAAACCCTGACACTATCAGGATTTAAGCCCACCCTAAATTCCTGATCCTTGATTTCTTTGGGAATACCGATTTCCATAAGTTCTGATTTCTCCTAAGTGTTAATTAGATTTTTACACTGGATTTGAAAATCGATCAGACTTTTGATATACCAAGAACGATATTTCTATAAAACCCACCCCAAGCCTGATTGGGGGTTGATAAGGGAAATGAAATTTGTCTAACCCCTAGACATTTAGAATCTTTTCGGTAGAATCAGAACAAAAAATCTAAGTAAAGTAAACGTACAACCCATTTTTGGAGGATAGACCCATTACACTAGGTATACATTCATCGACTGTTTCAACTGCGTCCCACGCTAACCAGTCCAGCCTCAAAATTTGGGGACGTCAACCCCTAGCAGGTCATGTGGGAATTAGCGGGGCTAAAAATTCTGCTTTAGTCTTAATGGCGGGTGCATTACTCTGTTCCGAAGATTGTCGGCTACGGAATGTGCCGTCTTTAGCCGATGTCAATAGCATGAGTGAGATTCTCATGGCCTTGGGTGTGAAAATTGACCGCCAGGGTGACATCATCGACATTAAGGCGGGTGAGCTATCAGAATCCCAAGCGCCCTATGAACTGGTGAGCCAACTGCGGGCCAGTTTCTTTGCTATTGGGCCGATATTGGCTCGTTTAGGGGTAGCCCGGGTTCCCTTACCTGGGGGTTGTGCTATTGGAGCTAGACCTGTAGATCTTCATGTTCGTGGACTTCAAGCCCTGGGTGCGGAAGTACACATCGATCATGGCATTGTTCATGCTCATGTAGCGGGGGCTAACCCTCGGCTCAAGGGTGCTCGCATCTATCTGGACTATCCCAGTGTCGGGGCGACGGAAACTTTGATGATGGCGGCCACCTTAGCGGATGGGGAAACCATTATTGAAAATGCGGCTCAAGAGCCGGAGGTCATCGATTTAGCGAATTTCTGCCGGGCGATGGGAGCGAGAATTCATGGGGCTGGAAGTAAAACTATTATCATTTCTGGGGTTCCCAGTCTGCATTCTGCGGATTATTCGATTATTCCTGATCGAATAGAGGCTGGAACTTTTTTAATAGCTGGAGCCATTACAGGCTCTGAAATCAGCCTATCCCCGATTATTCCAGGACATTTAACTCCTGTACTGGCTAAACTTAAAGCCATGGGTGTGAAAATCCGCATGGAAGGGCTAAACCATTTAAGTATTCTGGCTGGGGAACAGCTAAAGGCGACGGATATTGAAACCCTACCCTATCCCGGCTTCCCTACGGATATGCAAGCCCCCTTTATGGCTCTGTTAACGCTGTGTCAAGGCAATAGTTTGATCAGTGAAACGGTCTTTGAAAATCGTTTTGGTCATGTTCCTGAACTCAGTCGCATGGGTGCTGATATTCGAGTTAAAGGGAATACGGTTTTAGTCCGAGGTGTTCCTTTGCTTTCGGGCGCTCCGGTGACAGCGACGGATTTACGCGCTTCTGCTTCCTTAGTTCTAGCAGCCTTAGCCGCCGAAGGAGAAACTACGATTCAAGGATTAAAACATTTGGATCGCGGTTATGAACAATTGGAAGCTAAACTCCGAAAATTGGGTGCTAAACTTGAGCGTTTTGATTCTACGCCCACGGAGTAATCAGTTATCAGTAAACAGTTATCAGTTATCAGTGTAAGAGTTAATATTTCTGGTAACTGGTAATGGCGGGTTATTTGAGATTTTTATTAATCACTTAAATCTCGATAAACCCGCCCCTAAAACTGATAATGGGCGGGTTATTTGAGATTTTTATTAATTACTTAAATCTCGATAAACCTGCCCCTAAAACTGATGAATGGTAACTGATTATTGATGACTGATTACTGATGAAATTTCAACGTTCAACATTAATTTTAATGGGTTTAGCATTGGGTTTGACTGGGGCTGTTTATCTGTTTGAAATTCAGGAGAAAACACAACAGCAAGAAATTCAAGCTAAACAACAACAAATTTTTTCTTTTCCCAAGGATGAGATTCAATCTTTTACCCTGACAACTCCCCAACAAACAGTTACCATGGAGCGGGTAACTAACGCCGATGAATTAAAAAAATCTCCTTGGAAAATCACCGCACCGATACAATTTTTGGCTAATCCTGCTTCAGTAGATTATTTGCTCAGGGAATTGTTTAAAAATCAGAGTAATCCCTCTGATGTTAACTCAGGGATTCAGAAGTTAACGATTTCTTCTGAAAAAATTAAGGATTATGGGTTAGATACCGTAAAGGATAAAATAGAAATTAAACTTAAAAATAATACTATTCATAAATTAAGTTTAGGGAAAAATGATTTTCGCGGAGATTCTTTATATGCTCAAATTGATTCCCCTAAATCTTCTGGAAAAGAAGTCAGTATTTTAGTGATTTCTAAAGATATTTTATCTACTATTAATCGTCCCCTGGAGGAGTGGAAACTTCCCCCGGAAATTCCTCAAACACCTCAAACACCTCCTACACCTCAACCTACTCCTACTCCTTCAGTTAGTCCTAAATAATCCTGATTTATTTGTTAGGAGTGCGCTCAAGCCCAATAACGAGCGCAACAATAAACGGTATCATAACCTGGTGGTTTTATTTTAACATAACCAAAGAAACCGGGTTTTTTTAGGAAAATACTTGGTTGTGACCCAGATATTATCTAAAAAACCCGGTTTATCGGGCGACCTGCGTAAGTCCTACATAAATTAACCTGAAAAATCGTGACTTTAGAATCAGAAATATTTGCGGTAAAATTAGCCAGTCGATTTGCTCAATTTGGCTTACAATGTGTTGTACAAGAGTATCCTCATGTGCAATATTATTGGTTAGAAAGTTCCCAGGATTTGATTCCCCATCGACAACTTAATCCGGCGTTTTATGGCTGTTTAGATTGGCATTCGGCGGTGCATAACCATTGGATGTTAACTCGGTTAATTAGATATTTTCCCGATGGGGATTTTGTGTCTTCTGCTAGAGATATTTTAACTCAAAATATTACCCCAGAGCATATTAAAATCGAGGCTAATTTTTTACAATCTCAGCCCCGATTTGAATGTCCCTATGGGTTAGCTTGGTTTTTACAATTAATGGCAGAATTGACTGAATGGGAGGACAAACAGGGTCAACTATTATTAGAATATTTACAACCTTTAGAAACTGTTGTTATTAATAATATTCATAAATGGTTATTAAATTTATCCTATGCCAACCGCACCGGATTACATAATCAAACGGCTTTTTCATTGGGATTAATTTGGGATTGGGCAACCCTTACCCAGCATCAACAATTATTAGAAGAAGTTGAATATAAAATCCAAAAATTATATTACCATGATTATAATTATTCTCTCCATTGTGAACCATTAGGTGATGATTTTCTCTCTCCTTGTTTAGCAGAAGCGGATTTAATGCGCCGAGTTCTCCCCGCTTCTGAATTTGGAGAATGGTTAACTATTTTTTTACCAGAACTTCCCCAAAAGTTGGAAACCGATTGGTTTTATCCGATGATTATTAATAATCCTGAAGATTACGGACAATCTCATTTTGATGGGTTAAACTTAAGTCGGGCGTGGATGTTAGAAGGGATAATCGCTGGTTTATTACCAACAGATACCCGCATACCCGCTTTAAAAACCGTAGCAAATCTTCATCACCAAGTCGGGTTAAATCCTGTATCTGGTAATTTCTATGGCGGCAGTCATTGGTTAGGAAGTTTTGCCGTTTATCTAGGAACAAAAAGAGGTTTAAACAGTAACAAAAAATAATTAATTATTTTTTGTTACTATAATATTCGCCGTAAAATAGCAAATGCGCTGGCGCGGTTAGGACAAATACTGATTGAAACCTTTTCCTCCAATCTTCCCTATTTCCTGTTCCCTATTCCCTGTTCCCTGTTCCCTGTTCCCTCCTATATGACTGAACTCAGACAGAATCTAATTACCAGAGATTGGGTGATTATTGCCACTGAAAGGGCAAAACGACCCGATGAATTTACTAAAACTGAAACCCAACTAATTCCTACTCCTGAATATCGTTCTAATTGTCCCTTTTGTCCAGGGAATGAATTGTTAACAGGAAGTCGAGAAATATTGCGGTTATCGGATGATTTAAACTGGCAAGTTCGGGTTGTTTCTAATAAGTATCCTGCTTTATCTCCTGAAGGCGAAAGAGTCCGAGAAACCGATGGCATTTTTCACTCTTTATCAGGGTTTGGGTTTCATGAAGTAGTGATTGAACATCCTCGCCATGATTTAACAATGGCGCTAATGGAAATACAAGATTTGGTGAATATTATTCGAGTTTATCGCCAACGTTATATTGAAATTCGCCAAGATGTTCGGGTAGAAACTATTATTATCTTTAAAAATCATGGTCAAGGGGCGGGAACTTCTTTAGAACATCCTCACTCCCAAATTGCCGCAATTCCGATTGTTCCCTATCAATGGCGTGACCGCGCTAGAGAAGCGATTCGCCATTATGATGATACTGGAGAATGTATTTTTTGTCGCACCTTAGAGGAGGAATTACAAGCCCAAGAACGGATTGTTTTTACCAGTGAACATTTCGTTGCTTTTATTCCCTATGCCGCCCTTTCTCCTTTCCATACTTGGATTTTTCCCCGTCGTCATAGTTCCTCTTTTGATGAAATTACCGATGGGGAAATCTTGGATTTAGCTAAAACCTTAAAAAATGTTCTAGCTAAACTTTACTATGGGTTAAATAATCCCGATTATAATTATACTATTCGTTCGATTCCCACCGCCGAACAACGCACCGATTATTCCCATTGGTATATTGCTTTAATTCCTAGGGTTTCTTTATCCGCCGGATTTGAACTCGGGAGTGGAATGTATATTAATACCGCTTTACCAGAAGAAAGTGCGGCGTTTTTGCGTTCGGTTGAAATTCCTCCTGATATGATTAGTTAGAAGTCGCAATTTCCGCTAATTCCAACCATCTTTCTGTGGCATTATCAATTTCTAGGATAATATTTTCCACCTGTTGATGCAAGTCTTGAACGTTAGAAACCGCCCCCGGAGGTGCATAATATAATTTCTGTTCTAATTGGGCTTTTTTTCCTTCTAGTTCAGCAATTTTTGTCTCTAACTTTTCATATTCTCGCTTTTCCTTAGAAGATAATTTCCGTTGTCCGCTTTTATCCCAAGAATACCGTTGAGACTTTTCGGAATCTGTACCCGCAGATAGGGTTTTTTCTTCTACTTTTACTTCTTGACGGCTTAACTCTAATTCCTCGGCTTTTTTATAATCTAAATAAACCGAATAATTCCCCGGATATTGTCGTAAAATTCCCCCAGCTTCAAAAGCAAAAATTTTTTCTACTGTCCGGTCTAAAAAATAGCGGTCGTGGGAAACCACAATTACACAACCATTAAAATCCTCTAAATAATCTTCTAAAACCGATAATGTTTGGACATCTAAATCATTTGTTGGTTCATCTAAAATCAACACATTGGGCGCACTCATTAACACCCGTAATAAAAACAGCCGTCGTTTTTCCCCCCCGGAAAGTTTGTTTAAGGGAGAATATTGTTGATTGGGCGGAAACAAAAACCGTTCCAACATTTGCGATGCTGTAATCTGAGTTCCATCGGCGGTTTTTACATATTCTGCGACTTCTTTTAAGTAATCAATCACCCGTTGATTTTCATTCATCGCCGCCAACAAATCCTCTGAATGTTGGTCAAAATAACCGATATGAATAGTTGACCCAATTTCTACTATGCCCTCATCCGGTTGGATTTTACCTGTAATTATATCCAATAAAGTTGATTTTCCGACCCCATTTCCGCCAATAATTCCTAAACGGTCATCGGGATTAAAACTATAGGTAAAATCTTGAATTAGAGGGCGATTATCATAGGATTTAGAAACATGATTTAATTCAATAACTTTTTTACCAATACGACGACCGGGGGTAGAAATTTCCACTTTCCCCTGGACTTGTTTAAACTCCATGTCTTGCAGCCCTTCCACCCTTTGAATCCGGGCTTTTTGTTTGGTACTTCTAGCCTTTGGCCCCCGTCTTAACCACTCTAATTCCCGACGTAAAACCCCCCGATGTTTGCGTTGTTGACTAACAGCAACATCCTCGGCTTCGGCTTTCTTTTCTAAAAAATAAGAATAATTTCCAGCATGGGTAAATAAATCCCCCCGGTCTAATTCTAAAATCCGATTAGTTACTTGGTCTAAAAAGTAGCGGTCGTGGGTAATTAATAATAGAGCACCGCGATAATTTTTCAAATAATCCTGTAACCATTCTACCGAAGCCGCATCTAAATGGTTTGTAGGTTCATCCATTAATAAAACATCCGGTTCTACTAATAATGCCGTTGCTAAAGCAATGCGTTTGCGATATCCCCCGGATAACTGGCGAATCGGAGTGTCAAAATCTTCTATTCCTAATTTAGTTAAAATAATTTTAGCTGTGTTTTCTAGTTCCCAAGCATTAGTGGCATCCATGCGTTGCATGACTTGGGAAAATTGGGTTAAAAGTTGGGAATCTTCGGGATGTTTTGCTAATTTATGAGATAGGTCTTCATAGGCTTGAATTAGGTGCATTTGTTCGCCACTATCGGCAAAAATTTGCTCTAAAACCGTCAGGTTTTCATCTAAATTAGGTTGTTGGGGTAAATAGATAACTTTTGCCCTGGGATTAACCCACAGTTGCCCTGCATCAATAGATTCTTGTCCGGCAATCATCTTTAATAAAGTTGATTTTCCTGAGCCATTGGTTCCAATTAAACCGACTTTATCCGCCGCATCTAAACTAAAGTTAGCATCTCGGAGAATTTCTTTAGTTCCAAATTCTTTTTTAACAGATTGTAAGGTAAAAATAGACATAAGCGTTAAGAGATTAAAAATAGATAATCGTAGGCGAAGCAATTAATTCACAGGAATCCAGTATAATTATACTATGAAATAGTCGATCTTACACCGATGACAATAGGTAAAGTATAATGCCAGCAGATTTACTGTCTCGAATTTCTATTGACCCTAATATTTGTTTTGGTAAACCCTGCATTCGGGGTCATCGCATTTGGGTGTCTCTAATCTTAGATTTTTTAGCCAGTGGAGTCACCATTGAATACCTTTTAGAAGAATACCCTGGAATAGAACGAGAAGATATTCTAGCTTGTATTGCTTATGGTGCTGAAATGTCGCGTAATTTTTATATAGAAATTCCGGTCATATCTCGCTAATTAGTCATAAAATGAAAATCAAACTTGATGAAAACTTAGGTAATATTCGTGTTGTAGCACGCTTACGTTTAGCAGGTCATGATGTTGAAACTGTCAGAAGTCAAAATCTGAGTTCAACCGACGATTTCAGTTTAATTAAAATTTGCCATCGTGAGGGAAGATGTTTAATTACTTTGGATAGAGGGTTTAGCAATTCCTTCCGCTATAAACCCTCTAATTATTCAGGAATTGTGGTTGTCTGTTTACCTTCTCCGTCTACTCCGCAGGATTTAGATGAAGCAATTGATACCCTAATTAGTGGGTTAGAGGAAGCAGAATTAGAAGGTAAATTATGGATAATCCAAAAAAACAAAATTTGGGAATATCAACCCTCACAAGAGTCTTAACCCTAACGGTTATTCATAACTCATTTCTGCCAGATTTCCTAAATTAAATAAGAAGGGAATCATACTTTTATTATCCCCATTCATAATTAACACTTTTGGCATTTCCGAGCCGCCCTGTTTCCAAGCTTCAATCGCTTCTTTTTGTAAGACTAATTCCCCTCCGGTTGCTTTCAAAGTTTCTGCTAATAAACGTTGGGCTTCGGCTGTTCCTTTGGCTCGGTTAATATCAGCTTGGGCTTGTTGTTCGGCTTCCTGGGCAATATAAACCGCCCGTTTTGATCTTTGTTCAGCAATTTGTTTTTCTTCAACTGCCTTAGCAAATTCAGGAGAAAATGACAAATCAACTACACTGGTATCTAAGACAATAATTCCATATTTATCTAATCGTTCATTCAAGGCTTGATCAAAATCTGATTTTAATAATTCTCTTTGAGTAATTGCTTCTTCAATGGTTCGTTTAGCCGCCGCAATTTTAAAACATTCTTGAGTTTGGGGAGCTACCACTTTAGAAACAACATTTTGTAATGTTCCCTGTTCTCGTCTAATTCTGACTACTTGTATCGGGTCAAGCCTAAAGTTAATGGCAAAACTCGCCGATAATTGTTGTAAATCTTTGGTAGAACTTTGAGCCGGAACTTCAAATTTTTGGACGGTCAAATCATAAATATCAACCGCAGAAACCAGGGGGGGTTTAAAGTGGATTCCTTCTAATAATACTCCATCTTGAGCTTTTCCTAAAATACTCAATACCCCCGCTTGACCTGGGTTAATAATCACAAAAGAATTGACCGAAATTAATGCTAATACGGCTAAGGCAATTCCCAAAACAATACTGGTTAACCCAGCTTGAGGTTCGGCACTTTTCATAAAACTAACTCCAATTGATAAAACAATTATAGCGTTATTGATCAAATCTGAACCATATCTAGGTTAACCCGATAGGATTGATTATTGTTTACAAAATTTTCTTTGCCTAGTTTCTTCAGAATCTTGCCAGTCATAACCATAATGACTAAAGGCATTAATTTGAGGAATTGTGGCGTAAATATCAGCCATTTGCTGTTGTAAAGAAGGGCGATTTTTAATTGATTTTCCCCAGTCTCCTGCCAAAGCTGGGATAACTTGAGTTCCTGGGGGAGCTTGAGTTACAACTTGCTGCACTTGAGCCGTAATACAGTTGACTTGACCACAGACAGCATAGGACATGGGATGCCATTCAATTGATGGCGAAAATTGATCCCAGGGCTGCATTCGGGAGTCAAATCCCATCTGTCCTATAGTGCGATTTCCTTCGGGAAAAAATACCGCCCCGGCTGGAATTCCTTGGCTTTGTACGGGTTGACTTACTAGGGCTAAAAAATCTAAAACTCCTTGTCTAGCATGGGCAACACTCAGACGCCATAATTGTAGTTGTAAGGTTTCTCCCATCTTGGGAATAGAAGCTAAGGTTTTCCACTCTTTTTCATCGGGCCAATAGGGTTTATCCTTTTCATCAGGATACTTTTCATTGACTGTTTTAACATCAATTTCGGTAATAAATCCTTTCTGTAAAAATTGCTGCATCAAGTCTCGTCCTTTCTGACTACTGGCTCGATTTAAAAATGCCTGTTGAGAATATTCTCCATAAATCCATAGGTCTTTGACTTTGGAGGCAACCGAATCTGCTCCTAACCCTTTGGGATAACGAACGTAGTCAAATAAAATTCCGTTTGGATGACGTTGTAAGATGGCATTTAATAAGGTTAAATAATCTTGTCTGGCGATGGGATGATAGGGGTCGATAAACCCTTGATTAACAAAACTTTCCCCATATTCGTCTATTTTGGTTTGGTCTACTACTGCCGTCGTGGTGGTTTCTCCTTTCCCATTTATGGCTAAAACTGATGTTTTATCGGGTTTTAATGTGTAAGTATAGCCATAATTTAACATAAACATCCAAGCATAGACTTTTAAACCTCGTTGTCTACCTTTTTGGATAGTTTCTGCTAATAAATCTTGGTTTTCTGTTCCCGGCGTGCGCATAGCTGCTGGCCAGGCGGTGGGATTTTTCCCAGAGGGTAATAATACTTGACCATCATAAAATACTTCTAAATAAACTTTGTTATAGCCTCTATTAATAATATTATCTAAAATCCGATCAATTTCTCCTGCTCTGATATCACAGGGATATAATCTTAACCAAATGGCTTGATTTTTAGGATTAATTTGTTGACGACATTGATTGACTTGTTGTGCGTGTTGAGTTAGAATAGTGTTATAGTCTTTAATGGCTTCGGAATTTCCTGTTAATACGGCTTGTCGTAAACTTTCTTTTTGGGCGATCGCTTGAGGAGATAATTTGCATAAAGCCATGGTTTGAGAATTGGCTACAGAAACTAATAAAAAAGGATGCCAGGAAATGCCTATCGAAAAGTTTAATAATAACCGTAAAAAACGGCGTTGCTGAATCATTAAATTTGACATAAAATTTTATTAGATTTTACTACATTTTCAAGTATTCAGCACGTTCCAAATAAAATCAGTAGGGAAACACACTAATAATGGGTACGGGCAAGTTTATTGGTGATTGAGGTGATTAAGCTGTTAGACAGATTAATGATCAATAATATAGGCGCGCCGTGGCACGTCTATACACTGTTAACTGATAACTGATTTCTGGTACGGGCGGGTTCTTTTAAATCTTTGTTAATCACCTAAATTTCGATCAACCCGCCCCTACAACTGATAACTGATTACGCTCCCCGACTAACGGCGGTTTCTACTTGTTTAAATTCCTGTTGTAAACGTTCTTTTAACTTATCTGGGATAGGACGGTTGGGATAGGAGCTATAATGACCGGCTAAGGCGTTGAGGGCTGTACGCATGGTGGTAAAGGAACTCAGGGTTGTCACCGCCGTATCCCGACGGTAACGGGCGATAAATTCGTTAATGAGCTCCTTGGCTTGACCTTGAGCTTCTAGCTTCTCGGGTGCATCTTCAGGTAACAGAATCGCGGTTCTCAAGCTATCGACAACGGCTAAAGTATCTTTAGAATAATTGCCCGTTAACATTCCCGAAGGACTTCCACTGCATCCGACTAAAGTAATGGCGGCCACGAGAACTAGGGCCAACAGACGAGAAATGTATTTTTTCATGAGCTTTATTACAATTGGCATTAAAAATTATAATCAAAATCCGGGTCTATCCCCATACTAAAATAGATTTTTCTTGATTTTTCCCTATTTTTGATTAACAATAGGGGGGATAATTGTTATCAAAAGGGATTTAAAAAAGTCTCCACTTCTGTTAAAGTAGGTTGGGCTGCAATAGCGCCAGGTTTGGTTGTAGTTAATGCTCCTACTGCACTGGCAAACCTAACTATTTCTTCAGCTATTTTAGCATGATTAATTGACTCTATGCCTAATTTACAGAATTGATCAAGAATTCCGGCTGTAAAACCGTCTCCGGCTCCGGTTGTATCTTCTACTGTAACAGAAAATGCGGGTATTTTCCCATAATTCCCCACTAAATAATAGGCACAACCCCGTTCTCCGGCGGTGACAAATACTCCTTGAATTTGTAACTGTTTAGCGATCGCTTCTGGATTTATGGTATTAAATAATAATTCCGCTTCTTCGTCGGTTAATTTCAAAAAATCGGCATTTTGAACAAAGTTTAAAATCAGTTCAATTGCTTGATCGCAATCTTGCCAAAACATCGGTCGCCAGTTAATATCAATAAATAATTTAACCTGATAATTTTCGGCTAATTTAATGGCATTTAAAATAGCATTTTTACTATCGTGATAGGCTAATTCTAATGTTCCTAAAACCAGGAATTGTGCAGTTTTAAATAAGTCTGTTGGAAGTTGTTCTGATTGTAAATAAGTATCAGCAAATTCCGTGGTTTTTCTCTCTCCAAATCCAGCAAAACTGCGATCGCCCTTTTCATCTCTCACCACATAAACAATCCGAGTCGGCGCGCTAGAATGCCGTTGAACTCCGGTAATATTAACCCCAGTTTGAGCTAATACTTCTACCAATTGATCTCCCGATTTATCCTCCCCAATACAACCTATAAAAGCCGTAGAAATCCCTAATTTAACTAATCCACAAGCCGTATTTGCCGGAGCACCTCCGGGGTAATCTGTCCAAGATTGAACGGTTTCTAAGGGTTTTCCTAATTGATTCGATAACCGATCAAACAGGATTTCACCCATACAAATCACTTGCGGATCAGTCATGATTTTTCACAATAATAAACATTCTAAACTTAAGTCCTGAATTATTAATCACATAATAACACAATCCTATAGTGATTATAATTCGATTTCACGACCCAAATAATAATGACGTTCTTGATCAACTTCTGTCATAATTTCTAAAAACTCCTCTTTTCCCTCCCAAGGAGTAGCTAAAAATTCTTTCATCTGATTTAGTTTATCCTCTAGGGTAATTTCTTGAATAGATTTTTTTTGATTAATCTCGGAATCTCCTTCTCGTATTTTTCGAGCAATATTTTCTAATAACCATAGTTTTTCAACTAAGGATAAATTATTGATTGATTTTTCTATTTCTAATAATTGTGGTGAGATCATGTTAAATTGTCCTTTAAATTTGGATGGGTTTAAACTTTTGATATAAATTATAACGGATGTGGGGAGTATGAAGATTATCTATTTACCAAATTAATGAAAGATTTAAAACAAATCCCGGTAAAACATCTTCTCCCGATAATGTAGTTGGGTTTTCTAAAATTTCTTTTTCTCTCCCCTGACGATAAATTTCAACTTGACGGTTTTGGCGGTTAATTAACCAACCTAAACAAGTCCCATTATCAATATACTCCTGCATTTTATCTTGTAGGGGTTTTAAAGAATCACTAGGGGAGCGCAATTCTATGATAAAATCGGGGCAAATTGGCAGAAATTTCTCTTGCTGTTCGGGGGTGAGAGATTCCCATTTTGCCAGAGGTATCCAAGCGGCATCGGGAGAACGATCTCCACCATGAGGAAGTTTAAAACAAGTAGAAGAATCAAAGACAATTCCTAATTGAGTTTGTCGATTCCACAAACCCAAATCTAGGTTAATATCTGAGTTACGTTTTCCCGTTCCTCCCCCGGTGGGTGGCATAATAATTAAATCCCCTTTGGCGGTTCGTTCTAATTTTAATTCGCGGTTGGCGACACAAAGTTGATAAAATTGTTCATCGGTAATCGGGGCAGTTTCTGGATTATTTAAAATTAATGCCGTCATATTTTTATCTCCTTAATTTAACTCACGTTAATATTCCTCGATCTTTTTCCCGATTTTACCCTAAAAGTAGATTAAACTGCGAAACCGAAGAATATTACCAACGGAAAAGTGCTTTCATCGGTGGCGGAGCCTCCTGAACAGGGTTCTCTGGTAGAACCTGGAAGGCAAAATTATTCACTCTATCCAGGTTATAATAAGTTGTCACTTGACAATTTGATCAGAATAAACTATAGTCAATACAAGCTCAGAATTTTATGTCTAGGAAAAAACATCCTAAGCCAGAAATTGAAGCAGCCTTGAAGTATGCTGAACAAAATGGATGGCGTATTGTAGAGGGTGGCTCTCATGCGTGGGGAAAAATTTACTGTCCTTACAATAACAATGATTGTCGCTGTGGAGAATTTTGTATTGCCAGTGTTTGGAGTACCCCTAAAAATCCAGGCAATCATGCTAAACTAATCCGTCGTGTTATCGATAACTGCACTATTCATAATCAAACAAAACAGAAAGAGGAGAACTAAAAAAAGTGTCAGAATATAATTTTATTTTAAACTTTAATCTCCCAAATGCTCAAGTCAATCCCGATAATTACCTAGAGAGTTTGGCAACAGAAGGCTGTGATGATGCCTTAATTGGAATCGGTAAAAAAGGGAAAATTTCCCTCAATTTTATCCGTGAATCTTCATCTGCTAGAAAAGCAGTTTATAGCGCCATTCAGGATGTTAAACGGGCTATTCCCCAGGCTATTTTGACTGAAGTTAGCCCGGATTTTGTTAGTTTAACCGAGGTTGCTAAATTGCTCGGATGTACACGGCAAAATATTCGCAATTTGTTGATAAAGAGTGAAGAAAAATGTCCCAGACCTATCTATAGCGGGACTCCTTCTATCTGGCACTTATCAGATATATTAAACTGGTTATATGAGGAGAAAAAATATAGAAATAGAATTGACCCGACTTTATTAGAGTTATCTAAGGTTAGTAAGGATTTTAATATTGTTAGGCAATGGGAAACAGTTGATTCTGAAGAAAAGGAAAAAATTCAATTATTATTGTAAAAATACGTTATGTGGGGAGTATGAAGATTATCTATTTACCAAATTAATGAAAGATTTAAAACAAATCCCGGTAAAATATCTTCTCCCGATAAGGTGGTGGGATTTTCTAAAATTTCTTTTTCTCTCCCCTGAAGAATTTGAACAAGGTCAAGAAATTCCTCTAAATCAAGCCTTTGCAGAATTTCAAGAAAAATATGACTTACCAGTAGGACTTACGCACTGAAATGAAATCTCGTTGCTCTGGGCATCGGTCATGAGGCTGAAAGGTTTATTCTCTCGTTGAACACTTGACTGAGTACGTAAGTCCTGTTAACATTTAATTAAATTTTAGGAGTCATAATTGTGTTAAATCCATTAAATAAGTTTATTAAAGACTTTGTTAAAGACGTTGTTAAAGACGTTGTTAATATTGAAGACATTGTTGAAGTAACTGGTGAAAAAGCTAAAGATATTATTCAAACCAGTAATCTTTATGCTAAAAATTCTAATGAAAGTGAGGAATCTTATCAAGCCAGACTTGAACATTTACAAAATAAAGAAAATCAAAAAACTGAAAGATTAAAAATAAAATTAGAGAATAAACAACAAATGGCACTTTTGAAAGAAGCACAGAAAGGGGTTAAAGCTGAAGAAAAAGCTAAACAAAAAGAAGAAAGAGCTTTAGCTCGTCAACAAAAAAAAGAAGAATAAAAGGAAAAAAAGCTTTAGCTCATCAACAAAAACTAGAAGAAAAAATGCGTAAGTCCTGACCAGATTGAAATATCGCCGACATTTAGATATAGAAGTGCGTCAACTTTTTTATCAAAACCAATACAAAATTTTATTAATCAGGCTCCGCCTCCTGAACAGGGTTCCCAGGTTCTACCGGGGAACCAGAGTTTCTAGTCGTTAAACAATATAAGGAGAATCAACTGCTTGCGCCCGATTAACTGCTACTAAAGTTTGATAGAAAATCGCCGCAATTTCCCCACGAGTAACATCTTTTAAAGGATTAAAAACCTCTTTTTTAGGGTAATTGACCACTATATTTAATTCCGTCGCTGTAATTACTGCATTTGTAGCAAAAGCCGGAATTTGGGCGCGGTCAGTATAGACACCCAAAGTATTAGATGTTCCCCCGGTTAATTTCAACCCATTAATTAAGGAAACAATTCCTTGAGAACGAGTTAAATTTTGATTGGGTCGGAAAGTTTTATCGGGATAACCTGCTAAAAATCCTGCCCGATTTGCCTTATCAATTGCCTCTTTTCCCCAAAAATCCGCCGCCACATCAGTAAACACAATTCCTTCCCGAATTGGTGTTAATTCAAACGCTTTCAGTAACATCGCCGCGTGTTGGGCGCGAGTTAAGGTCGCATCAGGTTTAAACGAACCATCGGGGAAACCGCTAATAATCCCCATATCCGCTAACCTTTCAATAAAAGTTCGTGCCCAGTGGGAGCCAATATCATTAAATTTCGCTCCTCCGGGTGGCGGAGTTGGAGTCGGTGTGGGAGTGGAGCCGCCGGGGGTCGGTGTCGGACTCGGGCCGGGAGTTGGAGTTTGATTAGCACTAAATTCAATACTTCCTAAAGTTCGGGTCGGGTTAATTTGATTTCCCACCGAAACTAAGGTAAATTTACTGGCATTTTGTACATCATATTTGCCATTATCAACAAATACATTTCCGCCATTATCTTGAGGGCTACCAATATCCGGGGCAGAATCAGCAATTATGGTTAAACCATCTTGAAGATTTTTCTTAATTTGATTCTTGCGTAATACAGGTTTAGACTGTCCTGATAACACAATTCCAGACCGATTTTCCAGAATTTCGTTTTCAATAATTAAGGGCGAGGCTTGGGCTTGGACAGAAATTGCATATCCGGTATTTTGGAATTTATTCCCCCGAATTTCCCCCTTAGCATTCCCCGCCAAAGCGATACCATTGCCCACATTTTCGATAAAATCACTATTTGTGACCGCAGCAATGGCCGTTCCCGTGGCAAAAACTCCTTCCCGTTTGGATTTTGTCAGGGTACAACTACCGATATTACAGTAAACCGATTCTACCCAAATTCCAGTGCCTCGGGTTTGGTCATTGGTAACGCTGACCCCCTTAACCGTTGAGTTATTTTCCATCAAAACCGTCACATTCTGAGCCGCCGAACTGGGACTACTGAAGCGACCACTCCCCAGAATTACGACATCTTTGCCCTTGGTGGTTTCATTCCCCACGATGGTTACTCCCGAGCGCACAATTAGGGGAAATACTTCCCCCGTAGTGGCGTTATAGCTTCCTGGGGCGACTTGAATTAGGGTTCCCGACTGGGCTTGACTAATAGCTTTAGCAATGGTTTTTAGGGGGGTAGATTGACCTCCTGTGGCCGAATCATTCCCGGTGGCGGAATTAACAAACAGAGTTGCAGATGCGGCGGTTGGTACGCTTTGAGTCACGACTTGTATATTTCCTTTAACGCGAGTAGGACTGAGAATATTTCCAAAGGAGGTTAAGTTGGCAGTTCCGGCATTTTGGACATCAAAACCGCCATTATTCCGAATAGTATTTCCCCCGGGGGTTTGGGCCGTTCCTAAATCCGGTGTAGCTTGATTCATAATTACTACCCCATCCCCGCTATTGCGTTCGATTAGGTTTTGGCGCAAAATCGGTTGGGAGTCCCCGGCAATTAATATCCCGGAACGGTTTTCTACAATTGCATTATCCCGAATTAACGGAGCGGCTTGATTTTTTAGAGAAATCCCATATCCGGTATTTTCAAAGGTATTTCCTCCAATTTCTCCCTTGATATTGCCCTCAATGGAAACTCCATAGCCTTCATTTTGCACAAAAATACTATTGAGAATTTGAGGATTTCCCGAACCGAAGGCATAAATCCCTTCTCGTTTGCATCGGGTAAAGGTAGAATTAGCAATGATCGGAGATTTAGACTCAATCCAAACTCCTGTACCTCGGGTTTGGATATTGGTGACGGTGACGCCCCGCAATTGGGCATTATTTTCCATCAAAATTGTGATATTTTGACTCCCAGCACTGCTACTACTATGGAGTCCATTGCCTTCAATTAAGATGCCACTACCCTTACCGGACTCATTGCCAATGACGATGACTCCATCCCCAAGGATGAGGGGAAATACTTCACCACTTAAACTACTATAAGTTCCGGGTTCGAGGTAAATTGTAGTTCCCGACTGAGCTTGGGAAAGGGCTTTTTTTAGGGTTTTAAAGGGTTTATTCGACTCCCCGGAACTAAAATCATTTCCAGTGGCGGGGTTGACGTAAAAAGTTACCATAATTTTGTTTGTGATGAAACCATCTGGGCTTTATTCTAAACTTTAGTTACACCTATCGTGTTAATGATTCGGTCAAAAAACCGGAAAATTTTAATTTATTTTAATATTGTTTAGTAGGTTAAACCCTTAGAGGGTTTCATATCTAAGGGTGTTTGTGTTAACCTTAACCGTTGAAGGTACGATTTCGCCATTTGGAGAGTTGAGATTCTCCAAAGGAGGCTAACCCTTGCAGTTCTAAAACTCGTTTTTGCAAAACATTAATTAAATCATCCTGTTCTTGCAAATAGTTTTTTAGGGCATCATAATTAGCTGTTGTACTAGCGGTTTCCTGATGTTGGGTTTTAGTAGAAATTAAACTGGCTAATTTTTGTTCCAGAGTTGCCATTTGTGTCTTTTGAGCCGCACAGAGATATTCTAAGTTATGATAATTTTCTTCTGAAATTCCCTGAGCTAATTTTACTTCTAATTCCGCAATTCTCTCTTGTTTAACTTGCATTTGAACTAGAGCAATATTGCTTTTTTCTACTTCTTTTTCCAGGGTTTCGATGCGCTGGTTGAGTTGCGCTATCGTTTTTTGTTCCTGTGCTAACTGGTTTTGTAAGGCTTGGTGGGTTTCTGCGGAAATAGTTGCTGTTAATTGTTGCTCTAATTCAGGAATTCGATTTAATTGAGTCTGTAATTGAGCAATTGTTGATTGATATTCTTTAGATGCTTCTTGTAAAGCCTGATACGTTTTTTGATCAACAGTTTGTGTTACCTTATGTTCTAGTTGTTGTTGTAAATCAGCAATAGTTTGTTTTTGTTGTTCTGCTTCTTGTTTTAAATCTTTGTATGTTTGGGCAGCAACAGTTTCTGCCAGTTGCGCCTCTAACTCAGATACCCTGACAAGTTGCTGTTTTAACTCTTGAATTGTGTTAGCTTGGGCTTCAATCTGCTGTTTTAAGGCCGTATCATCGCTGGCTGGAGTTTCCGAGGACGTTTCTTCCCCCTGGGTCGGCTGATTTAAGGGCGAAGTTGCTAAACGTTCAAATAATTCTGATTTTGATACTCCTAATTCCTTGGCGAGTGCTTCCACCTGTTGAGCAACATCAGCCGTTAAAGAAACCGTAACTTTTACTTTGTCACTAATGGCAGAAGCCGGACGGGTAGCAGGAGTCGTGCGTTTTTTTCTATTAGTGGCCATGAGAATATATTCCTTAAAAATTTCACTGAGGATGCAAAGATTTAGGACTTGGGATGTTCTTTGAACTTAACCCGAAATTTAAAATCGTTTTTGATCCCAAATTGTTAATTTGATGGCGGTAGACTTTCCATCGTGAGGTTATATGGCTCACTTTTGGGGAGGATAAACGTTGACGCTTTGAATTCCGGTTCAACATTATCCCGCAATAGCCTACATTTAGCAGTATAGGTTGGTGCAAACACAAAAAATTGTAAATTTTGTAAAGATTGAAGAAGGCGGTCTGTGGAGCGGGTATCGTCGCCTGCTGCGGGGAAAAGAGGGGGAAGTGCTACGCATTGATGTCAACTTAAGCCTAAAACCCCGGTTTTTATCCTAGACTAGATCCCCCTAAATCCCCCTTAAAAAGGGGGACTTATGAGTCCGGTTCCCCCTTTATTAAGGGGGGTTAGGGGGGATCATTGTGGTTCGTTTATGATTAGATTTAATATTAAATATTTCCCAAAAATAGAAAACAATTTAAACATAATTTGATCCTGTTTTATTTTAGTCACTAAATACCGTTGTTGTAAAGATTGTAACCCATTAATTAAATCCGTTGATGATAATTCTAAACTTTCTCTCAATGTTTCTCTGGATAAGGGTTGCTCAAATTGACTTAATTTTAAAACGATTTGTTGTTCAACAGGTGAAAGTCTGTGAAATAATTGGTTAAACTGCGATCGCATTTCCTGAGTAATCACTAATTCATTTTCAGCTAAAAACTCAGCAACATCACCATCAAATATATTTTGAATTAAAATAGCAATACTTTTTAAATAAACGGGATTACCTTCATATAAATTAATTAACGTTAACCAAGATTCATGATTTTTTAATCCTTTATTATTCAGAATTTCCAGATCATATAAACCCGATAACTCTAAACAATTAATCGGATATAATTCGTTTTCCCAACCTTCCATTTCTGCACATTTTTCTTGACTGATTAAAATTAAACTACTCTGATGTTCGGTTTCTGTGATCAGGGTAAAAAAGTTTTGATAACTGTGATATTCCGGTTGATATTGTCCCGCAAATTGACCCGAAGTAAATATATTCTGAACATCATCAAGGATAATTAAACATTTTTTATTTGTGAGAAGATCTAATAATTGTTTAAATTGATCATCTATAGTTTGTTTGTCTTCTGGTTTAATAATATTCAATAAATCCTTAACAAGTAAATCTAAAGGTTTAGGATATTTTAAACTTCTCCAGATAATAACTTCAAATTCATCTAAGTTTAAATCAATAAATCTTTTAACAAGAGCAGTTTTACCCATTCCAGATAATCCTAATATTGATATTAAACGACTATTTTGCTTTAATATCCAATTAGAAAGGGTGTTAAGTTCAGTTTCTCGGTTATAAAAATTTATGATTTGAGGAGCTAAGGTTAAATTGTGATAAACTGATTTAGATTTAGTATTAGCTGAATCTTCTTGATTATTTTGCGTTGAATTATATAAAATTTGTGACCCAAAATTACACTGACTATTACCCACATTGCAAATATTTTGAGATGATTGAGATAATGAAATATCTAATCTTTCAAAAGTAGAACGAAAATTAGTCTTTTTTATATCTTCACCCAATGCTTCAGATACAAGTTTCCATAATTCAGCCCCCACATCACCGACATGATTTTTAGTGACATGACATTTCTGGGCGATATCATCATAAGTCTGTCTTTGCAAAGTTCCCTCAACTACAGCCTTTTGAATATCATCTAGGTGTTTTCCTGTTTTTTCAACAACTAGCCGATCAACAAATTGTAACACTTCGTTTACATTCATTAAAGCTATATAGGATAAAGGTTTCAACCATTATAGCTGAACTTGATCCTATTTTTTCCGATCTTTTCCTATTTTTTGCTTAATATTTTGTCACACAACTCCCGTTTAAATCAGGTTTTTTTTCGATAAACATAGTTCCAAGTTGATTTTACAATAAAAATAGCTAATTAAAAAAAATCAATCAAATTCCAGACACCTCATAATTCCAACCTATTTACGGTCTATAGGAGCAAAAAAGATGAAAACTTCTGTATTTAATTTATCTTTCAAAAGATTAGGAACTGCCGTAGCTTTAAGCTTTCTTTCTCTATTAACTATAAATCAAGTCTCATTAGCATCAAGGATGCTTGATATGGTAGAAGCAAAACTTCAAAGAGAAGGCAAAATTATAGTAGATGGAGATCCTTATGGAACTTTTTACACAATACGAGGGGCTGACATGGCGGTATTTACCTTTGCAGGCGAGAGTTGCCCGACAAATGGGTTTTGTAGCTATCTAATGTCTGCCGGTGCTTGGACTTATGATCCTGAACTTAACCAAGCTTTAGGAAGGGCTTGTCGGGATCAAAATAATTATAGTGTAATCTGCAACCTCGATAATTAATAATATCTGCTTAACAGTTGAACTGATTACCCTGATGAAAGAAACTGGTAATCCTGATCAATTCATCGAAGAAATGCAGCACAAACATGGAATTTCAAGTTAAATTAACACGGAATGCTAAACTAGAAATAGAATCTGCTTATCTTTGGTTAAAAAATCTTAACCCTAATCTGGAGTAAAATTATTAATGCGATCGCTTTTTATTCTAGGGTTGTTGAGGGTGCGATCGCTCATTTTAAATCTCTGAATGGATTGATAATCTGTAAAGTATCTTCGATGATTAAACCATCTTGCATATCTTCTGAATATAGAACAGTTATATCGCCTAAAATTGCACTAGCAATGATTATACTATCCCAAAATGAAAATAAATAGCAATCTCGCAATTTGACAGCATACTGAATTGTTGCAAAAGAAACAGGTAAAATTTCACAGCCCAATCCCAAATCCTCAACTAAACTTTGAATCTGTGAATTATCAAATTTGGCTTTGCGAATTAAATTTGAGCAGACTTCATTGACAACCTGCGTGCTAATAACTAGGTTTTCTTGACTGGTAATACTTGTAGCTATTTGTTGTTTTGACCTAGCATCTAAATCATTAGGATTAACAATAAAACGATATAGCCAAATATTAGAATCAACAAAAAAACGTTGAGGTTTACCAGCGTTCATTCGCTTCCTCTCTTGTCAGGGAATGAAAGTTAGGAATCACAAGAGGATTTGCTGTTAGTTTAGCAATAATTCCCGTTGTAGGAAAGCTTCTATTTTTTTTGATAGATTCCGATTCTATAATAAGTTTTACGGTTTGACCTTCTATTAATTGGAAATCAGCTAAGGGGCGAAAAACCCCATTTTCAAAAATTGCATCAAAACTTTGTTGTTGCATAATGAATTAGGTGATTATTTAACTACTTTCTATTATAACCTATTTTATTGTAGGAGAGTTGAGGGTGCGATCGCTTCTTGGGGTGTAGGGTTGTTTAGGGTGCGATCGCTGCTATAATATACACAGGTAACTTTAGGTTAGGAAAACAGTATGAACTTAGTCACCTTAAATCAATCAGGATTTATTGAAATTCCTGAAGTTATTAGACAACAATTAGGTTTAGATAACGACTCAAAACTATCTTTAGAAATTCAAGATGGAAAAATAATCTTAAACCCGATTAAAGAAGAAGCATTACTTTACTATGAAGGTCATGTATTAGTTTCTGATGCAGAACTATTAACCGATGCTAATACAATAATTGAAGAACTTAGAAATGAAAGAACAAATCAAATAATATTATGGTAAAAATATTATTTGATACTTCTGTTTTAGTCGCTTCTATATTAGTTAAACATCCTCAGCATTTTCCTTGTTGGTCATGGTTAGAACAGGTTAAAACCGCAAAAATAGAGGGATTTATTGTCACTCATACCCTAGCTGAATTATTCTCTGTTATATCTTCTTTTCTCTCTCAACCTCGTTTTTCCCCTCAAGTAACTCAACGGCTTATTAAAGAGAATCTCAAAGAATTTCAGATTATTTCTTTAACAGAAGATGATTATTATGAAATAATAGAAAATATGGTGAATTTAGGGTTGACTGGTGGAGCAATTTATGATACTTTAATCGCTCATGCAGCCATGAAAAAGGAAATTAATAAAATATTAACCCTTAATCCTAAACATTTTATTCGTCTGGGCGATCGCATTGCTGAATTAGTAGAAGTTCCTTTATAGTGCGATCGCTTTTGCTATTTTGTGCTAACATTAAATTTAATGCAAATTTAGTGCAAAGTCCCCAACCATGATTAATCTAAATCGAGATATTCAATCCCTCTCAACCTTTAAACGGAATACAAATGAAATGATTACCCAGATGAAAGAAACAGGTAATCCTCTCGTTTTAACTATTAATGGGAAAGCCGAATTAGTAGTACAAGATGCTGTATCTTATCAAAAATTACTAGATTTTATAGAGAAATTAGAAACTATTATTGGTATTAAAAAAGGATTAGAAGATATAGCAACAGGTGACACACAACCCCTAAATCAATTCATCGAAGAAATGCAGCATAAACATGGAATTTCAAGTTAAATTAACCCAGAATGCTAAACTAGAAATAGAATCTGCTTATCTTTGGTTAAAAAATCTTAACCCTAATTATGCTGATCAATGGTTTAGAGATTTAATGAATACTATTGCTACTTTGCAAGATAAGCCAAGACGTTTTGCTTTAGCTAGAGAAAACGATGATTTTTCTGAAGAAATTAGACAAATTATTTATGGGAAATCAAGGAATAAATACCGGATTATTTTCACCATTCGAGAAGATATCGTTTATATTATTTATCTTCGTCATAGCGCACAATCTTCAATTACTTTTAATCCCCTTGATCTGGAGTAAAGTTGTTAATGTGATCGCTTTTTATTCTAGGGTTGTTGAGGGTGCGATCACAACATTATTTTAGCCAGATCACAAATTTCCGGTTATCTCAATCACCAATTATATTCTGTAAAATCACGTCCGTTTTGTAAAAAATCTGTAAAGATTAAACTATTGGGTTAAGATTAAATAATTATGGTTCCTAAAGTTCAACTTTTACAATCGGCTCTGAGTGATTTATTCGCTCAAGTGAACACCACAGGTCATCTAACCCTTGCGGATCGCTATGGACTCCTGGCAGCGATTTTAGATGAATCTCTCTCAGAAGAGGAAAGACGCTGTGTAGATCGATTACTTAGAGGGGTGTATCGAGGCAAAATTAAAATTGTGGATGAAATCTCTAGTTTACGGTGATTAACATTTCCCTTTTTGTCCATCGGGCATAGTCGCCCCACAAAAATTAGTTCCTTGTAATTTAGCATTATTCAGGTTAGCATTTAATAAATTAGCATTATTAAATTGAGCTTCCTCTAAAAACGCTTGATAAAGATCAGACCAAGATAGGTCAGTATCCTTTAAATTCGCTTTTCTTAAAGTGGTGCCATGGAGTTTGGTATCGCGTAAATCTGCCCCCGATAAATCCGCTTCAATTAAATTAGCTGAACTTAAATCTGCCCCTTTTAAATTAGCTCCTCTCAGGTTAGCTTTTTGCAAATTTGCCCCTAATAAATCCGCCCCTTCTAACTTAGCTTCGGCTAAATTCGCCCCACTTAAATCACATTGTTGACATTGATTGGTACTGATTAATCTTTCCACATCCCCTCGGCGTTCTGCTAAAACCGGAAATCCCAGACCTAAACTGATTAAACCCGTAACAATTATTAATCGCAATTGCATATTTATCCCAGCAGTATTGATATGGTTTTTCAGCCCTTGAAATAATCCGAAATTGATAATTCTCATAACTTTTTAGGAAAACCAATTAACAAAAGTACCATTATTTGCTATTGTAGGATATTGTTCTGTCATTTCTAAAGCTATGTCTGCGCCCGTTAGCGCCCCTACGATTACCTCCTTTCCCTTAACTGCGGTCATTGGACAAGGTGCCATTAAACTCGCCCTGTTGCTGGCGGCGGTTGACCCGGGTTTGGGGGGTGTGGTGATTGCGGGTAGAAGGGGGACGGCCAAATCCGTGATGGCGCGGGCATTACACGCTTTGTTACCCCCGATAGAAGTGGTCAAAGGCGCGATCGCCAACGCTGAACCCGTTGATCAAACGCAACCGACGGAAATTGTCCCCACGGCCTTTGTGCAAATTCCGTTAGGGATCACCGAAGATAGATTAGTGGGTTCGGTGGATTTAGAACAATCGGTTAAACAGGGTCAAACGGTATTTCAACCCGGACTTTTAGCCACAGCAAACCGAGGGGTTTTATATGTGGATGAAATTAATTTATTAGATGATAATATTGCTAATTTATTATTAACAGTTTTGACGGAAGGCCGGAATTTAATTGAACGGGAAGGGATTAGTTTTGAGCATCCCTGTAAACCCTTATTTATCGCCACATTTAACCCAGAAGAAGGGTCATTACGGGATCATTTATTAGATAGAATTGCGATCGCCCTATCCGCCGATGGTGTTCTCAGTTTAGATGAACGGGTGCAAGCAGTAGATCAAGTCATGGATTATGCGAAATCACCCCAGGCTTTTCTAACACAATATAATCAAGAATTAGATGATCTGAAAACCCAGATTATTTTAGCCCGGGAATGGTTAAAAGATGTGATTATTACTCCTGATCAAATCTTATATTTAGTTCAAGAAGCCTTGCGCGGCGGTGTCATGGGTCATCGGGCGGAATTATTTGCCGTGCGAGTAGCTAAAGCCTCCGCCGCCTTAGAAGGACGTACCACTGTCAACGCCGATGATTTACGTCGGGCGGTGGAATTGGTGATTGTTCCCCGGGCCAAAATTGTCCCACCCCCGGAAGAACAACCCCAACAACCGCCGCCACCCCCACCCCCTCAAGATCAGTCCCCCGAAGATCAGCAGGAGGAAGAAGACGAGGACGAGGAAGACGAGGAAGACCAGCCCGAAGAAGAAGAAGCCACTATCCCCGAAGAATTTATTTTCGACCCGGAAGGGGTGATTCTTGATGATAGCGTCTTGTATTTTACCCAAATGGCGAACCGTCAAGGGAAATCTGGCAGCCGTAGCGTGATTTTTTCCGATGACAGGGGGCGGTACATAAAGCCCGTTTTACCTAGGGGGAAAGTCCAAAGAATTGCCGTTGATGCCACGTTACGGGCCGCAGCCCCCTATCAACAAGCCCGGCGTTTGCGGGAACCGGGGCGGAAAGTGATTGTGGAACAGGGGGATATTCGGGCGAAACGGTTGGCCCGCAAATCTGGGGCCTTAGTAGTATTTGTGGTAGATGCGTCGGGTTCCATGGCCCTGAACCGAATGCAGTCGGCAAAAGGGGCGGTATTACAACTGTTAACCGAAGCCTACCAAAGTCGGGATCAGGTGTCGCTGATTCCCTTCCGAGGGGAACAGGCGGAGGTGTTGTTACCGCCGACTCGTTCGATTGCGGCGGCGCGAAAACGCCTAGAACGCTTACCCTGTGGGGGTGGGTCGCCCTTAGCCCATGGGTTAACTCAGGCGGTGAGAGTCGGGGTAAATGCTAAACAGTCGGGGGATATTGGTCAGGTGGTGATTGTGGCTATTACCGACGGACGGGGGAATATTTCTTTATCTCGGTCTTTGGGAGAACCCCAAATTGAAGGAGAAAAGCCGGATATTAAGAAAGAGCTATTAGAAATTGCGGGAAAAATTCGCGGGTTAGGAATTCAATTGTTAGTGATTGATACTGAAAGTAAATTCATTTCTACGGGGTTTGCTAAGGAGTTAGCAAAAACCGCCGGAGGGAAATATTATCACCTTCCTAAAGCTACGGATCAAGCGATCGCCGCCATGACCCAAAATGCTTTAAGAGATGCGATCGGTTCCTAAACCCCGTTCCCCGTGTCTATCGGGGAATGCTTGTTTGAGGCTCTGCCTCGATGATTCCACAAGATAATAAGTTTTAACAGCTTAACCAAGTAAACATTTCTTTTACTGACAATTGTAGGTCTTTAAGATGATCTAAAACAGGTAAAATTTCTTCATCTATTTTAACTTCTGGAAATAAATTAGGCTGAAATATAATTACGGATTCATCTTCGGGATCAATTAACCATCCCAACTGTGTTCCTTGGTTGAGACAAAATATAATTTTTCTGATCACTTTATTTGCAGATTGTTCAGGAGATAGAATCTCAATTACCCAATCGGGATGAACTTCAAAACGATTGGCAATTTTTCCTTGTTCAGTTTTGGGAATCCGATCCCAAGTAAAAACACTGATATCGAGCACAAGAGAACCACCTGCAAAAGTACATCGTAACTCAGGAAAAGCATGGGCTAATTTTTTAGGTAATCCCACTTGGTTAATAGCTGTAACTAAACGACCTTGTAAAACACTATGTTGTCCTTGAGGCGTGGGTTTTTGTTCTATTTTTCCGTTAATATATTCACTATAGGGTTTGGTTTCAGGATATTCTAAAAACTCCTCTAGGGTGATTTGGGGTCTAACTGAAGTAACAGCAATCATGTTTGATCTCCTACAAAAATGGATATATTAACAAACCAATGCTCAACCGCAATACAATACCCTCAATCTTAGCCTGGGCCGCAGAATATTCATCCTAGGATGTTACACTGATTTTATCTAGTCGAACAGATGAATGTTCTCTCTATTATAGATTAATATAAAGGAATCAAGGGGTGCGATCGCAAATAATTAGTAACAATTTATAGTAATAATAAAAAATATGACAAATTCAACTAAAAACAAACTTCAAGAATTGTATCAAAGCGACGATTACTTATGGTTGCAAGAAACTATTCAATTATTAAAAATAAAAGAGTTTGAAAGTTTAGATATAGACAGTTTAATTGAGGAGTTAGAAGGTTTGGGAAGAAGTGAATTTAACAAAGTCAGAAGTCTTTCAAGGCAGATTATTATTCATTTGCTTTTGTTGGAATACTGGGAGCAAGAGTATGAGCAAAATCATCGGCATTGGCAAGCAGAAATTATTGCTTTTCGAGATGATTTAAGTCATGGGTTAACGACTACCTTAAAAAACAAGATTATTCCAGAATTAGATTCTATCTATGATGTTGCCGTGAAGTTCAATTGTCTGATCAAGTTGATTTTGAATCAGGGGAAATATTTCCTGGGTTAGCCACAATACTGAATCAGCATTAGGAGATTATAGTTCATAAATTGAACCCACAAATATTAAATTTTGCCGTTCTGTAAAGGGTTTAGGTGTGGGATAAAGCGAAAAAGTATGACCTAAAATGCTAAGGTTTGTGTAGCCCTGTTGAATAAATTGTTGTTTTTCTTGGGGAGAAACGGTAATAATATGATGGCTATTTTTAGCAAGTTTAATTTCCTCTGTAATAGCTTTTTGACGTTCTTCTTCAGTAAAATCAATTTTATTTAAACGTTTATATTCATAATCTCGGATGCTAAAAATTGCTTCTGCATCATAAATAATTTTTGCTGAATTTAGAAAATTTTCTTTAACTAAAATGGAGTTTAAATGTTTAATATTATGGGGACGACTAACAAAAACCAGATCATAATATCCTTGGCGTTCTCTGAGAAAATCTTCTAACATTACTAACCCATATCCTCGCATCACTTCGACAGTTTGGGGAATATCAGCATAAATCATTGACCAATCTTCGAGATAACGGAGATCCCCAGGATAAAGGGTAATAGCATAGCCTAATTTAACAAGATGAGACAGAATAGAATGACTGCGAGTATAGCCGGAACCGACCCAAGGATGAGGGATTCTATCATCAATATATAATAAACGTTTTTGTTTTTCTCTGGCTTGAGTTCGAGCAAATATTAGGTTTTTGAGATCGCAGGGATATTGAGATTTAAACCAGTCTTTGTGTTTTTGTTTTAAAAGTTGTTGATTTTTTTCCATTAAAGCGATCGCATGATCACTTGAACCCGTATTACTAGAACTTGCAAACTCATAATGGAGAATATTAACATTAGGATCATAAATAATTTTTTTGCCGATTTTTTGTAGTCGAATACAATAATCAGTTTCTTCATAATAAGCGGGTTGATAATCTTGATCAAACCCACCTAATTGTAAAAATAAATCCCGTCGGGTTAACAGAAAAGCCGCAGAACAATAATCAACCGCACGTTTAAATAGATATTGAGGTGCATTAGGTGAGTCTCCCCGTCCATATCCTAAACAAGTCCCATCTTGCCAAATAATACTCCCTGCTTCTTGCAAAGTTCCATCAGGAAGGATCAGTTTTCCACCGACTGCACCAATATCTTCAGAGGATTTAATTGTATTAAAAGCCGAAGAAATACTATCTCCTAAAATTTGAGTATCATTATTTAAAAATAGCAGATAATTTCCTTGAGCATTTCTGCTGGCTTGGTTACAGGCAAGAAGATAATGAATATTTTGCTGATTCAGGATAATTTTTGCACCATTAATCTGTTTTAAAAGTTGGCGAGTGTCATCAGTAGAATTATTATCGACTAATATTAATTCCAAAGATTTAAAAGGATTTATGAGAATAGAAGATAAACAGCTTAAAGTGAGTTCGGCTCGATTATAGAGAATAATAATAATACTAATTTCAGGATGTTCAACTGTGGGGAAATGGAGTTGAGAGCCAGTATTGAGAAAGCTATCGAGGGTAATTTGGTTGAGGGTGTCAACTGCTTGTTTTGCTTGGTCAAGTTGGAGGGAGGATTTTGTGAGTGATATTAAGTTGGGTTGAATATCCTTATTTTGAATAGAGTAAAAACTTTGTAATTCAGGATGATCTGGTTGCAGTCGCAGAACTTTTTGATAGGCAATTTGAGCTTGATCAAAGCGTCCTTTTTTAGTCAGAGCTTTGGCTAAACCTAGGTAAAGATCGGCATCATTAGGAGACAGTTCTAAAGCTTGATAATAGGTTTGTAAATCATCAGGATTTTGCTGAATTTTCTGTTGATAAAGGTTAAGAAGGTGGGAGCGTTCTGCATTTGCTTGCTGTTGCAGGATATCCCCTATTTTTTGATGAATTCCTGGGAGGTTAGGGTTGAGTTCGAGGGCTTTTTGGTAGGCTGCGATCGCTTCTTTCCAGTGTTCATCCTTATAGTAATAGTTTGCTTGTTCTAAATAATATTCCCAAGTTTCCATTGATTTTTTAAATTTTTCTACTAATCAAAACCTCTATATATTCGGCTCTAATACCTAAAGATATATCGTCTATAGCAATCCTAAATGATTTTCTATATATAAGTATACTGATGAATTTTGGGAAAATCAAATTTATGTTCCTTAGTAAAAAACTCGAACAAAAATTTGATAATCTTAAACGACCTGCATAAATACCAATACTTCCTCAAAAAGTTTTTCGCTTGTAACCAAATATCTTCAACCGGATTTTGTTGCGGAGCATTAGGAGCAAATAAAATACAAGTAATTAAAAAATCATCAGGTTCTTTATCACCATTTATTTCTGATAAAAATTCTCTAAA